>NZ_JBHUGF010000009.1:229040-230698 GCF_042681745.1 Paenibacillus nicotianae | reverse complement strand
CCGAGTTGGCCGAAGGAGCACGATTGGAAATCGTGTAGGCGTCACAAGCGTCTCGAGGGTTCGAATCCCTCTCTCTCCGCCACAAGTGAGGCCCGTTGGTCAAGTGGTTAAGACACCTCCCTTTCACGGAGGTAACAGGGGTTCGAGTCCCCTACGGGTCATATCTTTTCTTTCATTGTATTGTTAAGTTTAGTAACATAGCTTATAAAAATAACTTGACAATGATAATTAGAAAATGATATAATATGTTTTGTGTCACAATGGAGGTTTAGCTCAGCTGGGAGAGCATCTGCCTTACAAGCAGAGGGTCGGCGGTTCGATCCCGTCAACCTCCACCATAGAATATTATAGTAAGAACAATGACGCGGGGTGGAGCAGTCCGGTAGCTCGTCGGGCTCATAACCCGAAGGTCACAGGTTCAAATCCTGTCCCCGCAATTAATCTGGAACCGTGGTGTAGGGGTTAACATGCCTGCCTGTCACGCAGGAGATCGCGGGTTCAAATCCCGTCGGTTCCGCCATTAATTGCTTTATAACCAGTATCAACTCACTACATTAAACAGATGGTTCTCATCATGATTGAGTAGAAGAGTCGACACACAGCAATACATTAGACTACGGCTCGGTAGCTCAGTCGGTAGAGCAGAGGACTGAAAATCCTCGTGTCGGCGGTTCGATTCCGTCCCGAGCCACCATTTAGATTAATGTATAACACTTGCCGGTGTAGCTCAGTTGGTAGAGCAACTGACTTGTAATCAGTAGGTCGGGGGTTCAAATCCTCTCGCCGGCACCATCTTTTTTTTATTTATTGTGGAGGCTTAGCGAAGTGGCCAAACGCAGCAGACTGTAAATCTGTTCTCTCCGAGTTCGGTGGTTCGAATCCATCAGCCTCCACCAGTTTTGAAGGGGCATAGTTTAAAGGTAGAACAACGGTCTCCAAAACCGTTAGTGTGGGTTCAATTCCTGCTGCCCCTGCCAATATAACATTAATGATTTATTTTATAGCATGGCGATCGTGGCGAAGGGGTTAACGCACCGGACTGTGACTCCGGCATTCGTGGGTTCAAGTCCCATCGGTCGCCCTTTTTATTGGGGATTAGCCAAGCGGTAAGGCAACGGACTTTGACTCCGTCATGCATAGGTTCAAATCCTATATCCCCAGCCATTATTTACTTTTACTTAAATGATCTGTAAGCGGACGTGGCTCAGCGGTAGAGCATCGCCTTGCCAAGGCGAGGGTCGTGGGTTCGATTCCCATCGTCCGCTCCAAATTTTACAATATAATATGGCGCCATAGCCAAGTGGTAAGGCACAGCTCTGCAAAAGCTCTATCCCCAGTTCGAATCTGGGTGGCGCCTCCAGTTATTTTTAAAATTCTTGCGCCCTTAGCTCAGCTGGATAGAGCGTTTGACTACGAATCAAAAGGCCAGGAGTTCGAATCTCTTAGGGCGCGCCATTTTAGCTCTTATGTGTTAAATGGAAGTAACAAAAAATAGCATCATTTTTACTTAGCCGGTGTGGCGGAATTGGCAGACGCGCGCGACTCAAAATCGTGAGGGAAACCGTGGGGGTTCGAGTCCCTTCACCGGCATACACATGAAAAGCACTAGATCTTATGATCTGGTGCTTTTTTTTATTTGCTTTTTTAGAACATCACAT
>NZ_JBHUGF010000009.1:0-228813 GCF_042681745.1 Paenibacillus nicotianae | reverse complement strand
AGTATGTAGTATGTAGTATGTAGTATGTAGTATGTAGTATGTAGTATGTAGTATGTAGTATGTAGTATGTAAAAAATCATTAAATACTGTTAATTAAGTATCCCTCTGATATTTCATAATGACTCCCCGTCTAAGGTCTAGGATAAAAAACCACCTATAGTCCATTTTGCAGAAACCCATTCTACTTTACAATGTGTATATAAGGCAAAGACAACATTTGCTACAACCAGATATGAAAGTGAAAAGATACATACTTTATAACTCTAAAGTATTGTTATCTGGCTCAAAATTGCGATCTAAGAAGTGTATACCGAAATTGACGAGTATCTATATCTAGGTAAAGGAGGTGGAACATTTGCGTATAAATCGTAAAAGTATAGCTGCTTTTGCTTTAATTATTATTGGTGTGTTAATGGTTTTTGGCAAATTTGTACCTGTTTTACATAGTCTGTTCGGTTACCTGATTGGACTATTATTCCCGGTCGCATTGCTTGTACTTGGATATTATGCTTTACAAAGTGGACGTCGATTTTTGGGGATTACATTATCGGTTATAGGTGCTTGTATCCTTTTTGCTAAATTGTCTTGGATTATCGGACCTGCTATTGGAATCGCATTAGTATGGTGGGGTTATTCATTACTAAAAAATCGTCACCATCAACAAGAACAGAATAGAATGTTCTAACCAGATAACATCATTGATGTAAATCACTTCTTACTTGTTAGTGTGTAGTCTACGAATGGGTAACATTCTAATAAAGACCTTTATAATGTACGATATAAAAATAGTAAGATGTAATTGCAAAATATCGTAAATTATTATTGGAAAAGTAGTAAACTATTATTCATAGTTGATTTCATCTGTTATTCATACTTGTTCGATATGATGCAATACGATATAGATGAATATCAAAAAAAGATCATTTGTGATCAAGCAAGGGAGGGAGCAATTATTCATGAACGTTTTTAAACGTGTACGTGATATTACAGTGGCTACTTTAAATGAAAGATTAGAACAGAGTCAAGATCCTGTGAGAATGATTGATCAATTTCTTTTAGATACACGACGTGCTATTACGGAAGCTGAACAATTGCAACATCATGTTACTCAACATACACGTCAGTTGAAACAACATGTAGATCAAGCATCTGCGATGCGTAAAAAACGCGAAGAACAAGCGATGTTAGCTTTACAAGCAGAAGAAGAAGATTTGGCTCGTATGGCTTTGCAAGAAAAAGTAATGTATGAAGAAAAAGAGAATCAATATAATGAGTTGTTGGATCAAAATACTGAAGCTTTGCGAGAAGTACAGGTTCAATTAAATACATTAAAGTCAGAGTATCAAGCAGTCTATAGCAAACGTGAGTATTATTATGCTCGTATGGAGACTCTTCGTTTGCAACAACAGATGAATCGTCGTTTTGGGAATGCTGTACAAAGCACACCTCAAGCATTTGGACGTTTAGAAGATCGAATCTCAGATTGGGAAATTGAAGCCAAAGCGTTACGAGATTTGCGAAATGGTGATTCTTATTCTTCTGGTTCAGGCACAACAAATGGTGTGTCATTAGATGAAGAATTAGAACGTTTGAGACGTAAGCTTGATGCAGATCGTAAGGAGGAGTAATATGCGTCCGAAGTTATATCGTTCAAATCATGATAGGATTTTGACGGGACTGAGTGGCGGTCTAGCTGAATATTTTCAGATTAATCCAACATTGTTACGGGTTCTGTTAATATTAAGTATTCCTTTTACCGGAACAACGACAGTGTTGATCTATATTATTGCAGCACTGATTGTGCCTAAGCAGCCACCGGTCTATCGTCCTTTTGAACAAAATCCTTTTCATGAAGAATATCCTGAGGATCGTTATGGTCCACGTCAAAGTTATGGCGGATACTGGGGTACTTCACAAAATGCGTATGAACCTAATACGTATGATGCTCCACACAAAAGCAATTCTCGTTATTTTGGGAAAAATCGCCCTCCACAACAAGCTCCAGATCAGACATCAAAATCAAATGGTGATCTTGATTCGATGATGGAAGGTATTGAAAATAAAGCTTTGCGTAAAGAAGTAGAACAATTAAGAAAAAAAGTCGCTCAATATGAGAAGGGAGATTTATAATATGGGAGTTTTTAAAAGATTGAAAGATATGACTAAGGCATCGGTGAATGATTTACTAGATAAGGTAGAAGATCCAATTGTAATGTTAAATCAATATCTACGTGATATGGAAGCAGAAATTCATCAAGCAGAGGTTACTGTAGCTAAACAAATGGCAAATGAACGTCGTATGAAACAACGTTTTGATGAAGCTGCACGTGTAGGTATGCAACGTGAAAGCCAGGCAACGGCTGCACTTAAAAATGGTCAAGAAGAAGTTGCTCGTAAATTGCTAGAAGAAAAATTGTATTTTGATCAAAAATTCACTGAGTATTCTGAAATGCACAGTCAAGCTAAAGATCAAGTAACAGATATGATGAACCAATTGCATGAAATGAAAGACGAGTTCTACAAAATGCGTAACAAACGTAATGAATTGGTTTCTCGTGCTCAAATGGCAAAAGCGAAAAAACAAATGGCTCAAGTGAGTTCTGTGAACTCGATTGACAAAGGCGGCGCTTCGCTTGGATTTAACCGTATGGAAGAAAAAATCATGCAAATGGAAGCAGAAGCAGATGTAATGCGTGCTCCTTACCGTTCTGGTTATGGATCAAGCCCGTATGTAAGTGCAGAAGATGCAGAAAAACAACTTAGAGTGGATGAGCAATTGAATTTGCTGAAAAGTAAATTAGCACCTAAAACGATTGAATCTAATCCATCTGAAGGCCCATCTCTTTCTAAAGACGATACACAATATTAATCTATCTTTGTGAGCATACTACGTGTTCATAGATATAATATAGCTATTCATAAATGTAAATTATAGTTATTGAAATGACAATATGATATGCTAGAACAGGCGAAGCCATACAGCGTATGTGTCATCATGCGGGTATGGCTTTTCTATTATTAGCAGTAAAGGAGGTGCGGTTATGGGAAGAAAAAGAAAAATATTTGCAGTGTTATTAATTGCGATTGGGTTGCAGGTGCTTTTAGGTGTATCATTTGGCTTTTTTACGGTTGCCGCACTTCTTTTGTTGCTAATTGGAATTATGCGTTTACGTAGTGGAGCCATGAGACAAGGATATATTTTTGGCGGAATAGGATTAGGGTTATTATTATTAGATCATTTGATGATTGTAATCGGGGTTACTTTGATATCGTTAGGATGGTTTTACGTACATGCGAATAAGGCACACCGGGGACAGCCGTATCGTTTGCAACAGAGGTTTATCACGAATGTTCGTTACGACCGTGAACCCTGGATGATGCAAAGTTCTAGTTCATGGCATGCTATCGGAGATATTGATTGTGATCTGTCGCTGGCTATGCCTGATGAGTCGGAGACGGTTCTTTATTTTCAAGGGATATTAGGAGATTTGGATTTTTCGATTCCAGAAGATTATGGTGTAGAAATTGAAGCGTATTTATTGTTCGGTCAAATTGGTTGTGAATCGAATGGATATCCTGTAGGAGAGCGTCAACAAGGAGTTCAGAATCGATTACAATGGAAATCGGCTAATTATGTGACCAGTAAACAAAAAGTGAAATTGGTTATTTCGTATATTGCAGGAGATCTGAATATTCGATTGTCCTCGTAATCTTTTTTATTAAAAAGTAAACTTTTATAGCACAAGCACAAGCACAAGCACAAGCACAAGCACAAGCACAAGCACAAGCACAAGCATAAAATATCTGTATGAAGCTGTTGAAATTGAAGTGATAAAATTATGAAAAGTTCTAACGTCAAAGAAGCAGGAGGACTTGATACGTGAAAAAGAGAAAGCCTGCTGACTTGATTGTCCGCAGTATGAGTGAAGGGATTTTGTTATCCTTCTTATTACTGATTATTATTATTTATGTATTATATACGTCTGGTCATTTGCAGATCGATTTATCCTGGCCTTCTTTATTACAGACTGGTGCGGCATTATTAGTACCGGTTATTGTTGTGGGTGGATTATACGGATTATATCATGCACTCAGGCTTAAAATGCGTTTGGATAAATTAAGAGATACGTTATTGATGTGGGAAAAAGGCAACTGGTCACAAGCTGCTCCTCAATGGGGCAATGATGAATGGTCAAGACTGGGTGAGCAAATTGATCGTATCGGTAAAAAGTGGGAAGATCAGATCAGTAGTCTACAACGATTATCTACTAATAATGCACAATTAGCAGAGCAAGCTAGAATTACAGCAATTATCGAAGAACGTCAGCGATTAGCGCGAGAGTTGCATGATGCTGTTTCTCAGCAATTATTTGCGATCTCGATGACAGCGACAGCTATAGGACGTACCTTTGATAGTAATCCAGCGCGTGCCAAACGTCAGGTTGAACTGATCGAAGAAATGTCATCTGTAGCACAATCCGAAATGAGAGCGTTACTATTACATCTTCGTCCTGTCTATCTAGAAGGGAAGCGTCTATCTCAAGGATTACGGGAATTGATTCGTGAATTACAAGCCAAAATTCCGATGGAAATCAATTTGGATATGGATGATGATCTACGGTTATTAAAAGGGGTAGAAAATCATATTTTCCGTATTGTGCAGGAGTCTTTATCAAATACATTACGTCATGCCAAAGCCGAACGGATGGAGATTCGGATCGTGCAAAAGGTGGATTCGGTACGGGTGACTTTGAAAGATGATGGAATCGGATTTGAGTTAAATGAAACGAAGCAAGCTTCGTATGGCTTATCTACGATGAGAGAACGAACGAATGAATTGGGAGGAACAATCCAGTATATAACGGCTCCTGGAAAAGGAACACGTATAGAGATTGTGATTCCGATTGTGACTTTAAATACAGAAGAAAGCAGGTGGGCATAATACTATGGAAAATGATGAACAATTGATCAAAGTACTATTAGTTGATGATCATGAGATGGTTCGTATTGGACTTGCGGCTGTATTGGACACAGAAGACGGTATTGAAGTAGTCGGTGAAGCAAGTAACGGAGAAGAAGGTATTCGTCTTGCGCAAGAATATAAACCGGATGTAATCCTGATGGATCTAGTAATGGATGGGATGGACGGCATCGAAACAACAAGACGTGTATTGCAAATTAATTCTGATTGCAAAGTCATTGTACTGACAAGTTATTTGGATGATGAAAAAATGTATCCTGTGATCGAAGCAGGCGCTTTTAGTTATTTGCTCAAAACCTCGCGTGCTAGTGAAATAGCAGATGCTATTCGAGCTGCTGCTAGAGGACAATCTGTACTAGAATCGCAGGTAGCTTCTAAAATGATGAGCCGCTTTCGGGAGCCTCTTGAACGTGCATTACATGAAGAATTAACAGATCGTGAAATGGATGTACTTCGATTACTGGCAAAAGGGAAATCGAATCAAGATATTGCAGATGAATTAATTATCGGTATCAAAACGGTAAAATTCCATGTTACGAATTTGCTAGCTAAGCTAGGGGTAGAAGATCGTACACAGGCTGCTATCTATGCCTATAAAAATGGATTAGCCGAGTGATTTACTGCTGGTGCACAGGTATCAATTTTATTTGCAAAAGATATAAGTACTTCTTATAGTGGTCAGATAGCGATAGATAGGGTAATTATGGTAGAATACGTTTACCACATTACAGATTTTACATAGAAAGTTGAGGAGCTATGACTGGAAAACAAAATCTTGAGACATTGCAGACACCAAGTGCGGTATTTTTCATTTTTGGAGCAACCGGGGATTTGGCAAGACGTAAATTGTTTCCTGCTATTTATAGTTTGTATCGTGAAGGTAAACTTGCAGAGGATTTTGCAGTCATTGGTGTAGCGCGTCGACCGCGTACCAATGAAGAATTTCGGGAAGATCTCCATCAGTCTATCATAGAGTTTTGTCGCTACAAGATCGGAGCCGAAGAAGAGTGGACTCGATTTGCAGAACATTTTGAATATAAATCGTTAGATATTAACAATGTCGCTGGTTTTCAAGAGTTGAAAGAACAAACAGAAGTGATTGAAAATAAATACGGTATCCCAGGCAACCGATTCTTTTTCCTTGCCCTTGCACCGGAATTGTTTGGTAGTGTATCGCTTAACCTTCGGGCAGGTGGCATGATGGATGGTACAGGCTGGAATCGTCTGGTCATCGAGAAGCCTTTCGGATATGATCTGGAATCTGCACGTAAGCTTAATGCAGAAATCAATGAAGTATTTGAAGAAGATGAAATTTATCGTATCGACCATTATTTAGGAAAAGAAATGGTTCAAAATATCGAAGTGATTCGATTTGCGAATGCTTTTTTTGAACCTTTGTGGAACAATCAGCATATTTCTAATATTCAAATTACACTTAGTGAAACGGTCGGTGTAGAAGAACGTGGTGGATATTACGATCATTCAGGCGCACTACGCGATATGGGGCAGAACCATATGTTGCAAATGTTAGCCATGATCGCGATGGAACCACCAAGTCGTCTACTGCCTGAAGATATTCATGATGAAAAAGTAAAAGTGCTTCGTTCTCTTCGTGCATATACGACACCAGAAGAAGTGGATCAAAACGTAGTACGTGGTCAATATACAGCAGGTGAATCTAAAGGCAAAACATTACCTGGATATCGTGAAGAAGACAAAGTAGATCCTGCTTCAAATACAGAAACGTATTTTGCCGCGCGATTATTTGTAGATAATTTCCGCTGGTCAGGTGTACCTTTCTATATTCGTACAGGGAAACGTCTACCTGTAAAAACAACTGAGATTATTGTAGAGTTCAAGCGGACACCTACCAATGTATATCTTGGACAACGTCATAATCTAGAACCAAATCTATTGGTAATTCGTGTGAATCCAATGGAAGGTATTTATATCAAAATCAATGCTAAAAAACCGGGTTCTGATTCTGAAATTCAACCACTTGCTATGGATTTTTGTCAGAGTTGTATGATCGGAATTAATTCACCTGAAGCTTATGAAAGCTTGATCGAAGACGCGGCGCAAGGTGATTCAACATACTTTACCCGTTGGGATGAAGTATCTGCGGCTTGGAGCTTTATAGATCATATTGCTGAGGCTTGGTCACAACATCCTAAAGATGTAAAACCATATCCTGCCGGTTCTTGGGGGCCAGATGCAACTCATCTATTGCTTCAACAAGATGGATATCATTGGTGGCCTGTAAATGGTCAAGATGAAGATGATGTTATCTGGCAAATGGGAAGTAGCAATTAACGTTAAATTGTATCTATATGTTTAAATAAGTCGTTTCTTTTATTGCCGTTTGGGGCAGTGGGGAAGCGGCTTTTTTGTTTTGAAATACGTTAGAAAATGAGACTTTGATAAAAAGCAAAAAGCAAAAAGCAAAAAGCAAAAAGCAAAGCGAAAATAAAAGCTTGACCTTGAAGTATACTTCAACCCTTATGCTGGATAAGCGGGGCAAACTGATATGCAGTGCCATATTCTAAGCCGCCGGATTGAAAGGATGAGGGAGAATGAGAATATTTGAAATGATTTTACTTGGTGGGGGGCTACTGGCATCTGGATTATTTATCTTTGGACATCGACGCCGATGGTTGGATACTACTACCGTTATTATACTACTCGTATTGTATAGTCTACATGCTGTGCTAGAAGGGATACGCATCCAAATGGCTCCAGCGTACGGATTAGATGTTGTTCTGTTGATTGTAGGTCTGATACGAATAGTACATCCAGTAGTAGCGCCTAATCGACATTTATATCGGACAAAGCGCATATTGCTAACTGTATTGGTATTAGCCGTTTCGAGTGTAGCAGTCTATGTGTCAAATCTGCTACCTGTATTTACGATGCCACAACCGACAGGTAGTTACGCTATCGGGACAACAGTGCAACATTTGACAGACGATTCGCGTGAAGAAACATTAACTTCCGAGACAGGTGATAAACGTGAACTGATGGTGAACGTCTGGTATCCGGTTGATCCAGAAACAGTAGTTGGACGACAGACAGAAACGTATCCTTCTGAATTGGGTAAAGCGATTAGCCTGGTATTTGGTATACCCAAGATATTGTTTAGTCAGACATCACTGATTCATACCCATGTGGTCAGCGATATAGCAATATCAAAAGCTCAAGCAGAGTATCCAGTTGTTTTGTTTTCGCCGGGGGTACGTTCTACCCGTTTTCAAAGTATGACTGCTATAGAGGAATTAGTGAGCCGAGGTTATATTGTAGTAGGGATCGATCATCCTTATACCTCAGCAGAAGTATCATTTCCAGACGGACGGACAGCAACATATAAGCCTGATCCGACAGGTATTACTTCGTCAGAGTTGTATGCATATAATGTAATTGGTGTTGGTATTCGCGCGGCAGACGCTAGCTTCGTGCTCGATACGCTAACAGAGTGGCAGAAGCAAGATCCGCAGGGCTTACTAACTGGACGAATAGATTTGAATCGGGTAGGTATGTTTGGTCATTCTTATGGCGGAGCAACAACAGCAGAAGTGTTAGCTACTGATTCTCGCTTCAAAGCTGGTCTTAGTCTGGAAGGTGGTTTCTGGGGTAAGGTGGCTCATACTGATCTTCAACAGCCATTTATGTATCTAATTACTGGAAAAACAGCCCGTAGTCTTGACCCTACTGTTAAAGAAAAAGATGATGTTTTTTATGAACAATTTGCAGGTGATCTGAATCGTGTAATGACAAATAGTAAAAACGATACGTATTATGCGAAGGTTGCCCCTTTCTTTCATCAGAGCTTTACTGATCTTGCGTTGATTGCACCAGCGCTATTTGCTAAAGAGATCGATCCTATTCGCAATATTGATATTACGCGTGCATATACAGCCGCGTTCTTCGATCAGTATTTGAAAGGTGAGGCGCAGTCTTTATTAAAATCTACATCTATTGCGTATCCCGAAGTGAAGTTCGATCAGACGTACACGCGTATTCAACACTAAACGATAGTATTATATAAGCACATTATCAAAGTGAGGGAGGGTTAAGCAATGGAAGGGATGACACGCGGACAGCTAGCAAAACAGACTGGTGTCAGTATGGCGGCAATCCGTTTCTATGAAGACGAAGGCATCTTGCCCGCTCCCGTACGTAGTGAAGGTGGGTACCGTCTATATTCGGATGACTATCTGGTAATGCTCAAATTTATCAAAGATGCTCAGTCGCTTGGCTACTCGCTAAACCGAATCGGAGATATTCTTCAGTTACTCGGTCGTGGAACAGGAATCGAAACGTTAAAAGAAGCAGTACGTACTCAAATAGAAGAGATCGATGCAGAAATACGCAGGCTGGATGAATTAAAGACAAGCCTGCTCTTTTTGTTAAGCAAAGAAGATGCAGCAATTGTGAGCTATGTAGAATCATTCCGACGCAATGGAAAATAGCACATGCCCGCGATTTCTTCTCTTATTTTGTGCTGTAAATGTGTTATAATAGAGGGATGAACCAAGAGGAGAAGGGAACGTGGAAATGAGTAAAACGATAGATCAAGCTTTGCAAAATGAAGTCGACAAACGTAGAACGTTTGCCATTATATCTCACCCGGATGCCGGGAAAACAACTTTAACAGAAAAATTATTGTTATTCGGGGGCGCAATTCGTGAAGCGGGTTCAGTGAAAGCCCGTAAAGCTAATAAACATGCGACCAGTGACTGGATGGCGATTGAGAAACAACGGGGGATCTCGGTTACTTCTTCAGTAATGCAATTTGATTATAATGGACATCGTATTAATATACTGGATACACCAGGTCACCAAGATTTTAGTGAAGATACGTATCGTACATTGACTGCGGCAGATGCAGCAGTGATGTTGATTGACGTCGCTAAAGGTGTCGAAGCACAAACGATCAAACTATTTAAAGTGTGTGCGCAACGTGGTATTCCAATTTTTACATTTATTAATAAGTTAGACCGTGAAGGACAAAGTCCTTTTGAATTGATGGAAGAATTAGAGCAAGTATTGGGTATTCGCTCTGTACCTATGAACTGGCCGATCGGTATGGGACGCGAGTTGTCTGGTGTCTATGATCGAATGAAAACACAGGTCGAATTGTTTAATGGTAAAGACCATTCTACGATTGAAGTACAAAAAGTAGAAGATTATCGCGATCCGATTATTAAAGAAATGGCTGGCGAGTTTTTGTATGATCAACTCGGTCAGGATATTGAGTTGTTAGATGTAGCAGGAGATCCTTTTGACTATGATAAAATATTACGTGGTGAATTGACACCGATCTTCTTCGGTAGTGCAGTTAATAACTTTGGTGTGCAGACATTTTTAGAAAACTTTTTAGAACTTGCACCTAAGCCAGAACCGCGCCGTAGCACAGCAGGTATGATTGATCCAATGAATGATAAGTTCAGCGGGTATGTATTTAAAATTCAAGCGAATATGAATCCAGCTCACCGCGATCGTATTGCTTTTTTACGTGTGGTATCTGGTAAATTTGAACGTGGTATGAGTGTTCGCCATGTACGTGCAGGTAAAGAAATCAAACTGGCACAACCACAACAATTTTTGGCACAAGATCGTGATATCGTCCAGACCGCTTATCCTGGCGATATTGTAGGTTTGTTCGATCCGGGTATTTTCCGTATTGGAGATTCGTTAAGTCAGGGTTCTGATATCGTATTTGATGAATTGCCTACGTTCTCACCAGAGATTTTTGCTAAAGTGACGGTCAAAAATGCACTGAAACACAAGCAATATCAAAAAGGAATCGACCAACTGACAGAAGAAGGTACGATTCAAGTATTTAATACCGTTAGCTTTGATGAAACAATTCTCGGCGTAGTTGGACAATTGCAATTTGAAGTATTCGAATATCGGATGAAAAATGAGTATGGTGTAGATGTACAATTGCAACGCATGCCGTTCCAATTTGCACGTTGGATCATTACCGATAAAGTAGATGCTTCCAAATTCCGTATTAACTCTACACTCGTGAAAGATAAAAAAGGAAATCATGTTGTGTTGTTTGAAAATGAGTATGCGATGCGTACAGCAATCGATAAAAATCCAGATGCTCAATTTTTGGAAATGGCTCCTTAATATTAAATACAGCGTATGCTTATGAAAAGCTTGGAGGTTACAATATGCCTAGAAAGCAGTATGCCATTATTGGTATCGGACGCTTTGGTTCTAGCATTGCCAAAACATTGAGTGAGATGGGCTTTGACGTATTGGCTATCGATTCAGATGAACATCGTATACAAGAAGTATCCAAAATCGTAACTCAAGCCGTAACAGCAGATTCTACCGATGAAGAAGCTTTGCGTTCCTTGGGATTGCGTAACTTTGATGTAGTGGTAGTTGCAATTGGAGAAGATATTCAATCCAGTATCTTAACCACACTGATTCTCAAAGAAATGGATATTCCAACGATTCTGGTTAAAGCACAAAATGAACTGCATGGTAAAGTATTGACTCGGATCGGTGCAGACAAAGTGATTTTCCCAGAACGTGATATGGGTGTGCGGGTAGCTCATCATTTAACATCGCCTAACGTACTCGATTATATCGAGATTTCAGAAGATTACAGTATTGTGGAAATGAAAGCTTCTGAGCCAATGATCGGTTCGAATCTAAAAGAACTCAATATTCGTGTCAGATATAGCTGTAATGTGATGGCAATCAAACGAGGCAGTCAGATGAATATTGCGCCTTCACCGGATGAGCGCCTCAAACCGGATGATATTCTGGTCATTGTTGGGCAAAAAAATGATCTGCTTAAAATGGAATTAGGGCTAGAAGAATGACCGAAATTCTATCGACCCAGAATGCGAAAGTCAAGGAATGGGCGCAATTGCTTGAGAAAAAGCATCGGGATAAGCAGGGTAAATTTATTGTAGAAGGTATTCATCTAGTGAGTGAAGTTCTTCGCAGTGATTGGGATATCGATTGTATCGTCTATGATACAGAAAAAGGGATTCCTGCTGAACTACGTGATGATATTGCTAGTTATTCTGGTGGGGCTCAGTATATTGCTGTATCGGAAGCTATACTTGCCAAATGCACAGATACCAAAACACCACAGCCTGTTTTTGCTATTGTGTACAAACGTAACGCGCTTACAGATCGCCTGCTAGAGATTGATCATAGTCTGGTCATGGTACTGGATAATGTTCAAGATCCAGGCAATGTGGGCACGATTATTCGTAGTAGTGATGCGGCAGGAGCAAACGGTATTGTACTTGGTAAAGGTTGTGCTGATCTGTATAATCCGAAAACGATTCGTTCAACAATGGGTTCATTGTTTCATTTGCCTGTGATCGAAAGTGATCTCAGTGAGCTGTTACCTGTTGCGAAGCAAAACGGGCATCTAGTGCTAAGTACATCGTTACAAGCTACCCAATCTTGTTATGAGTTTGATTTTACAACAGGAGCCTGGATCGTGATTGGTAACGAAGGTAAAGGCATTTCGGCAGAAGTATCAGAATTAGTGGATCAACATATTTTGATTCCGATGCAAGGGCAAGCAGAGTCGCTGAATGCGGCGATGGCATCGACAATACTGCTATTTGAAGCGATGCGTCAGCGGATATCTTACTAATTATAATATGACGTTTAACTATAACAAAAAGGAACTTCATCTGAAAAGAGAAGTTCCTTTTTTGTCGTAGCGGGTATGCTATGATTTGATCAATCGTAATACAATCTTTATAAAAATAACTCTTATAAAAAATAGAGCACATATATACTTTTATACTTTGACAGGTTTTCTCACCAAACCGATAAAGCATAGTACAGCGAGCACTTCGGCTACTAAAATAACCACACTCATCGGTACAGCAGTGAGTCCACTACCGAGTCCTACCAATGGAGAAGCTGCTCCACCTAATAGAAGCGGAAGCAGTCCTAACAGCGCAGAAGCGCTTCCTGCGGCATTGCCCTGACTTTGCATCGCGAGTGAAGTCGATGTAGCCCCTACAGAACCTACACAAGATACGACAAAGAATAACATGATAGCAATAGGTAACAGTCCACCACCTGCGATAGCAATAATCAATAACAATAGAGCGGCGGTAAAAGCAATTCCTAGACTGATTTTCAAAATAACCAGTTCACCGTATTTACCAGATAGACGACCTGCTAATTGAGCGAAAATGACAATGCCTAATCCGTTTATAGCAAAAAACAAACTAAATCCTTGTGCAGAAACACCGAATATCGTCTGCACGACAAAAGGAGAACCTGCAATATAAGCAAACATCGCGGCTGTAATAAATGCTTGTGACAACGCGAATCCGATAAAATGACGATCCTGGATCAATCGTCCAAATGTACGTAATGTAGAACTCAGTCCACCTGAAGCTTTGCGTTCATTCGATAATGTCTCCGGCAAACCAAACAATACCATAAATAACATGACTGCACCGATAATTGCTAACACAATAAAAATACCTTGCCACGGTACAAATTTCAGTAATGCACCACCGATAATAGGAGCGGCAATAGGAGCAACGCCGTTGATCAACATTAACAAGGAGAAAAATTTGGTTAATTCATGCCCGGAATACAGATCTCGCACTACAGCACGCGAAATCACTATGCCAGCGGCTCCTGTAATACCTTGAATAAAACGTAGCACAATCAGTAGACCGATACTTTGTGTTAACGCACAACACAGCGATGCTACTGTATAAAAGATCAATGAGATGATCAGCGGAGTACGTCTTCCTTTCACATCACTTAGTGGGCCAACAAGCAGTTGTCCGAATGCCAGACCGAGCAGACAAGCAGTTAGACTGAGTTGTGCCAGCGAAGCATTGGTATTCAAATGTGCAGCTAGTGTTGGTAAAGCAGGTAAGTACATATCGATTGATAATGGAGCAAACGCAGATAAAGAACCTAAAATCAAAGCAATCCATAACCGTTTTGAACGGGTTAAGGAAGATGCTGTTAAAGGTTGATTAGATGAAGCTTTGTTCATTTATTTCCTCATTCCTTTCTTCTATCAACGTACAGTATACGGGACTAGGTTAACATTTTATCTAATGGATGTTTAGACAAATATGCTACTGTACATCCTTACAATAGTATTTAGTGTAAACGAATAAAGTACAGTAGGAAAGCCTAATATTTCGGTATGCATTAATTCGTGTTATAATAAATCCCAAAAGATTGTAACATCCTGAAAGCCAATTACACCCGAGGAAGGAAGGTCAACTATCTTGTCCACTAAAGCCAAACAACCGAAACCTGAATGGATCAAAATCAAGATGACCAATGACAGTAACTATCAGGAAATTAAAAGTATGATGCGTTCCAAAACTCTTCATACCGTCTGCGAGGAAGCGCGCTGTCCTAACATTTATGAGTGCTGGGCGAATCGTACAGCTACTTTTATGATTTTGGGAGATATTTGTACACGTGCTTGCCGTTTTTGCGCAGTCAATACGGGGATGCCTACGGAGCTTGATTTGCAAGAACCAGAAAGGGTTGCGGAAGCGGCTGAAAATATGGGGCTTCAACATTGTGTTATTACCAGTGTAGCTCGTGATGATCTGAAAGATGGCGGAGCAAATATTTTTGCGGAAACAATTCGTGCCGTTCGCAAGCGTTTACCACTTTGTAGTGTCGAAGTGTTAATCCCTGATTTTATGGGAGATATTGATTCACTCAAAATTGTTATGGATGCTAAACCGGATATTCTGAATCATAATATTGAAACAGTGGAACGGATGTCTGACCGCGTTCGTGCAAGAGCTAAATATCCTCGTTCTATGGAATTATTACGTAACTCCAAAACACTACAACCTTCGATTCCAACCAAATCTAGTATTATGCTAGGTGTAGGTGAAGAATGGGATGAAATTTTAAAAACAATGGATGACCTTCGTGCCATGGATTGCGATATTATGACGATTGGACAATATTTGCAGCCTTCACCAAAACATTTGGATGTGGCTAAATATTATACTCCTGATGAATTTGCAATTTTAAAAGAAGAAGGATTAAAGCGTGGATTCAGTCATGTTGAGTCTGGTCCGCTTGTCCGCAGTTCCTATCATGCGCATGAACAGGTTCAATCCGCATCGAAGTCGAAGGAAACCTCGACGGTCTAAATGCTGAAAGGCGGGAGAACCTTGATTCAAATCGGCGGTAAAACATACGAAATTATTAAAGAGCATCGTGATGGTTGGAATGCAGAAATATTCCGTGAACGATATAGTGAAGTATTGGATCGGTATGATTATATTCTAGGAGACTGGGGTTATAATCAATTGCGTCTCAAAGGATTTTATCGTGATGGACATCCCAAAGCTGGCAAAGATACTTCTTTATCCAGCTTGACTGAATATATTAATGAATACTGTAACTTTGGCTGTGCTTATTTTGTATTACAAAAAACAAAAGAAGTCGCAGAACCACCAAAGCCAGCGAATGGAGAAAAAGCAGAAAAGTCTGAGAAATCCGAGAAATCGTCTAGAGGACAAGGAAATCATTCTAAAAAAGACAAGCAGGAAAAAACAGCTTCCAAAGCTGTGCCTGCATCTGCTCCAGTTGCGCCTGCAACTCCAATAGTACCTGTTGTAGAAACAGTAGAAGTAGTAGAAGTAGTAGAAGTACCTGTTACAGAAAAGCCTGTAGAACGTTCCACAGAGCCTGTACAACCGCTATCTGTAGAAAGCCAGACAAAAGTCGAGGCAGAAGTGAAACCAAGCGAAGAAAGTTCCAAATCTTAATTTTATCGTTTACAACAAAAAGCTTCCAATTCCACAATCACTGTGGCGTTTGGAAGCTTTTTTAGATGTTGCTAAAGTTAGGCAATATTATCGTTCCTATTATCCTAGAAATGATTGACGTACACGATTCCAAAATGGATAAGGACGATAACGTGCAAAGCTTACTTGCTTTTTGGAAACCTGGCATCGAATTGAAATCAGATCATCAAATGACATATTTAAATGATCCATAGTCAATTGTAGCTTTTGCGGTTTGCGTGAATGAATATCACAATGATGATGTTTAGGTAACATTAAAGAAGAACCGAGTGTACGATAAATCCGGTTGTTGATCGAAGCAATCTCAGCGATCTGAAGAGCTTCAATCGTTGGATGTACCATAGCACCACCAAGTGCTTTGTTATACGCAGTACTTCCAGAAGGTGTAGATACACAGATTCCATCACCGCGGAACATTTCAAAAATCTCATCGTTGATATCGACTTGAGCGACTACAGTCGTTCCGTCTACCCCTTTGAGTGTAAATTCGTTAAGTACCGTATGATGAGTCGTTCCGCTCTTCGTCTGAATATCCAATTCGATTAATGGATATTTGACGATTTTGGGATGACGATCTGATGTCGATGACTCGCCCGCCATAAAATTAACCAAATCAGCCAATTCATCTGCTTTCCAGTCAGCATAAAATCCTAAATGCCCGGTATGAATACCGACAAATGCTAAGTCTGGGATATGATCGATAAATGTGTGAAAAGCATGAAGCATAGTTCCGTCTCCACCAATAGATACGACGATCTCTGGTGATTCAGCATCTAGCTGAAATCCGCGTTCGGCAGCAAGCTTATGGAATTGCTCGCTCAGTTCGATAGATAATTGATCTCCACGATCAAGCACATAGTATCTCAAGTTTGGAAAGCTCCTTTGTCCTTTATCGTTAAATCCTTTGTAAATATACTCACCTTCGATGATAATCAATTCTTGAGCGGAACACAATGTTTAACTGTAAATCTATTTTAAATTAAATAGGGTTTAGTCATACGACTGATACATAACGGACATAATGTAGGGTTCTGTAAAGAGTTTGTAATCTAATTGTTAAAGAAAGCGTTTGCAAAAAGGGTTATATTCTGCAAAAAGGTATGATAAAATAAAGGTATAAATGGTCGTCGGAATTGTCAATGATTGTTAGTACACACTTAGAATGGAGTGATGAACATGACTACAAGCATTCTTGCCGGTATTCTCGTATGTCTATTCGTGTACGTCATTCGTGCTTCCTTTGTTCAATCTGGTGAAGAGGATCGAAGCATGTATTGACCTAGACCGCACTTGTATTTTACATTATATTTTTTTATATATTATATATGGATGAAAGACGCTAAAGAAATCTTTGGCGTCTTTTTTATGATATAATTTGACACATGACGTATCGAAAGAAAGTTGGCGAGCAAGAGTGAAATTTGATCAATCTTTATATGTATTGCTAGGCGAAGCAGATGGCATCAAGCGCTTGGTCGAAGCTTTTTATCCTAAAGTACAGCGTGATCCTTTAATCGGGCCGCTTTTTCCTGAAGATATCAATCCTGTGATGGAGAAACAATATATGTTTCTTTCTCAATTTTTTGGAGGTCCTGCGCTTTTTTCTGAAGCTTATGGTCATCCGATGATGCGAGCGCGTCATATGGGTTTTGAGATTACCGATGAAAAAGCAGATGCTTGGTTAGCCTGTATGAATGAAGCTTTGAAGGAGCTCCAGATTGAAGACGAATTGCGTATATTTGTAGTAGATCGTTTATCAGGGCCGGCTCATCATTTTGTAAATACGCATTAATTTGATTTGGGGGAAGTGGGTTAGATGGAGGGGACAACAGAGTTAGAGCCGTTATATACGATAAAAATTACCTGTCCACAGTGTGATGAAGAATTCAAAACAAGTCGTGTTCGTCCGAGTATGAAAAGAGCTTCCAGACGTGACTCTGACTTTTGTGCTTATTATCAGCATGAAAATCCTGATTTTTATGTGGTACGGATGTGCCCGCATTGTGGATTTGCTTCTACTGAAAATTCACAAGCAACTTTAACAGATCGTCAGCGTGAACTGTATATGGAGCAGATCGGCAGTCGATTGATTAAGCGTGATATGGGTGGACATCGTACAAGAGAACAAGCTTTAGAATCTTATAAATTCGCATTAATGTGTGCACAAGCGATTGGGGATCGAGAACGTATTATTGCGAGTTTTCTTCAACATATCGCCTGGATACATCGCTATGGAGGAGAAACAGAGCAAGAACTTCGTTTTCTACGCTATTGTCTGGATTCTTATATTAAAGTGTATCAGATTGAAAGTGTTAGCGGTGGGGACGCCAAGTTACTGTATCTGATCGGTGAATTGCATCGCCGACTCGGTGAATTTAATGAAGCGGTGAAATGGTTCTCACGCGTTATTCATGATAAACGGATTACAGACTCTGCGATGATTCGAGCTTCGCGTGAACAATGGGCTTTGCTACGCGAACAAATGTTATCTAAAAATATGGATTTGCCAGAAGAAATGAAAGAATCATAAATCACAAATAGCGGACACTCTTGTAAGTTCTAGAGTTGTCCGCTATTTGTTATCATTGATCTATACTTATACGATTGAACTTTAGTGACGAAGGACTGTATCTGCTAGCAAATAATCAGAATCGGTATCCAATAAAGTGATTCGATTACTGCAACAAGGGAACACCAGTAATTTTTTTTTACCTTCATGAATCGAAATTAATTCTTTCGGTTTGAGAGGTAAAATTATATTTTCTGCCTGACAAAACGGACATTGATGAACATAGATATCATTCATAATAATGTCGTATGGCCAGGTCTGATTAAAAGGAATCATAATTATTCGTTGCCGCCTTTTTCATCTTCTTTTGCCAGTTCAGCAATTTTTTGAAGCAGGATATGCTTGGGCATATGCATCAGTTGTTCTAAAGGTACATTCAGCTTTTCTGCCAATTTGACTGCGGTATCTGCCGAAATCTGTAGTGGTTGCATAAAGCTTCCCTCCTATCTTGGAATATGATGATTTAGAGTATACTATACTTATACCCACTTGACGATGGTACAGTAAATCAAGCATTATATTTGTTATGATTTATACATAGATTTGAAATTGTAGCCAATAATCGGCATACTTGTAGCTACAAGCAAAATAATCAATCATTCCAACATATGTCTATTTACAGGCAGATACAGAAAGGTGTGCTATGATGAACCATCCTATTCAACCTACATGGAATTTAGAAACGATTTTTGCTGGAGGGTCCAGTTCAGAAGAATTGCAGACTTTTTTACACACGTTATCTCAAGATATTCAATCTCTTTATCAACAATTAGAGTCGATGACACCGCCACAACAGGTTACAGAGACTAAAGCATATGATGGGTTGTTAGATCAGCTACAAGCTACACGTATTCGGTTACGTGAAGCCTCTTCTTTTGTCGGTTGTCTGAATGCTCAAGATCAAAGTGATAAAGAAGCTAATCGCCTCGGATCATCGATCTCCACAATGTCAGCTAACCTGCAAGGTGTATTTGTACGTTTCCATAGCTTATTGGCTGCAACAGCCGATGAGATATTCCAACAATGGGTAGGTCGTCCTGAGATTGCACCGATAGCTTTTTACCTGACAGAAAATCGTTCGCTGGCACGTGAAAAAATGACTCCTGAACTCGAAGGATTGGCTTTAGATCTTGGTGTTGACGGTTATCAAGGTTGGAGTAAAATGTACGATACGATTGTAAGCCATATCCAGATTCCTTTTGAACAAGATGGCAAAACGGTGATGTTATCTGCAGGACAAGCAGCCAATAAAATGCATGATACCAATCGTGAAGTACGCGAAGATATGTTCCGCAAGTGGGAAGAAGCATGGGGCAATGCAGAAGATTATTGCGCCGACACCCTTAACCATCTTGCTGGATTCCGTCTGAAATTATATGAACGTCGTGGTTGGGAACAAGTATTGAAAGAACCTTTAGCGATTAACCGCATGTCTGATCAGACGTTGAATGCAATGTGGGATGTTATTGTTCAAAATAAACCGGTGTTTGTCGATTATCTCAAACGCAAAGCGCACATTTTAGGCGTTGATCAATTAAGCTGGAATGATGTAGATGCACCGATAAGTACAGTAGATAGTCATGTCGATTATAATGATGCTGCCAAAATTATTGTTGATCAATTCCGCAAATTTAATCCTGAGATGGCTGATTTTGCAGAACATGCTTTTGATCAAGGCTGGATCGAAGCTGAAGATCGTGCTGGCAAGCGCCCAGGTGGGTTCTGTACGTCTTTACCACTCAGTAAAGAAACACGTATCTTTATGACTTACAGTGGCACAGCATCCAATGTATCTACGTTAGCGCATGAGCTAGGACATGGATATCATCAACATGTGATGAATGATCTGCCTGCATTTAGTCAAGGGTATGCTATGAATGTAGCAGAGACGGCTTCTACTTTTGCTGAAATGATCGTAGCTGATTCGCTAGTGAAACAAGCTCAAAATGAAGAGGAAAAAGTCTCTTTGTTAGAAGATAAAATTCAACGCAGTATTGCATTTTTTATGAATATTCACGCTCGTTTCTTATTTGAAACACGTTTTTACGAGCAACGTCGTACAGGTACTGTAAGTACAGATGAGCTTAATCGCTTGATGGAAGAAGCGCAACGCGAAGCATATTGTGATACATTGTCTTCTTATCATCCACATTTCTGGGCTTCCAAACTTCATTTTTATATTACAGGTGTACCTTTCTACAACTATCCGTACACATTTGGATATATGTTCAGTACAGGAATTTATGCTCTGGCTCAACAAGAAGGAGCAAGCTTTGCTGCGAAATATGATGCACTATTGCAAGATACAGGACGTATGAGTGTAGAAGAATTAGCACAAAAACATCTAGGTGTAGATCTAACTCAACCTGATTTCTGGCAAAATGCGATGAATGTGAGTATTGCTGATGTGAAGTTATTTATGGATATGACTGCTGAGCAAGTCAATCAGTAATCTGTTAGATTATTAGATATATTATTAAAATTAATAAGCATGAAATACATGAAAAAAGATATTCACGTTGTGTTCTTACTCCAAAAGAATACAGTGAATATCTTTTTTTATTCAAGGGGAACAAACCTAGTAAAATCCAGTTATACCGTTAAATAGTGAAAAAAAGCGAAGGTAAATATAGGAATAATAATCGATTTTTGTCGAATAGTAGTAAAAAGTACCTAATTGTTAAAAATAGTATTGATCAGACCGTAAATTGGCACTATAATGAGTCAGAAGTCCTACATTAATAAGTGTTTTAGAGAAAGGAAGGGGAAAAAATGCCTAAGAACGATCTAGTTTCTCTAGCGAGACAACTCGACATCGTGTTCAAGGAGCTTGAAAATGAATTAACCAATCTGGATTCGGGTACTGTATTTATTCAGATTCGTAACAACACAGTTGGTAAATTCGGTATTAAACACAACCCGATCGCAGGAAGAAATGGGGAGTGGAACGGTCCAGAAGAAGGATTAAGCAGTATTCAGATCAAATCGTTTCGACAAATGGCAATTGAATCGCTAAAATTCAAAAATCATTGGACGCATGGGGAAATCAGTTACGAATTTGCTATTCGTAAAGGAATGATTGCGGTCGATACTACGATTGAATCCAACTATAATATGGCTAACCATATGATTCGCTATCCAAGAGCTACATACAGCGAAGTACAATCCGAGTTGTCCTAATATAGACTAAGCAAGCTTACAGCAATATATTCCCATCATTATTCAGATCATCATGTTTACTGCACTCATACCTTATATTTTATAGAACTCTACAGAAGTACGACGTGAATCTGCACGTCACTATATATTCGATGAATCTTTATAAGAAGGAATAGCAATATAATAGCCATACGAAAAAAGATGACTCCGATAAGAGTCACCTAGGCGTGTAGATACTTATGTAACAATAAGTGGTCTGCACGTTTTTTCGTTATGACAGCGTGATTTGAAATCTGTGATATTATCCTAAAATACTATTTTTATTTGAGTTGAGTGTACTTTTCAATCACATCCATTTGTAGACTAAATTCGACAGGCTGTGCAGGAGCAACATCAATTAAGCCTGTAAAGTCTTGTGAATGTGTAGAGTTGGCTGCATCTGGCAATGTGGTATAAGGCTCAATACATAAATATTGATCACTTTCACCTTTGGTATAGAGTACCCAATATTTGAAATAATCAGGATCAGCCGAATAACGAATACCATAACCATCATCACGAGTTAATTCTGCACTGACCGGGCGCTTATCACCGATCCGAAGCAGATTATCCCAGTTGCGATTTGCCATATTCATCCCTGTATTTAATGCTTCCCATTCATCTAAAGGCACGACTTCGCCTGTAGGAATCTGTTCAGCATCTTGAAGCAATTGATCGCTAACCGGAATCTTCAATGTCCAACGCTGTGGTTCACCATCTAATAAGAACCACGTATGTAGACCGAATCCAAATGGAGCAGGTGTATCGCCCAGATTGGTTATTTTCATACGTTGCATTAGTGAAGTACCTTGTAATTGTAACGTCATTTCTAAGCGAAGTGGAATAGGATATTGGCGCATCCAGTTCGGATCATCGGCTGTTAATAATTCAGTTGTAATCGTGCAACCTTCATCATTTTCATCAATATCAGATACACGCCATGCCTGGGTACGGTGCAATCCATGAATATGATTGTCATTGGCTGTATTTTGATCAAATTGATATGTTGTTCCACTATATTCAAAATGTCCACGACGGATTCGTCCAGGTGGCATCAGCATAGGCATGCCAAAGTGATACGGTTTTTGCAAATAAAAATCAAGATCACTTTCTTCCGGGCGGCGCAAAATCTCACGATTTTCTTGCAAGTCGCGAATGCCGATAACATTGTTACCAAGTCTTGGAAGCAATGTGACTTCTAACTGCTGACTTTTCAAAATATACGTGTCATAACCGTTCCATGTTCCTTTGGTTACTTTCATGGCGCTGCTCCCTCTTTCTGCATCGAAATATACATCCATGATAACAGATTTTGAGTGAAATTGGGATTTGACAATGTCAGATTTGCCAATTATGATGAGATCTAAGAATACGATGACAGAGAGTAGTAAGCAAAAAGAGCTTCTTCAGAAAGCTGATGGATGATGCGAATCAGCGGGGAACTTTTGCCGAATGGACTCTGGAGTGCTGTGCTGAACCAGACATCTGCAATACAATTGCGATGCGTCTGTAGTAGGTAGGTCGGTGGTTCGCCGTTATCGGAACACATTCAAGATTGAAATAATGCTTATAGCGTATATCCATATACGTCTATATTATTTTGATGAATAAGGGTGGCACCACGGTCACACGTCCCTTGCAGGATGTGGGCTTTTTTTGTTTTCTAAAATAAGGAGGAACAATACATGAAAACCGTATTATCAGGCATTCAACCAAGTGGTTTGTTAACTATTGGTAACTATATCGGTGCAATGAAAAACTTTGTGGCACTACAAGAAGACTATAATAGTTACTTTATGGTGGTGGATTTACACGCGATTACAGTTGCTCAAGAACCAGCAGCATTACGCGAAGCTTCAGAATCAGTAGCAGCATTATACTTAGCAGCAGGACTTGATCCGGTAAAAGCAAATATTTTCTTACAATCACATGTTCCTCAACATGCAGAACTGGGATGGATTATGACGACACTTGCAGCTATGGGCGAGTTGGAACGGATGACTCAGTTCAAAGATAAGTCAGAAGGTAAAGATTCGGTAGGAGCAGGATTATTTGTATATCCAGCATTAATGGCAGCAGATATCTTATTGTATAATGCCGATTTGGTTCCTGTAGGTGACGATCAGAAGCAACATTTGGAATTAACGCGCGATCTAGCAGGACGATTCAATCATCGTTTTGGAGACTACTTTACAGTGCCAGAACCATTTATTCCAAAAGTAGGCGCACGTATTATGTCACTGGATGACGGTACGAAAAAAATGAGTAAAAGTAATCCGAATGTAGGTAGCTTTATCGCGTTACTAGATCCACCGGATGTCATTCGCAAAAAGTTAAGTCGCGCGACTACAGATTCAGGACGAGAAGTGATGTATGATCCACAGAACAAGCCGGAGATCAGTAATTTGATGAGTATCTATTCTCAATTCTCAGGGCTTAGTCTGGATGAAATAACAGCTAAATATGAAGGACAAATGTACGGTGGATTTAAAAAAGAATTAGCAGAGGTTGTCGTTGCAGGTCTAGAACCGTTACAACAACGTTATCGTGATATTCGTGAATCAGGAGAAGTGCATCAAGTTCTCCGCCAGGGTGCTGAAAATGCACAAGCCGTAGCGGAGAAAACATTGATAGCTGTAAAAGAACGCATGGGCTTTTTACCTGCGCAACGTTAATTTACAATAAGAATAGCAGTATGCTACACAGTAGGTGTTCCTGCTTGACGTTGACGTTTGGCTTTGGTGACAAATCCCCAACCGATATTACCGATAGCAACAACACCGAGCAATATTGCTAACCATGCAGAATAAGAGATAGCGATTGCACAAAACATTAACAACACAATAGAAGAGACGGCAAACCACAGCGAAAGACCTTTACTCATGATGGATAGCCTCCTGAATGATATGGTCCGATCATGCGGACATATGCTTGAATAATAACTACTTTCTATTGTGCCTGAGCATACTATAAGGGTCAAGTCTCATTCTGAAATGAAATTGATGATATGGTCATAGCCAGATAAAGTAATACTTGTAAAAGCCTGTACTTTCGGTAGAAATATCGAAGTACAGGCTTTTTTAAATTCTAATTGATTATTATTCTCAATTGTGTTGAAATAAGAAAGTGTTATTCCTAAATAGAGATGATCGATGGTTATAGGAGGTTTTTACAGACACGACTATGAATAGAATGAAAAGTATACAAGTTAGTTTCTTGTTTCTCGTTGCACTGATTGTGTTGGTGTTATCGATATTTATTGCTGTGTCTTATGGCGCCAAATCATTACCATTGGGAACGGTCTGGAATGCTGTATTTCATTATGATTCTACTGTGACTGCTCATCAAATCGTATATGATATTCGCTTGCCGCGTGTATTGGGTGCTGTTTTTACAGGGATGGCATTTGCAGTCGCCGGGGCTTTGATGCAAGGGGTCACTCGTAATCCTATGGCAGATACAGGCATACTTGGAGTAAATGCAGGAGCGGCTTTTGTAGTAGCATTATGCTTTGCTTTTTTGCCTCAATTATCGTATTCGTATTTGATGTTGTTCTCGTTTGTAGGAGCAGCGCTTACTACCCTACTAATTGTAGTGTTGGCTTCATTTACACCAGGTGGTCTGAATTCTTTGAAGTTAACGGTTGCCGGGGCTGTGATTGCGGCGATGTTACATTCATTAAGTACAGGGATTGCACTCTATTTTGGATTGAGTCAGGATCTGGCTTTCTGGTATGCAGGCGGTGTATCTGGTGTGACATGGGAACATCTTCATCTATTGATCCCTATCGTAGTCATAATTATTATCTGGAGTATCACTATGGGACGTTCTATTAGTTTTCTAGCGTTAGGCGATGAGACGGCTGTGAATCTAGGTATTCGTACAAAATGGGTAAAAGTACTGGCAATGATAGCGGCTGTTATGTTAGCAGGTTCTTCTGTAGCTGTTGCAGGTTCGATCAGTTTTGTAGGATTGGTTATTCCTCATATTGCCAGACGCTGGATCGGTGTGGATTACCGGCTAGTGATTCCATTCTCCGCATTGTTAGGTGCTATTTTATTAGTGTGGGCGGATTTCGCTTCACGAATAGTGAATCCACCGCAAGAATTTGCGATTGGTGCTATGGTAGCACTCGTTGGGGTGCCATTCTTTCTTTATTTAGCTCGTAAAGAAGGAAGGGGATTATAACTATGGATATTCAACAGTTGCATAATCGCAAACAACGCCGCGCACTCTGGATGATGAGTATTATGATGGTTGTAGCTGTCATTATCGTATTAATAAGCCTAAATACAGGCTCAATCCGGTTATCGCCGCTCCGTGTAATGTGGACATGGTTAGGGCAAGGCTCCAAAATTGAGAATCTTATTATGTTCCAGTATCGGCTTCCGCGTATTTTAATCACTATTTTGGCAGGGATAGGTCTGGGAGTTGCCGGAGCTGTTCTACAAGGTGTGTCCCGTAATTCACTTGCTGATCCAGGCATATTAGGGATTAATGCCGGAGCAGGATTTGGATTGATCATTTTTGTTTCTTTTTTCCGCACAATGGAAGGTTCGATTGCTTTGCTGATTCCTTTATTTACCTTTGGCGGAGGGGTATTGATTGCTTTAATCATCTTTATGTTATCGTATGACAGACAGCGAGGTTTGCTTCCTATTCGTCTGATTTTAGTAGGGATCGCTGTGGCAGCCGGTATTAGCGCGATTACTTTATTGCTCTCGTTGAAATTAGATCCAGATACCTATGCTTTTGCGGCAACATGGTTGGCTGGAAGTGTATGGGGTAGAGATTGGATTCATGTCTGGTCTTTACTTCCCTGGATCATTATATTAGTTCCCTGGGTATATCTACGTTCCAAAACGCTAGATATGTTTGTATTGGGAGACGAGATTACGACAAGTCTAGGTAACTCTACAACGAAAAGCCGCATAGTGTTGTTATTACTAGCGGTGGGATTAGCTTGTGCCAGTGTTTCTATGGTGGGCTCAATTGGATTTATCGGCCTAATTGCTCCGCATATTGCAAGACAATTAGTAGGTGCTCGCCATCAATATATGATGCCAGTAGCCGCGATGATTGGAATGATTATCATGCTCAGTGCGGATACGATCGGACGCTCGATTTTCCAACCGAATTTTGTACCAGCAGGAGTTGTAGTGGCACTGATAGGCGGCCCTTATTATATTTATATTTTATTTAAAAAAACAGTCTAATAACAAAGTATTCACTCAACAATGATTGAATACATATGATGGAGGAAATATCGGATGAATATCAAAAATAGTATGGTAACAAGTGTGTTTATAACAATAATGATCCTGTTAGCAGCATGTGGACAACCGGCGGCTTCTACAACGTCTTCGTCTGCTCCTGAATCTTCTTCCAGTATGGTAAAAGAAGAAAATGGAGTTATCGTACATGATGCCAAAGCCAAAATTGCTTCTATGTCGATCCATATTACTAATAACCTGCTAGCATTAGGTATCCAACCGGCTGGTTCTGTTATCGGTGGAGATGTGAAAGACTTTTTACCACATGTAGCCGATCGTCTTAAAGGAACAACAAAATTGGGAGTTGTGACTGACCCTGATATGGAAGCATTACTTGCTCTACAACCGGATGTTATCTATATCGATAAAGAATACTCCGGTAAAGATCTTGCCAAATTTCAGCAAATTGCACCTACAATTGTGATAGATATGGATAAAGGAACATGGCAAGATCAGCTTAAAGAAATAGCTACACATGTAGGGCTTGAAAAAGAAGCGGATACATTTGTTGCACAGTATGAGACAAAAGCAGCCCAAGTCAGCACATTGATTCATACCAAATTAGGCGCAGACGCTAAAGTGATGGCGATTCGAATGACGCCTAAAGAATTACGTGTGATGAGTACAGCGCGTCCGCTAGGGCCGATTATGTTTGAAGATCTGAAGCTGAAGATGGCAAATGGATTAGATCAACTTTCAAAAGACGAGCCATATGAAGTCATTTCCAAAGAAGTTTTGCCTGATTTTGATGCAGATGCGATCTTTGTGATTATTAGCAAAGGTAATGATGCACAAACGAATTTTGACGAATTGGAAAAAAATCCATTATGGCTTAATCTCAAAGCCGTTAAAAACAAACATGTCTATGTATTGGATGGACAAAAGTGGCTTGATTATTCTTCTTTAGGACAACAAATGGCATTGGAAGATGCAGAGCAATTATTTAACAAATAAATGTAATCAATAGCAGATAATCCGTAAATAAAAAACCTCTAATCAGAATCTAGTCATATCCAGCATCTAACGCTGTATATTTTCTAGATCAATTAGAGGTTTTTTTCTAGTCTATTATTTAGTGATCAGCGTTAGCCTACATGTAGACCTAAACGATCATTCATTTTGTCAGGGCTTAACCAGCCTACATAAGAATCAATCGCATTATAATTACGATCCATAACCACTACGCCTACAAAAGGATATTGACGACGATGGCGATAACGAACATCTGCCCAACGAACAATATAACCAGTTGATGTTTCTTCTACTTCTGAGACGGTATACGATGAAAAATAAAGCAAAGCACGAATATCGCGATGTTGGCGAGAAGCTTCAATGGCTGGATGCTCCATCGATTCAATATAGTCTGCCCAGATTAAGCGATCTGGACTGTACCATCCCATTCGATAACTGCCATCTTTTTTGGCATGAACCACATGCCAGCGACGCAATGAAATCGTTGGAATCAATACATAATGTCCATCAGGTTCAGGAGAACGACCGTTTTCAATATCCAATTCTTCTACTTTTTTCGTTAAAACAAAATGAGTCACTGTACGCCATACATAATAGAGTGCAATTACTACATAAAGGGTAATGAATAATGGAGCAGGTGCTACTAGACCTGTAATCCATAACAATAAAGCAAGGATATGCGTACTGAAGATAAACGGATCAAAAATATTAATAATATTCCATGATATCCACGTATCACTAAATGGTCTGACCGCTTGTGTTCCATACGTATTAAATAGATCGGTAAATACATGCACCATCACAGCAATAGCTGTCCATAGCAGTACATGCCATATGCCGGCTGGATGGATCAACAGCGATGTACCTACACCAATCAACAATATCCATAACGCCATAAAAGGAAGCGAGTGCGACATTCCTCGATGATTGCGTATATAAGTTGCGTTATCTTTGAATCTCAAAATCGTATCAAAATCCGGTGCTTGTGAACCTACAATCGTAGCTACCATCACAGCAATAGCTAATCTTGGATCAGAAGCGACTACAGGATCCACATAAGCAAGTCCAGCAAGTCCAAATCCCATAGCAAAATGGGTGGCAGTATCCATTACAATTTCTCTCCTTTAGCGCTTGGCAGTAAAAGCGCGACATCTTCTGATGTGATAAAAAATGATTTTTGTGAAACAAAATATCTTACGATAAGCGCTTGGCAGTAAAAGCGCAACATCTTCTGGTGTAATCAAAAAGCTCTATACTTTATTGATATCGGCAACATTTTCAAATGGATTATAGCTATTTTACATGATATACGTAATATTTACCTGTTCAGATTATGATAAACCAATTGTAAAAAGATGAATCTCAGACCTATCAAGCAGTCTGTCAATAATTTGTCATAAACGGTGCTACAACAATGAATCCAAAAGACTTTTAATAATAGGTATGATAAAGTGAATAGTACCTATGGTGTATTCGGCAGGGCATGTGTCCCTATTTTAAAGAAAGATTGTATGCTTTGCAAAATTGATGTTAATGGTATTACAAGATATTGCGCTTACAAAGTTAAGCGCTAGGGAGGAACATATCAGCGTGGATAAACAAATCAGTTACCAGACTTCTTCGGATTCCACCACATCTTCTACCGAACCTTCCCCTTCAGATCAACCGGTGACTTGGAGAGATTTTGTAACGCTTGCCAAGCCAGGCATTTTGAGATCGAATCTGATTGCAACGTTTGGTGGATTTTGGCTAGCTTCTGGTTGGAATGTGGATTATATCCATTTATTATGGACATTATTGGGCACGATGTTAGTCATGGCGTCTTCGTGTGTATTTAACAATTATTTTGATCGTGAACTGGATACCAAAATGATACGGACACAAGATCGTATACTAGCCACACGTCGTATCTCGCCTTCTATCGTGCTCTGGTATGCGATTATATTAGGGATACTCGGATTAAGTGTCCTAACCCTATTTTCAGGTCTGCTTGCAGCCGCATTTGGTGTGCTTGGAATGGTTGTCTATGTGATTATCTACACGCTATGGCTAAAGCGTTCATCTACATGGAGTACGTCACTTGGCGGGATATCAGGAGCGATGCCACCGGTTATTGGGTATGTAGCAGTTACCAATCATGTTGATCTGGGTGCATGGTTACTATTTGCAATGTTATTCTTATGGCAACCACCACATTTCTGGGCATTAGGGATTCGTCGTGTAGAAGAATATCGAGCAGCAGGGTATCCTCTTTTGCCAGTCGTTAAAGGAATCAAGCGCACAAAATATCAAATGCTTCCCTATATTGCTCTGTTAATTCCTATTCCTATTTTGATGTATATGTACAACTATACAGGTATTATTTTTATGATCGTATCGCTTATACTGTCTGTGTTGTGGTTCGGGATGGCAGTAGCCGGATTCAGCAAACAAGATAATGACAAATGGGCAAAAACTGCTTTTATTTTTTCGATTAACTATCTGACGATTAGTTTTATTATGATGATTATAGATACTGTTCATAAAGGATAATGTTCTACCTATATCTAATACTGTGTACAATCATAAAAAAGAACACCACAAGAGAGACAACTCTATGCGGTGTTCTTTTTAATAGATAATTGGATAAATAATATACTCTTCCAAGCCCGCCTTTTCCAATTGAGCGACAAGATATTCATCTGGTGTGCCTTCCACACCAGCGTAACCACGTCGGGTATACAGATGAGTGGCATCTGGAAATGTATCGCGCAATACACCGCGGATTTTTTTACCAGCAGGATCGTTGTCCATAAATAAATACACTTCATCATGTCCGATTTGTTTGCGTAGCTTTTCTAATTTCAAAGCATTGAGTGTGCCAAATGTACATTCTATGCTTACTTCTTCTTTTAATAAGTGACGTAAACGACTACGATCATTTTTGCCTTCGACAATAATATGCATCGTATTTTCTCCTCTCTATCATTGTAATAGATCAAAAGATAGCTTCCTACATAAAGCGATCTAGAGTGTTTGCTGACATATCATCAATACATCTTGTATAATGAACAAAGATTATAGAATAGGGTATGTATTATTACACAAATGAATTCATCATGAAAAATGAAAGTTGGAGGTTAGAGTTATGGATTGGCAAGTATGGAGTGAGTTTTTTAAGCAAAATTGGCTAATCATTCTGGTTGCCTTAATTATACTATTTCTAGTTATTAATCTGGTTAAAACGGTGATCAAATGGTTGATCGTTATTATTATTGCTGTCGCTTTATTTATATACAGTGGAATTTCTATGGATCAGATTAAAGATACGGTATCCGGTGTAACTGAACAGACCCTTTCTGCTTTGCAACAAGAAGCAACAGAAGTGATGAAAAAAGAAGCCGCTGACGCCAAATTTGAAAAAAATCAAGATGGGACATATACGATTCGCACAACCAATCTTGAAGTATTAGGAACGCCAGGCAAAAGCACAGTAGGTGTTACTTTCCGCGGTGTGTCTTTGGGTGAATGGGATGTGAAGGGAACGATGAAATCTTTTATTGAAGAAGCTAAATCGAACGCTAGCACATCAGGCAACCCTTCTTAAATAGCATGATCAAAATGTAGGGGGACCTGTATGACAATGAATGAACTATCCACGTTTTTCGATAGCAGTCCAGTATCGGTTTTGATATATGTCATTATAGTATTCTCCATTATTCAAGGGATACGTCATGGAGCAGTACGTTCTGCAGGTCGGTTGTTATCGTGGGCTGGACGCACGTTGTTGACCGTTTTGGCGCTTGTACTCGCTGCTCCTTTTGCATTGTGGGCTTCTCCTTATGTGCAGTCTTGGGCGCAAAGCGTATCTTCTGTAACACCGGAAGGTCAATTGGAATGGTGGCGTGAAATGTATTATTCAGCGATTTATTTAATTTCTGAATTTTCTTTATTGCGCTTTATTGTGTTATTTGTGTTGAGCTATGTGGTAGCAAGTATCGCTTTTTCATTGCTAACCGTCTTGCTTTTACCTGAAAAATGGAGCCGGAATTCTATGATGGCAGAACCTAAACGTTCTTCATGGTGGAATCGTCTAGCAGGTGGAGGTATAGGGCTTCTTAACGGAGCGGTTCGATCTATTATAGTCATTTTGATTTTATTTATTGTTGTCAGCTTGTATCCAAGCACCACAGTAACTTCATACGTAGAAGGTTCTGCTCTGTATCGACAAAGTGTAACAACTGTGATTAAGCCGTTGACTGGTTCTTTTGTAGCCGATACATTACCTGTGTTTACCAGTGCAGTGGAAAAAGAACTAACCGGTATTTTTCAACGGAAATACGATGTGGTTGATCGTAGTATTCCATCAGATATTGAAGATGCGGCGGCAGCAATTGTAGCCAAAGGAACTAGCACTGAAAGCAAAGCTCGTTTGTTATATGAATGGGTAGGTTCCCGGGTGACCTATGATTATAGTAAAGTCGAAAATTATGAGCAACGCGGAATCTGGCATGAGCAAAATCCTGAAGAAACATTTGCTACTCGTAAAGGGGTATGTATCGATTATGCTCGCTTGTATGCTGTGATGGCACGTTCTCAGGGAATCGATGTAAGAGTCGTTACAGGTCTTGGTTATAATGGACAAGGTGGTTATGGCCCTCACGCGTGGAATCAAGTGTATTTGCCTGATTCAGAGAAATGGGTTCCGCTTGATCCAACATGGGCTTCAGCAGGAGATTGGTTCAATCCACCCAAATTTGCAGAAACACATATCGAGCAAAGTGTGTTGTAAAAGAGCGAAAATATTCAACAGCAGGTTGTCTATGGTATGATAAAAAAGTTCAAATGTCGCCTCGTTTTATAGTTGATGTACAGAATGATAGGCATCATGTAGTGCCGTAAGAGAAAGGGAAATGTTACAACATGAATAAATCGGGTATGGACGATTCGTCAAAGCGCGAGTTGAAAAACCAACGTCAGTTTTCGATTCGACTGAATGTGTTTTTCTTTGCGACCTTTATTATTTTTAGTGTGTTAATTGTTCGTCTAGCGGTATTGCAGTTTGTAGAAGGGCCAACGTTAAAAGAAAAAGAAGCAAGTATTTCAAGTAAAAGTACGCCTATTCCACCGATTCGTGGCAATATTATGGATGCATCCGGTGAAAAGATTGCTTACTCTACGTCGTCTCAGTCCCTCTATTTTACTTTGGAAAAAAACTACTCTTTAGAAAAAAATAAAGAAGAATTATATGGTATCGTGAGTAAACTTAAAAAAGTATTTAATCAATACGGTAAAAAAGAAGAAACGATGACAGCAGATCAGATTATCGAAGCGATGGATATTACGTATCGCAAAAACTTTGGTTATACGCCACGTCGGATCAAAAAAGATTTAACCAATGAGGAGATTGCTTATTTCCTTGAACATAAAGATCAATTTCCAGGTATCGAAATTGTAGAAGAAAGTGTTCGACATTATGATACCGATCGTGTCGCTGTGCAAACTGTAGGTTACTTATCTTCGTTTGCCGGTGTGCGGAATACAATGGATCATTATAAAAACAAAGCGAGATTAGAAGATCCGCAAGAAAAATATCTAGATACCGAATTTGTAGGTGTGGATGGTATAGAGTATGCGTATCAAGATGATCTACGTGGTAAAAATGGTCTGAAAACTACGCCTGTTAATGCAATGAATATTGCAAGCGGTCGTACAGAATTGACTGCTCCTGAAAAAGGGAATAACGTCTGGATGACCATTGATAAAAATGTACAAAAAACAACGCAACAAGCGATTACCGATCAATTATCTTTTCTTCACTCTTACCGTAGCGGTTCATCCTATGCTCCTAATGCACAAACAGGATATGCAGTAGCGATGGAAGTCGATACCGGAAATATTGTCGCTATGGCAAGTATGCCTGATTACGATTCCAATGTATGGGAAAGTATGACGGACGACAAATATAAAGATATTCAGCATTATTATGCTAACGGAGCGATTCGCGAAGTATATCGTGAAGGACATGCTTCTTCGATGGTATTGATGGGTTCTGTTATTAAGCCTTTGAGTGTATTGATAGGATTAAAAGAAGGATTGTTCACTCCTTATAGTGGTTATCAAGATATTGGATTTGCGCAGTTTGGTAAAGCAGGTTATGAAACCAAAGTACGTAACTCTAGCAATCACGTATATGGTTATTTAACTCCTTCTACAGCGATCGAACATTCATCGAATGCATTTATGGTCGATATGGTTGGTAAAAAGCTATATACCAAATATGGTGGCGAATCTATCAATGTCTGGGATAAATATATGAAAGAATTTGGTCTGGGCGTATCTACGAAAAGTGGACTTCCTTATGAAAGTGATGGCTCAGGCGAATATATGAATCTTGAAGCCGCAGGTAGTGCGCAGGCAGCGATGGCGTACGCTTCATTTGGACAACAAGGAAAATATACAACATTGCAATTGGCACAATATGTAGCAACGTTAGCGAATAAAGGCACACGTCTTAAACCTCAATTGGTAAGCAAAATTACCGATGCAGAAGGCAACATTGTACAGAAAACAAAAGCACAAGTTGTGAATCAAATTGATTTCCCAGATTCATACTGGTCTGCGATTAAGTCAGGGATGAGAAGTAAAGTATCTGGATTTGATGGTTTCCCGTATGATTATGCTCGTAAAACCGGTACATCTCAGCAATCGGTATATGGTCATTTAGTGGATAATGGTGTATTTATCGCTTATGCTCCACGAGATAATCCGAAGCTTGCAGTAGCAGTTGTTATTCCAGAAGGTGGATTTGGTGCGCAAAGTGCGGCTCCAGTCGCTCGTAAAATCTTTGATGCTTATGATCAAGAGTACGGATTAGACGGTATTCCGAAAAAAGTATCAGAAGCAAAAACAACAGATCAAGCAGCAACTACAAGTAACAATTAATGGTAAAAGTAAATCTGTATGTTCTAAATATGTGTCAGCAGGTTCCTTTCGATAAGGAACCTGCTTTTTTGTTATCTTTTTGTAGTCTACATCTCGTTAACATATGTTAAAATGAAGAAAGAACAACATTATATGGAACGAAATACATAGGAGGTTCAACAACCCGAATGAAAAAGTGGAATGATCAATCATCAGAGGACCTCGAAGTCAGTCATCGGAAGCAATTTTCGGTGCGTTTGAATATATTCTTTTTCTCTGTTTTTGTTATTTTTAGTGTGCTTATTGTGCGGTTGGCTATTTTACAATTTGTAGAAGGTCCTACATTGAAAGAAAAAGAAGCTTATGTGGCTAACGACATCACCCCGATTGTTCCGACACGAGGTAATATTTATGATGCTACAGGAACCAAAGTCGCTTATTCGCTTTCAATGCAATCGTTGTATTTTACACTGAACAAAGATTATCGCTTGGATAAAAATAAGCCGGAATTATACCAAATTATTGGTGATCTCAAACGTGTATTTAATAAGTACGGTGATCCTGATCGGAAAATGACAGCCGCAGAAATTGAAAAAGAAATGGATATTAAATATATTAAAAACTACGGCTTCACTCCACGCCGAATCAAAAAAGATTTGAGTAATAGTGAAATCGCTTATTTTCTTGAACACAAAGATCAATTTCAAGGGATAGAAGTAAGAGAAGAAAGTGTACGTGAGTACAGTAAAGATCAGTTGGCTGTACAGACAGTAGGTTATCTTAAAGCATTTTATGGTGTGAAAACTTCAATGAATAAATACAAAAATCGTGCTCGATTAACAGATGAAGAATCTCGTTATATAGATACTGAATTAGTAGGTGTAGATGGTCTTGAATATACGTATCAAGATGAACTTCGCGGAACTAATGGTGTGAAAAAAACACCGATCAATGCACTGAATCGTGTCAATGGACGTGCTACATTAACACCTCCTGTTAAAGGTAATAATTTGTGGATGACCATTGATAAAAATCTACAATTAGTTGCTCAACAAGCGATCACAGATCAACTTGCATATTTACATTCATATAGTAGTGGGAATGCTTACGCACCTAATGCACAAACAGGATATGCAGTAGCTATGGAAGTCGAAACAGGGAATGTGGTAGCTATCGCAAGTATGCCAGATTATGATTCGAATATCTGGGGAAATGCTCCTAGTCAAGACCAGATCAACGAAATTCTGTCTCGCTCTGCCAACGGTACAATTCGAGAAGTATATCGAGGCAAAGGTGCTTCATCGATGGTTTTGATGGGTTCTGTTATCAAACCATTAAGTGTATTGATTGGAATGGAAGAAGGACTATTCACACCGTATGCTGGTTACTCGGATCGTGGGTCTGCGAAATTCGGTAAAGCCGGTCATGAGACTCCTGTACGTAATGCATTAGGAGAAGTACTTGGTTATTTAACACCTACAACAGCTATACAGAAATCATCAAATGCTTTTATGGTTGATATGGTCGGTAAGCGTTTGTATAACAAATACGGTGGAGAATCAGTTAACGTTTGGGATAAATATATGAAAGAATTCGGACTTGGTGTAACCACACAAAGTGGGCTTCCTTATGAAAGTGAAGGTCGGGGAGAATATCTAAATCTTGAGGCCGCAGGTAGTGCACAGGCAGCGATGGCATATGCTTCTTTCGGACAGCAAGGACGTTATACAACATTGCAATTGGCACAGTATGCAACAACACTTGCGAATCGTGGTAAACGTCTCAAACCTCAATTTGTAAGCAAAATTACAGATGCAGAAGGTAACGTTGTCAAAAAAATTAAACCAGAAGTATTAAATACCGTAAACTTCCCCGATGAATACTGGAATACTGTTATTCAAGGGATGAAAAGTAAAGTGCCTGTATTTGAAAATTATCGTTATGATGTTGCTCGTAAAACAGGTACATCTCAGCAATCTATTTATGGTAAGTTAGTCGATAACGGGGTATTTATTTCTTTTGCTCCGCGTAATAATCCGAAATTAGCTATTGCTGTAATGATTCCTGAAGGTGGCTTCGGTTCTCGAAGTGCGGCTCCAGTCGCTAAAAAAATCTTTGATGCGTATGATGAATATTATGGATTAGATGGAGTACCTAAAGGTAAAGCAGTAACCGAAGAAACAACAACAGAATAGAAATTAAAAAGTAAAAGCAAGGGGCAAATTAGCCTCTTGCTTTTTTTTGCGCTCTACTTTAAAATTTGCACAAAGGAAACATTATTTCCTTATATAAAAATATAGTCATATAAGAAAAATAATTGCTTCAATGTAAGATTTATCGTTTAGATTATTGGTATATAAAGATGGAGTATTTTGAAATGATAGGAGGATCATATATGTCGGTTAATCGTTCCAGATCATCATGGGCACAAGCATATTTAATTCATAAGCGTCATCGGAAATCAGGTATATCTGCTCCGTTATATCAACGTATCATATACGGAATCAGTATCGCTGTAATTGTATTGATTCTTAGTGGATGTACTACGATTCAGGGAGCTGTTGATGATTCACCTTCTTTTGAAGAAGGAGGCAAATTACGAATTACAGCAACAACAGGCATGATTGCTGATGCGGCTCGTGAAGTAGGTGGAGAGCATGTGACAGTGACCGGATTAATGGGTCCTGGTGTCGATCCTCATATGTACAAAGCTTCGCAAGGAGATATCCGTAAGTTAGATGATGCTGATCTCGTATTGTATAACGGATTGCATTTAGAAGGTAGTATGACCAAGATTATGGAGAAAATGAGTAAATCTCGTCATGTGGTTGCTGTAGCTGAAAATATCGATCCTGCACAGCTTCGCTACAGTGAAGATGGAGCGACCGAATATGATCCTCATATCTGGTTCGATGTGAACCTTTGGATGAATGTTACACAGACAATAGAAGCAGCATTGATTGAAGCCGATCCTGCACACGAAGCTGATTACCGTCAGAATGCTACTCAATACTTAACTGCATTGAATGAATTGCATCAGGAAGTACAAAGTAAAATCGCCAGTATTCCAGAGTCTGGTCGAGTGTTGATTACAGCTCATGATGCTTTTGGATATTACGGTGATGCTTACAATATCGAAGTCAAAGGATTACAAGGGATTAGTACAGCCGCAGAATATGGCTCTAAAGACGTAAGTGATCTACGAAATGAACTGGTTGAGCGTGGAATCAAAGCGGTATTTGTAGAGTCTAGCGTGCCTTCTAGATCGATGGAAGCTATTATTGCAGGTGCTCAATCGATGGGACATACCGTTGAAATAGGAGGAGAATTATTCTCGGATGCGATGGGTGAAGCAGGCACAATCGAAGGAACTTATATCGGCATGGTACGACACAATACAGATACGATTGTAGAAGCGCTCAAATGATATAGAGGATTAACACATTTCAATCTTTTATTACACAAGGAGGTCTATGTATGACAAGTTCTGCTTTTACCAGTATTCGTGTAACAGATAATGATTCCCAATCGTTACCTCTTCAAGTCTCGGGACTGACTGTAGCTTATCACAAAAAACCGGTTATACAGGACGTATCATTTTCATTAGCACCCGGACGACTTATTGGTCTGATTGGGCCAAATGGAGCTGGCAAATCCACATTGCTAAAAGCATCCTTAGGCTTAGTTCCTGCAATCGCAGGTCATGTCAAAGTATACGGCAAAACATATCAACAAAATCGTAAAAAAATCGGCTATGTCCCCCAACGTGAATCGGTGGATTGGGACTTTCCTACAAATGCTTTAGATGTTGTGTTGATGGGCACGTATGGACGATTAGGTTGGTTCCGTCGTCCTGGCAAACATGAACAGGAAACAGCAATGGAATGTCTGCGCAAAGTAGGGATGGCGGATTATGCACAGCGACAGATTAGCCAATTGTCTGGTGGACAACAGCAACGTATTTTTTTAGCTAGAGCTTTGGCTCAACAAGCTCAATTGTATTTGATGGACGAACCTTTTGCCGGAGTCGATGCTACCACAGAGAAAGCGATTATCTCATTGCTAGAACAACTCAAAGCCGAAGGTAAAACAGTTCTGGTTGTTCATCACGATCTATCGACAGTAGAAGATTATTTTGACGATGTATTGTTGCTTAATCGTACCTTGATTGGTGCAGGCGCAGTAAAAGATATCTTTACTGCTGACATGTTGCAAAAGACATATGGCGGCAAAATGGCAGTGTTGCAAGGTAAAGAAGGCGTTGTACTTGCGGGAAAATAAGCGCTTATCATGCCAAACGCTGAATGTAAGATCTTTTGCAAAGCAAAAATCATATTTGATTGGAATAGAAGAAGTCGCACTTATGGTGCTAAGTGCTAGATGTAAGATATTTTGCTCAGCGAAAATTATGTTGGATTGAAATACAAGAAGTCGCACTTATCATGTCAAGTGCTGGGGGTGAGGAGAGTATATGTGGAATACGATAGGGGCTTTGATACTTGATCCGAATGTGCGCTGGATTATTGTCGGTTGTATGTTACTGGGATTGAGTAGTGGAGTGATTGGTTCCTTTATGGTTTTACGCAAGCAAAGTTTGATCGGAGATGCACTGGCTCATGCGGCTTTGCCGGGGATTTGTATTGCTTTTATGTTGAGTGGTGTGAAATCGACAGGTGGCTTTTTTATAGGCGCATTAGTTGCTGGTGTGATCGCTACATTCGGTATTCGCTGGATCACACAATATTCACGTATCAAGCAGGATGCGGCAATGGGGATTATTTTATCTTTCTTTTTCGGAGTAGGGGTATTGTTACTAACTCATATTCAACATAGCGGAGATGGAGGACAAAGTGGGCTGGATAAGTACTTATTTGGACAAGCGGCTTCTATGATGCAAAGTGATGTGTATGTGCTTGCAGGCATTAGTCTATTGATGATTGTAATCTGTATCGCTTTATTTAGACTATTTAAATTGATCAGTTTTGATCCTGGATTTGCACGAGGAATGGGATTGCCGGTTGCTTTTTTGGAGCAGTTATTATTGCTGTTGACCGTTATTATTGTAGTCGCAGGGATTCAAGCCGTTGGTGTAGTCTTGATGTCTGCATTATTAATTACACCTGCGATTGCTGCACGCTTTTGGACAGATCGTCTGCATATTATGGTTATCCTATCAGGTATATTCGGAGCGCTTAGTGGACTGATTGGAACACTGTGGAGTGGGATGGTATCTCAATTGCCAACAGGCCCGGTTACGGTGCTTGCTGCTACTGTATTTTTTGCAATTTCTGCACTAGGTGCTCCAAGGCGTGGATGGTTAGCCAAGCTATGGTCGCGTAAGCAGACCAAAGACCAATGGCATCGTCAAGGAGGAATAAGCCATGAGTAGTGATTTTTGGATTATATTAACGGCTTGTCTGATGTCAGCGGCGTGTGGGCTACTAGGTTGTTTTCTTATTTTGCGTAAAATGGCATTGATCGGCGATGCGATTAGCCATGCAGTATTACCTGGAATTGCGATCGCTTTTCTACTCAGTGGCACACGAGATTCGTTAGCGATGATGATTGGGGCGACTGCTCTTGGATTGCTTGCTGTATTTCTGATTCAATGGTTGCAAAATTCAGGCATACAATCGGATGCGTCGATTGGGATTATTTTTACAGCACTCTTTGCGATAGGTGTTATTATTATCAGTCTCAATGCTCGTAATATTGATCTGGATCTCGACTGTGTATTATTCGGTGAAATTGCTTATGTGCAATGGGATACGTGGACAGCCAACGGTATCGATATGGGGCCACGTTCGGTCTGGATGTTAGGATCAGCATTATTGATTATTTTACTGTTACTGGCTTTATTTTATAAACAATTCAAAATTTCAGCTTTTGATCCTGCGATGGCTGTTGCTTGTGGGATTCCGGTGATGTTATTCCATTATTTATTAATGGGGATGGTATCGATGACTTCTGTTGCTTCGTTTGAAAGTGTTGGAGCGATACTGGTTGTAGGTATGTTGATTATTCCTGCTTCTACAGCTTACTTGCTTACAGATCGTCTGGGTAGAATGTTGATGTATAGTGTACTTACAGGAGTCGTGAGCTCTATTATTGGTTATTATACAGCATATGTGCTTAATGCTTCGATTGCAGGCAGTATTGTTACTGTAGCAGGTATATTGTTCGGATTTGCTTTTGTATTTTCTCCGAAGCATGGAATATTGATGCGCCGATTACGTCAGCGACGTTCTAACAGAACAGTGATCGCTGAATAAGGATTGTACTAACAAAGTGTGAATCTATGCTCTTTAATCATCTTGTAAGTATAGAAAGTGAAGCAACATCATCGGTCTACACATGAATGTAAACAATTTGCAAAACATCCTGTAATATTGCAGGGTGTTTTGATTATTTTTCACATGTAATTTACAAAAGCTTTTGTGACCGCTATAACATCTATGTTAAAATGAGCCTGATATACCTGATGATAACTGACTGACTCTACTAGATAGCATACACATAACAATAGAAATAGGAATGAAGAAAGGGACGATATGACAAAATGACAACACGTAAATATAAGTTACTCGCTTTAGATATGGATGGAACATTATTAAATGATAATCATGAGATTACACTGGAAACGATTAAATGGATTAATAAAGCGATGGATGAAGGTATCCATGTATGTCTATCTACAGGACGCGCAGCTCATAGTGCAATGCCATATGCCGAGCAATTAGGCTTAGATACTCCGATGGTAACTGTAAATGGTAGTGAGGTCTGGAAAGCTCCTCATGAGCTTCATCGCCGTACACTGGTTGATCCTGATCTGATTCGTCAAATGTATGAATTAGCTATTGAAAAAGATGTCTGGTTCTGGGCATATACAGTAAAAGGTCTGCATAATCGTGATAACTGGTTAGAAGAAGGTACAGACCTTACAAGTATTGAATGGCTCAAATTCGGCTACAATACAGAAAACGATGAACTTCGTTACCAGATTTTGATGGCATTACAGGATATGGGCGGACTTGAGATTTCCAACTCGTCTCCACATAATCTGGAGATCAATCCACTCGGTATTAACAAAGCGGCTGGTATTCAAGAAGTGTGTCAGTTGCTCAATATCGATATGTCTGAAGTGGTTGCTGTAGGTGATAGCTTAAACGATTTAGCCGTTATTCAAGCAGTAGGTCTAGGCGTAGCAATGGGCAATGCTCAAGAACCTGTAAAAGAATCAGCAGATCTAGTCGTAGGTTCTAATAATGATGATGGTATTGTCGAAGTGATTCGCGATTATATCCTTGTCTAAAAAAAATTATGCAACGCGTTAAGCTTTCTTCGAGTATATATGTATAGAAAGATTACTGGGAGGAGTGAACCCTACCGATGGAAATTCTCGGTTGGAGCTTAGTCATTATTTTATTTATTGTCGGTATTGCAGGTGCTATCTATCCTGTATTGCCGGGCGCGTTAGCTATTTACTTTGGCTTTTTCGTGTACGGATGGTTTTTCTCATTCGCTGAATATAATGTATTTTTCTGGATTATTCAGACATTGATTGTAATTGTACTGTTTGTTGCAGATTACATTGTCGGTGCGTATGGAACCAAAAAGTTCGGCGGAACCAAGCTCACCGTTATTTTATCGACGATCGGCTTGATTATAGGGCCATTTGTAATTCCTGCGTTTGGTCTAATCTTAGGCCCGTTGATCGGTGCAATTCTTGGTGAATTGATTTCAGGTAAAGATTTTCAACAATCGCTCAAAGCTGCCTGGGGTACGATGCTTGGATTATTCACCAGCATGGTAGTCAAGATTATTTTGCAAATCGCGATGATCGTTATTTTCTTTATCTGGATTTTTGTATTTTAAAAAATAACCCGCATTGCTTAGATGACTATAGGTTGTCTATAATAGAGGTTGTTGAAAAAGCCCAAGACCGGAAGGCATTTCAGCCTTCCGGTTTTTTGGTATGGTTGAGATCGGGCGTGAGAAAAGGGGAACCGTTTTGTCTAAAACAGAGTCATTTGTTAGAGGAACCGTCATATTAGCGGCTGCTGCTTTAATTGCACGCGTGCTAGGTTTGGTACAACGTGTACCGTTAGAGCATATGTTAGGTGTAACAGGGAATGCATCGTTTACAGTAGCTAATAATTTGTATTTGATGTTATTGGCAGTAGCAACAGCAGGTATTCCAAGTACACTGAGTAAAATGGTATCTGAACGTTATGCACTAGGTAGACCGGCAGAAGCACAACGTATTTACTTTGCAGCGTTGTTATTTGCAGGTGTGATTGGTGTGATTATGACAGTAGGTTTGTATATTTTTGCACCATTTTTTGCTGTGTATAGCTCCAAAGTGCCTGAAGCGATTTTAGCTATTCGAGCTATTGCTCCGTCTTTATTACTGTTTCCGATGATTGCGATGATGCGCGGTTATTTTCAAGGACGTAACTTAATGATTGCAGGCGGTATTTCTCAAATTGTGGAGCAGATTGCACGTGTGTTTACCGCTATTTTGCTAGCTTATATTATTTTACAATTAGGGTATGGCGGGGTCGAAGCTTCTGCCGGTGCTTCTTTTGGTAGTGTGCTTGGTAGTATAGGTGCATTTGCGGTCATGATCTACTATGCTTTCAAAATGCGTAAACAAGATCAATTAGAAGGTATCGATGCTAGATCAGACAAAGATCATGCAGTCATTCCATTAACACAAATTTATGGGGATATTTTTAAATTATCGATTCCTATTGTGCTATCGTCATTAACGATTCCAGCCGTTTATTTTATCGATAGTATATTGGTCAAACCTTTATTAATTGGACAATTAGGCGATGCTATGGCTACCAATGTGTTAGCAATTTTGGGAGCTAGAGCACAAAGTGTAGCAGGGATTCCACCGATTCTGGCTATTGCACTGAGTCAATCGCTAATTCCAATTATTTCGGCTGCGTTTGCTAGTCGCAAAATGGAACATTTGAAAAATCAAATTACTTTAGCGTTGCGAATTTCTGTACTTACCGGTGTTCCGATCGTATTAATTTTCAGTACAGCAGCATATTCGGTCAATGGATTATTATTTAGTACGCAAGAAGGAGCAGGTATTATTGCTGCTTTAACGCTGGGTACGATTTTCCAGATTACTATGATGACGACCAATTCGATGTTAATCGGGATTAACAAAGCGAATTTATCGATGGTGCATGTCATGATTGGTATCGTTGTTAAATTAATAGCTAGTTTTGCTTTAGCTCCGTTTATTGGAATCTACGGCATTATTGCAGGAACCGCATTATGTTTTATTACGATTACATGGATGAATATTCGTTCTTTACGCCACATTGTGACTTTCTCTGTGTTAGGCAACCGTTGGATCGGATTTATAGTGACAGTGGTCGTACTAGGTGGTATCGGTCTATTACTGAATCAAGTCGGTATTGTATTAACAGCTTATATGAATGATCGGGTTGCATTTTTTATCGGTTGTTGTATGGTAGGAATAGCGATATTATTGGTATATCCTGTTATGCTTGTTCTGCTAAAAGTGGTTCGAGCGAATGAACTGGATTCATATCCAAAAGTATTGCGTAAAGTTTTCCGTCCATTAATGCGTCTACAAAAGAATTAGGAGGAATAGCACAATGCAACTTATTAATAGTAAAGAAGATTTCACTGCCGTTACTCACTCTTCGCAGTTAACAGTCGCTGTATTCAAAGCAGACTGGTGTGGAGATTGCCGATATATTGATCCATTTATGCCTGAAGTAGAAAGTCAGTATGCAGATCGTCTAACGCTTGTAGAGGTAGATGTGGAAGCAACAGGTGATGTGAGTCAAGAACAGAACATTCTCGGTATTCCAAGCTTTGTCGCTTATGCGAACGGCAAAGAATTAGTACGCTTCGTGAATAAAGCACGCAAATCTCGCGAAGAAATCGAGCAGTTTTTGGATCGCGCTGTGGCTGTCTATCAGACGTTGACTACATCAACAGTGGAATAAAAAGAATGTATATATAAATGCTTACTAACCACCTGTTTTTATAAAGGGTGGTTTTTTACTATGTAAAATATCATTTGTTTGTTGACACGGTTCTGTCATAATACAAGGATTGATCATTTTTTGTCACAATCCAGTGGTTCCGTCTATTTTGCAATCAGGTATACTAAAGTAGGACATAAATATTGTGTAACTATCATATAAAATAGCGGGTGATTCTCTAAATGGCAAGAAAGTTCAGAATAACAACTACACATCTAAAATGGTTGAGCTTTGTCACCTGTGTTGTTATGTTTTTGGCAACAATGGGGGGACTTGTAGTAACCAAATCAGGTTCAGGACTCGGTTGCGGAACAGAATGGCCATTATGCCATGGTAAATTTGTACCTGCGTATACGATTGCTTCACTGATCGAGTATTCGCATCGAGCGATTAGTGCTCTAGCAGGATTCACAGCATTATTTTCTTTTATTGGTTTTATCTTTTTTAATAAGCATCGTGAACTTAAAGTATATGCATCGTTAACCTTACTATTTGTGTTAGTACAAGCAGCTATGGGTGCATTGGCTGTTGTATTTTCGCAATCTGCTCCAATTATGGCCTTACATTTCGGATTTGCAATGATTGCTTTTGCTAGTTCGTCGATGATGGCACTTGGTGCAAGGCGGATGGATCAGCAAAAAGGAGATTTACCGATTCCAGATGAACCACCGGTGAGTAAAGGGATGCGTAATCTGACATGGTTCGCAACGATCTATACGTACATGGTGGTGTATACAGGAGCCTTTGTAACGCATACCAGTTCTAGAGGTGGGTGTTCAGGTGTATTACTATGTAATGGTTCAATTTTACCGGAATTATCTGGTGGAGTAGCTATTGCATTTCTTCATCGCGTAGCAGCATATAGTTTGTTAATCGTGATTGCAGTATTAGCGCACTATGCGTACCGTCGTCATCCGTATAATCCAGGTATTCGTAAGTTAGGTGTAACTGCAATTGTATTTATTATTATGCAGATTCTGAGCGGTATGTTGAATATTGTAACGATGAAAATCCCTGAATGGTATTTCTTCTCCAGTATGTTGCATACGTTGTTGATTCAGATTTTGTTCGGTGTGTTATGTTATATGAGTGTACGAGTATGGCAATTAAGTCGTGGTACACGTGGCAAATTAGGACAAAATGTATAGTAGTAGCACCATGTGGTAGAGCTTCAAAAAGGGAATACACACCAAATTATTAGTGTCTTATGAACAAATGATGAAGAATTTCTAATTTCCTTAGGAAATATTCATTTTTGCTTTGACAAAGAGTGTGAAGTTCACTATACTGAGAAAAGATTTTCATTTTCATTCGAATTTTTCATATTTTCTTATCGAGAGTGGTGGAGGGACTGGCCCGATGAAACCCGGCAACCGATTTTGGAACAACTCATAGGTAGTTTTCCAAAATGTCATGGTGCTAATTCCTTCAAAATGGCGTGTGCAGTTCGTACATAGCGATTTTGGCAGATGAGAAGGAAGTATCTCTAATAATAGAGAACCCTTTTCTGCGAAAGGGTTCTTTTTTTGTATAAAGAAGAGAGAAGCGAATACCGACATATATGATAACGAGAATATATCCGACTTATTCGATGGCTTATATATGATTAATGTAATATGAGTATAGGAATGATGAAATAGAAGGAAGGAGCACCTATCTGTGATTGAATTAAAAAGTATTACCAAAACGTATGGTAAAGGGAAAAATCTAAGCCCTGCGTTAAGTGGTATAGATTTGAAAATAGAAAAAGGCGAGATTTTCGGCGTTATTGGTCATTCTGGTGCAGGTAAAAGTACATTGATTCGATGTATTAATTTACTAGAACGTCCAACATCCGGTGAAGTATGGATCGATGGTGTCGAGATGACCAAGCTGAACAAAGCACGTTTACAAGCAAGACGACGCAAAATAGGAATGATTTTTCAACATTTTAATCTATTATCTTCAGCGACAGTATACGAGAATATCGCTTTTCCTTTGCGCTTAGTCAAAACACCTGAACGCAAAATCAAAGAAAAAGTGAAAGAACTGCTAGCTCTTGTTGGACTGGAACAACATGCAAGTAAATATCCTGCTCAATTGTCAGGCGGGCAAAAACAGCGTGTCGGTATTGCTCGGTCGCTAGCGAGTGACCCTGATGTATTGCTCTGTGATGAAGCAACATCTGCTCTTGATCCTCAGACCACGAATTCGATTCTGAAATTGCTAGTCGATATCAATGAGCGCTTTAATTTAACGATTATTTTAATCACCCATGAAATGCATGTGATTCAGAGTATTTGCGATAAAGTAGCTGTTATTCATCGGGGTGGTATTGTAGAACAAGGTGCAGTAACGAATGTTTTTTTGAAGCCACAGCATGAAGTCACACGCGATTTTATTTTAAATGAGTCCAATAATGCTGAACTGCTAACTACTTCATGGACAGCACCAAATGTTCCTAATTCATTGACTGTCAAAGTGTCTTTCTTAGGAGATAAAACGTACGAATCGATTCTGTCGCAAACGGTACGTCAAACAGGAGTAGATTTCGCTATTTTGCAAGGAACGATTTCAACATTGAAAAATGTACCTTATGGACAGTTGATAGTTCGCTTTGAAGGAACAGAAGGAGACATTACGCGTACAATCGATGGATTGACCGCTGAAGGTCTTGATGTGGAGGTGATCAACTGATGGGTGAATTAGATTTTTCACAAATTGATTGGAATGAATTCGGGACAGCGACCTTAGATACACTCAAAATGGTAGGAGCTTCTGGATTGTTTACATTAATTTTAGGATTACCTTTAGGAATTTTGTTATTTATTACAGGGCGTTCTACTGTAGCTTGGGTTCGTTATTTCTATGCAGTTATCGCATTTATCGTTAATATTTTGCGTTCGGTTCCATTTATTATTCTGATCGTAGCCATATTGCCATTAACGCAAATTCTAGTAGGAACAACGATTGGTGTACTTGGAACGATACCACCATTAGTAATAGCCGCCGCACCATTTTTTGCTAGATTAGTAGAAACCGCACTTCGTGAAGTTGATCGTGGTGTGATTGAAGCAGCAAATGCTATGGGAGCTTCGTTGTGGCAGATTATCACGCGCGTTCTTGTACGTGAAGCGATGCCAGGACTACTTGCAGGCTTGACCGTTACTGTTGTTGCGCTAGTGTCGAATACAGCGATGGCTGGGATGATCGGCGCAGGAGGACTGGGAACGCTTGCGATTAACTATGGTTATTACCGTTATGATACAGCGATCATGTTAGTTGCTGTCGTCATCATGGTGATTATTGTACAAATTCTACAAATGCTTGGTGATCGTCTAGTTGTTCATTTTTCTAGAAGATAAGAATCAAGCTAGATTATAAAATACTGAACAGGTCATAAATAAAGGTTAGTAATTCTGCTGAGTATATCTAGCTTTATGTGCCATAAAAATATTCAGCGTCTTTATATATTAGCTTAAATATCAAAAAACAAACAAAGGGGTAGAGAAGATGAAAAAATGGACTTTGATTTTGCTAAGTATTATGTTGGTTGCGATCGTATCGGCTTGCGGTAATAAAGCAGCAGACAACACAGCAGCAACAGGAACAACAGAAGGCGGAGCAGAAACAGTGACATTGAAAGTAGGCGCAACAGCAGTACCTCACGCTGAAATCTTAAAGCATATTCAACCTGCACTTGCTAAAGAAGGCGTTAATTTACAAGTCGTCGAATTTACAGATTATATTCAACCTAACGTTCAATTGAACGGTAAACAGTTAGATGCGAACTACTTCCAAACATTGCCTTACCTTGAAGAGCAAAACAAATCTCGTAGTATGACGTTAAAAGCTGTACAACCTGTACACATCGAGCCTTTTGGAGCTTATTCTACAAAATATAAATCTATCGATGAATTGCCAGACGGTGCAAATATCGCTATTCCTAACGAAGTATCTAACGGAGCACGCGCTTTGATTTTGCTTGCTAACAATGGATTGATTGAATTGAAAGACAAAACAAATATCACTTCTTCTGTAAAAGACATTACAGCTAATCCTAAAAACTTTAAATTTACACCGATGGATGCTGCTTTTATCACTAGACAATTGGATCAAGTAGACTTGGGTATGATTAACATGAACTATGTATTAGAAGCTAAAATCGATCCTAAATCTGCATTGTTGACAGAAACAAGTAGCGCACCTTATGCGAACTACCTGGTCACTCGCGAAGACAACCAAAATGATCCAGCTATCGAAAAATTGAAAAAAGCTTTAACATCTGATGATGTTAAAAAATTCATCGAAGATACGTACAATGGTGCTGTAATCCCTGCATTTTAATTAAAACGTAATTACTGAATTTATTTCAAGAGGGCATGACTTTTTTATAAGTCATGCCCTTTTTAGGTGTTTACTTTTTATTCGGCATTATTAAAAATTCATAGTTTTATATTGTATTGGCACGATTTTCTCCAATGATAACATCATGAACGAGAGGTGTATGTATAGCACGAGTCACCTCTATAAGATCCTGTGGAGCAAGTTCTACTTGCATCCCTATTTTGCCTGCGCTGACAATCATCGTTTCAAGGATCATCGCTTCTTCATCGATAAAAGTAGGATACAATTTCTTCATGCCGATAGGAGAACAGCCTCCTCGAATATAACCTGTCCATTTCTGCAATTCATTTACAGGTAGCATATCTAGTTTCTTTTCTCCCGCTGCTTTGGCTGCTTTTTTAAGATCTAATTCGGCGCCTACTGGAATCACAAAAATAAATAAGTTATCTTTACTTTGGATCACTAATGTTTTGAATACCATTTCAGGTGGTTTATTAATTTTAGCGGCAACGGCGTTACCATGAATTTTGCCATCTTTATTGTCGTATTCGATAATCTCATATGAAATATTGGCTTTGTCTAAAATGCGCATCGCATTGGTTTTGCTAGTATTCATCGAATATACCTCCTTCTACCAAACAGCGTAATATATCTATTATAAACTATCTTTTTGCTGTTCGTATTCCTAGTTGCGGTGTTGTTTGATGATCCTTTTGACATCTATAGGTCAAGGTCTGTACACTAGATAAGAATAAGTATCATCCAAAAGTGACAATACAAACGTATTATAGGATAGAAGTGAAATATAAGTAGAAGATATGCGATAGCATTGTTTAGAGGAGGAACTTTTTTGGATCGGAAAATTGCCCTGATTACAGGCAGTGCCAAAGGATTAGGAAAAATGACGGCGCTTACGCTAGCGAGTCAAGGCTGTGATATTGCTCTAAATTATATGAATAGTCATGAAGAGGCTGTACGTCTACAATCTCGTATTGAAAATATGGGGGTACGTTGTATCGCTGTACAAGCAGATATTTCTATTGAAGAAGATATAGACCGGCTTGTAGACGAGGTAGAACAGCAACTAGGCGGTATTGATATTCTTGTAAATAATGCAGGCCCTTTTATCCGGGAACGCCGTTTATTCGCTGATTATGAGCGTGCAGAGATTATGTCTTTGATGCAAGGTAATCTTATTGGAGCGATGTTATTAGACCATCGTGTATTACCTCATATGCGCCAGCAGAAATGGGGACGCATTATTCATTTTGGATTTGGACATGCGGCTGAATCCAGATCCTGGCCTCAGCGTGCAGTCTATGCGGCAGCCAAAGTAGGATTGGTTTCGTTTACCAAAACGTTGGCTGTAGAAGAAGCGGAAAATGCGATTACGATTAATATGATCTGTCCTGGAGATATTCGGGGAGACAACAAAGAAAAGCGGATAGCTGATGTGCTTGATCTGAGTGATGATGAAACGCCGCGTGGTCGTCCCGGAAGTGGAGAAGATATATCGCGCGTGATTTCTTACCTATGTCATTCCGATTCTGACTTTATTACAGGCAATATTATGGACATCTCGGGTGGGCTTGATCCGATTCGTCCTTATATTAAAGGATAGATTGAAAGCGAGCGTATCTAGGCTGTAGAGTACATCTATAATCTGAACTTGGATATTAAAAACAACAGTCACCAACAAAAAAAGCGTCCTGTTCCCCGAAGGAAACAAGACGCTTTTTGTTATGCCACGAAGGCAATCTATGATTACCTCTGTATAGAAAAGTCTGAATTAGAATACTTGGACAACCTCTTGCACACCTTCAACTTCTTCGAAAAGGGCGCGCTCGATACCAGCTTTAAGCGTGATTGTTGAACTTGGGCAACTACCGCAAGCTCCCATCAACTTAAGCTTAACGATACCATCCTCAACGTCTACTAATTCAACGTCGCCGCCATCGCGTTGCAAGAATGGACGCAATTTGTCCAGAACTTCCAATACTTCATCGTACATTTCTACTTGTACACTTTCACTCATATTGTTCAACTCCTTTCGTAACTATATTATAGTATAAATACACCAAAATTTCAGCATTTACGCAATGATTTTTATACTCATTTCAAATTTCTTTCTAAAAATGACAATATAGGTGCATATTCAGACACATTTTAGTGTATGATGTTCAAGGTACAACGATTGGAGGAATACACATATGAGACCGATTATAGAGTTTTGCCAGAGCAATATGCATACCGGCACAGATCAGGTAATGAAGAAATTAGAAGCAGATCCTGACTATGATATTATAGAATACGGTTGTCTGGGCAATTGTGGTCAATGTTATGCTATGCCTTATGCTTTAGTGAACGGAGAAATCGTGGCATCGGAAGATGCAGAGACACTATATACGTTAATTTTAGAAAAGGTTAATGAAGCTGATGCTTGGGCTGATCTCGATTTAGATTGAGATCAGCTTTTTTTTGTGGAACAAGCAACAACATAATCATAACGATCTATATCAAGCAGGGACAACTGAAAAAGTAATCCTAGCCGAAATGATGTTTGGACATCCAGAGCACGCCACTTTTCAGGAGACGAGGCACTTTACCGGTAACTGAACTTTTGCCACCGAATCCAAATCCTGTACCGAAGCCTGATTTTTTACCTAAAGCACCCAAAGTACCTTTAAGTTTGAGTGGTTGTACTTTTGGTTGTTCACCTTTCCAACCTGCTACAATTACATTCGCAATCTGCTCCGCTTGGGCTTCTGCCGCTTGTGCACTAGCTGCGAAAGGAAGAGAAGCACAATCTCCGCATACAAATACTTCAGGACGACCTGGAATACGATACAAATCATCCAGAATCACACGTCCAGAGTTATCTTGATTGACATTCAATTCATCGATCAATGGAACAGGACGAATACCTGCTGTCCAGACCGTTACATCTGCAGGAATACGCTCAGATTCACCATTGTAGACGCAAGATCCTTCTACACGACTGATATTGATATGGTTGCGAACTTCTACATTATGCTCGCGGAACCATTCTTCTACATATTTAGATAAACGTGGAGGAGAAGAGGACAATAGACGCTCACCACGGTCTAGAATACGCACATTTAGATCTTCACGACTTTCACGAATCTCTGCTGCAATCTCTATTCCGCTTAATCCTCCGCCTACAATATTCACTGTAGCTTGTGGCGGCAAATTATTAATTTTTAAGTACGTATCGCGAGTAGCTGTGAATGATTGAATTGTACTGGTATATTCAGCAGCGCCAGGGACACCGTGGAAATTATCGGTACAGCCTAAAGCGATCACCATTTGATCGTAAGTCAATGGTTCGCCATCTTCAAAAGAAATGACTTTATCTTCTAAATTAATACCTGTTACATCGCCATAACGAGTAGTGATTTTGGCATGTGTTGGGAATTTTACACGCAATTCAAGATCAGAAGCAGTACCTGCTGCTAGCGCATAATATTCTGTTTTCAGCCCCTGGAAAGGCATGCGATCTACTAAAATAATTTGTGTGTCTGCTGGAATCTTGTGATCTAATAATTCGTGGGCCAATGTAACCCCACCATAACCTGCACCGAGTATAACTAAATTTTTCATGATATCTTCTCCTTCTGGTAGATAATAAATAGATGAGAATCGCGCATGATCCCCATAGTCATAATGATTTCAAAAATCATAAACATAGAGGCAAGTCATCCGGCGCAGAGAAGGCAGAGCGGTGAGCCGGGTGATGCCTTTTTTGCCCAAAAAGCCACATATTGACAGCTTTAAGGCGTATAAACGGGCTTTACTTCTAAGATACAGCGATACGATATCCAAAAGGTATCCACTGTATGATTAAGTAAAGCCCGGGGTATGATGAAATGTTGAATAGACGTAAAGACTATTCGTATACTTGAATTTCGTTGTAGAATGTATCACGTTCTACTGGAATACGTCCTGCACCTTTGATCAGCCAGATCAACTCTTTACGAGTTAAACCTTCTGGAGTCAAAGCACCTGCTGCGTGACTGATACGTTCTTTGATAATGGTACCGTGAGCATCGGAAGCACCAAAAGTTAAAGCCATTTGTGTTAATTGAGTACCAATATTGATGAAATAAGCTTTAATATGATCGATATTGTCAAGCATCAGACGGCTGATCGCGATTGTTTTCAAATCTTCATAAGCCGAGTTACGACGCATAATACTTGCATTTTTGCTTTTCGGTTGCATAGACAACGGAATAAAAACAAGGAATCCATTCGTTTCGTCTTGCAACTCACGAATTTGCACCATATGACGAATACGATCTTCATAGCTTTCAATCGAACCGTATAACATCGTTGTGTGTGTACGCATACCCATATTGTGAGCAGTACGATGCACTTCTAGATAACGATCTACGTTTGCTTTATCGACACGCATTTTCTTACGATATTCATCCGATAAAATTTCTGCGCCACCACCGGTTAACGATTGCAATCCTGCTTCACGTAATTTGGTGAGTACTTGCTCGATATTCAATCCACTGATACGTGTAAAGAAATCAATTTCAGCCGCAGTATAAGCTTTTAATACTACTTCTGGAAAAGCTTCTTTGAGCGCTTGAAGAGAATCAACATAATATTGGAAAGGTACATTGTTATTGTGACCCCCAACAATATGGAATTCACGAACGCCAGGATGATAATGTTGTTGAACATAATCAACCATTTCCTGACCACTTAGTGTATAAGAACCTTCTTCGCCTTCGTCTTTACGGAAGTTACAAAATGCGCAATGAGCTTCACATACATTGGTAAAATATAGACTCATATTTTCAATAAAATAAACCTTTTTACCATTTTTGCGTAAGTTCGCTTCATTCGCCATTTGTCCGATGGTAAGGATATCATCACTCTCATATAGATATACCCCATCTTCAATAGATAAACGCTCACCAGTACGTACTTTGTGGAAAATTTCTGCCATACGGGTATCGGTTTGTGGTGTAATAATAGTAGACATGCTAGGTTCCTCCTGTTCTCCTTAAAACTTCTGTCTATCTTCTGTGATGTCCGAATCTTGTAAGACGTTCTTGTCATTGTCTTACACCAATAAGGAGTCAATGAATAATAGCAATTAAAAAAAGCACACCATATATGCTGTGAATCCTAACAATAAAAATGCCAAAATAACTTCATCTTTGAACGCATACTATATAATATACAACAAATTACATAACATAGTCACCTGATTTGAAGAATTAATGTGAAAAAAGTTACAACGGCACATAAGGTGTAACGATGTTTTGTTTTTGACAGAATTTCGACATTTCCTGTCATCCTTCACTTACCCATTATAAACCTCTCATGTAACGCGGGCAATACAATTACTTAAAAAATGAAAGATTCTGCGTAATGAATAAGCCTTGAGTGCAGTGGAACAGAAGAGTATAATGAAAAAGAAAAGGAGGGGATATCATTGATTACAATTAGTGATGCAGCAGCTTCACGCATGAAAGGCATTATGGAAGATCAAGACATACCCGGTCTATTCGTACGCATCGGTGTAAACCCGGGCGGTTGCAGTGGATTCTCTTATGCTATGGGCTTTGATAGCGAAGAAACGGATAAAGATATATATATGACTATTCAAGATATGAAAGTCGTTGTGGATAAAGAAGACCTGAAATACTTGAACGGTTTGGAAGTGGATTTTGAAGAATCCGGTATGAGTGGTGGATTTACGATTCATAATCCAAATGCTGTAGCAACTTGCGGTTGCGGATCAAGTTTCCGTACACGCGAAGAAGACGAAGTATTGGCTCAACCTTGCGAAGATTAAGATCCTTTCGTAAATAACGATGAAATTAAAAAGATCTCGAAAGCGTACATTCACGTATTTCGGGGTCTTTTTTTTGTATACAGGATTTAGAGATACATGTAATTAGAATTGAACCTATATTGAAATTGCAAAAAGGAGGATACGATCATGGCGACAATAGATGAACACGCATGGGCATTTATGGGCGGGGTGTATTTGGCAGCAGTAGGCATGTTTTTCTTGGCTTGGAAAGTAAGTGATATTTTATTTTTTCAATAAAAGGTTGGTTTGAACAGGTTGTAAAATTTAAAATATCAAAAAAGCGAAACCTGATCTTAACGGGCTTCGCTTTTGTTATTTAAATATTCACTTTTTGTTTACGGTATTTCTGAATCATTAAGAAGATTAATCCTGCTATCATCACATAAATACTCACAATTAATACGGTTCTGCCATAAGGATGTTCAGAAATAATCATAATATTGCCAATAATCGATAAAAACGTTCCAATCAGTGAAATAATTCCATCTTTGCTCCACATAGACAACAGCTCCTTGATAGGTTGAGTATGGGTATTAAGATGACAGTTGATCTTCGATCGACTTGGTTAATGGAGACTCCACATCACCTGTATGCTTGGTGCTTACCGATTCAATCAATACCAATCCGCATTCTTCTTCTGCTAGTGGATTATGCATTGCTCCTTTAGGCACGATATAAAATTCCCCTTTTTCCAGCGTAACATCTTCAGTGTCTTCTAAGCGAATCACAAGCTTGCCATAAACGACTAAAAATAATTCATCTTCATGATCGTGCTTATGCCAGACTAATTCACCTTTGACTTTAGCGACTTTGACATATTGATCATTCACTTGTCCAATCACTCGTGGTGACCAGTGTTCTGTAATTTTAGCTAACTCTTCTGCAATATTGGTAGGGTTCAGTAGTTGTAACATATTTAACACTCCATTCTGCATTATATGTATAGAACAAATCGTTCTTCTATTTAAGTATACCTCAACCTGTGCACCATATTAATCTTTACTATTCTAATTTTTAAGAAAATCCCAATCCATGATTGATTTTAATTTGGTGTGCAACTGTTCTTGATCGATCGATAGTCTGTTATCTATCCACCAATGAAGCACCCCTAATATAGCGCCCACATAAGCTTCTACTTTAATTTCAATATCAATTTTGCTCATATGTGTAGAATGAGCAGTAACGTATTCTTTAATGCCGTCTCCCATATCACGACGAATAATATTGCGTAAGGAATCTTTTTCTTCAGATAACAGTTGAGAAAATAAATTTTTATGCTTGGTAGTAACGGTTAGTAATTCTTGAAAAATCTCTGTAGGTGTATGATGAGCAACTTTAAATTCTTCTTCTGCAATCTGTCTTAATGTATGCGAAAGCAATTGAAATTTATCATTGTAATGAGTATAAAAGGTAGTTCGATGAACCATAGCTAGATCACAAATTTGATTAACTGTAATCGTTTCAAAGCTTTGTTTTTCGATAAGTTCTAATAAAGCTTGCTGTAACAATTTATGGGTGCGTTTGACTCGAAGATCTTCTTTCTTTTTATCCATACAAAAGCTCCAATCTGTATTGTTATTCTACATATTCAGCGTTTTGATTCTTGTTGTGAGTAATTATACATCATACTATTTAAACTACAAACAGCAATTAGTATACATCTGTAGAAAATAAGGAGAGATAGATATGACTAATTTAGATGCAAGATATCAACTTACGAACGAAGAAGAGCAACTTTTACAACGCGCAACAGACTTGTTCCCTTTATTGCGAAAATATGGACAGCAAATAGATGAAGAGCGACATATTCCAGAAGAACTGATCGAGCAGATTTCGGCGGCAGGGTTATTCAGACTTTCGACTCCTCGCAAATATGGTGGATATGAAGTAAGTATGCACGCGTTAGTAGAAATTATTTCAGAAGTAGCTAAAGGAAATGGTTCAGCAGGTTGGGTAGTACAGATTGTGAACGGTAATAATTTTAATGCCGCTTTATCTTTACATCCTCAGGTGTTGGATTTGATTTTTGAAAAAGAGCAAGAAGTTCGATTCTGTTCGGTATTGCAAGGACGTAAAGTGAATGTCCAAAAAGTAGAAGGGGGATATGTAGTAGAACATGGTTTATGGGGATTTGGTTCAGGTTCCAAACATGCTACACACGCGTTACTCAATCTAAAAGATGCTCAGTCGTCTAAGGAAAATGCAAGCATGCTGTTAGCAGTAATACCGATGAGTGAAGTTACGATTGTAGATGACTGGTACACTATGAGTCTGAGAGGTTCATCAAGTAATAGTCTACAAATCAATAATGTATTTATTCCTGAAGTGTATGTTGTGGAGCAGAATACGAATATAGAAGACCATCAAAATGCTCCGGCGGCAGGGTTAGAACGTTTCTACGAATACAAACCATATACTAATATTATAACAACACTTACTACCGGCATAAGCGCTATTCTAGGGTTAGCTAGAGGAGGGCTGGACTATTTTGTTGAAACAGCTAAGCGTAAAGGAATAACGATGACGACTCACAGCATCCAAGCAGAAGTAGGGCATATTCAGTATAAAGTAGGGCTTGCTGCTATGAAGATCGAATCAGCGCATTTACACATTAATCGTTCTATCGAAAGTCTTGAGTATCATATCCAGACCAAACAATTATTTACTGAAAAAGAATTTGCTCAAATTCAAACCGATATCGGATATGCTGCTATGTTGTGCACAGAAAGTATAGATATGTTGATGGTCGAAAGTGGGGGTAGTGTGATTGCAGATGCTAATCCACTTTCGCAAATCTATCGGGATATCCGTGGTGGAGCCAATCATGCACTGACTACAGCTTCTACAGGGCTAGAATTATATGGACGCATATGGCTAGGATTGCAACCGCAAAATATACTAACTCTTTCTTATCGCTCGATGTTAAAAGTGTAATTACAACATGACAGAAGATATACGATGAACAAGATCACTATGGTTTTGGGTAGCTCTAATTAAAAAAGTCACTAACATAACAGAAACCTTAAAATCTTTTTAACAACTATTCACAAGGAGTTCATATGCCTCTTTTACAATAGCTTTACAGCCAGTACATCATAGGATGACAGGCTACACACAAGGAGGCAATTGAGATGAAAAAATGGACATTCCTTTTAGGAACAACGATGGCGCTCGCGATGTTAGCGGGATGCAGTACAAATAGTGACACCGCATCGACAGCACAGGCGACAAATACAGCAAATGCTTCTGCAACTGACGCTACTACACAAGGTCAAGATATCGCTCAACAAGGCACAGAACAAGCAACGGCTGATCTGATCGGTAAAATCAAATCTATCGATGGCAACAATATCACGTTATACAAATCAACGATAGATCCTTCTCAGATGGGTAAAGGTAGAGGCAGCGGTGGCATGAGTGCACCACCACAAGGACAACCAGGTGATGGGGGTGCTTCTCCAGCAGATGGTGGACAAGTTCCTCCAGCTACGCCTGATGGAGAGTCTGCGCAAGTGCCAGCGAATGCAGGCTCACAAGCTCCAGTTACGTCTGGAACATCAGGTACTACCGATGATAGTGCAACCAACGCTGCTTCGTCTAAACAAGGCGGTATGGGCGGAAAAGATATGTTTTCTGATGAAACAGTGACGATTACTGTATCAGATAGTACAGTGATCTCTGCAATGACCATAGAAAATAATGAAATGACGACTACAACTAAAGCACTTTCTGATCTGAAAGCAGATGATGTTATTAACGTATGGTTGAACGCTGACGATTCTTCGTTAGCAGACCAGATTCAGATTGGTACTGGTATGGGAGGTGGAATGAGAGGTGGTCAGATGAAAGGTGATACTTCTAGTTCAACCTCTTCAGTAACAGATACCACATCTACAGATAGCTAATAATATAGCAAAAAAGAGTGAACAAAAGTGTTCACTCTTTTTTTATACTCATCTATAGATAAATATCGTTATTTTATGAAGAAGATTCTTCTGTCGCTACTGGAGCAGAAGCATTTGCCGGTGGCGTAGGTGGGGTACTTCCATCTACAGGTGGAGCCGGTGGTGTAGGAGGAGTACTTCCATCTGCTGGTACTGGTGGAGCTGGCGGAGTGCTTCCGTCTTTAGGTGCAGGTGGTGTAGGAGGCGTTCCTCCATTTGCTGGTGGTTGTGGAGCTTCATGTACTTCAATTTTAGTTGCTTGTTTACTGGTATCTGATGCAAGTGTTACCGCGATATGATCGCCAACATTAAGGTCTGATAATGAAATAGTCGTTTCAACATGTCCTTTTTCTGGACTGTGTGACGTTTTGACAATATCTGTGCCACTATAGACATTAATTGTTACACTTGTTCCTTCTGGCAAAGGTCCTTGCGGTTTGCTATACGTATCTTTGCTGACTGTTGCTTTTGTAGATGATTTTGTATAGGTAGACCCAGATTTATTAGTTGCTTTACGATCGTTTGCAGGTAACGGTGGTTTTTCAGGAGCTGTTATTGTAATTTGGTTACCATTGATCGATTTAATTTGACCGATAACATCTGCTTTTTCACCTTTCAATCCTGGGCCACCATGTTTACCAGGTGCAGGTGGAGTAGGAAGATCAGTAGGAGGAACTGGAGTTGTTCCATCCGGTAATGCAGGTGCATCTGCAAGCACCGCGCGTTGCTGTGATTGTACAGATGTAGATTTCGATTGATCTGAAGAAGATGCTGCAAATGCAGATGGAGCTGCTACAGCACCTGCAATAAGAGCTGCTGAGAAAGCTACGTTAGATAATACTTTAAGTGTCTTCATGAATATACCTCCTTTGATTTGAAGGACTGTTCAATAGGCACGTCCTTAAACGGAAGTATAGAGAGCGATTATGAACTCAATGTGAACTAAAAATGAATAGAACATTAAAACCCTAGCATAACTATAACATTGTCTAAACAAGAGTAAATAAAAGAAAAAGGCAGGAAACCGCTAGCTTCAACGGTTCACTGCCTTATTGTTTCAACAAGAGATGCTTTACATTTTGTGGGAAAAAGATTTGAAAAATATTTTAAAAATGACGAATTAGATGATTATTTGTGTATCATCGTTCATTTAGTTGTGGTTGATTTTGCTGTCGATTTGATGGTTGTGGTTGCTTTTGGAGCTGTGGTAGCAGGCATGATTTCGATTTTGGTCACTTTGGTTGTACCGGAAGCCAGTGTTACAAAAATAACATCGCCTGCTTTAAGACTGGATAATGTTTTTTTCGTTTCGGTTGCTTTGGTACTACCAGCGGCACGTGTTACGCTGACAATACTGGTAGCACTGCTTACAGTGACACTGGTTGTCGTTGTACTGAAAGATTGAGCGGGTGGAGTCGTTCCTGTTCCTGTGGTTGGAGCAGAGCCACTAGGAGGAGCAGCAGGCGCTGTCCCGCTAGGAGGAGCTTCTCCTGCTGCTGGAGCAGTCGTTCCTTCTTTACCAGCAGGGATATCCGGTTGAGTAGAAGATTTGTATAACGTAATTTTGCTACCGCTAATCGATTTTATTTTACCGATCAAAACATTATTCATTGCTTTGGCATCTTTAGCTGCTGTTGTTGTCGATTTGGTCGTTGTCGCTGCATGAGCTGTAGACAAAGTAGAGACAGAACCTAGTAACAAAGCTGCGGAAAGAGCGACACCAGAAAGTACTTTTAATGTTTTCATAAATCATATTCCTCCTAAAGGTAATAACACATTTGTATAATCTATTCCGTCGAGGTCTTATGCCTCTTCACGTAGTATAGATGCGTAATATGAATTGCCTATGAACATATACTTTAGAAATACTGAACAAATTCTTAACAATAATTAAGATATAGCTAACAGCCAGTTAAGTAGATCAATGCAGTAATCTAAATGACATAGAAGGAGAAATAAAAAAATCCCTACTTTATAAAAAGTAGAGATGTCGACGTGGTATATAATCATGTGATGAATTATTTGAAGCACAATGAAAAAAGAACACAAAAAAGCCAGTTACTCGCTTCCTCTTCACAAAGAAAAAGCAGACAACTGGCTTTTACATATACATTCAAATCATAATCAATCCGTTTGAAACATAGTCGATTCACGAGAATATAAGCTTTTGGTTCCAGATTGCAGATTCCGAACACGAACAGATTCATTCGTATATGCTTCTACATAACCACGTCCAATTTCACAATATACGCCAGCAGGATCTTCCTGCCATACTGTAATCAGACTGCCAGACAGTCCAGCGGTAAAAAAGTCCATATCTTCTGTAAGTGTGTGTTTTTTGTTCGATTTCATGGGGGTTCCCCTTCCTATATTTAAAACTGCCTATACCCGACAGATTACTTCCGGTAACGATTATACTCTAAGATGTACTGATAAGGCGATGGTTTTTTGTATAAACACAGAAAAAAATCGGGAAGTCATATATTCCCGATTTATATTTGTTAAAATGCCAAACGTATGATCGCAATAATCGCTAAATGCGCGGGATAAAAGGAACGCCATATCCAGCGTGGAGGTGAATAAAAATGTGCTTTTGGATACAATTGCAGATGAATTGCAATCAGAGTCGTTGCCAGAACACTAAATACTTGTATATCTGAAAATCCTCCAAACAGCACAAACACAATAGTAAGCGCCAAATGAGCAACAATCACCCAATAGCCGATCGTATAACGAAATACCAATACTAACAAAACGCCGTACATCCCATAATCCGTATGTAGTTGATCTGCCAACCAGCCTACAGCAAGGATCAGAAGAAGTGAAACCGGAAAATATTTCAGTGATAGTTTATCAATTGCGATCAGTAAAAGCAAGGAAAGAAATAACGTACAGACTACATTTAAATTGTAAGTGTCAAAAGCGTACATAAAAGGAAGTTGGGATAAAGCTGCAATAATCAGTAGTCGAATCGTATATTTGCGTACATTTCGTGTACGTTGATAACCAAGTACGAGAAAATAACAATAGATAGGAAAAGCGATTCTACCAATAACACGCAAATACCGTTCATCTGGAAAGAAAGCATACCCCAAATGATCGGTTAGCATCGTAAGCATAGCTAACCATTGCACAGGCATACCTCCTTTTCGTTACTTCATCAGACTAAAATTAAATATCGTTTGTACAATTAATGAAATAATAAGTAATCCAAATACCGAAAAGCCGATTCCTGCACCTTTACGACTTTCTTTAAAAAATTTGCGACTTAATGCAAACACAAGTCCTGCAATCGCTAACAATACAAGCACGATAATAATACGAAGAAAAATAAATACACCAACGCTCACTAGGGCACCTCCTGCAAATTTTAAATAATCTTATGTTTACTATACGACATATTGAGGGGTGTAATCCAAGCAAAAGGTGAACATTTCGCAAAACCACAACAAAAAGCTCTTTTCTTCAACGGATTCCTGATCCAATGAAGAAAAGAGCATTGATAAAATGAGACTACATTTTCATATTACTACTGTGTCCTGGAGACAATTTCGCATCAGGATCAACATATACTTTAGCATTATTGATAGCGGTAGGTGCTTCACCGAAACCAACAGCAATCAATTTAAGCTTACCAGGGTAAGTGGTGATATCTCCAGCAGCAAAGATGCCTTCTACATTCGTCTCCATACGAGAATCGACTACAATAGAGTTGCTATTGATCTCAATACCCCATTCAGCGATAGGACCAAGTGAAGAGATAAAGCCAAAGTTAACAATAACATCATCAACTTCGATTTCTTGAGTTTCTTTTGTTTTGACATGAGAAAGAGTCACACGCTCTATCGTGTCTTCACCGTGCAATTCTGTAATTTCTGTCGGTGTAATGATTTTGACGCCAGAAGCATTCAAGTTCTCTACACTATGTTCATGAGCGCGGAATTTGTCACGGCGATGGATCAAGTATACTTCAGCCGCGATCGGTTCGATCATAAGCGCCCAGTCGACAGCGGAATCGCCTCCACCACTGATCAATACTTTTTTACCTGCAAAACGGCTCAAATCGCTCACAAAGTAATGCAGATTGGTTTTCTCAAAGTGGCTAGCATTTGGTAAATCTAGACGACGAGGTTCAAATGCGCCTACGCCTGCTGTAATAATCACCGCTTTACTTTCATGTGTACCTTTATCGGTAGTGACGACAAAGTGACGATCTGCTTTCTTTTCTACATTAAGTACTTTTTCTTCCAAACGAATATCAGAATCAAAATGATTCATCTGTTGTTGTAAGTTGTTCACTAGCTCTTGGGCTGTGATTTTCGGAAATCCTGCTACATCATAAATATATTTTTCAGGATAAAGGGCAGCTAATTGTCCGCCAAGTTGAGGCATACTTTCAATTAGTTTCACTGACGCTTGACGCATACCGCCATAAAAAGCAGCAAACATCCCGGCAGGCCCTCCACCAATAATAATAATATCGCTTAGTTCGTTGTTTGTTGTAGATGACACTTCACAAGCACCTCCGTAAATTAGTTCGATCTTACCCAATTATATATCATAAAGAGAATATTTTTAAAACGACAATTCTCCAAACCGCTCGTATCCATCTTATCGCAATCTATAAAAGTAAACAAAAAATAAATAAACCGCATCTTTCTAATGCATAAAAATATATAAAAAGATAGATAAAAAATTAAATTTACTCTTGATATTTTAAAGAAAAATAGATATCATTTCAGTTGGGCTAATGATGTCATGTGACGAAAATAGAACATTTTTTTCAGAAAACGTAAATTTTTTTGAACATATCCGCTAGAAAGAGTACAATATAATGTGACATATCCTATTGCGCTTTTATGATGAATGTAATCATTTGTCTACTGTTGTGTATATTTTCACAATTTTATGAAGGTATACAGAGCAATCATGGTTATATATGGGTATCAACTATTTTAACTGATTTTATCGTTTCAGTGCAAAGTCTATTGTTAATGATCTTTACCAAGTATTAATGTAGGCGATGTACTTCAATGAAATACATTCTAAGTGAATCATTGGAAGGGGAAAATGAATATGAGTAGCATTCCTAAAATTGTTATTTTGGGCGCAGGTTATGCAGGTATTCTTGCTGCACAACGTTTGCAAAAAGAACTGAACTATAATGAGGCTGACGTAACTTTGGTTAACCGCCATGACTATCATTACTTTACAACACACTTGCACATGCCAGCAGCAGGTACAGACAAATTGGATAATGCGCGTGAGCAAATTTCCAAATTAGTGGATGAGTTCAAAATCGATGTTGTTAAATCGAATGTACAAGAAATCATCCCGCAAGAGAAAAAAGTTATTTTGGAAGACGGAACATTGTCTTATGATCACTTGATCATTTGCCTAGGTGGCGAACCAGAAACTTTCGGTATCCCAGGTATGCTTGAAAATGCGATGACGATTCGCAGTATCAACTCTGTACGTAAAATCCGTGATCACATTGAAGCTCAATTTACAGCTTACAAAGTAGATAAAAAACCAGAGCGTTTGACTTTCGTAGTCGGTGGCGCAGGTTTCACAGGTATCGAGTTTGTTGGTGAATTGTCTGATCGTCTACAAGAATTGTGCAGAACTCATGGTATTAGCCGTTCTGAAGTTAAATTGTACAATGTAGAAGCAGCTCCAACAGCATTGCCAGGTTTCGATCCTGAATTGGTTGAGTATGCTATGAAAGTTCTACAAAATAAAGGCGTAACATTCAAAATTGGTGTTGCGATCAAAGAATGTCTAACTGACGGTGTTATCGTTGGTGAAAATTCTGAAAAAATCCATGCAAACACTGTCGTATGGACAGGTGGTATCCGCGGTAACCGTCTTGTTGAGCAAGCTGGATTTGAAGCTATGCGTGGACGCGTTAAAATCGACGAATACTTGCGTGCACCAGGATACGAAAATGTATACATCATTGGCGATAGCTCGTTGATGTTTAATGCAGAAGGTCGTCCTTACCCACCTACAGCGCAAATTTCGATGCAACAAGGTGTACTTTGTGCACAAAACATCGTAGCTGCTATTCGTGGACAACAACCTAAGAAATTTGTATTCAGCAACAAAGGTACTGTAGCATCGCTTGGTAAAGGCGAAGCAGTAGGTGTTGTTGGAGATCGCAAATTGAAAGGTTTCGTTGCTGCTCAATTGAAAAAAGTGATCGATATTCGTTACCTATTTATTATTGGCGGCGTATCGCTTGTAATGAAAAAAGGAAAATTCTTATAAGATGCGTCACTGTAGCGTTCAGGTACGTGGGCTTCTTACGCGTGAAGAGCTGGATCGGTATAATGGATTGATTGAAGTCGGTGGATTTTTGGAAGAGCAGGGTCGTTATGATCTTGCTTATCCTATCCAAAAAGAAATCGATATTCTAATCTTACCAGCGATCGAACGTTTGAAAGACAAAAGTCGTGCACGAGATCGTGATGATCAGGAATATCTAGCATCATTAGAACGTGATCAAGATTTGTCTGAAGAAGTCTAATTTGAAATGCTCATCAAAAAGCCAGGTCCTTTATAAGGAACCTGGCTTTTTGTGTTGTGTATTAAGAGGCATTGTTGTGCTTTGTTGTAGCGGAAGGAGTAGGAGCATCTGCTTGAATTTTGAATTGTCCGATTTCTTTTAATAAATGATCTGCACTTTCAGACAGGTGTTTGGATGAAGTAGAGATACTTGCAATCGATTGAGTCTGTTCGATTGTAGAAGAAGCGGCTTCTTCTGTAGCAGCAGCACTTTGTTCGGATACAGCCGCAAGCCCTGTAATTACATCAGATACTTGGTTAGCACTTGATTTTAGAGAAGTGACTCCATCCGATACATGAGCGATCTGTGAAATAATACCGTCTACCGATGAGCGAATTTGTTCAAAAGAATCTTTAGTCTCATCGACAGATTGTTGCTGTTGAACAGTCGTATGACGGAACGAAGATAATTCAAGTGAACTTTGTTTACCTGCTTCGTTTAATTGAATTAATAGTGCATCAATATCAGAAGCGGAATGAGAAGCTTGTTCAGCTAGCTTACGCACTTCACTGGCAACAACAGCGAATCCTGCTCCATGTTCACCGGCACGTGCAGCTTCAATCGCAGCATTAAGAGATAAAAGATTAGTTTGATTACTGATTTCGCGAATCACATTCGTTATCTGAGCGATTTCATCTAATTTGTTCAATAAAATAGCATTAGAAGCTTCTACCCGTTGAGTAGATTCTTGTCCGGCTTGCGCTAATGATGTTTGTTGAGAGATCGCTTGTGTACCACGCTGCATCGCATCATTCACTTCACTGATCATATGCGAAGCTTCATTAGCACTGGCAGCTACTTTTTCCAGAGAACCTGTCATATCCATCACCATTTCAGCACCGGATTGGATCGATTCGGCTTGATCGCCTGCGCCACGAGCAATTTCTTCAATAACAGTAGAAATTTGACCTGCGATATCGCCTGAATTGGTAGCATTACGATACATTTCAGTAGATGCTTGATTGACACCTACCGCTGATTGAGACACAGTCTGAATTAAGTTACGTAAAGCGGTCGACATCGTATTAAAAGCAGTGCCTAACTGAGCAATTTCATCTTTGCCTTTAACAGGTACAATCACTGTTAAGTCGCCTTCAGCTAATTGTTGAGCGCTTTTCTTCAGAAGGATAATCGGTTTAACGATACGAACAGCTACCCAGAAAGCTAACAAAGCGAACAATAAAGTAAGGGCGATAATAACTATCGTATATTGATTACGTAATTGTGTGTATTCAGCAAAAGCTAGTTTTTTAGAAGTAGAAGAAGCAACAATCCAATTGATTCCTGGAATTTTTTCATAATACAGTAATTGAGGATCGCCTTTGTAACTATATTCAACGCTTCCTGAATTTTGACTAAGTAGAGTATCGGCTATATTGGCATAATCGGCTTGATCTTTAAGTGGTTTGTTAACAAAAGAAGCATCAGGGTGAGACATTACATTTCCATTGGGATCGATCAAAAAGGTAAAACCGTTATTTGTTTTAAGCGTATCGATATAGCTAGTAATCGTAGATAATAAAATATCTTCCGCGATTACACCAGCAAAGTTGCCTTGAGGGTCTTTCAGAGGAGCACCAATAAAGATCGCTTTATATGTTTTGGTACCAGCATCTTCATAAGGAGCACTGATAAATAGTTTGTTGGCTTTTTTAGTTTCTTGATACCATGGTCTTGTTCGAGCATCATAACCTGCGGGAGCAACCCAATCGCTACCATCCAGAAAAGTACCATCTTCTAACGAGAAATAAATATCTGAAATACTTTTTGCGTTACTCTCATCTTTAAAAACTTGCAGATGTTTTAATGTAATTTGATCTAGAGGAACAGTGCTGTTGATTAACGAAGCTAGTGTTTCTACTACTTTACTATTCGTATTAATCCAACCATTGATTTGTGTAACACCTTGAGTTACTGTTTTTTTGACATCGGCATCTACCGATTGAGTGGCTTGTTTTTTGATAATGTATAGAGCAGACCAACCCACAGGAACAGCAATCAAAATAGCAGTGGCTATAACAAGCAAAATCAATTTTACTTTTAAAGTCATATATACTCCTCTTTTCTATACATATATAAAAATAACGAACAAGTCTGGATATCATCTAGTTGCTTGTTCTTTATATCGTCATCCAAACTTTAATTAATTACCTTTTCCGACAATAATTTTCTTTATTTTTAATATATCTGTCACAATAATGATTCTTTAGTCCTAAAAATAAATGTTTCATTTCGCAAATGGAATAAAATATTAAATATAAGATGAAGAATTAATGAATAAATATATAACAAAAAAAGCTATGCTCTTTATAAAAGAACATAGCTTTTTTTTGGGATATACAATTATTGCTTATTATTGGTAAAAGTCGGAGTTGTAGCTGAAGAATCTTCGATTTTAAACTGTCCGATTTCTTGTAGTAAATGGTTGGCACTTTCAGACAATTGTTTGGATGAAGTCGAAATACTGGTAATCGATTGCGTTTGTTCTACGGTTGAAGAAGCTGCTTGCTCTGTAGAAGCGGCACTTTGTTCAGATACTGCTGCAAGTCCAGTAATGACATCAGATACTTGATTAGCATTAGACTTGAGTGTAGTGATTCCTTCTGACACATGACCGATACGTGAAATAATATCATCTACCGATTGACGAATATGTTCAAAAGAGTTTTTAGTTTCATTAACAGATTGTTGCTGTTGCACTGTCGTATCGCGGAATGAAGATAATTCTAGTGAACTTTGTTTGCCTGCTTCATTTAATTGAATAAGTAACGCATCAATATCGGAAGCGGAATGAGCAGCTTGCTCGGCTAGCTTACGAACTTCACTGGCGACAACAGCGAATCCTGCACCATGTTCGCCTGCACGTGCTGCTTCGATTGCAGCATTAAGCGATAATAGATTGGTCTGGCTACTGATTTCGCGAATCACGTTTGTAATCTGAGCAATTTCATCTAATTTCTGGATCAAAATTGCATTAGAATCTTCTACGCGTCGAGTGGAAGCTTGCCCGGCTTGAGACAACGCGGTCTGTTGACTGATAGCTTCGGTACCGCGATTCATAGCTTCATTCACTTGAGTGATCATATGAGCAGCTTGCTCTGCACTGCTAGATACTTTGTCTAAAGAATTGGTCATCGTCATCACCATTTCAGCACCGGATTGAATCGATTCGGCCTGTTCGACAGCACCGCGAGCAATTTCTTCGATAACGGTAGAAATCTGTCCAGCGATATCTCCTGAATTAGAAGCATTACGATACATTTCAGAAGAAGCTGTATTTACTCCATGAGCAGACTGCGATACCGTTTGAATCAAGTGACGAAGAGCAGCAGACATCGTATTAAAAGCAGTGGCTAGTTGAGCCACTTCATCTTTGCCTTTAACTGGAACATGAACAGTAAGATCACCTTCAGCTAATTGTTGAGCACTTTTTTTCAAAAAGACAATAGGTTTGACGATACGAACAGCTACCCAGAAAGCAAAAGCAACAAATAGTAACGTTAGTATGATAATAGCAATCGTATATTGATTGCGTAATTGTGTGTATTCTGCAAAAGCTAATTTTTTAGAAGTGGAAGAAGCAACAATCCAATTGGTACCTGGAATTTTACTGTAATAGAGTAATTGAGGATCACCTTTATAGGTGTACTCGGTACTACCTGAATTTTGACTTAGCAACGTATCTGCAATAGCGCTATAATCGGCTTGATCTTTAAGAGGTTTATTAATAAAATCCGCATTAGGATGAGACATCACATTACCATGTTGATCTAATAAAAAGGTAAAACCACCGCTAATTTTGATATTGTTAATATAATCTGTAATCGTTGATAACAAGATATCTTCAGACAATACACCTGCAAAATTGCCCTGATTGTTTTTTAGTGGTGTTGCAATAGAGATTGCGTAACCATCTGTTGTTGCATCTAAATAAGGATCGCTAATAGATAACGCATTAGTTTCTTTGGCTTTTTGATACCACGGACGTTGCCTAGCATCATAACCAGCGTCAGGAACCCATTCACTTCCATCGACAAATTTGCCATTTTCAAGTCCAAAATAAATATCTGATATACTTTTCGCATTTGAAGCATCTTTAAAGACTTGTAGATGTTGTAAGGTGATTTGATTGAGTGGCACTGTTGCATTGATAACAGAGCCGAGGGTTTCGATTACTTTACTGTTGGTATTAATCCAACCATCGACTTGTGTGACTGCTTGAGACACTGTATTTTGAAGTGTGGTATTGACTGATTTTGTAGCTTGATTTTTGATAATATACAGTGCTGACCATCCAATAGGGACAGCAATTAGAATAGCAGTCGCCATTACTAATAGAATCAATTTGACTTTTAACGTCATAAGTACCCCTCTTTTCTATGCCACTATGCAAATGATGTTATGCGACTTTGAGCCCTTAATTGTTGTTTATATCGTCAATTCTTCTGTATTTATGTATATGTTTCGACAAAAAGATATATAAATAAGAAATTATTTTTCTTATTATTGAGTCTCAAGTACTAATAGAACATGAATGTATAAACAAGCTATTGTATGCAAAATATAAACAACAAAAAAACCTCTGCATAAGGTAGTCAGTAAGACAACGCAGAGGTTTTTGAGTAGATATTCTGTTTATGATTGGTAACTAATTGGTATCCAAATCAAACGTAAAAGAGATTAAAGTTTGAGCATTTCTTCAAATTTATCTGTATCTAAGATGCTACCTACATAAAATGAACCAAATTCTCCAAAACGAGCACTTGCTTCATCAAAGCGCATTTCGTATACTAATTTTTTAAATTGAAGAGCATCGTCTGCAAATAACGTTACGCCCCATTCCCAATCATCCAGTCCAACAGAGCCGGTAATGATTTGTTTGACTTTACCTGCATAACTGCGTCCTATCAATCCATGACTACGAATCATTTCACGACGTTCATCCATCGGAAGCATATACCAGTTGTCGCCTAGATTACGAGTTTTGTTCATCGGATAGAAACAGATATAACGAGAATCCGGTAAAGCTGGTTTTAGGCGGGCAAGAATATGTGGATTCTCCATCGGATCGCCTTCTACATGGCTAGCCATATAGCTACTAAGTTCTACAATGCTCACATACGAATATGATTTTTTGGTAAAACTAGCGAACGTTGTTTTGTTAAATTCATTTTCAATCGCATTCAAATCTTCCAATGTTTCACGTAAGTGCATCATCATAAAGTCAGCTTTTTGTCCAACGACTGTATAAAGAACTGTACTACCGCTACCGTCATTGCTAACAGCTTGCCAATCATGAATAAGAGCGTTCAATTCATCGATCGCACCTGCACGTTCTTCATCGTCTGCGGCTTTCCAGGCATGCCAATCAATCGTACGAAAATCATGTAGTGCATACCAGCCTTCAAGCGTAGCTACTGCTTCATTCATAAAATCACTCCTATATATTAGTGGAAACTATTGTTATTCATGATTATACTTACACATCTTGATCTATTGTAACCGAAGGAGTCTGCACAGAGCAATTGACTTCACAGTCTGTTCATGGTTGCTTCATCATAATTATGTAGAAGAATAGAACAATCTCTAAAATATATTCATTTCTAGCGTAATGGCGCAAAAGGATGATTGTTATGGAGATCGAAGGTGTTTATGTTCCAAATTCACCTTTCTTTTCAGCATTGAAATTTCAAAATTTGTGTTAGAATAGAATTCCGCATGCACAGGAGCAAAAAGAGAGGGGGCGGATCATGCGCATTAAGAATCTACTTCATTTTACCGAAAATCACCGATATTGCGTGTACCGCGAATTTGGTATAGGTGCGCTGGATGAACGGATGCTCAGTCTAGTTTATCAACCGTTAACAGGGGCTTTTGCGATTAGTGTATATCGATTATTGTGTGAGCATGTCGAAGCACAGCAAGTAGGCTATTCCCCGATAGAACAACAGCGTCGATTATTTTTAACGTTAGGGCTTGAACCGGGGGAACATGGACGTAAATTTTTGGTAGAACAGACTTCGTTATTAGAAGCTGTTGGGTTATTGCAGACCAACCGAGTATATTTCCCTGATCAGGATGATTATATATATGAATATGAATTACAACAGCCGCTATCACCAAGTGAATTTTTCCGAACACAACATTTAACATTGTTGCTACGAGACAAAATGGGCAAATTTGCGGTGTTATCTTTGCGCGAACGCTTTTTAGCCAAAGAACCGGATGGTTGGGGTGACAACACGGTTCAGAAAGAAAATATTTCACAACCGTTCTATGATATTTTTGAATTGAATACACATGTGATCGATTATGAATTAGAACAGGCGTTGACAGAAGTAAGCGCGCAACAGCGTAGCAGTCAGCCGAAGCTAAGTGAAGATGATCTGATTAACTATGCAGATATTATTCGCTATTTCCCGCGTGGATCGCGTAATCGTATCTATGTCGAAAAGTTACGCTTTTTACCAGAACAGATGAATGTACTGAGTTATATCGCTTACAAATATCGTCTGGATATTCAAGATATTTGCCGGATGCTCGATGAAGATGGCGTATTTGATACCAATGGTGAACTGGCAGAAGATGAAATTCAACGTCGTGCTAATCTGCAATTCCGTCAAGGCAAAAAGCGTCAGGAAGAACGACAGATTCATGAAGCCAAAGTAATCTCGCTTCGAGAAGAGAAAAAAGAAGAATCTCAAGATTTACCTGTAGAATATGCAGTTGAAATGGAGTATTATCTGGAAGTACCGCGTCAATTTACAAGCAAATGCGATATTCATCAATATAATACAATTCTACGCAATGAACCTTATACACGCGTTCTGGAAATGTTTTATCCAGGTAGTGTGCCTAACAGTGTGAATGATATATTCGAACATGTCGATATTAATTATAAATTGTCTGAAGAAGTGGTTAATGTACTGATACATTACTTGCTGGCGATCAAAATGTCTCAACCGGGTGAACGCTTGAGTAGTAAATTTGTCGATTGGGTAGTGACTAATATGCTTAATCAACAAGTCGATACGTATGAAAAAGCTGTTCGTTATGTTAGAGAGCAAAACAAGCTCGATCTCAAAATCAGCGATCAAGCGAAGCTACAAGCCAAAGGTGGAGCAACAGGCGGTAACAAACGTACCAATACACGAACATATAATAGAGCAGCTAATGCCAAGCCGGAGATTCCGATTGTCAAAAGCGCACGCGAAGGTAGTAGTATCGTATCTGATGAAGAAATAGCAGAAGCGATGCGACTTGCTGAACAAATGCAATCTGGACAAGATCGTGTCCAAAAAACCAATAGTTGAGTTAACGCAAAAGGAAGGGGCAAACTGCCATGGAATCCCTCGGTGATCTGTTACGGCAGATGAAAAGTCCGCGCTTTCGGGAAGAATCACAAAAGATTGCCGGGCGTCTACTCAGTGATCCGCTTGTGCTGGAATTAAGAGCACAGCATCCAGAGCTTACCGATCAGGAACTCATGACGAACCTCAGTAAGCTATATCAATATGTAGGCGATCGTGGTCATTGTGATAACTGCCCGGGATTGGATAACTGTCCCAATGACTTTCAAGGGCATTACACCAAATTGAGTGTAGAACCTTCTGAAAGTGGAGCCAAGTTATACGACCGCAAAACACCTTGTCACAAACAATTAACAAGACAACACGAGCAACAGGTCAAACAGCGTATTCATAGCTTTTATATTGATGAACGCGCATTGAATGAAGGTTATAATCCCAAAGAAATTGTAGCTAAAGATTCGAATCGTGTACCCGCAGTTGTACAGATTTTTCAATATATTAGTGAAACCAAGCAAAATGGATTATCTCCACAAGGGTTGTATTTAGAAGGTGGATTTGGAACAGGCAAAACATTTTTGGCGTCCTATCTACTGCACGAGTTAGCCAAAGTCGGTCATACCGGCGTTATTGTTTATATGCCTGACTTTGTAGAAGACTTGAAATCGATGTTTCAGGATAACAATCGAATGAAAGAAACGATGGATATTATGAAGCATACCGATCTGTTGATCTTCGATGATATCGGTGCTGAAAATTTAAGTTCATGGGTAAGAGATCATGTACTGGGTTCGATTTTAAATTATCGGATGAATCGCAAACCGACATTTTATACTTCTAATTATTCGTTGGCTGATCTGCAAAAGCATCTTAGTTTTACGAATAAAGATGGCGAAGAATTTTATAAAGGGGAACGTTTGATGAATCGTATCAGTCCTTTTGTAAAGGTGATTCGGGTTGAAGGAGAAAATAAAAGAGGCGGTATGAGCAATAAATAGTATGCACCTCTCGTTATTTATGATACAATACTTACTAATTGATAGATAAGTATGAATAAATCGTAACATCTGTTTCGGAAACTCCAATGTTGTGTTATAATAAAGGAGTCAGCAATGACGAGACTTGTTTAATGTTTAAATAATATTAATTCAAAATAAAAGTTACTCAAGGAGGATATTTCACATGGCTATCGTTAACGTATCTGATCAATCTTTCACAAACGAAGTTGAAGGACAAGGAACAGTATTGGTGGATTTCTGGGCACCGTGGTGTGGCCCTTGTAAAATGCTTGCTCCAATCTTGGACGAGTTATCTACAGAAGTAGGCGACAGTGTTAAAATCGCTAAAGTAAACGTAGATGAAAACCCTGAAACAGCTTCACGTTTTGGTGTTATGAGTATTCCTACAATGATCTTCTTCAAAGATGGTCAACCTGTAGATAAAGTAGTAGGCTTAAACTCTAAAGATGCTCTTAAATCTATTCTTGCAAAACATCAATAATTTGTAATACGTAAATCCTGCCGATTTACTCATCATGAATCTTTATCATAAGTATTATGAGTTACCAATAGACATAAGTGAGTGTATACGACTAGCTTATGTAAAACCTCCGGTCATGCACCGGGGGTTTTTTAGTTGTATAATTAGGGTACAAAGTACTTGGTATTAAAAGTACATTTGTTCTATATCGTTAGAAAGGAGAGATTTATGGACTCTCATATGGATCTTATTCAAGAACAAGAACAAGCGATGAACAATATTCGCAACAAACTCGCATTGTTACCGGATTTATCTGGTTGTTATTTAATGAAAAATCGTGAAGGTACTATTATTTATGTAGGTAAAGCGAAAGTGCTCAAAAATCGGGTTCGCTCTTATTTTACAGGGAGTCACGATGGTAAAACGCAACGTCTGGTTGCCGATATTCGTGATTTTGAATATATTGTGACTGCAAGTAATATGGAAGCTCTGATTCTGGAATGTAATCTGATCAAAACGCATCAGCCTAAATATAATGTATTGCTTAAAGATGATAAAACGTTTCCGTATATCAAAATTACCAATGAGCCACATCCGCGTCTGGAAGTAACGCGACGTATTCTTAAAGATAAAGCCAAGTACTTTGGCCCTTATCCGAATGCTTTTGCCGCTCAACAAACCAAAAAATTGTTGGATCGTATGTATCCATTGCGTAAATGTAAAGTCATGCCCAAAGAAGTCTGCTTGTATTATCATATGGGGCAATGTCTTGCACCTTGTGAATTTGAAGTTCCTCAACAATCGTATGATGAAATTAAGCAAGAAATCAGCAAGTTTTTGAGCGGTGGTCATGAAGAGATCAAAAAAGACTTGCAACGCAAAATGGAAGAAGCCGCAGAAGATTTGTATTTTGAACGCGCAAAAGAATTACGCGATCAAATTATTAATATCGATGCCTTAATGGAAAAACAAAAAATCACGATGGCGGATGCCAAAGATCGTGATGTATTTGGATTTGCTGTAGATAAAGGCTGGATGTGTGTACAGATTCTATACATGCGTCAAGGTAAAATGATTGAACGTCATGCTTCGGTATTTCCTTTTTACGGAGAACCTTACAATGACTTTATGTCTTATGTAACGCAGTATTATAGTGAAAATCCTGCTATGCCTCAAGAAATTATGTTGCCTGTAGAAGAAATAATGGCAGATGCAGACACAGATGTTAATGAGCAAGCTATCGATCATGCCGAAGAAGTAGGATTAGATAGTAGCGACAGCGAACAAATCGACTCAGAAGTAGCTAGTGATCGTGTCGCAGAAGAAGGAACAGCTTATGCGGTGCATACGACAGAGCAGTCTGTTGAGCAAGCAGAAGCCGCTAATGCTGTAGCAGAAAGTGCTAACAAGCAAAGTGGACAAGCTGAAAATAGCGAACAAGCTGATCCTTCAAGCAGTGCAGCCGCTCTTCAACAATGGTTGGGCGTGAAAGTTCTGATTCCTCGTCGTGGACTCAAAAAGCAAATGACAACGATGGCACAGGATAATGCTAGAGTATCACTGGATGAAAAATTCCGCCTAATCGAGCGTGATGAAGAGCGTACGTCCAAAGCAGCAGGTAATCTAGGACAAGCGATTGGACTAGAAAGTCTAGAACGGATTGAAGCTTTTGATAACTCTAATATTCAGGGAACCAATCCTGTATCGGCGATGGTTGTGTTTATTGATGGTAAGCCGGCTCGCAAAGAATATCGTAAATACAAAGTCCGTACTGTTGAAGGTTCGGATGATTATGGAACAATGCGTGAAGTTATTCGTCGTCGATATGAACGTGTAGTCAAAGAAAATTTACCGATGCCTGATCTAATTGTTGTCGATGGTGGTAAAGGACAGATTTCTGCGGCGACCGATGTATTGGAAAATGAATTGGGTTTATTTATCCCTGTCTGTGGACTCGTAAAAGACTCCAAGCACCGTACATCTCAATTGATGGTCGGTGATCCCGCAGAACCTGTAAATTTAGCGCGCGATAGTCAGGAATTTTATCTGTTGCAACGTATTCAAGATGAAGTCCACCGCTTTGCAATTACGTTCCACCGGGAGCAACGTGGTAAATCGATGATTACATCGCAATTGGATAGTATTCCGGGGATCGGAGATAAACGTCGTAAGCTATTGCTCAAGCACTTTGGCTCACTCAAAAAAATCAGAGAAGCCAGTGTAGACGATTTCCGCCAATTGGGTATCGGTGATAAATTAGCGAAGCAGATTTTGGATGCTTTAAAAGAAGAGTAAAGACATCAATAATATGGATACCATTAAAAAGTAGACCTGAGTATTGTCGTTATAAGTTAAGTCTATACATTTAATAAAAATAGTAGCGTAATATAATCCACAAAAGACGGATAAAAAAAGAGTAGCCATTAGGCTACTCTTTTGGTTTATTCTCATGATCAGACGGTGGAACTTGATTCGTATATTGCTGAAATTGTTGTGGATGATCTGGATACTGTTGCTGTCCTTGTGCAGGATCATAATAAGCTTGTGGAATCGGTGCAGGCGGTACATAAGGTGGATAAGCATTTTCGACACCTTTATTTTTGGTAAAAGTATAGATGATGACAGCTACAATCGCTGGTAAAGCAATATAGAATGCACCAAGCAATACATTCACTATTCCACCCATACTGATTAGACTGAGTGACATCAAAATACTATCAAAGATAACGTGTGCGAATACAGCCGCGATAAAGCCATAACGTAAAAAGATAAAGCTGAACAACAAACCGATAAATAATAATTCAATTGGACGGGAATATACCGGATAGATCGGATATAATGTATGTCCAAGCGCCCAGATCATCGTTGTAATAAAGCACGCTACAAAAGTGTTACGTACTATTTTTTTCAGCATAGCGATACCGAATAGACGATAAACAGCTTCTTCGCCAATCCCTGCCATCCATGCTAATAACGGGAACAATGCTGGATAGATCATATTGTAAGGTGAGCTAGTATCATCTGTAGCAGAATACACACCAAGTGCATTTTCCAGGATCAAATAAATAATCGATTGTACCCCTAGCAAAATGAGTGCATACAAGTAACCTACAGCTACGCTATGCAATACATATTTGCCATAACCGAGTTCTTTAGAACGTGGCCAGATATTGATTCCTCGTTCTCTCCATAATCCATCTCCACCCACAAAAGAGAAGTAGAGTAAAATCGCCATCAGTACATTTAAGATCAATTGTAGACCAATAATGACATAAGAAACGATTTTGTTCGATTCACCGAGTGTAATATCGACCAGAATAGGCCACATATTGAGCACGCTGAACACGGAGATAGCACAGTAGATAATACTGAGTACGATACCTCGTTTGAATGAAGTATGTCTACGTTTTAATGAACCAAATACGATAGCCAGTACACCAAGTACAAGCGTGAACAATCCATAACCGAGTGCTGTTAACCAACCAGCTAACGTAGTCTGTTCTTTTACATACGCAGTATACGTATCCGGCGGAGTTAGTACCGGCTGGAATGAACGAATCTGTCCATATTCATACGTGAACTTGAGCTGTAATTGACTATCTCCTAATTTGCTATCTGTAGCATTATAAAGCAGGTCTTGTTGATTGCCTTTGGTCTGTAACGTTAATTGACCAGCATCAAATCCTAATGCTTTCAAAATAGGTTGTGCTTGTTCTTGCTTTTCGCTTAATGTAACAGATTCATCTTTTTCTGTGGTAGCTGTAGGGTCAAGACTAAAGGGTTGTGCTAGGCCTGTCTTGTTATCATACATAGAAAAAGCAACCACTTTACCGGTATTCATATGTACATCAATATCGAGTGCATCCCCGGTACCTACATCTGGATAATGAACACGAAACACATCATAAGGAGCTACTTTTTCTAATTTTTGCATATACGTTTGTGTTAATTTTTCTTTGGCTACATAACCGCTCAATTCAGCATTCGTATGATACGTGACTGAAGGAGCAGGCAGATCCGGCAATACCAGAGTATCACTGGCAAAAGCTTTGGCGCTGTCGATCGCTTTTTCCTGGCTGATTACATTGACTTGTTGAACTTCTAATGTGTCTGAAGCGGTCGAAGGGAATACTTGTAAAAGTAAAAATAATACCAGTCCGACAGCAGCAAGCACACCAAGAATTTTGTAATTCGGTCTGAGCTGGACGGGTTGTCCGGTGGGGTTCATGAACATCCTCCTTCAATTTTAAAAATACCTATTTAGTAGAGGGATAGATATTTTGTGATACATAAATTCTTTATAGTTAAGCTTTGTTGCATAGATACTACTAAATGTTAGTGTAACGTAATCTTTTTTTGATTGCAAAACGCTATAGCCGTCTGTTCTCAGAGCCACTATAATCAGAAGCAGTGAATAGATTTGAATAAGTCACATTTTAGAGAATAGAGAGGTTGGATTCATTTTGAGAAATAGTTTTAAAATAAAAGTTTGGACACCACCTCGTATTCTTGCTTTAGGCTATGCTATCTGTATTTTATTAGGAACATTATTATTGATGTTACCTGTTGCTCATCAAAGTGGAAAAGGCTTAAGTTTTTTGAATGCTTTTTTTACAGCAACATCAGCGACTTGTGTAACAGGTCTAGTCGTTGTGGATACCGGAACCTTTTTCTCGACCTTTGGTCAAGTAGTTATCATGTGTCTGATTCAGATCGGTGGACTAGGATTTATGACGATTGCTACATTATTTGCTTTGGTTTTTCGAAGACGTATTTCTTTACGAGAACGTCTGGTGTTGCAGGAAGCAATGAACCAAGGAGATATGGAAGGTATTGTTCGTTTAATAAAAAAAGTGATTTATTATTCATTTGCTATTGAATTGATTGCTGCATTGTTATTTACGCTACGCTTAATGGCAGATTTTCCGCTGAGGCAAGCGATGTATTATGGTGTGTTTCATGCAGTATCTTTATTCAATAATGCCGGGTTTGATTTGTTTGGTCATTATAGTAGCTTTACCCGCTATGTATCCGATCCAGCCATCAATATCATATCTATGGCTTTGATCGTATTAGGCGGACTCGGATTTGTTGTATTGTCTGATTTGATCGAATACCGCAAAAATCGTAAATTATCGCTACATTCCAAAGCCGTATTATGGATGACTTCTATTTTGCTTGTTGGAGGATTTGTACTGGTTTTGATATTTGAATTTACGAACCTAAAAACGATTGGTAGCTTAAGCTGGGATGGTAAGTTCTGGGGTTCATTATTTCAATCAGTGACAACAAGAACAGCAGGAGCGAATACGCTAGATTTGACGCAATTAAGACAAGCTACACTATTTCTAACGATTATTCTTATGTTTATTGGAGGTTCACCCGGTTCGACAGCCGGTGGAGTCAAAACAACAACTATTCTGCTGATTGTTGGAGCAGTAATCAGTATGGTCAAAGGGAAAGAAGATGTTGTTCTATTTTATTTTCGGATCAACAAAGACCGGATTTATAAAGCATTAACGATTACAGTGTTTTCTTTATCATTAGTCATTGTAGCGACGATGATTCTAACCATGACAGAAGCGACTGACTTTCTAACTGTTTTATTTGAAGCCACTTCTGCATTCGGTACCGTTGGATTGTCTCTTGGATTAACACCTAATCTAAGCACTGCTGGTAAATTAGTGATCTGTTTATTGATGTTTGCTGGACGGGTAGGCATGATTACACTGGTCTGGGCACTTGCTCCCAAACAAGATAAAGAACTATATCGTTATCCTGAAGGTAAGATCATGATTGGTTAGATAAGTATATTTATTCATCCAAGCGTATAGGATCATTCATCGTTTCAAATTGTTCTTTGGTATCAATAATCCATTGTCTGGCTGCTGAACCTAGATCAGAACTTTCACTATAAAGCAGACAGGTAGTACGGCGAGTCTGTTCCAGTTCGGGAATATGAAGTGACACCAGCTCATTACCTGACAGTAACTGTTCGCCCACATAAGATTTGGGTAATAATGCAGCAGCCATACAAATAGGTAATAAACGGACAATAGCTTCAAATGAATCAATCTCCATGCGCAGATCGGGCATAACGGTATAGCGATGAAACACATCATCGATTAATTTACGATACCATGTTCCTTTTGAGAAAATAATCATAGCCAAACCTTGCAAATCTTGCATGGTGATATCTTTTTTATCTGCTAGTAGATGATTACCGGGGACGACTAATTCCAAATGATCGTCAAATAAAGGGACACAAATAAGGCCGGATTCATGAATAGCCGAAGCGACAATACCTACATCTACTTTTTTATCACGTACAGCATTGACGATTTCGTGCGTTTTGCCGGTAATCAATTTGAGCTCTGCATAAGGATGTTTACGTGTGAAGCTACTCACCAGTGGGGGCAATGTCGTCTGTAAGGTCGTCAGACTCGCTCCAAAGGTAACTGTAGTCTGATCTTCAGACTTATAGCGGTTAAGGCTTTGCAGGAACTTGAGGTTCTGCTGACGCTGTTCTAAAGCAAATGTATACGTAAGTCGTCCAATCGATGTCAATTCAAGTCGTTTGCCATTGCGATTAAACAGAGAGACACCTAGATTTTCTTCTAATTTAGAGATTTTACGAGACAGCGCAGGCTGAGATAAATTTAATAATTTAGAAGCTTGATTCAGACTGGATTGTTCTACAACGACCGCAAATATATCAATATCTTCTAGCATCTGGAATTTATCCTTTCCTCTTATGCGTTTTAGTTATAACAATTAATAATTATATTGCAATTCCATTATAAGTCAAAGTAGAGTAACATAAAAAGTGACACAACTTGTTCACAGGATTTGAGCATTGTGAACAGATTGTAAAGCTACGGAAGATGGGGACTTCCTACGCGGAGATTAACGAAGGTCCGAACATCTCTCGTTGATCCACGTCCGGGACAGCATTAACCAATGACTGTCACTATGAAAACGCTCTTATTATGAAAGGGGAACGTCATTCATGAAAGGGTTTTACGCCAGAAGGTTACACTCATTATTAGGGGTCATTCCGCTCGGAGCTTTTTTTATTGAGCATATGATTACCAACTTTTCTGCATACGAAGGCGGAAAAGAATCCTTCGATAAAAGTGTGGCATTTTTGAATAACCTGCCACTTGTTTTGGTTTTGGAGAGTTTATTCATCTTTTTACCACTGATTTATCATGGAGTCTACGGTCTGTATATCGCTTATCAAGCGAAGCCAAACAATGCGAATTACGGTTATGAACGTAACTGGCGCTATACACTTCAGCGGATTACTGGTGTAATCACGTTCGTGTATATTGTATGGCATGTATTTGAGACTCGTTTCCAGGTTGCTCTTGGTAATGTTACTCATGAGCAATTAGGCGGAGTGATGTACAATATCGTGACCAATCCAGTAACCTTCGTACTTTACACTATTGGTGTATTGGCAGCTTCGTTCCACTTTGCAAATGGTCTATGGTCTTTCCTTGTAAGCTGGGGAATTACAGTAGGGCCAAGAGCACAACGTGTATCTTCATACGTATGTATGACACTTTTTGTGATCGTATCGATCATGTTTATTTTGTCTCTTGTCGCTTTCCGCAATATGGAATTTGAAGACCCAACGGTTGCATTGCAAGCGATTCGTCATTTTGTAGCATAAACATGAAGTCATATCAGTGCATAGCACAATAGATATACTGTAATACCTTATATTTGCTTCACTCAGCTCATAGTCGAACAGATGTAACGTGATGAACGGTGGCAGGTGAACCGTTCTGCTGTTCGTTTAGGATAGAAGAGTTATAAGGATTAGTAGGCTAAGGGGAGGGTAAATCGTTATGGCAACATCCAATATTATTGTCGTGGGCGGTGGGCTAGCTGGCTTGATGTCTACTGTCAAAGCAGCAGAAGCAGGCGTTCATGTACATTTATTTTCATTGGTACCGGTCAAACGTTCACATTCCGTATGTGCGCAGGGCGGGATTAATGGAGCTGTAAATACAAAAGGTGAAGGAGATTCACCATGGGTGCATTTTGATGATACTGTATATGGCGGTGACTTTTTAGCGAACCAGCCACCAGTTAAAGCCATGTGTGAAGCAGCACCTGGGATTATTCACTTGATGGACCGTATGGGAGTTATGTTTAACCGTACGCCAGAAGGATTGCTTGATTTCCGTCGTTTTGGTGGAACCAAGTTTCACCGTACCGCTTATGCAGGCGCAACAACAGGTCAACAATTGTTGTATGCACTGGATGAGCAAGTACGTCGCTGGGAAACAGCCGGTCTGGTCACCAAGCATGAGAACTGGGAATTCCTTTCTGCTGTATTGGATGATGAAGGCGCATGTCGTGGAATTTGTGCACAAGATCTTCGCAACATGGAAGTAGTTACGTTCGCGGCAGATGCTGTTATTTTGGCAACAGGTGGACCGGGTATTATTTTCGGTAAAACAACCAACTCGGTAATTAATACAGGAACAGCAGCAAGTGCTGTGTATCAACAAGGTGTACATTATGCGAATGGAGAATTTATTCAAATTCACCCGACAGCTATTCCAGGTGACGACAAGTTGCGTCTAATGTCTGAATCTGCACGTGGTGAAGGTGGACGAATCTGGACGTATAAAGATGGTAAACCGTGGTATTTCTTGGAAGAGAAATATCCGTCTTATGGTAATCTCGTTCCCCGCGATATTGCAACACGTGAAATTTTCCAAGTGTGTGTAGATGAGAAATTAGGGATCAACGGTGAAAACATGGTTTACTTGGATCTATCTCATAAAGATCCAAAAGAACTGGATGTTAAATTAGGTGGTATTATCGAAATCTATGAGAAATTCATGGGTGATGATCCACGTAAGATTCCGATGAAAATTTTCCCGGCAGTTCATTATTCAATGGGCGGTATGTGGGTAGATTATAATCAGATGACTAATATTCCTGGTCTATTCGCTGCTGGTGAATGTGAGTACCAATATCATGGAGCGAATCGTCTAGGTGCTAACTCATTAGTATCAGCGATCTACGGTGGTATGGTGGCAGGGCCAAAAGCAGTTGAATATATTAAAGGATTGAAAAAATCTGCTGCGGATATGCCAACAACGATGTACGATCAAATTCGTAAACAGCAGGAAGATAAATATACCAACCTGATGAATATGCAAGGTAATGAAAATGCGTATGTCTTGCATAAAGAATTAGGTGAGTGGATGACTGACAACATGACGGTAGTTCGTTATAACGATAAGTTGCAAGCAACGATCAACAAGATCAAAGAGCTAAAACAACGTTATACGAAAATCAATATGAATGATTCATCCAGTTGGAATAATCCTAGCGTAGCCTTTACGCGTCAATTGTGGAATATGCTTGAATTGTCTGAAGCAATGACACTTGGAGCATTAATGCGTGATGAGAGTCGTGGAGCTCACTATAAACCTGAATTCCCAACACGTAATGATGAAGATTTCCTCAAAACGACCAAAGCAACTTGGACGCCAGATGGTCCACAGATTTCATATGAAGATGTGGATGTATCTTTGATTCCACCGCGTATACGTGATTATTCCAAAGATTAAGACACATGACACCTATCTCAAGTGAAGTGATTAATTTAAGGGGGCATTAGAAATGGCGGAAGTCTCAACACAGAGTCACCCAGCTAATGTAACGGCCAAAAAAAACGTCAAGTTTATTATTACCCGTCAGGATAAGCCGGATAGCCCATCATATACAGAAGAATTTGAATTACCTTATCGTCCAGGGATGAATGTTATCAGTGCGCTGATGGAGATTCAACGTAATCCTGTAGACAACACAGGTAAAGCAACAGCACCTGTCTGCTGGGAATCCAACTGTTTGGAAGAAGTATGTGGAGCTTGCTCTATGGTCATCAATGGCAAGCCACGCCAAGCTTGTTCTGCTCTAGTGGATAAATTAGAGCAACCGGTTCATATCGCTCCTATGAAAACTTTCCCAGTGGTACGCGATCTTGTTATCGATCGTAGCCGTATGTTCGGTGCACTGAAAAAAGTAAAAGCGTGGATTCCGATTGATGGTACGTATGATCTGGGTGCAGGTCCGCGTATGCCTGAGAAAAAACGTCAATGGGCTTATGAATTGTCGAAATGTATGACTTGTGGTGTATGTCTAGAAGCTTGCCCGAACGTGAATGACAAAACAGACTTTATCGGCCCTGCGGCATTGTCTCAGGTTCGTCTGTTCAATGCTCATCCAACAGGTGAGATGAATAAAGAAGATCGTCTGGATGCATTGATGGAGCCGGGTGGTATCGAGGGATGCGGTAACTCGCAAAACTGTGTACGCTCTTGTCCAAAAGGTATTCCATTGACTACTTCGATTGCAGAAATGAATAAAGAAACATCCAAGCATATGTTCAAACGGTGGTTGGGTGTATAATGGTATAGTCGTATATACGATCATACCGGGTTGATAGTAAGCCACTGATCAGGCGGGTTCCGTATAAAAGCGGAAACCCGCCTTTTATCTTGAACCGGTGATAGACAGGAGTGATGGGAATGATCAGTGAAAGACCAATAAGTTATGATCAATTAGTAGAAGAATTTAAAACATTAGGCATTACAGAAGGTATGAGTATTCTTGTACATTCTTCTTTGAAAAGTCTGGGCGGCTGGATTCCGGGAAGCGCTGAAACCGTTATCTTGGCTTTGGAAGCAGTATTAGGAGAATCAGGGACATTGATTATGCCTACTCAAACATCGCAATTAACCGACCCTAAAGGGTGGATGTATCCACCTGCTGAACAGCGTTGGTGGAATCTGATCCGCGAAAGTATGCCTCCTTATGATCCTGATTTTACAGTGACAACAGGCATGGGCGTTATCGCTGAAACGTTCCGCAAACAAAAAGGAGTCTATCGTAGCGCCCATCCTCAAGTATCGTTTGCCGCATGGGGTAAACATGCAGAAGAATGGATGAGCGATCATGATCTTGATTTTGGCTTGGGTAGTCATTCTCCTTTACAAGATTTATATAACGCTAACGGGTATGTCATGATGCTAGGAACGACATATCATACGAATACATCGATTCATTTGGCAGAATATATTGCAGAATGGAACGGCAAAAAAGAGATTACAATGAAAGCTCCTATGATGACAGATGACGGTAAACAATGGGTAAAGTTTAAAGATTTGAATTTTGATTCCGATGATTTTGACGAAATTGGAGCCGATTTTGAACAGGATTGTCCGCATTTATTTACACAGGGATATATAGCCAAAGCTAAAACGCTGTTAATTCAGCAACGCGGACTGGTTGATTATGCGGCAGGTTGGTTGGAAACTCATCGTTAAGGATAAATAATTAGAAGTAGTACTTGATAGAAAACAGTAGATATCGCTTATATAGAGAGGGGAATAGTTATGATTTGGAGAGAGCATGAAGATGATTTTATTATGATTCGCCAGCATGACCACGCCAAATTATCAGGAGAATTCGCCCGTCATTTCAATCCTGAGTATATCGAACAAGATGAACGTTGGGATGAAGTGTTGATCGGCTGTGAGCAACATGATCGCGGTTGGATTCCTTTAGATGAGATTCCGCTATGGGACGATGCGAAGCAAATTCCATTTTCATTTATGCATTTTCCAGAACCTGCGAAATTGGTCTTTTACAGATATGGAATTAACGAATTGGAAAATATGACTTCTTATGGTGGGATGCTTGCCAGTTATCATTATGCTGCTCTAGTGGGACATTATGGTGAAGAAGATCCATTTGGTATCGCTTTTGTACAAGAAGAGAAAGAACGTCAAGAGCGACTTAAAGCGCAGTTAAACCCTAATGAAAAAGCACTGAAATTTCACCGATCTATCTTGGAATTATGCGATGATCTATCCTTATATGTATGCTTGAATGATCCTGGAGTGAGTAAAGAAAACGAACAGGATTGGTGGAAAGAAGGATTTGAAGTCGGGAAAAAATTTGCGTTTACAAACGATCAAGCGATTATGCCGAAATGGGTCGATGAGCATACCGTGAGTCTGTCTCCATTCCCTTTTGAAGCTCCCTTCACACTGGAATTGGTCTATCGCAAAGTGACCAAAAAAGATATCCAACAATCCGGTATTGCTCAAGCATTTGCCGATGCTGAAAAACAAACATGGAATATCGAATTTGTCTCATCACAATCGTAATCGATGAGGTGTGGTATCTCTTAATAGTTGTTACCATACAAGTACGCCTGTTAAGAGATACATATTTACATAAGCGTTTGGCAATAGAAACGCGACCGAGTTCAAAAAGAAAAAGATTTTTGCAAAGCAAAATATCTATTCCTAAGCGTTTGGAAGTAAAAACGCGACCGAGTTCAAAAAGAAAATTTGATTATGATTAAAGTGTAAACTGGATAGTGTACTATCGTAAATTTGACGATAGCTGTTGGATTCGGCACAATAAGCATAATATGTTTAACCGCCTGCGGGCAGCCGAATCCAAAGGAGGAATTTTAGCCTGAATGCCTATTACTCTTTATATACACTTGATAATCCGATAACAATTCCTTTTTATTTTAAATATAAATATGATATCACCCGTAGACAATTTCTGAAGCGAAGCACGATTGTAGTCGCTTCTTTGGGGCTGGGAACAGCAGGATATACGTGGCTAGGAGAGCCAAATTGGCTAGACAAAGTCTATATCGATTTGCCACTTCCTCAGTTACCACCGAGTCTAAACGGGATGAAATTAATTCAATTTAGCGATGTCCATCTAGGTATGGGCAAAGAAGCATCTGATCTAGAAAAGTTAGCCGATATCATTATGGCGGAAAAACCAGATATGATTTGTTTTACAGGAGATATGGTAGACGATGATCCAACACCGTTACAAGCAGGAGTGACAGCACTCCAGCAAATGTCTGCTCCTTTAGGCAAATTTGCAGTATTAGGAAATCACGATTATTTGCAAGATGTTCTATCTGTCTCTAATATGATGGAACAAGGCGGATTCAAAATGTTAACGAACGAAAATGTACAGATCAAGCAACCGGATGGAACACTTGCGATTATTGGTCTGGATGATCAGCTACTTGGCAAGCCTAATGTGAATAAAGCTACAGCAGATATTGGGAAAGATGCTTGTCGCATTTTATTGATGCATGAACCGGATTATGCTGATAAGATTCCGATTAATTTTGGATTTCATTTGCAATTGTCAGGTCACAGTCATGGAGGGCAGATTCGATTACCATTGTTTGGTGCAGTGATTACACCTCGTGGCTCCCGTAAATATATTATGGGCTGGTATCAAGCAGGCCCACAGCGTCAGCTTCCCCTTTATGTGAATCGCGGTATTGGAACGTCTCAAGTGCCGATTCGCTTTCTCTGTCGACCGGAATTGACGATATTTACGCTCAGACGAGCAGATAGTTAATGGAAGTAGAAGAAGTTGCATTTATAATGCCAAATGCTGAATGAAAGATATTTTGCGGAGCAAAAATCATAGTTGATGGGACTAAAAGAAGTCGCATTTATAAAGCCAAATGCTAGATGAAAGATATTTTGCGGAGCAAAAATCATAGTTGATGGGACTAAAAGAAGTCGCATTTATAAAGCCAAATGCTGAATGAAAGATATTTTGCGGGGCAAAAATCATAGTTGATGGAAGTAGAAGAAGTCGCATTTATAAAGCCAAATGCTAGGGGGAAAAGAAATGGAACGTATTGCTTTGGTGTCTGATATTCATGGAAATTATCCGGCTTGGCAGGCGGTATTAGCCGATATAGATCAAAAAGGAATCAAACGTATTTTTTGCCTCGGTGATCTGGTGGGTAAAGGCCCGGATGCTGTCAAAATTACCGATGAAGTCGCTTTACGGTGTGAAGTGATTATTCGTGGGAATTGGGAAGAACTTGTTGCTCGTATGAGTGAAAACGATGAATTGTTTGGCTGGCAAGCCCGGCAATTGGGTGCAGAACGGGTCAAGTTTCTAGCCGAGTTACCATTTCGTCATGAGTTTTTATTAAGTGGACGCTTGGTATCGTTAGTTCATGCATCGCCTGAAAATGTTTTTCATCGTGTACAACCGTGGGACGATCTAGAGCGTCGGATGGGTATGTTTGCACCGATTATTAATCAAGATACCCAAGAATCGCTTATTCCAGATATCGTTGGTTATGGAGATATTCATAATGCATATATGCAACATCTGGAAGGTCGATTATTATTTAATACAGGCAGTGTAGGTAATCCATTAGATATTCCAGCCGCATCGTATGCGATTTTGGAAGGGGATTATTTATCTGAAGTGATCTCTCCCTATTCATTGCAATGGGTTCGTGTTCCTTACGATATTGAACAAGCGGTACAAGACGCCCGAGATGCAGATATTCCTGCACTGGATTACTATATTAAAGAATTGCGCACCGGTGTGTATCGTGCGATGCAGCAAGACTAACCATAGGAGGAATGGCGATGTTGAGTAAACAGGATTTGAAAAAGGGCTTTCCTGATCTGTATACAGACCGACTCAAACTACGCCGTCTAACTGCGCAGGATGTGGAAATTTGGTGGGAGTGTGCCAGTGATCCACAGGTGATGAAATATTTGTACGGAGCGAAAGAAAGCAAAGAGTATCAATCGTTACAACCTGACCGTCTGGGACGAAGAGTCGAAGAAGCTTTTCGTAGTCTCAGTTCGATGCATTTTGCGATCACTTCCAAAGAAGATAGCACATTATATGGCGTATGTTCTTTTCAACGGTGGGACGAACGTGCAGCACGCGCAGAGATAGGATTTGCGCTTTGTCGTAGCCATTGGGGTAGAGGGTATGCTGCTGAAGCCGCAAGTCGGATGGTTGAATTTGGCTTTGAAGAGATGGGCTTATCTCATATTGTAGGACGTTGTCATGCAGATAATGCGCTGTCTCAACGTGTACTTGAGAAAAATGGAATGCGTCCACAACAACCTTCTTCCAATGCAGGTATTCAGAGTTACTGGGAAGAGATGGGCATCTTGATCTATTCGGTTGCTCATACTGAATACTTGTTGCGCAAAGAACGTGCAGCTTCACATAGTCATAGTCAAGACAGAAGCGGAGGCGCTTCTTCTTCATGAACGGACAACAGTGGTTTACCCGTCCGCTTGGTATATGGAGCAGTTCACTCATCGCTACGATTTTGTGGGGAAGTGCACTGCCTTTTATCAAGTTAAGCTATGCTCATCTGGGGATAGAAAGTCATGATATTTTTGCGCAATGGTTATTTGCGGGGTATCGTTTTACTTTAGCGGGATTACTCTTGATGGCACTGGCGAAAATACTCAATCCTAAAGGACAACCTATTCCGCATATTCCTGCCAAACGGTTAATTCAGTTATCGGTATTTCAGACATTACTACAATACATTTTTGTCTATGCGGCACTTGGATTGGGATCAGGGATGACGATGTCGATTATTGCAGGCTCTGTGTCTCTATTTCAAATGTTATCGATTCGGTGGATCGACAATACAGAACGGTTATCGATGCGCAAATGGTTGGGGTTACTGCTTGGATTTACAGGAATTGCAGTCATGGGATTTGGTCAAAGCGGAGGCAATGTGCATTTTGGCTTTGGATTAGGGGAGCTACTGATGTTATTGTCTGCACTGACTGGAGGATGGGGTAATGTGTTAGCAAGACGTGAAGCAGGGATAGAACCGATCCTAAGTCTAACAGGTCGTCAGATGTTCTGGGGCGGTCTAGGATTGATTGTTATTGGTTCTTTAACCGGACATCCGTTTCCTTTCCAATGGGATCTAGCGGCTGTATGGATGCTTCTATACCTTGTTGTATTGTCTGCTGGAGCATTTGCACTATGGAATACAGTGATGAAATACAATAAAGTAGGCAAAGTATCGATGTATCTATTTTTGACGCCTTTATTTGGAGTAGTATTATCTGCTCTGTGGTTAGATGAAAAGTTATCGATCTGGGCAGCACTTGCATTACTTCTGGTCGCAAGTGGGATTATACTGGTCAATCGGGAACGTATTGTACATAAAGGGTAAAATTTTGTTATACAACTGCAATAGTGTTGCAACTCAATTCCAATAGAAAAAAGGTATGATGTTCTCAAGACCCCCTTTTTGAATATATGATGGACCTGCGTGAGTGCAGGTCTCTTTTTTTGCGCTTTGATTCTTTATATCATTTTGCAAACATAAAAACTCTAACCTCTGTGTCTGTAAAACACTTCAATAGCGAAGGTCTAGACAGTCAAAGGTTAGAGTTATATTTTTTTACTTATCTTGTATGCGTGAAAAACATTTGAGAGCCCTACGGCACATCATCTTTCAACGAGAGTGCAGATAAGTATTACTACAAACGAATTATAACGCAACAGCTTGACGTTGTTTTTGCTTATAATAGACCCATTCAGTAAAGCCGATATCACGCAATTTTTGAGCGACTTTATCAAAATCATCGCCGACTCGTTGCGGAATATGAGAATCAGAACCAAATGAAATATCTACACCGAAATGATGAGCACGTTCTAGAATTTCATCGACTGGATGCCATAGTCCACACACTTTGATTTTACCGGATGTGTTAACTTCGATCGCTACACCACACTCAGCAATCACCTGTAAAGTACGATCTATCGCTTGTGGAGCTTCGATTTGAGTGAAATCAGGATAATTGCTTTTGATTGCATCGATATGTCCAAGAATCTGGAACATTCCGCTACGAGCAGATTCAGCGATCATACGGAAATATTCTTCTTTCGTCGCAATCTGGTCTGCGTTATTCATGCCTTTCCAGCGTGAACGATCAAAAATACTATAACCACTACTATAATGAACAGAACCGATAATGTAATCAAAAGGGTATTGAGACAGTATTTCGTGATAAAGCTTAGCATGATCCGGGAAATAATCGGATTCGATTCCAAGCAATACATCGATTTTGCCTTCGTATTCTTTTTTGAGGTCTAATACTTCCTGTACATAATGTTGAAGCTCGCTTTTACCCATAGCTATTTTAGGAAAAGCTTGATCGACATCGCTACTGAAAAAGGGAGTATGATCTGAAATGCCGATCACTTGAATATCAGCAGCAATCGCAGCTTCTATATAATCGCGAATATCGCCATCCGCATGTCCACAACGATAATGATGGGTATGAAGATCAAATTTCATAATAATCGCTCCTTAAGCGCCTGGTTCAATCAGCGCAATTTCTTGTAGTCAATCGAAAATGATTTTTGCAAAGCAAAATATCTTACTTATGCGCTTGGCAGTATAAGCGCAACTTCTTATAGTCAATCAAAAATGATGTTTGCAAAGCAAAATGTCTTACCTATGCGCTTGGCAGTATAAGCGCAACTTCTTATAGTCGATCAAAAATGATTTTTGCAAAGCAAAATATCTTACCTATGCGCTTGGCAGTATATACTTGATGTATTCACAGATTATGTCTAGCTTACTCTGTACTGATAAATTGATCGGCAGGCATTCCTTTAAGATCGTCTAGAAATTGGCGCATCGCCGAGTTCAGATACCTGCCTGATTTATAAATCAGACCTACAGGATGACTTACCTCAAATTCAGGCATAGGAATCATCACCAGTGTACCATGACGTAATTCACTTGTTATAGACTGTCTGGAGATAATGGCTACACCGAGATCAATTTCAACCATCCGTTTTACTTCTTCACTACTGGACAGTTCCATTACAATCTGAGGTTCGATCTGGTGTTCTTTAAATACTTCATCTACAAATCGACGACCTACCGTATCTGGAGATAACATAATCAAAGGCAGATGTTGCAAATCTTGAATGTTGGCTTTTTTGGTACGAGCTAAAGGATGCTGTGGAGAAACGACTAACTCAAACATATCATAATATAAAATAGACGTATTTAAATTCGGATTGCGTTCAATCAGATAACTAATGCCGACATCGACCAGCCCATTTTCTACACTATGATAGACCTGTGAAGAAGACATCGAATGAATCATCGTTTGAATCAGTGGAAATTGATCTTGGAAATAGGAAAGTACTCTCGGTAAAATCTGAATCGCTATTGAAGTCGGCGTACCCAGCGTAATACGTCCTTGCGGAGTCTCATCCAGATCAGATAACCGTTGCTTTAATTGCTCAACAATCGCTAACATCTGCTCAGCATGCTCTAAAAAAACAACCCCCTGATCGGTTAACGTAACCGGTTGGTTCCGATCGACCAGTACCGTTTTAAATTCATCTTCTAGACTTTTAATCTGAGCAGATACTGCAGGCTGAGTGAGATTTAGTAGTTCTCCTGCTTTACGGAAGCTCATTGTCCGCGAAATGGTCAATAAGGTTTCCAATTGACTGATATTCATGAGTTCCTCCTTATGTATGCCAAATTGTTAAATACTTGCATAGAAGATAAAGTATTCAACAATCGATACCTATCTAAATTATAGGGGATTACACAAAAAGCATCAATGCAGGAAGAAATCTTTAAAATCTATTAACATAAAATGTACATAAATCAGTGTCTGCGACCGATAATAAGTAAAGACAGTTAAAAAGACCTAAGATTTAGAAAAAAAGAGCGATAAATTTACCAGTAAATGTCGATTTTTAAGATTATCAGCAGTAGATTTGCAAAAAAAATTAAAAAATGGAAGATACATCAATGATTCTAGATGATTTGAACTAGGTTATAAGGTATAATATCCATAATATCATAGGTCAAAAGTTGTATTTAAATATGAACCCAATTGTAAAGGGGAGTAAACGAATTATGAAAGCGGAAGTAATCAATCCATTTTTGGAAGCGGCGCGTCTCGTTATTGGACAAGTAGTACAAGTGGCTCCTTCCACAGGAAGCCTAGGCATCAAAGATATCGAGCTAGTTGACGGTTATATCTGGATTCAGATCGGAATGACCGGACAAATGAGTGGAGATATTATGTTTGGTATTGAAGAAGCAGTAGCGTTGCGTATGGTTTCAGCAATGATGGGTGGTTTTGTGATTACAGAGATGGACGAAATGAGTCAAAGTGCTATCTCAGAATTAGGCAACATGATTAGTGGTAATGCAAGTACCATTTTATCCAACCAGGGCGTTACAGTAGACATTACACCTCCAAAGGTAATGAAGACGAGTGCCATGACTGGATTTGTATCCGCCAAAGCATTAACAATTCCTTTGTTAATGGATGGAATCGGAGAACTCGATATTCAAGTAATGATCTCTTAATCGGCAAAACCATCTGTATACTTCCAAAGAGTACAATAAAACCTCTTCTACCTGATCGTACAGGTAAAAGAGGTTTTGTTGTATTTTTATAGATTATAGATGTAATAAGCAGAAGAAAAGAAGCTACGAGTTCGATTTGGTACCTTTACCACTCAATATTTTCAAAATATCATTTTCATAACCTAATACATAATTAAGCTTGTACGAGCTGTACACTGTTCCTGTATCTTTACGCTCTTCGGCTGTAATTTCAACAGTGACTTTGACTTGATCTCCATCTTTGCTGGCAATGATTGAATCGATCGATACTTCGCCTGTCTGAATATAACCCTGACGGAAATCGGCATAAGACAGATTACTTTGCCAGCGACTACCGAGTAAAGAATACGCTGTAACATAATCCTGCATACTTAGACTTTCGTAAAAGTAACTAACGATATATTGAGCTTCGTCTTCAATCGAAGGCATATCATAGTCCACATCTTCTGAGGAAGCAGAGGTAGTGGGTAATTCTTTCATCGGATTTTTCGACCATTTCTGTACAGTCTCTTGAATCTCGGAGACAGGAATACTGAAACCGATCGTATTCGATTCGCTTGCCATCGCTGAATTAATACCTAACACTTCACCGGTATCTGCATGAATGAGTGGCCCTCCGCTGTTACCCGGGGCGATAGGTGCACTGATTTGATATAGATTGGTATACACATAAGGATCGATCGTAAAATCACGCCCCAGTCCACTAATAATGCCGGTAGTGATTGTATTTTGTAAGCCAAGCGGGCTACCGAGAGCCAGTACATTATCACCTACATCGGCAGTATTATTTTTTGACAATAGTAATGGTTCTGTCCCAGCTAGCTTAGGCACTCTAACGACAGCGATATCCATATCAGTTCCGATACCGATCACTTTACCATCTAGCGTACGGGCATCGGCTGTTTTCACTTTGACGTTAAGTGCTCCGGCAACAACATGCGCATTGGTGATAATATCTCCTTGCTGATTATAAAGAAACCCTGATCCTAGAGATCCATCATCTAATTCAATCATCACGACTTTTTTCTGAGTATTAAAAATAACATCTTTTAACGCTGGACTTCCTGTAGACGCTTGGGTAGCGGTAGGGGTAGCAGTTGCTACTAAAGGTTTATTCGGTAATTGAGCAGGAACAGTACGATTAATATACATAAAGGAACCTATACCTGCTGCAACAATGACTACGCTGGCAAGACTGCTAACTATCCATGCTTTATTCATATAGGTTCCTCCTTAATCCAGATACCATGTAATATTATCAACCTGTATCGTTACTTCTTCATACCAATCATATTCATAAGCGCTGTAAGATCCTGTAGCCCCGACAGCAAGATCGTAAGGTTCGACAGATGCAGAAGAAGAAAATAGATAATTACCAGCCGCATCATAACCTGAATAGTAGACCGTAATCGAATAAATAGGTTTGGTAGCTACATTTTTGACTTCACCGTAGATTTCTATATCTCCGTATTCGTTGAGTTGTACGTCGAGATTCGATAATTCTACGCCGGCTGTTCGGTTTTTCAAATCTTCTTCTTCAGCTTGTTGAATCGCTCGCTCAATACGCTGTTTTTCAGCAAGTTCAAACGCTTCTTTTTCGGAAGTGATACGCTTTTGTAAAGATAGCAATTTTTCATCTTTGCTCGAATATTGTAGTCCTGATTTGACGGCGGCTGTTGCTTGACTAAAATCATTTTGTTGGAGAAGTTTTTCTGCATTTTTCATACTGATCGTTACAATTTTGGTAATAATCAATTGATGTACTTCTTTAGCTTCCTGATTGTTTAATCGATCTACTTCATCAAGCTTATAAGCTAGCGCATCGATTGTATCCAATTGGTCTAATTCTTTTTTTACTTGCAGTACAGCCAGCAAATCTTGATTGCGATTGGCTAAAGTTTTCTCTTGGTCAAATATAGGTTCTTTGCGAGAATCTAAAGCTTTTTGCAAAGTGATCAAAGATTGTTCCGCAGGTTCTAACTGATTTAGCTTGAGCTTGGAAGAGACGGTTGTTAATTTGGTATGGATACGATTGGCTGTCTCAATCATACGTTGATCTGTAGTTAATACTGTATACGTTGGACGCAGTGTAGTAGCTTGCGTAATCTTGGTAAGAGCTGGTTCATACTGACCTTTCAGTGCAAGATTACTAGCTTCTTGATGTAACTGGGTGACTTGATGATTAATATCTTGTTGATGTTGATACCACCAAAATAACGTACCTGCTATCCCTAGCAATAGTATAGTTGGTATAATCCATGTTAGATGACGTATTGGAGAAGCAGGTAATTGAGTAGGTGATCCTGATGATGAGTTCGATGATGTAGGTGGTGTAGCGTGAATCTGATCCTGATCACTAGGCTGTGAATCAGTAGAAGGTGAAGACGAATGAGAACGAAGTTGATCTAGATAGTCAACAGGAGGCTGTTCGTTACGTATTTCCTGTTCCTCAGGTAGTGATGACTCTGATTGTGTCTGAAGTCTAGCTCCACATTGACTGCAAAAAACAGCATCATCCGGCTGATTCGCCCCACAATGGTTACAATACATTATAATTCCTCCTTAAAGCGCTTTTAGTTAAAAGCGCGACTTCTTGTAGTGAAATCAATAATGATTTTTACGAAGTAAAATATCTTACGCTAAGCGCTTGAAGTTAAAAGCGCGACTTCTTCTAGTAAAAGTAACCAAGTAACTGAATAAAATATAACATGTTTTATTGATGTTGAGGAAATAATTTCCTATAAATAAAGCGTTACCAAAAAAGGTCATTTGGCAGTTGAGACCTATCAAAGTATAATGAAAAAGAATTTTGTAGATACGTAGGCTGTTACAGATACAGGAGGATATATATGTCACCAAAAGCAAACCATTCGATCTCTGTTCTGATCTATCGTTATCAAGGACCGAAAAGAAATATAGGATTTACATTATCGCCTTTTAATATGGAAGAAAATGAAAAAGACATTTCATTACAAGATATGCTGTTTATATATAATGAGGATTTTGATTATATTCGTCCTTTATTAGATAAGCATTTTCCTCTGGTTAATCCTTATACGATGGAGACCATGAATCAATTCGATCCCTGCTGGGACAATCCGATCCGTAAAGAAATATGGTTGGCTGTTTTAGAAGAACTCCATCAACAGCACATAGAAGATGAAGAACTGGCAATCTTCTGGCAACAATTCAAGACATGGATCAGTACACATGTACAGAACGCCGACGGCATCGAAGTAACAGGCAATCTGTAACTGGATACACAAGTGATAAATCCATACTCTATAGATAAAATAAACATCAATTTTCGGGTAGGTACAAAAGGGAGGAATGCAGTATGTTTACTGCGATACTATGGTAAAACTCACGAATAAAGTCGTTCTGATCACAGGAGCTTCTAGCGGGCTTGGAGCAGGAGTAGCTTCTTTATTGGTCGAAAAAGGAGCGATTCCGATTCTGACTGCACGTTCGGAAGATAAACTAGCGACCTTATCCAAACAATTAAAAGGTGAACATCAAATTATTCGTATGGATGTTCAGCAAGATGAGGATGTACAGCGCGTAGTGGCTCAAGTTATCCAACAATATGGTAAAATCGATATTTTGCTTAATAATGCCGGTTACGGGCAATTCAAAACGATAGCCGAAATGCCCATTGAAGATTACAAAACGATGATCGATGTCAATTATCTAGGCATTGTCCGTTGTACACAGGCTGTACTTCCCCATATGTTAACCGCAGGAACAGGGCAGATTGTAAATATTGCTTCGCTAGCAGGTAAATTTCCAACAGCCAAATCAACATCGTATACAGCAACCAAACATGCTGTACTGGGATTCACCAATGCCTTACGACAAGAGTTGAGAGAAACCAATATCAAAATTTCTTCTATTAATCCGGGGCCGATAGCGACAGCTTTTTTTGATCGTGCGGATCCTTCAGGGGATTATGTTAAAAATGTGAGCCAATTTATGATGACTACGGACAAAGTCGCTCGCGATATTGTTAAAGTAATGGAAAAACGCAAAGAAGAGTTGGATTTGCCACGTATTGCAATTCCAGGGATGCGTTTGTATGGACTTTTTCCACGATTTATTGATCGGTTAACCTATCGTTTATTTGATCGGAAATAAAGGAATAGTATGCTTGATCCACTGATCCAGCCGGTTCGTATAGAACCGGTTTTTGGTGCGGTATGATTATATTTGGTGTCCTCTCTGTTTTCGCATATAATAGTAGAGTGTTGTACTCTGTCTGTTTACTCATGTATTAGAATATAAACAAGTGTTGAATAGTTTGTACTTATAAAATGATTCAAGGGCTTGAAAGGATGAAATGTATGGAATCAAAAGTGAATTTTCTCGGACTAGGCATCCATGAATGGTTAAATGATGTACTAGAACGTTATGGGATTACGGAGCCTTCTCCGGTGCAAGCAGAGGCTATTCCTCATTTGCTCGAAGGAAAAGACGCGATCGCTCAATCGCAAACAGGTAGCGGTAAAACGCTAGCGTATTTATTACCTGTATTGCAACAAGTCGATCCAGAGCGCAAGCAATTACAAGCGATGATCTTAGCACCTACACAAGAGCTTGCGATGCAGATTGTACGTGAAAGTGAACGTTATGGCGCAGAGCATGGCATTATGACGCTTGGTCTGATCGGTGGAGCGGCAATGAAACGTCAGATTGAAAAGCTCAAACGTCATCCGCAAATTGTAGTCGGAACACCAGGACGTATCAGTGAATTGATCAATCTGCGCAAGCTAAAAATGCACCTTGTGAACACACTGATTGTCGATGAAGTCGATCAAGTGATCGGACTTGGTGGCGGTAGTGATGTGAAGAAAATTATTCGTAGCACACGCAAAGATCGTCAATTGGTCTTTTTATCTGCTACTGTTAATGAAGAGATTCTAACACTGGCGAATCGTGAAATGAATGACTTGCTAGAAATCGGAATCGAACCGGACACACGTACATCGTCAGGGATCGAACATGTGTATTTTGTAGCGGAAGAACGGGATAAATTAGAAATTCTACGTCGTGTATTACGCCATTACAACTCTCCGCGTTCACTCGTATTCGTTAATGATACGAACGATATTGCAGAAGTAGAAGCCAAGTTGAACCATCTAGGTCTATCTGCGCGTGTATTGTATGGTGATGCGAACAAAGTCACACGTAGTACCGTCTTGTCTCAATTTAGAGAAGGTAAAATCAAAGTGCTTGTCGCGTCTGATGTAGCGGCGCGAGGACTGGATATTGAAGGGTTGAATCTGGTAGTCAGTCTTGATCCTGCGTTTGATACCGATCATTATGTACATCGCAGTGGACGTACAGGACGTATGGGTAAAAAAGGCGTAGCGGCTTCGATTATTACCGAACGTGAACGGTTTATTATGCGTAAATTCGCTGATGCTCTGCATATCGATCTACAAGAGCATGTGTTAAAAGGTGGAGCTGTACTGACACTGGAGCAACAACAAGAACGTGAAGAATCGTATCGTGCTTCGCGCGCCAAAGCGGCGGCAGCTCGTTCTGCTCGTCCTACAGCTACACCATCTGTGAAAAAAGAAACTAAAGCTGCTGAACCTCGTGTATCGGTAGAATCTTCTGTAAATAAAGAAACGAATACGAATACCAGTACACCAACAGCTCGCCCGGCAGAACGTGAGTTCAAACCAAGAACATCGTCACCTGCGGCTAAAGTGAATCCGAAAACAGATAAAAAGAAACGCAAACCAAAAGTAGATACCAAAAGTAAAGGTGCACCGAAATGGTTAAAAGAAAAACGAGCTGCATCTCAAGACGAAAAGTGAGGTAACAATAATGGAACAGGTAGCTATACTTAACGTGGATCACCTTAGTGGTGGATACAGTCGTGGTAAGCCTGTCCTGCATGATATCAGCTTTGAAGTCGGTCGTGGTGAGATGATTGGACTGATTGGTCTGAATGGGGCAGGAAAAAGCACAACCATGAAGCATATTTTGGGGTTAATGACTCCGCAACAAGGTGAGATTCGGATTCAAGGGTCTACATTGGCTCAAGAAACCGAGCAATATCGGGCTTCTCTTGCTTTTGTACCAGAATCTCCGCAATTGTATGAAGAAATGACGGTACGGGAGCATCTGGAATTTACGGCTCGTGCATATAATGTGAGTCAAGCGGATTATGAACAACGTTCTGCTCATTTGATCAAGCTGTTCAATATGGGAGACAAAGAAGATAGTCTGTCGATGCACTTATCTAAAGGAATGAAGCAGAAAGTGATGATTATGTCTGCTTTTGTTGCTGCTCCTCCGCTATATGTGATCGATGAACCTTTTCTAGGGCTTGATCCGCTAGGTATTCGGTCATTGCTTGATTTTATGGTACAGACCAAAGAAAGTGGATCATCGATATTACTCAGTTCACATATTTTGTCGACGATCGAAAATTATTGTGATCGATTTATCGTGTTGCACAAAGGAAAAGTAATTATTCAAGGGACATTGGAGCAGATTCGTGAGCAGACGGGTCAGCAGAACGTACCATTAGAACAGATTTTCTACGATCTGGTTCAGGACGGGCTGTAATTATGAATGATCTGCTCAAGTTACGTCAGCAGAGGCAACAAGCTTTTTGGGGAGAAGTGCTTCCTTATTTACGCTATGTGATGCAAAGCGGACTCGCCATCGTCACTTTTTTTCTGCTCATTGTATTTGCAGCATGGTATACGACATTTTTGCAAAATGTACCTCAAGGTCTGCCGGTACACTGGATATTATTGATTTTATTCACACCGTTATCTATCTATGGTAGTGTGCGTACGTATATGCGGACAGCCGATATTGTATTTATGTTGCCACTTGAAGTGCGGATGCGTGAATATTTTGCGCCAGCATGGCGGAGCAGCGTAATCGGGAAAACGATCTGGTTGTTGATTCTAGCACTGGTTGCTTTTCCATTTTATGTACGAGCAGATATGAATGCGAAGTCGTTAAGTTTACTTGTCATTGTACTGATTGTTGCCAAATGTCTTGGTAGTTACGGAAGCTGGCAAGAATTGCGGATGAATACAGCGGCTGCTCGTGTTGGTTATCGTCTATTACGCTATGTATTGATTATCGGATTACTGGCGGCATTCCTCTGGTTGCCACTGATGACTGCTCTGATCGCAGTCGTTGTGATTGCTCTGGTCTATCTGGTGTTATTGCGTATTCCTGGCAAAGCTTCTGTACCGTGGGAACGATTGATTGCGACCGAAAGAAATCATGCCGCAGGTGTAATGCGTCTACTCGGTTGGTTTGTCGATGTACCGAATGGAGAGCGTAAAGTCAGTCATCGTCGCTGGTTATCTTTTGTCGGTAATCGTGTACCCTGGATACCAGCCAAAGCGTTTCGTTTTCTCGTATCTAAAACATTGGTTCGTGGAGAGTTGTTACCAATCTTGATTCGCTTTGTGATTATCGGTATTGTGTTTGTCTTGATTACTCGTGAATCGTGGTTCGGGATTGTCGTGTATCTGCTGTTTATTTTGTTAGCCGGTATGCAAATGACCAGTCTACGTAAGCAACATACGGACACGCTCTGGTTGTCAATCTATCCGATTCCGCCTGAATCGCAACGTCTGGAAACGGTCAAATTAATTACACAGACACAAGTGTGGATTACACTATTGCTCTGGCTTCCACTTGCAAGCGCAGGCGATCCGTTGCGTATGATTTTGACATTTATTGCAGGCTTAGTAGCAGTCTGGCTCTATCGCCGTTCACTCAATCGCAAATGGCTTAAAGATATCGAAGCCGAAGCTGAATTTGATTAACGTTCAGTGCTTAGTAGGATAAGTGCAACTTTTTCTAATACATTTTTCTACTACAAGGAAAAAGTGATGTTTGCCAATTAAAATAGCTCGCGTTGAACTTTCTTCAAGCATATTCGATATGATGTTATATTATTTGCAGTCCAAATGGCTTCACATAGCTTAGCTATGATGTAGGATGATATCCTATCTGTATGTATAGAACTTATGATTGAAATATATGATTTTTGTAACGAACCTGTTGGTCGATCTGCCACTTTTGATGTGGTTGATCATGATCAACAGGTTTTTTTAATAATTAATACCAAGTTGATTATCCAGAATTGTAAATTCCAGAAAAAAACAGTATATTCAATAAAGCCTATAATGTATCGAACGGGTAAAATTGCTTAGTACAGGTGGTGCGCTATGATCCAAAAAATTAACGAAATGGATATCGATAATTTACAAACTTTAGTCGAAAAAATAAGTGAAGTGATGAATACACCTGTCACGATAGAAGATGCCGAACATCGTCTGCTAGCCTATAGTTCGCATGATCCCAATAGCGATCCTGCGCGTATTGCTACGATTGTCGGACGTAAAGTTCCAGAAGATGTCGTGCGTGCGCTGTATGAATCGGGAGCGATGCAACAATTGCTAGATACATGGGAACCTGTACATGTAGAAGGTATGAGCCAAGTTGGTCTCAATAACCGGATGGCGATCGCGATTCGACATTACGATGAGGTACTCGGGTATATCTGGTTGCTTGAAAATAACGGTTCTTTCACTAGCGAGCAAATCCAGCAATTAAAATATAGTGCTACTCTAGCGGCATCCAAAATGATCCAGATGCAAAAGCGCAAACAAAGTATCGATTTTTTTAACCGTTTATTAACAGGTCGATTTACTTCGGAACAAGATGCGTTAGCACAAGCTCGTGAAGTAGGTATCCAAATGCCTGCTTATTCGTACATTCTAATAATTGAACAAGATGGCAATAACGATAGAAATGATTGGTTAGACAAAGCAGTGCAAGCCGCTACCGAATATGCTGTGCGAATTGTACTTCATGTACGAGAACAACATCGGCTGATTCTATTATGTAGCACTGCCAAAACAGCTTCTTCAGTCGCACCTGTCGAACATACCATTGTTCCGCTGGTGAATCGATTATATACGTTACTGCCTCAATCTTCTATAGAATATGGAGCAGGTAGTGTGGTGTCCTCTGTATTAGCGATCAGTCGTAGTTACACCGAAGCACAATATTTACTGCTGTTACATCACCGTTTACCTGAAACGTCTTCTATTTTATATTATCCACAAGCAGGATTTTACCGTTATCTCTTTGCAATGAAGCAAGAAGCCGCACAATTTCCAGCGTCTATGTCTCCACTGCACAAGCTTGCTGCTTACGATCAAGAACACCATAGTCACTTGTTGCATACATTAGCTGTATTTCTGGATCATAATAGTGATGCCAAATTAGCTGCCGGGCAATTGCATGTGCATACCAATACACTGAATTATCGACTCAAACGAATAGCAGAAGTCGGACAGATCGATCTGAACGATATGGCGCAAAAAGTAACATTGTATCTAGAAATTAAGCTTTTATTATTAGAAGAATCTGAATAAGGGTATATATGTAGTACAAAGCTTATCTGTGATGTGAAATTTAGGAGTATGATCTTATATTTTTAAATATATTATGCAATGAAAGTTAGGTTATATGACATATTAGATAACCTTTTGTATTTTTACACAAACCAAAACCTTCAAATTTGGGGAATTAGACGATTACATGACATTTTATCTATCCTATAATGATGACGTAGAGCAAGCACGTACCTTAAAGGAGGAACTGGCATGAGAATTGGAGTCCCAAAAGAGATCAAAAACAACGAAAATCGAGTAGCCATTACACCAGCAGGTGTAGCGACATTGAGCGGAGCAGGGCATGAGGTCTATATCCAATCTGGCGCTGGTACAGGTAGTGGATTTACAGATAGTGTCTACGAACAAGCAGGGGCACAGATTCTAATCGAAGCCGCTCAAGTGTGGAATACCGCAGAGATGGTGTTAAAAGTAAAAGAACCGTTGCCATCTGAATATGTTTATTTCCGCGAAGGGCTAATTCTATTCACCTATCTTCATCTTGCCGCAGAACCGAAGCTGGCTGCTGCTCTCATCGAGCATAAAGTGATCGGGATCGCTTATGAGACAGTAGAAGTGAATCGGACATTGCCGTTATTGACTCCAATGAGCGAAGTGGCTGGACGGATGGCAAGTCAGATCGGTGCGCAGTTCCTCGAAAGTCCGCATGGAGGTAAAGGTATCTTGCTCAGTGGTGTACCGGGTGTGAAAAAAGGAAAAGTGACGATTATCGGTGGTGGAGTAGTCGGAACCAATGCCGCTAAGATGGCTATTGGCTTAGGAGCCGATGTCACGATTATGGACTTGAATCCAGATCGATTGCGTCAATTAGAAGATATCTTTGGCTCGTCGATCCAGACGTTAATCTCCAACCCATACAATATTGCAGAAGCGGTAGCCGCTTCAGATCTAGTAATTGGTGCAGTACTTATTCCTGGAGCCAAAGCACCGAAATTGGTAACCGAAGCGATGGTACAATCGATGTCGCCTAGCTCTGTGATTGTCGATGTAGCGATCGATCAAGGCGGAATTGTTGAGACGATTGATCGGATTACCACGCATAACGAACCGACTTATGTGAAGCACGGAGTGGTACATTATGCTGTAGCGAATATGCCAGGTGCTGTGCCTAGAACGTCTACTATGGCATTGACTAATGCAACGTTACCTTATGTGGTACAGATTGCGAATCAAGGGTTGCGAGTAGCACTTGAGAGTAATCCTGCTTTGAAATTAGGAGTGAACACAGCGGCGGGACGGATGACGTATGCGGCGGTGGCAAGAGATTTGGGCTATACGCATGTGGATGTGAATGAAGCGCTGGTCGAGACTTTTGCGGCGTTGAACTAAGATTAGATAAATAGAAGAAAGAGTTACCGTCATTAGATGATGGTAACTCTTTTTATTTATAAAATACAAAGTAGTCACTCTTATTTAATATAAAAAGTTCATGAATTTTGTAGCATTTAAAATGTTCTTAAATATTATGCGAATTTGCATAAATCATTAGATTCGCTCGGTTGGTAGGATATGATGATTCTGACTTATTTAAAAGAATACATTCAATCGATATCATCAACTACAGAAAGGATACAAAATCATGAGCAGTCTGTTAGAAAGTATCTACTATGGAAACCTACGTCCAGATGAAAAAGCGGTATCTCAGAGCGCAGAATATACACAGATCAGTGAGCAAATCTCGGCTAAAATGGCAGAGTGGAAATTGAAGCTTTCTCCAGAAGAATGGTTAGAACTGGAAATCATGTGGGACTTGTATTACCAGTTGAATAGTATGGATCGTGCAGGTTCGTTTACATATGGATTTCGATTAGGTAGCGAATTGATGATAGAAGTATTAAAAGAAGAACGTTAAGATCAGTACAGATTGAAAAATAGTAGAGGAGTATATACATGCTCTTTATAGAATTACATATTTTTCTAGGCATCTGGGGCAACTCACTAGATGCTTTTTTATTATCCTCATCCATTACATATCTAAAATTTAAAATAAATATTGACAGTAATCGTTTTCAAAATCTATAGTTATCAAACAGTCGTTTAAAACGATTGTTTAAATATGGGAAAAGACAGATACGGTACATATTGCCGATACGGGAGGAATTATGAAACCTATTTTTACAGCATTTATGAAGTTACCTACAACCAAAGTAGGGATTGCAACAGCGATTTTGTTTCAGCTTATTTTTACAATTGTGTGGATGACCGGTTATCAAGGCATTACAGATCGGTTGGATCACTTGAGTGTAGCTGTTGTGAATGAAGATAAAGTATATGGCGATCAGTTGATCACCAGTCTACAATCGTCTTTGCCTGTTGGAGTCAAAACAGGAATGACGTTAGCGGAAGCACAGCAACAATTGCAACAACGTGATGTGCAGATGATTATTGATATTCCAGCCGATTTTGCAACGACTGTACAGTCTCAGAATCCTGCACAATTGCATTATTTTATTAATGAATCCAATCCGATTATGATCAAAAATATGATGACTTCGATAGCAGATAAAGTCACTGCTAATGTTAATAAAGTCGCTGTTGAAAGCGGACTTAAAGGCGTATTTGCTGGACAACTTGCTGATGACCAAGCGCAAACTGCGGCAACGATGATGTCTCAGCGTGTCGTATCTGATATTCAGTCGGTTAATCCTATACAAGGGATGAACAACCAGATGGTGCCAATGATGATGATCCTTGCTTCTTATGTTGGGGCAATGATTATGGGACAAAACTTCCAGATTTCGTCGAAAGCACTGGCAAGTCGGTTCGGACGTTGGTCACGCATGTCGGTTCGTTTGTTAGTGACCGCAGGTGCTTCGATTGTGGTGTCACTGGTAGGGACTTCGCTTGTGGCATTGTTCGGTGGGCAGTTGGGACATGGATTTATGGCGTTATGGGGTTTTCAAGCGTTATTCTTGCTAACCTTTATGCTCGTAGCACAGATGTTTTTATTTGTATTCGATATGGCAGGAATGTTGTTTAATATTTTGATTTTATCGGTACAATTGGTGTCTTCTGGAGCGATGATGCCGCGTGAATTACTGCCAGACTTTTACCAGTGGATCGGGTCTGCGTTTCCAGCGACATATGCTGTACAGGGATTAATGAATCTATTATTCGGCGGTACTGGTGTAGGCAAAGATTGTCTGGCACTGGTATGTATTATGATTGTTGCTCTTCTTATTATTGGAATTGCCACTGCACTACGCAAAGACAAAATGCCTGTCTCTCCATTGGTAGCGATAGCCGAGTCTTGATGATATGATAAAGACAGTATGGCTGGAAAAGATTACTATTCCGCATCATGGAGATACGGATGATTTCTAGCGATAGCAATCAAAGGCAGGGAAGTGAACGTGGTGGATAAAGGTGAAGACCATGTTAAAATGAGAATTTTGCAAGCAACCAAAAAATTGGCAGCAACCAAAGGATTTGAAGCAACTTCGGTACGAGAAATCTGTAAAGAAGCGAATGCGAATATCTCTCTAGTGTCCTACTATTATGGTGGGAAAGAGCCTTTATTCGAAGCGATGTTGCAGGAGTTTATTCCAATTCCCGTATTTTCAGAACAGCTTCGCTATGAAGAAGTGGACCCTATTCAAGGGATGAAGCGACTGATTGAACAGATGTATCACTTTTGCAAATCTGATCCTGAGATTTCAGATATTGTACATCAAGAATTTACGCTACATTCCTCGCGGATCGATATTATTCAAAAGTATACTCTTCCGGTATGGTTGTTGCTTCGTCATTATCTAGAAGCAGGTCGGGAGCAAGGAGTATTTCATTTTCACTCGATTGATCATACCTTTTTGCAGGTGATGGGTAGCATTTTATTTGGCAGTAATGAAGCGAAGTCATTAACGATAGTAACCTTATTAGATATTCAGTTGGTAGAACAAGGCGATCCACTACAAGAAATGATTGTTTATATTTTGCGTGGATTAGGTTGTACAGTTGAACAAATCGATAATAAGTAAGTTACCAAATGCGAAAAAACTCAAGTTGTTAAGTGACTGAAGTAATTATTTATGAAGTCATTTTACAGGGAAGCCAGCATTTATTTTATCTTTGGATAGAACGAAGATGAAGTAATTTGCTGGCTTTTTCTTTTTTATTAAATGTTATATAAATTAACATTAAATGATGAATTTTATTGTATTTATACTATGAAAAAGACTTTATGTTCTTAAAACTAACACATGTAAAATAATAAAATAATCTAGGAAATAATAACTATTATATTTATAAATCAGTTAAAAATATTAAAATAAGTATTGATAACCTAAAAATTAACAGTATAATAAGCTTTAATCAGTTAAAATATAATATTTTTTATGTTATTTGGTATTAGAAGAAATAAATTCTAATTGAATAATATAATGGATATCATTATACTGATGTAAGAAATAGGAAATATAGTTAATTTAATGTGTTACTAAAGTTGACATTATTAAAGGGGGATTATGATGAGAAGCAAGTGGAATGGATTGATGGTTGTAGCATTGATTACAGGATTACTAGCAGGATGTGGAAATGGAGCAACAAGTTCTTCAGGTTCAACTGGTAGTTCGACTGCAAGTACAGGTGGTAAAGTGATCAAAATTGCTACACAATCTCCATTATCCGGTGGTAGTTCTATTCAGGGCGAAGCGATTAAGCTTGGCGCTCAGATGTCGATGGAAGATCACAAAGAAGAGTTTACCAAATTAGGATATTCACTTGAACTGGTTCCTTATGATGATCAAGGTGATCCCAAAAAAGGCGTAGCCAATGCTGAATTGATCGGAGCTGATCAGCAAGTATTAGGCGTTATTGGGCATCTCAACTCCGGCGTATCTATTCCTTCCTCTGTTGTCTACGAAAAATACAATATTCCGATGATCTCCCCAGCAAGTACCGCTACAGAATTAACCGATCGCAAACTCAAAGTAGTCAATCGTGTCGTGGCACGCGATGATTTTCAAGGGCCAGCCGCGGCTGAATATGCTATTAAAACGGCAGGAGCCAAAAACATTTTTATTATACAAGACAAAACAGCTTACGGTCAGGGATTGGCGGAAGCTTTTCGTGATGCCGCTCAAGCTCAAGGAGCTACGATTTCTGGCTATGAAGGCATAACCGTCGGTGAAAAAGATTTTAACGGTGTACTTAATATTGCGGCTACCCAAAAGCCCGATTTTATATTTTTTGGCGGATTGTATGCAGAAGCAGGTCTGTTGATTAAGCAAGCTCGTGATAAAGGAATTACCGCTCCGATTATGGGCGGAGATGCACTGGATTCTTCAGGGTTAGTGGATATTGCTGGCGCTGATGTTAAAGGAGCATTGTACAGTTCGGTAGCTGGAGATATCAGCAAATTACCGGACGGACAAGAATGGACAGCACGTTATAAAGAAGCATTTGGTAAAAATCCAGAAGGGTATTCTGTCTATGCGTATGATTCGATGAGTGTGATGTTAGAAGCGATCAAAACAGCGATGGGTTCAGGGACAGAAGCGCCTGCTCGGGATGCAGTACGAGACGCTGTGCGTGCGACCAAAGATTTTGAAGGCGTAGCGACCAAAGTAAGCTTTGATGATATCGGAGATAATGCGTATGCGAAAGTCTTTATTTACAAATTCGCTGACGCTACGTATCCAGGATCACTCGAAGCAGAGATTGCTCAACCTGCGAAATAAGCAATTCTTTTCCAAACAAAAGCCAAAAGGTATGTGCTGTGCTATACACATCTTTTGGCTTTTGTTTTAGAGTATTTTTGCAATATCATCCTGTAGCGAAATGACGAATGAGCGTATGAAGGGAGTAACTGAATGTTCTCAAGTATTTTGCAGACTTTACCTCAAGTATTGATCGATGGTCTGGCGCTAGGTGCAATCTATGCTGTAGTAGCACTGGGTTATACGATGGTATACGGTATTCTCGAATTAATTAACTTTGCGCATGGTGAGATTTTTATGACCGGTGCTTTTGTAGGGACTGCGGTTTTGTTTGGCTTTCAGGGGGCAGGTTGGTTAACGGGTATGCCGGCATGGTTATCGTATCTGCTTATTATTCTAATCGCGATGCTCGTTACAGGTGCGCTTGGTGTCGGGATTGAAAGGGTCGCTTATCGACCGTTACGCAAAGCGCCCAAGTTAATCTTATTGATCTCTGCTTTTGGAGTCTCATTTGTGTTGCAAGATGTGATTCGATTTATCGCTGAACTCAAAACAGGTAACTATATTATTAGCACACCGCAGTTATTTGATCAGCGTTATCAATTGCCTCTTTCTTCGATATCCAGTTGGTTTACTGATGCTTCAGTTAAAGCGAATACATTGTTTATTTTTGTAATTGCAATCTTGTTAATGATTGGACTCGATATTTTTGTGAATCGCACCAAATGGGGCGGCGCGATGCGTGCAGTCGCGCAAGATCGGGAGACCGCTTCACTGATGTCTATTAATGTGAATAAAGTGATTGTGCTAACATTCTTTATCGGTTCTGCTCTCGGTGGATCAACAGGGGTATTATTTGCACAACAGTATGGAACAATCGATCCGTATATTGGTTTTATTTTGGGCCTCAAAGCGTTTACAGCGGCTGTGCTTGGAGGAATCGGAAATATTCGTGGAGCGATGTTCGGCGGAATTGTACTGGGTGTACTTGAAATGTTTGCTTCATCGAATCTAGGCATTTTGACAGGTGGTAATTTTGGAGCAGAGTATAAAGATGTATTTGCTTTTATGATTCTGATTATTGTACTGATCTTCAAACCGGAGGGTATATTCGGCAAAGCAATCAAAGAGAAAGTGTAGGTGAAACCGATGGGAAAGTTACAAACGATGTTGCAAGCCAATAAACTTGCACAAGGATTACTATTAGCTGCATTTATACTTGTTACCGCAGGCGCTGTCTATTTGATCGACCGTTCGGTCACTGCCTTTCTATTGATGCTAGCTTCGCTGTTGCTGTTGTACTATACATCATTTACCAATGGGATGAAATGGAGTATTGCAGTATTTCTACTGGTCATTGTGATTCCATTCGCAACTTCAGGCGGTACGTCGCGTGAATCGTATATGGAAGTGGCTACTCAGTGCGGTATCTATGTAGCGATGGCGCTCGGACTAAATATTGTAGTAGGATTTGCAGGATTGTTGGATATGGGGTTTATTGCTTTTTTTGCTGTAGGCGCCTATACATACGGCATTTTTGCGACAGGGCAAGCCAATAATTTTATCTCAGGCGAACTGTTTCCATTATCCGGTGAAAGCTTCTGGATTTTTATTCTTATCGGAGGTTTTATTGCAGGCATCTTCGGTATATTGCTCGGTCTGCCTGTGCTACGTGTCAAAGGTGATTATTTAGCGATAGTGACACTTGGATTCGGGGAGATTATTCGAATTATTTTTAATAATTTAGAAAAGCCGGTCAATATCACCAATGGTGCGATGGGCTTGTCTTCGATTCAACCGCCGGATTTGTTCGGCTTTCAATTTACATTTCCTCATCAATTTTATTTTATTGTGATTGGGATACTGTTAATTGTTATCTTCGCGGTAAGGCGGTTAGAACATTCACGTCTAGGGCGTTCTTGGAAAGCGGTACGTGAAAATGAAATTGCTGCGCAGTCGATGGGGATTCCTTTGATCCGTACCAAGTTGATGGCTTTTGCCATCGGTGCTTCTTTTTCAGGAATGATGGGTGTGGTATTTGCTGCCAAGCAGACCTTTATTGATCCAACTAGCTTTACCTTGATTGAGTCGATTACGATTCTGGTGATGGTTGTGCTGGGTGGAATGGGTAGTGTACCGGGTGTGATTTTAGGAGCGAGTCTGGTCACGATTCTGAATTTGCAGGTGTTGACCGAATTTACAAGCTGGCTCAGTCAATTATCTCAACAGGGAATTTTGGAAGTGCCCAATGCGTTATCTCCTTCTAAAATGCAACGTTTTATTTTCGGTATGATCTTGATTCTGGTCGCTATTTTCCGCCCGAATGGATTAATTGCTGCTAGAAATCGCAAACTTCCCAAAGAAGCGGTGCAAGATCCATCTCCACCGGTGTCCAAGTCAGAAGTACAACCCGATTAAAGTGAATTGTACAACCTAAATATAGAGAGCGATCTGATACTAGCGAAGTAGAAAGGAGCATCAAGATGAGTGACTTACCCGATCACAGTGTATTAAAGGTAACAAATCTGCTCAAACGCTTTGGTGGCTTAACGGCTGTAAATGGAGTAAATTTTGATTTTCCGAAAGGGCAGATTTCAGCAGTAATCGGGCCAAATGGAGCAGGTAAAACTACTTTTTTTAATATGATTACAGGGATATATGTACCGGATAAAGGCAATATTGAATTGGACGGAGAATCGATTGTGAATAGTAAGCCTGATCGAATCACCAGTCGTGGCATTGCTCGTACATTTCAAAATATTCGCTTATTCGGCAGTATGACTGTACTTGAAAATGTGCAGGTGGGTATGCATATTCATTTGAAAACAGGGATTATCGGTACGCTACTCAATTTGCCTCGTGTCCGTCATGAAGAACATGATTCCCAACGTGAAGCATATCGATTGCTGGAGTATGTAGGTCTGGCAGAATGGTATAACGAAGAAGCAAGCAGTCTGTCATATGGCGCACAGCGGCGATTAGAAATTGCCCGCGCACTTGCCGCCAAGCCCAAAGTATTACTGTTAGATGAACCTGCCGCAGGCATGAATCCACGCGAGACGTCTGAATTAACAGGATTGATCCGCCGTATCCAGCAAGAGTTGGATATTTCGATTATTTTGATTGAACATGATATGAAATTAGTGATGGAATTATCGCATCATATTCTCGTACTGGATCATGGGGAAAAAATTGCTGAAGGTGGGCCGGAAGATATTCGTTCGAATCCGAAAGTGATTGAAGCGTATCTCGGTAAAAGTGCGGTCGAGGAGGAGATACAGATATGAGTCTGATTGAGCTAAAAAATGTACAAGCTTTTTACGGCGGTATTCAAGCGTTAAAAGGAATCAATCTGGAAGTGAATGCAGGCGAGATTGTGACTTTGATCGGTTCCAATGGTGCTGGCAAATCGACCACACTCAAGTGTATCTGTGGACAGGTGCAGACCAAAGGTGAAATCTGGTTTGATGGCAAAAAAATCACTTCGCTTGAACCGCATGTCATAGCGCAAAGTGGTATTGCTCATGTACCGGAAGGGCGACGTATTTTCCCGCGCTTAACGGTAAAAGAAAATTTAGAAATGGGTGCTTTTTCGGTCAAAAGCAAAAAGCTGATCAAAGAACGAATCGAAAAGTCATTTGTTTATTTTCCACGACTCAAAGAGCGTTATCATCAGACAGGTGGCACGATGAGTGGTGGTGAACAGCAGATGCTTGCGATTGCTAGAGGATTGATGATGAATCCCAAAATCTTGCTGTTAGATGAACCTTCAATGGGTCTTGCTCCGGTATTGGTAGATCAGATTTTTGAGATTATTCAGGAGTTGAATGATACGGGGATGACCATTCTACTGGTAGAGCAAAATGCGTATCAAGCCTTACAGATTGCCCATCGGGGGTATGTGATTCAGACGGGAGAGATTATTCTACAGGATGATGCGAAAGTACTTCTGACGAATAATCAGGTAAGGGAAGCTTATTTGGCATAAGTTCATAGGCTTTGAAAATGGGGAGTATAGCTACTACCGAAAATACATTTTTTATTATCATTGATGTTAGTATGTATTGATAAAAGTAAAAAAACTCCTGTCGTGTAGTGATCTCGACAGGAGCTTTTTTGCTTATAGAAGTTAGATTGAAATGAATTAGCCTTTTTTCACATCTTGGACTGCTTGGTAGATCAAGTTGAACAGGTCTTCCAAATATTCTTCAGCGATACAAGAGAAAGCCACGCGAAGATCATGTGCGCCAAGAGCGATTGTACCTACTTCGTATTCACGTAGTAAGCGTAGACGAACGTCTTCTGCAGATACATCTTTCAATTTAAGGCACATAAAGTATCCCGAGTTGAACGGATAGTATTCCCATGCATCCTGATATTGATCAGTATCGAGCAATTGTTTGACTTTATTCGCTCTGCCTTTCATGATTTGGAACTTTTCTTCTTTTTGCGCTTCAAAATGTGGATCTTGCAACGCTTTTAAAATAAACGTCTGCGATGGATGCGGGCCGCTAGAAATGGTTGCACGGATAATACCCAGTGTTTTTTGTTCTAGAGCTACAATCGCTTCTGTATTTTGCGCGCCATAGGTGATAAAGCCAACGCGGAATCCCCATACATATTCTTCTTTAGTCGCGCCATCGACTTTGATCGGTAAAATACGTGGGTGCAAGTCAAGCAATGAACCGAATAATGATTCATGCAAAGAATCTTCGAAAAACAATCCGAAATACGCATCATCTGTCACCACGACTACATTGATTCCTGCTTCCGCAGCTTCGTTGATAGCAACCACGATTTTTTTACCATCGGCTACACTTGGTGTGTAACCTGTCGGGTTGTTAGGGAAGTTCAGGACTACGATCGCTTTACCTTTTTCTTTTTGCGCGAGTAGAGCATCTCGTAAACCATCGCTGTTAAATGTCATTTCTGCTGTAAATAATGGATACGTGATGATCTCAGCTCCGCGACGAACCGCGAAAGTAAGCTCATAATTTTCCCAGTTTTTATCTGGATATATAACAGCATCGCCTACGTCTGCGAATAGATCTGCTACAATACTCAGACCATGAGTCAACGCATTAGTAACGATAGGATTGCTGAATTTTTTATCTTGTAATGAAGGATTATCTTTGATCATTTTCTCACGCCATACACCGCGAAGTTCTGGTTTGCCCGCAGGTGGAGCATAAGGATACAAATCTTTAGGAGCAAAAGCAGACAGCGAATCTTGCAATACCTTCAAATGCATCGGTCCACCATTTTCAGTTGCAATTCCGATCGTTGCATTATATTTTTTAGCCTGGCTTGATGCTTCTGCCGATTGGCTTAATATACCTTCTTTAGGAAAATAAATCTCTCTGCCAAGAGTCGATAGCATTTCATAAATATGAGGGCTATCTGTTTTTAGTTTCTCGTTCAATTGTCCAGCCAGTGGGTTCATCGTTTTCATCCTTCCAGGTCTGTTAAATAATGAATCAGCCGCACCTGATGATAATGGAACAGTAGAAGTTCGCCTGATTTCTGCTGCCCTAGTATATCATTTTTAGCGTTGAAGTGTCACCGTTCAGGAAGTGAAATTTGATAGGTTAGTTGTGAATATGATGTGAATCTTATAGGATACCGTCCAATCCTACTTAACTTTGGTGATGTGGACAGTATTTTTTCATCATTTCGATTGTGGTGAGATCATCATCAAGACCTCGTTTTTGTAATCCATCTATAATATGTTGACGTTCTTCTTCTTTAGCATTTTGACCGAATTTGAATTTGGCTGTCCACTCCTGCGGGACAATTTTGATCAAAGCGACTCCGTTTAGACGTGGAATATAACGCGGATCATTAGCATCAATCGTATCATAACCACCTTCAGGTTGAAGCTTGTGCATAAAGATCGAAAAGGCATCTGCTTTTTCTTCCAGATCAGTAATTAACTCTGCATGACCACGTACCGTAACACTTTTGAAAAAGGCAGAAGCCGGACATGCCATTTCAGCATCGGTAAAGTAAGAAGGAATCAGTGCATATTCTTTAGCTACTGAAAATGTCACCTGATTATCATTTTTAAGCAATTTTATCTTTTCTCCTGCACGACTACCATGAATATAAAATACTCCGTTGCCATAAGCAAAATTGAGTGGAATCACACGCGGAAATCCATCTTCATGACTCATCCCCAGAAATCCAAAACTCATTTCTTCCAAAAATAACGCTAATTCTTGTTCTTCCTCAATCGTAAATTCTTTGCGTCTCATATGTATCTCTCCTTTTCTCTATTGACCATCTATTTGTTTCAGCATATGCTACAATTGGATTAGTCAAAAGAGCCAATTTGCATGAAAACAAGTAGTCCAATAAAGGAGAATACGATGGATATTACGATTGCTTATCAGCGTGCTATTCAGCAATATCCCCATAAATATGTAGCGTTATATCATGCGTTGCGAGAAGGTATTCTGAATGGATCGCTGGCGAGTGGAACACGTTTACCTTCTACTCGTGATCTAGCTACGATGTACGGGTTATCACGTGGAAGTGTATCCGAAGCATATGACATGTTACTGGCTGAAGGATATATTGAATCTGCTGTAGGTAAAGGAACATTTGTGATCGAGCAATCTCTTTTATCTCCTTCTACTAAAGGAGTTCAGAACCAAGCACACAATATATCCAATACACCAGCACCTTTGCCTCCTTTATCAGTATGGGGACAACGGGTTATTCAGATTGAACAAGAAATCAAAGACTCTCGAACGTATATACCAGATTCAGCGTATTCCGAAGAGCATCTAGCGAAGTCTCAATATCAACAAATGAGCGCTATTGATATATCATCTGAAATGATTTCTTTTCGATCAGGAGAAATTATATTAGAAGGCAATTCGCAGACTTCGTGGAAAAGTGCATTATCTGCCGCAGGTAAAGATGTGCAAAAATCAGCGCTTGATTCCAATATAGCGACTGTTCAAGGTGATCCCTGGTTACGTGAAGCAATCTGCAACCATGTAGGTAGAACAAGAGGAATTACAGCGACTCCTGAACAAGTAGTGTTATGTAGCGGTTCTATGGAAGTAATTGCATTACTGTGTCAGTTGTTGATCAATGAACAAGATACCGTCATTTTGGAAAATCCATGTTATTCGGGCATAAGACGTGCCATTACTGCATGCGGAGGACAGATCGAACCGGCTCCACTAGATCAGCATGGCATTATTCCAGAAGATTGGAATGCTCAACTATTATTTGTAACACCCGGGCGTCAATTTCCAACCGGATCTATATTGCCACTGGCGCGTCGTCAACATATTTTACAATGGGCAAGGTCTCGTGGAGCATGGATTATCGAAGATGATTATGACAGTGAATTTCGCTGGTCTGGGCGTCCGATTGAACCGCTCAAAGCATTAGACGATACCGATTGTGTAATCTATGTCGGTTCTTTTTCCAAAAGTATGTTCAGCAGTCTGCGTCTCGGATATGCGATTTTACCGACTGTACTTGCACAAGCGCTTACTGCTGCCAAACGCATCTATGATCCACTGCCACCTGCTAGACTAGAACAAAGAGCGTTAGCACGATTTATGATTCGTGGTGATTATGTAAGACATTTGCGTCGTATGAATCGAATCTATCGCTCACGTTATGATGTTTTTCAACAAGCGGTGCAAGACTATAATCTGGATGAACTGTTTCACTGGCAACAAACGGATTGCGGATTGCATGCTTATGCCACATGGAAGCACGAACCTGCTAAGTATAGCGATTGGATGAATAATGCTCGTCATCATGGTGTAGTCTGGCGTGATGCCGCTACCTATCAGATTGTGCCTACAGTACCATCTGCTTGTTTTATTTTCGCTTATTTACCTGAATCTCAGATTATTGAAGGGATTCGACGTCTACGTGAGTCATGGGATCGTATGCAATAGAATGATTGACGGTTACCGACTTTTTGGTCAATATAAAGAAAAGCTATATCATCTGTTGTTAGGATTTAATATAGCTATAGATCAAATAAAAATTAAGGAGGGTTGAGTGATGCTGAATTTGTCACCTTCTTCATTTATACTAAAACCAGCTTTTGCTAAAATCTTTTGTGAACCGGAATGGCGTTGGCCCAAACGTGAAAAACCGATGCCTAATTATGATTTATTCTATGTGTGGAGCGGTGAAGGAGAATTAATTCTGAACGGTGAACCTTATCCGATCAGTCAAGGCAGTTGTTTTTTGTTTTACCCGGGAGATGAGACAACAGCGACACACAATCCGCAAAAGCCGCTAGTTCTTACGTATATTCATTTTGATATTGCAGAACCAGCACACATGATACCTGTACGTTATCGCAAATTAGAAGAACGCATAGATTTTGAATATATGTTGGTACGGTATGTACGATTGTTTCTTGAACAAGCTTTTGCCGCAGAAGAAGAAGCGAAGTTGATTTTGAAGCAGTTAATGATCCATTTGCTACGCGAAGATCAGCGTGAACCGGTAGAACGCAAAGTCAGTAATCAACTTAGCGAGGTCGTACAGGAGATTGCTAACTATATTCGTCAACATCCCAGTCTGGCTCATCGAGTAGAAGATTTGGCTTCACGAGCTGGATTGTCACCACGATATTTTTCGATCAAATTTAAAGAGTTAATCGGTGTATCAGTCCAATCCTATATTATCAAAATGCGAATCGAACGAGCAGAGCATTTGTTAGTCTACACAGGAATGAATGTCACTGAAGTGGCAGATGCACTAGGATATCGTGATATCTTCTTTTTCAGTCGTCAATTTAAGCAGTATACCGGTAAAAGCCCTTCTGAGATTAGATAGTTAGGATAGAGCAGTATTGAAGTTCTTCTGTAAACTTTGCATTTTACATTATGCTTGATTTAAGATAGGGATACCCTTGATTTCTGATTGTTTCACAATAATTGTCAACGGGTAATACTTGTCATGTTAACGTAATGTAAATGGAAGGAGGTCTACAGAAAATGCGTTTTAGACAGCGGATTCGTAACAGAGGCGGTTCATCTACAGCAGGTAAAAACATTTTTCGTAATCGGCTGCGTCGATTTAAAATGTCCACTACTCTTACAGAATCGTGGTTTTAATAACAAGGTATATACTTAGGTCGTTCTTTTAAACTTATACGAAGTTTGTTGAATGTGTATTCGGCAATCTACTATATATAGCATACCTCAATCGTTATCGGTTGATCAGATGATAGAAAGACAGCCCTGCTTGAAAGAATACTTTCAAATAGGGCTGTCTTTCTATTCTTCTCTTTACAGACATGAATTCATATGATTAAGATTGAACTGTTTCTGGAGTTACGCGACGATAAGGACGAGTAGCTTGCAAATCGACCAGTGTACCCAGACGTTCTCCCATTTTCACTTTACTACCAATCTGTAATTGTTCATTCGCTACAAATGTGCCTTGTTGAACTAGTAAAACAACGGTTGAACCAAATTCAAAATAAGCCAGTTCGTCGCCTTTTTGCCATGACGTACGTTCAGGATCAGCGTATTGAATACTACTTACATTGAGCGCACCTACTTTGACAACAGCCACTTCACCACAATCATGAGACATATAAGTGATTAATCGTTCATTGCGGCTAAGCACAGAACGCATAAAGGTCATACCTTTGTCATTCACAGGATAGACTTTGCCGGGAATATGCTCTGACTCGGTCTGTCTACCGGTTACAGGTGAATGAATACGATGATAATCCGTAGGGCTTAAATACAACACAAACATATATCCATCTTTGTACGACTCCATACGTGGAGAATAATTAAGTAGTTCTTCCAGCAAGTAATCTTGACCTTTCACTTGTGGAATTAAATTGTTCTGAAGTGGACCCATTGCTGTAATCACAGCATCGACCGGACTCACAAGCGACATCGGATCAGTATCAATCGGACGCATTCCAGGGCGAAGTCGACGTGTGAAAAATTCATTAAGGCTATTATAATCTTGTATGTTTTTTTCGGCTTCTTCGGCTGGAATATGGTATGCCTGGATAAATTTCGGGATAAATGTCCGGCTGGCCCGTGATTTAGCGAAGCTTCCTGTAAGCCGCGAAACCCACTTGCGTGAAGATAACTCGGTCATCAGGCGAAACACTGTGTTGGCCATAATAAAGTTGAACCCCTTTCTACATTCGGGAAAACACATACGATTGAGCGCTTCATTGTGATAAGCGCGACTATCAGTCAATCAAAAACTGCTTTTTATTAGTTAAATTACTGGAAGATAACGCTCGTTGGTTCGCTACGTTATATTGCCATATATAACACATGAAATCAATGGTTTGAATCAAATGTGACAGGATCGTATCTAAAATCAGCCTACGAATCGTCACCTAACAGTGATAAAATAGAAAGATCACAATTGATAATCGTACCATTTGCTATATAAAGAATGATATGTTGAATCACACAGAAGTAAGTACGTGAATGGAGGAATAACAATGACTACATTTGGATTGATAAGACATGGAAGTACTATTTGGAATAAAGAAGGCAGAGCACAGGGAAGTTCAGATATTCCACTAGATGCAGGTGGTTGGGCACAAGCTTATCAATTAGGCAAACGAATCAAAACAGAATCGTGGGATCGTATTTATGCAAGCGATCTAATTCGTGCACAGCAGACGGCTCAAGCGATAGCAGAAGGTGGAGAGTTGCAGATTAGTTCTGATCCTCGGCTACGTGAATTGGATGGAGGTCTAATTGAGGGAACAACGCAAGCAGATCGTATCGAACGCTGGGGAGAAGACTGGAAAAATCAAGATCTTGGATTGGAAACGCCCGAGTCTGGAGCAGCACGTGGAGTAAGTTGTCTGGAAGAATTGGTAAGTCTATATCCAAATGAGCGTATTCTGATTGTAAGTCATGGAGTATTACTCAACCATGTATTGAATCGGATTTTGGCAGATGAACCGAAATGGCATGGACTGGAAAATATGTCGATGACTGTTGTACACTGTAATGAAGATCATGTGTGGAGTTGCGAGTTATACAATTGTACTCAACATTTACTACCTTCTGAAGCAGAAGCATTGGACTAAAATAGGTACAGATCGTTTGTAATCAAAGGAGATTATAATCATGCAATTAAAATGGCTAGAATGGGCAAAACAGATTCAAGCGATCAGTCAAGCAGGACTAGAATACTCTAAAGACATGTACGATATTGAACGTTTCCAACAGTTACGCGAACTTAGTGTAGAGATTATGCATCAGTATACAGATGTAGAAGTGGAGAAAGTGCAAAAGCTTTTTGCGAATGAGACAGGGTATGCAACGCCCAAAGTCGATATTCGGGCTGTTGTTTTTCAAAATGATAACATCTTGATGGTACGTGAAAAGCAAGATGGGGCATGGGCATTACCAGGTGGATGGGGAGATATAGGATTATCGCCCAAGCAGATTGCAGTTAAAGAAACAAAAGAAGAATCTGGCTTCGATGTAGAAGCTGTGCGTCTGCTTGGTGTCGCTGATAAAAATTTCTATGATCATCCACCTTCTCCCTGGCATGTATACAAATTTTTTATTTTGTGCCGGATAGTTGGCGGAGAAGCAACGATAGGGGATGAGACATCCGAAGTAGGATTTTTCGGTGCTCATGAATTACCACCTTTATCGGTAGAACGCAATACCAAAGAGCAAGTTTTGAAAATGTTTGAGAGTATCAGCAGTCCACACAAAACGGTATTTTGCGATTGAGAACAGATAATGTATTTGTCATTTTAAAAAAAGACAACGCTAGGACAAGTCTAGCTACGATAACAATCTTCAGATCATTATTGTAACCAGACGATCAATACCGGCATCACGATAAATGAAGCTAGTGTTGTCCAAAGAATGCAACGCGAGACAAGCTTGGGAGCCGCATTGAATTGTCCTGCCAGAATAACCGCATTGACTGCGGTTGGCATCGATGTAAGGATCAGCAATACACTAAATAATATTCCTTCTACATGCAACAACGTTAACAATAGCCATGAAAGCAATGGAGCGCCTACGAGACGAATACTTATGCCTGCCCAGAATGCTCTGTTGCTCGATGATATTGTGCGTTCAGCAGGGATCGTAGAGCTTGTAGTGCCCATCGTAATCATTTGTGTGCCTAGAACTACAAGTGCTACAGGTGAATAAGCTGCTGCTAACATCGCAAATCCAGAATCAAGCGCACCCGGTAATGAAAGATCAGTTACCCGTAACAGAATAGCAATCACAGTAGCATAGATTGCTGGTAGTCGAAAAATAGCCATTCCTGCTTGCTTTACTGAAAATTGAGAGCGGGCTGCAAAAAATACCCCGACTGTATTCACTATAATCATTTGTCCAATGACATAGACCGATGCTTTATCTAATCCCAATTGTCCAAAAGCCAGTAGCACTAACGGTAGACCATAGTTCACACAGTTCGTAAATGTAGAAATAAGCGTCAGACCGGCTTGTTCTTCTTGATTCAATCGTAAGATACGACTTAGCCCGATAGCAATCGCCCATAGTAACACAAGACTTAATAATGAAAAACTAATCGTAGTACCAATATCTTGTATTGAGATATCCGCATGCAATAAAGTATTAAAAACAATCGCTGGCGTTAATACATAAAGAGACATCGTAGCAATCGGCTTACTATCTAGATTGCGAAATCGCTTGAGCAGAATACCACCAATAACAGGTAGCGAGATCGGCAAAAAAACTTGATACAACGTATGTAACAGATTCATAATCAAATGGTATTCATCCTTTCCAAGTACGATGTTACCAATTTACGTCTGAATGTACTCTGCGTCAAATATGTATATCCTATTCGTTTATAGCCTGTACCTATTAGTGTTTATTTGTTTATTGATTATAGTGATATTATTCGATACATAAAATAGATGTAGGCACACAAAAGCCACTTCGTTATGCTTCTATCTATCGCATAAATGAAGTGGCTTTTGTATGTTCCCAATAACACTTAACCAAGTAAGCGAAGGTTATAGATGTAGAGTATAGATCAGAGACAACTTAAAACATTGTATTTTTGTTAGCAGATTTTTCAGGTACAGCTTGGATAGTGTCCCAGTGTTCTACAATTTTACCATCAGCTACTCTGAAAATATCGACTACCGCAGAACCGCGATCATTTTTATCCATACGACTCCAGCTATGCAGAACAACAATATCGCCTTCTGCAATGACACGAATAATTTTGTTGCTACTATTTTTGTTAGATTGTAAAAATGAAGCAAATTGATTTAAAGGTTCTCTGCCTGTAGGTACAGTAGGATTATGTTGAATATAATCTTCAGCAATATATTTATTAATTACAGAGACATCGTGTTTGTTAAATAAATCATCATAGAATGTTCTGACCATTTTGGCATTGGCATTCACTTCGCTTGGGCTAAGTGGAGTAACTTCTACAGGTGTGCCTTTAGCAGGGAACATCGTATTGGTATTGGCAGACTTGGCAGGAACCGGTTGAAAAACATCCCAGTGCTCGACAATTTTGTTGTTTTTGATACGGAAAATATCGACTACAGAACTGCCGCGATCTTTCGCTCCTGTTGTCACATGATTATGCACAACAACCAGATCATTTTGCGCAATAATGCGTTTTACTTCAGATTTATAATTTGGATTTTGCTTGAGGTATGATCCAAAAAAGGTAACAAACGCTTGGCGACCGTCTGCCGCTAAAGGATTGTGTTGCTTATAATTAGAAGCAATATACAGACTCGTTTTGTTCAATTCATGATCGTTGAAAACATCTTTGTACATGTTGAGTACAAGTTTTTTGTTTTTAGCCAGTTGAGCTTCTGTAGACTTCGCTGTAGTCGTGCTAGTCGTTGTAGCACTGGTAGAAGACATTTTGACAGGGGAAGAGGTACATGTATTCTCTTTTGATCCTGCAAGTGGACTCGCCTGAACACCTGTAATCGCAAGGGCAGATACTAATGTGAAACTGATTGCTAATGTACTTGTTTTCTTCATCATGAATAACACTCCTTTGTATAAAATGATCTTGTATCCGGTATGGATGGAATGATTGTAACTTATATAGTTACATGTGTGCAAGTTTTACTTTGAAGCGATTACATACTTGTAGAAACAACAAAAAAGCTTGTATTAACAACAAAAAAGGCCACTTCATGTCAGGTAGACGATGAAGTGGCACTTCGTATATAATGCTTCTATTCATTTACATTGCGTGGTGTGAATGTAACAGGGTATTCTTTCACTCCAAATACGAAAGCGCTTTGAATCGGTTGCAATGTCGTATCAGGAACAAGTTGAATATGCTCCATATGATTTAATAAGGTCTGCAATACGACTCTACCTTCTAAGCGAGCAAGAGGAGCACCAAGACAGAAGTGAATCCCAAATCCGAATCCCATATGTTGATTAGGCTTGCGGTTCGGGACAAATGTATCTGCATCTGCAAATTTCTGTTCATCTCGATTGGCTGAGCCGACCCATGAGATCACTTGATCTCCTGCTTGGATCGTCTGTCCACCTAGTTCAACGGTTTCTTTGGCAACACGTCCGATAGCTACAATCGGTGGATAATAACGCAAAGTTTCTTCGACAGCCGTCTGGATCATTTCTGGATGTTCACGTAATTGCTGTTGCAATTGAGGTTGTTCCGCTAGAATCCGAACGCCATTCGTAATCAGATTTGTAGTCGTTTCATTACCTGCTGCTAGCAACAGAATGCAGAAGCCGACGATTTCTTTATCTGTTAATTTCTGACCGTCAATCTCGGCTGCTAATAATAATGAAATCAAGTCGTCTTCAGGCTGTACACGACGGTGCTCCATAATAGCAGTGAAATAATTAGACAATTCTTCATGATTTTTAGCTTTTTCCGCCATCAATTCTTGGAAAGCTTCATCGCTATCATCTCTAGCGCCTTTCACCTGTACATCTGACCATTCTTTAAACTTATCACGATCTGATGTAGGTACACCGATTAATTCAGCAATCACGATCACTGGAAGCGGTGTAGCGAGATCATGCACCATACGGATCTGTCCTTTTGCCAGATGAGAAGAAAGCAGATCATCGGCAATTTCTTGAATACGTGGAGCCAAAGCTTCTATCGCACGTGGAGTAAACGCTTGATTGACTAAATCACGTAGTTGTTTGTGTTTGGGTGGATCGGTTGTCAACATACTCTCGTTGGCACGATTACGTTGAGACGAGAATAATTTTGGATTTTTCAGCACATATTGAACATCTTCATAACGGAAAACGTCCCAGCATTTGCGATTTTCATCATACCGAACAGGGGTCTGTTCGCGCATTTCATCATAAACGGTAAAAGGAGATAACTGACTTTCAATCGCTGCCAGTTCTCGTATAGGAATGTAGTTAGCATATTTCTTGGTAGCTTGATTCATGATATTCCTCCACCTTTATATATTTATTTACATATAAAACTCTTTCTTTATTATAAACGTACTTGTGCCAAGATACAAATTTTGTAATTTTCTGTGATTCATACATACAGTTAAAGGATGTGCGAGATATGAATAGATTGTGGGAAAAAATAGAGCAAAGTTCACTACAGACATGGCCTGCGCTACAGAGCAAACAGGTCAATGGATGGAATCTACGTCTTTCTGATGGCTATAGTAAACGTTCCAATTCGGTTAGCCCTTTGCATTATGTAGAAACAGCAATGACACTAGGTGAACAGATCGCTTATTGTGAAGCAGAGTATCATCAAGCACAATTACCTGTTGTATTTAAAATGACTTCTTTTACACAACCATCGACACTGGATACGATTTTGAATACACGAAGTTATCAGATTCAAGACGAGACCAGTGTACAGTTGAAGTCGCTGGCAGTGATCGATGAAGAGGTAGAACGATATAAAGCTTCTAAAGGAGAATCTTTATCGGAATTAACATTTTCTATACAAGAACAGTGGAGTCAAGAATGGATTAGACAAGCAAGTGCGCTTGGAGAATGGTCGGATCAAGTAGGTCAATCAATCGCCAAACTGATGAATGTAAATACATTACCCAAAGCGTATATCACAGTCTATCAAGCGGAACAACCTGTAGCTTGTGCGATTGGGATTATTGATAGTGAATATATGGGCATATACGATGTGATCACAGGTACCGCATATCGACGGCAAGGTCTTGCAAGAGCTATGCTGTATCATTTGATGCAATGGGCGAAAGAACAAGGAGCAACGTATGCTTATCTGCATGTAGGTGAACATAATGAAGTCGCGATCGGGCTATATCGTAAGCTAGGATTTGAAGAAATATATCGTTATTGGTATCGTGTATTGCTGGAGAAATAAACAAAGAGCGCCTGTAAGATAGGCGCTCTTTGTTATATAACAATATTCAACATCTTCAATTTAACTACAATAATCAGGGATTCGATTATTCAACTGATGTATTTATCTCTATACAATCAATATATAAACATTCAACATAAATACGTTTAACTATAAGGAGGGGTATATTAATACTAAAAAAGGGATACGAAAGGAAGAACAGTATGACAGATGAAAGATTGCCCGTTATCAAAATAAATTCTATTTCTGAACAGCACCATTATATGGGACTTCCGAAACCTGAACATCCTTTAATTAGTATTTTTAAAATAGACGATCTTCCTCGTACCAATCATGATGCAGTGCGAATGACTATGAATTTGTATACTATTTCTTTGAAAAGAAACGTAGATAACAAAATAAAATATGGTCAGAGTTACTACGATTTTGATGAAGGAATTATGGGGTTAATGTCGCCCGGTCAAATTTTCACCAACGATCATAGAGGGAATATTACAGGATGGTTTTTGGCTTTTCATCCCGATTTCATCAGAAATTATCCATTAGGACGAAAAATCAAAGATTATGGCTTTTTTTCCTATCATGTAAATGAAGCATTACATGTATCAGAAAAAGAAGAAAGTATGATCTTGAATATTATGGATAGTATCAAAAAAGAATATCATGCCTCTATTGATAATTATAGCCAGGATGTTATGGTGTCTCATCTTGAGGTGTTGCTTAATTATACGAACCGATTTTATAACAGACAGTTTATAACGCGCAAAACGCCTAATCTGGAATTGGTAGATAAAATAGAAAATTTACTTACAGTCTATTTAGACAATGAATTAGGACAGGAACATGGTCTACCAACCGTACAGTATCTGTCGGAACAATTAAATATCTCGGCAAACTATTTGAGTGATATGTTGCGAAAATATACAGGACAAAGCGCACAAAAACATATTCATTATCAGTTGACTGAAAAAGCAAAAAACTACCTGGTGACAACGACATTATCAGTCAGTGAAATTTCGTATTTGTTGGGATTTGAACATCCACAGTCATTCAGTAAGTGGTTTAAAAGCAAAACCGATCAATCGCCATTAGAATATAGAAGTTCGTTTCATTGATGGGATCGGAGTTATGAATAGACACGAAATATATTAGAATATTAAAGGAGCTTATCATAATGAAAACGACGAAATTAGGCAATAGCGATATTACAGTATCTTCTATCGGTTTGGGACTTATGGGAATGTCAGGTATATATGGTCAAAGTAACGATGAGCAGTCGATTCAAACGATTCATAGAGCATTAGAACTTGGTGTGACTCTTTTGGATTCAGCAGATGTTTATGGAAATGGACATAATGAAGAATTACTCGGCAAAGCTTTAAAAGGACGTAGAGATCAAGCGATTGTAGCTACAAAATTTGCATTTCAATCTGATTTTCAGACGATTAGTGGTCATCCCGATTATGTGAAAAAAGCCGTAGACGAAAGTTTGCGTCGATTAAATATTGACTATATCGATCTTTATTATCAACATCGTGTAGATCCAAATGTACCTATTGAAGAAACAGTTGGAGCTATGAGTGAGCTCGTTCAAGCAGGTAAAGTCCGTTATCTTGGACTATCAGAAGCATCTGCACAGACGATCCGAAGAGCACATGCGGTACATCCTATCTCTGCACTACAAACAGAGTATTCTCTTTGGAGTAGAGAAGTGGAAGCAGACATTTTACCTGTTGTTAACGAATTAGGCATTACTTTTGTAGCGTATAGTCCTTTAAGTCGTGGATTCATTTCTGGTGAACTTCGTCGATTTGAAGATCTTGCAGAGGACGATGCACGTAGAAATTTACCAAGATTCCAAAAAGAAAATTTCCAACAAAACGTAGACATTGTTGAAGAAATTCTAAAAATGGCTAAAGAAAAAGGCTGTACAGCATCACAATTGGCATTAGCATGGACGATAGCTAAAGGTGCTCTGCCTATTCCGGGAACAAGACGAATTAGTTATCTAGAAGAAAATGCAGAAGCAGCCAATATTGTATTAACTCCAGATGAGTTAGCACGCATAGAAGCAGTTAGTCCGGGATCAGCTATTCAAGGTGGTCGTTACGATGATTCACATATGAAAGGGTTAAATATCTAAATAAAATGATGGATTTGAAATCGAGAAAACAAAAAGAGCGCTTATACTAAAGGCGCTCTTTTTTGCTTGCTAGAATTGGGTTATATCATCGTATAGATTCTGTCTTTTGTATGATATTAATGAGTCGCTTTAGGCAACACAGATGGAGTATCTTTATAATACACTCTTGTCTCATACGGACGTAGTGGTAACGAATGAAGTTGATGGTGTTCATGATCTTTATAATTAGACAATACCAGTTCCCATCCTTCATCACTTATACGTTCAGATAATTCAAATGTAGGTTCATCATCGAAGAAATTCATAATTACCATTAATTCTGTACCTTCATAACTACGTATAAATGAATACACTTGATGATGCAACGCACATAATAGACGGTAATCTCCGTAGATCACAACCGGATATTTTTTGCGTAATGCGATTAGACTTTTGTAATAGTAAAAGATCGAATCAGGATCATTCAGTGCTTGTTCTACATTGATATCCGTATAATTTGAATTGACTTGAATCCAGGGATTCCCATCGGTAAAGCCAGCATGAGTGGTATTATCCCATTGCATCGGAGTCCGAGCATTATCACGACTACGTCTAGCTAAATTTTTCAGAATCTCTTCTTCTGTTTTGCCTTCTTTTAACGAAATATTGTAATAATTAATCGTCTCTACATCGCGGTAATCTTCGATATGCTGGAAGCTGGCATTGGTCATTCCAATCTCTTCACCTTGATAGATATAAGGCGTTCCTTGTAGTAAATGGATCAGTGTTGCTAACATTTTGGCAGATTGTTTGCGATATTCGCCTGTATTCCCAAAGCGAGATAGATGTCTTGGTTGATCATGGTTAGAGAAGTAGTTCGCATTCCAGCCTTTGCCATGTAGAACCGTCTGCCAGTGACTCATAATCTTTTTGATATCTAATAAGTTCCAGCTTCGTCCTACCCATTTGGAACTTCCTGTACCTACACAATCCAGATGCATATGTTCAAATTGGAACACCATATCCAGTTCATGACGTTCATTTCCCACGTATTCTAATGCTTGTTCAGGCCCAAGACCGGATGTCTCGCCTACAGTCATTAGATCGCGTGTTGCAAATACTTGCTGATTTAGGTCTTTAAGCAAAGTATGCACTTTTTCCAGATTGGAGAAAAATTGAAAAGCTTGTACCACCGGTAAGTTTTGTGGATTATCTGCATCCGGTAGACCTACTGCTTTGACAATATGCGCAATCGCATCCAGACGGAATCCATCGACACCTTTGTCCATCCACCAGCGAATCATATCGTGTAACTCATTGACGACTTCTTTGTTTTCCCAGTTCAGATCAGGCTGTTGACGAGCATAGAGGTGCATATAGTATTCTTCTGTTTCTTGATCATATTCCCAGACTGAACCGCTAAAATATGACTCCCAGTTATTCGGATAGCCGCCATGTTTTCCTTTACGCCAGATATAATAATCTCGCTTTGGATTATCAATAGAAGAACGTGATTCGACAAACCAATCATGCTTATCCGATGTATGATTTAACACCATATCTAGCACTACTTTAATTCCTCGTTCATGAGCTTCACGCATAAATTCATCGAAATCTTGCATCGTTCCGAAGTCTTTCATAATTGCTTGGAAATTGCTGATATCATAACCATTATCAAAATTAGGAGATTCGTAAATAGGACAAAGCCAGATCGCTCCGATCCCCAATTCTTGCAAATAATCTAATTTGGAAATAATACCTTGAAAATCCCCGATCCCATCACCGTTAGAATCTTTAAAACTTCTTGGATAAATCTGATAAATTGCATTTTCTTTCCACCATTTGCGTATCATCGTTGGTTCCTCCATCTGCAAGCTGAGTATGTGTTTATTGTAAATAATCAATAAGGGGCTAGACGTTTTGGCGTTCAAGCAGAATATAACAGCTTATTCTTCTAAGTATTGCGATGTACGCGATATCTCTACTTTACTTTTATCCAATTTAGTCACTGACGAAAACGAAATAGAGCATTATCACTGAATCGATCCTCTGAAAGTGTATTTATTGTGATCATTTCAAGGATCTGCTACACTGCTAACAAATACATAATTTATCTAAAGGAGCTTGCTATCATGAACAATCACACCGTTGTTATTCGTGAAGCCCATCAACAAGATATCACGCCATTAGTAGGATTAATGGAACAATTAGGCTACCCGACTACAGAAGAAGTGTTCAAAATAAGAATCGATGCATTAGAGCAACATGAAGATTATCAAATATACGTAGCCGAAATAGAAGAACAAGTGGTCGGTATGATTGGATTGATTCGTGAACTGCGTTTTGAACGAGATGGAGTACATGTCCGCATCGGCTCATTAGTCGTTGATGAGCAATATCGTGGAGCAGGGATAGGTCATTCTTTGATACAAGCAGCCGAAGGATGGGCAGGTAGCGTCGGTGCTCAAGCGATCGCTCTCAATAGCGGTAATCGTGATGAGCGTGAAGGTGCACATGCTTTTTATCGCAAATTAGGATTTGCAGGACTGTCCACTGGATTTGTCAAAAAGTTGTAAGTCATTAGCATAGAAACGTGTCTATATCAGAATAATCATATCTATATGTATAGAGAGGATGTTCATGATGGCTAAAGTATTTGATTCTATGTCTCCCGAGCACATCGCCTTTATTCAAGCACAGAAGATGTTTTTTGTAGGTAGCGCGGCAGCAGAAAGTCATGTCAATATTTCGCCGAAAGGCTACGATTCATTTCGCATTTTGTCTCCTAATCAGGTAGCTTATCTTGATCTAACAGGGAGCGGCAATGAGACCAGTGCTCATTTACAAGAAAGTAATCGGATGACTTATATGTTTATTGCTTTGGAAGGTAAACCACTGATTTTGCGATTGTATGGAGATGGGCAGGTTATTTTACCCGATGATCCAGCATGGGAACAGTACGCAGATTTATTTGATCTTCATCTAGGATATCGTCAAATCATTGTCTCAAATATTCACCGGGTACAGACGTCTTGCGGCTATGGGATTCCTTTCTATACGTATGAAGGTGAACGGGAGACGTTGATAGATTGGGCGGAGAACAAAGGCGAAGAGAAATTAGAACAATATCGTAAGCAGAAAAACTCGACCACTATAGATGGCATGATGACCCCTATTGGTAAAAAGTTTGCTGATATATAGTAAGGTGTTGTATTTCATCTGTATTATTGATAGCATGCAAATGATGGATTATACACGCAGATAAAGAGGGATGAGCATGAAATTGGTCAATACGATCAAAAATAATTTTAGATTATCGGATTTTATAACATGGTATGTCATTATGGCGATTTTACTGATTGTATTGGAAGTGCGAAATAATCCTGAAGGTGTGACATTTTTGGGTGTCGTGATTACCCTTATCACCGCTCTTATTCCAGCCGCTATTTTTAGTTTCTTTTTCCGCTTAATTACAGGTTGGATTGTCAAACTGAACGAATAAATCAAAGCTACACAAAGGAGTCATGATGATGAAGAATCATGCGATTGCTAGACGAGTGCGTGAATTGGAACAATATGCCCCGATGCATACAGCACAACCTGATTTGGCTGATTTCTGGCAATATACATTACAACAATTTGCAGATAAGCCGTTAAACGCTCAGCAGACAGAGCAAGTAACACCGATGAAGTCGATTCAGTCTTATCAAGTGATCTATGAAGGTTTTGACGATACACCACTTCATGGAATCTATGTACGACCTGCCGATCAAGCAGGGCAAGCAATTCCTTGTATCGTTATGTTTCATGGATATACGATGAATAAAGGATACCCTGAAGATTATGCTCACTGGACAGCGATGGGATATGCAGTATTTGCTATTGATACTCGCGGACAAGGTGGAGATACAGGTAATCATTTGAATTCTGATTTTGGGATGAGTAGTGGTTGGTTAACTCAAGGATTGTTGGATAAAGATCATTTTTATTATCGTGCTATTACGATTGATGCGCTCAAAGCGATACAATGGGTAGCCGAGCAATCTGATGTAGATCATAGTAAAATTGCAGTCTATGGCGGTAGTCAAGGAGGCGGGCTAGCGTTAATTACGTCTGCTCTGAGCGATATTCCGGCGATTACTGTCGCTAATATTCCGAATATGAGCCATATGGATTTTGGAATATTAAATTCAGAAAGTTCTCTTCGCGAAGCCGCTCAGTTTGTAAGCCGTTATCCTGAACATCTGGATCAAGTGCTAGAGACGTTGAGTTATTTTGATATGATTAATCTAGCAGACCGTATAAATTCACCTATATTGATCTCATGTGGTCTTAAAGACACTGTCTGTATGCCTGAAACGGTCTATGCAGTATACAATCGGATTCATGCAGAAAAAGAAATGTGTCTGTATCCATTTGATGGACATTTTGTGAGTCCATATCATCAACGCAAAACGATGGAATTTGTTCAAAAACATTTCGGATAAATCAGTATAAAGTCTAAACAAAAGTCTGTTTCTGAGTAACTGAGAAACAGGCTTTTTTGCTATAAAAAAAGTAGAAATAGTAACAAAAGGTCAAAAAAGGTCAAAATCGATAAAAAATGTTGAAAACAAGAATTTTAAGTAGAAAAAAGGCTTTAAATCGATCTAAATGAGCTTATTTTACTGATAATGTATTTTGCTTATTACCGGTGTTCTCACTATAATAAAGACATAAGGTCAAACAAAGTCAAACTTATGAAAAGCAGTTCAAAACATCATGTCAGGAGGAGATTGGATATGTTTGATTTGGTTCCTTTTGGTAAACGTCGTGAGGATGCTTTGAGTCAATGGATGAAGTCATTTCAAGATATTTTTGAAGATGATTTGCTAACTCCGTTCAAAGGATCGACCTTATCCTTCCGTACGGATATTCGGGAAAATGACAAAGCTTATCTTGTTGAAGCCGAATTGCCTGGTTTGCAAAAAGAAAATATCGACATTGATTATGCCGCTCCTTATTTGACGATCAAAGCTATACAACAACAAGAACGACAAGAAGAAAATGAAGATCAGCGTATGGTGCGCAAAGAGCGTCGTTATGGAGAATACGTTAGAAGATTTTATGTGCAAGATATTGAAGAAGATCAGATTCAAGCCACTCTGAAAGATGGAATATTGTTATTAACGATTCCGAAAAAACAGCCTGCTGAAGGACGACGGATTCAGATACAAGATGGAAGTTCCTCTTCGGCTCGACTGGAAGATGGACAACAACACTCTGCTGAATAAAAGTCGCATGATTCGTCAGTTAGCTGTAAAATAATCTTATACCCAGAGGTGCATTGTAGATTAAACAGCTATAATGCACCTTTTTTTTAGTAAAAAGAAGCCATTCCGCTTATTTTCCTGTAAAGTACGTTAATAAATAGAAAGATTAGAGTTACAGGAAAGGGGGAGAACCTATGGTCAAAGATTACTATAAGATTCTAGGCGTCGATCGCCAGGCTTCACCGAAAGAGGTCAAGAAAGCGTATCAACAACTGGCTAAAAAGTGGCACCCTGATGTGAACAAAGCGACAGAAGCTGAAAGTAAATTTAAAGAAATAGCCGAAGCCTACGAAACATTAAGTCAACCTACCAAAAAAGAAACGTATGATCAACAGTTGCATTATCAAGAAAATCCTCCTCGTCATACAAGAGCGAACACCGCGAATTCGACGCGTAATCATAGAGCAAGTCAAGCTTATAATTTTGAAAATTTTGATAATGCTGGTTTTCCTGATGAAGATTTATTCGATATGTTTTTCAATAGTCGTACCGGTAGTGGTCGTGGGATGGAGAATACAACTCAAACGTTACGTACAAATCTGGATATCACACTGGAACAAGCGTATCGGGGCGATCGAATTTCTGTACGAGTCAGTGGCAAATCGATTCAACTCAAATTGCCTGCGCGCATCAAAAATAATAGCACATTAAAAATTCGTGGAAATGGTAGCAATGGACTTGATCCACATGAAGAGTTATTGATTAGCTTCCATATTACTAACCATTCGATGTATACCATCGAAGAAAGTAATCTGATTGCTGTAGCTCAGATTGCACCCTGGCAAGCGATTTTTGGCGGCGATATGCCTGTACGTCTGCCAGATCAATCTACAGTGCGTCTCAAAATTCCTGCGGGTACACAGACCGGTCAGACGTTGCGCCTTTCTGGTAAAGGATTAAGCAAAGACAAGCAACATTATGGAGATGTACTGATTCGTATCGAAATGATTATTCCTGAGATTAATGATATTGATGAACATGAACGCAAATTGTATCGTCAATTAGCAGAATTTAATCCGTTTCAACCACAAATTAAAACCAAATAAGGAGGAGTTCACAATGGATTATAATAAGCTGACTCAAAAGCTTCAAGAAGCGGTTGCTTCTTCACAATCCATTGCTTCAACGATGGGACATCAAGAGATTGATACCGCCCATCTATTAAAAGCATTACTTGAACAATCAGAAGGATTATTACCTCGATTGTTACAAAAAATGAATATTTCGTTGTCTGAAGTCGCCAGACTAAACAATGAATATTTAGGTCGCAAACCAACGATCAGTGGATCGTCGGGAGCTGTACGCCGTTATGCTTCACCTGCATTATTATCTGTATTGGATCAAGCTCAGCAAGAAGCTACTACTATGCAAGATGAATTTGTAGCAGTAGAGCATGCTGTACTAGCTATGGTGTCCGGTCATGATCGGGAGAATCAAGAACTGCGTCATATGTTACAGCAACAAGGATTACAGCGTGATCCGTTGTTAACGGCTTTAGCCGAAATACGAGGACATCAACGGGTAACTAGCCGAGAGCCGGAAGCTACCTATGAAGTATTGCAGAAATACGGTCGTGATCTGGTTGCAGAAGTACGCAGTGGCAAAGTCGATCCAGTAATTGGACGAGATGCAGAGATTCGCCGGGTTATTCGTATTTTATCGCGCAAAACCAAAAACAATCCCGTACTGATTGGTGAACCTGGTGTAGGTAAAACAGCGATTGTAGAAGGGCTGGCACACCGGATTGTACGCAGAGATGTACCGGAAGGGCTAAAAGACAAAACAATTTTCTCACTGGATATGAGTGCACTTGTTGCCGGAGCTAAATACCGTGGTGAATTTGAAGAACGTCTGCAAGCAGTACTGAAAGAAATTCGGGAAAGCGATGGACGTATTATTTTATTTATCGATGAATTGCATACGATTGTAGGAGCAGGTAAAACAGAAGGTTCGATGGATGCGGGGAATATGCTCAAACCAATGCTAGCGCGCGGGGAACTTCATTGTATCGGCGCAACAACATTGGATGAATACCGCAATTATATTGAAAAAGACCCTGCATTAGAACGCCGTTTCCAACAGGTACTTGTACATGAGCCTAATGTAGAAGATACAATTTCTATTTTGCGCGGCTTAAAAGAACGGTTTGAAGTGCATCATGGTGTCAAAATTCATGATAGTGCGATCGTAGCCGCAGGTGTGCTATCCGATCGTTATATTTCAGATCGCTTTTTACCGGACAAAGCAATCGACTTAATCGATGAAGCTTGTGCGATGATTCGTACCGAAATTGACTCGATGCCAAGTGAAATGGATGAAGTCACTCGCCGGATTATGCAGATTGAGATCGAAGAAGCAGCTCTTAACAAAGAGACCGATGATGCGAGTCAACGCCGATTAGCACAATTACAACGTGAACTGGCAGATCTCAAAGAAAAACAATTGGAAATGACAGCACGCTGGGAAAAAGAAAAATCAGCGATTCAAATGGTACGTGATCTCAAAAAAAATCTAGAGCAAGCACGTAATGATCTATTCGAAGCACAAGAAGAATATGATTTGAATAAATCGGCTGAACTCAGTTACGGAATTATTCCAGATTTAGAACGTCAGTTAAAACAAGCCGAAGAAGAAGCCTATCAGGATCAAGATAACCGTCTATTACGTGAAGCAGTTACAGAAGAAGAAATATCAGATATTGTTTCCCGCTGGACAGGGATTCCGGTGAGTCGTCTGGTTGAAGGCGAACGGGACAAATTGTTACGGTTAGAAGAAAGTCTGCATGAACGTGTCGTCGGTCAAGATGAAGCGGTACAATTGGTTGCTGATGCTGTGATACGTTCGCGTGCAGGTATCAAAGATCCGAATCGCCCGATTGGTTCATTCTTATTCCTCGGCCCTACCGGAGTAGGGAAAACAGAACTTGCCAAATCGATTGCCGCTTCTTTATTTGATCGGGAAGACGGTATGATTCGTATCGATATGTCAGAATATATGGAAAAACACAGCGTATCTCGATTAGTCGGAGCGCCACCTGGATATGTCGGTTACGAAGAAGGCGGTCAATTAACCGAAGCTGTACGTCGTCAACCGTATTCGGTATTGCTATTGGATGAAGTGGAAAAAGCACATCCTGACGTATTCAATATTCTGTTGCAACTACTAGATGATGGACGATTGACCGACTCGCAAGGACGGGTTGTCGATTTTAAAAATACTATTGTGATTATGACTTCAAATATAGGGTCTGCTCATCTGGTAAGTGGATTAGGCACAGATGGAGAATGGAGCGAGACGGTACGTGACAATGTGATGCGTGAATTAAGTAATCATTTCCGCCCTGAATTTCTGAATCGTGTCGATGATATTGTGTTGTTCAAACCACTAAGCTTAACAGAGATTGGACAGATTGTTCGTAAATTGGTAGAGCATTTACAAGATCGTTTGAATGATCGCCAGATTACGTTACAATTGACTGATGAAGCCATCCAACTTATCGCTGAACAAGGATTTGACCCGGCTTATGGAGCAAGACCACTCAAACGATTTATTCAGCGTGCATTAGAAACCAAAGTCGCTCGTGCGATGATTGCTGGTGAAGTTTCAGAAGGATCAGTGGTGGTTGTTAATGTGGTGGATCATGAATTGCATGTTGTGATTCAGTCATCGCCTTCAGAAGGCAACCCGGCAGAAGAGTCTCCTGCTGCTATCTCGATCGGCTGACCATAAAGTGCTGTACAAGTTGTAAAAGATGCACTATTTTTACTAACTAAATCTAGAATATATTATAAAAAGTCTGCATGCTCGTAATGAGCGGATGCAGACTTTTTGCGTTTGGTTAGGACGAAATTAATTCAGGAGACTCTAAAAATAATTCTTGTGCTGTTTTGATCAGTAATTGTACCGCCAGTGAAGCTTGAGATAAAGAAGGAATAGCGATTCCAATCTGACTTGTTATACGCGGGGTGACTTCGCGCATATCCAGATGATGAGGATGCATTGACAAGGCTAGATTAGAAACGATACCAATTCCGAGTCCTTGACGAACCATATTGATCAATGCGCTCACATTATGAGTAGTAAAGGTAATATTAAGATCACAGTTTTCTTTGTCAAAAGCTTCAATAATCGCAGTCTCGTGACCACCTTTGCACAAAATCATATCTTCGCCATGAAGATGCTGAATAGTAATATTGGTCTGCTGTTGCAATGGATGATTATCCGGTAACAGAATGACCATATCATTTTCAAATAATGGAATTACATCTAATTCAGGTGCAGGCAAAAGAACAATGCCTGCTTCAAGCTTACGAGTGTAGACCCATTCTTTCACATCATTCGCAGAACCTTCATGGAGATCGAAGATCAGGTTAGGATAGTTTTGTTTAATCTTTTGAATAATCGGTGGCAAAAAATAAGCAGATGCCGAAGGAAAAGCGCCGACACAGATCGTACCTACATCCAATCCTTTTACAGCAGCGACCTGTTGTTGTACTTTTTCCATACTGTGTAAAATCGTACGGAATTGCACTAACACTTGCTCGCCGATTTCAGTTAGCAATACTCCTTTTTTGCGATCCCGTAACAGTAATAAAGTGTCTAATTCATTTTCAATACTGGCAATCGCATGGCTCACAGCAGGCTGGGTCATATGCAAGTCATGTGCAGCTTGAGTAAAACTTAATGTCTCGGCAACCCGTACAAATGTCATAATCTGAGTAATGGTCATAACAATATCGTTATCTCCTTTATGCAAAATATTCATTTTCTTTATAAGTGATAAAAGTATAACCTAAAGAAGCACAAATTTAAAATAGTGTACACCGTAATAGATGAAAGGATGAATAACATGAAGACTTTATCACCTAAAATGACATTATGGTTAGTTATTTTTCTTGTAACGATCTGGGGAATCAACTGGCCTTTAACCAAATTAGTATTACCTGATGTACCTCCGCTTTTATTTTCAGGTCTGCGAACATTGATCGGTGGACTGATTTTGCTAGGATTTGCTATGAAGCATGTAGAACGATTGCAATGGAAACGAAATATGAAGATATACGCAGTACTCGCCGTTTTAAATATTATCGGGTACTATGGGTTGCAAACGATTGGAATCGGTTATTTGCCAGCAGGTCTATTTTCAACCATTGTATTTTTACAGCCTATTTTATTAGGATTGTTCTCATGGTTATGGTTAGGCGAAAAAATGAATACGCTGAAAGTGGTTGGATTAATATTAGGTTTTATAGGTGTAGCTGTGATTAGTTCAGGCGGGCTTGAAGGGAATCTATCTTTAACGGGTATCGGATTTGCTCTCGCTTCTTCCTTATGCTGGGCGCTAGGTACCATCTATATGAAGAAAAATAATCAGCAACTGGATTCACTATGGACAGTGACGATGCAGTTATTGATCGGCGGAGTCGTCTTAATGATTGCTGGGTCATCTACTGAAAGTTGGAGTGATATTCAGTGGACATCTTCATTTATCGAAGTATTGTTGTTTATCTCTCTATTTGTTATCGCAGGTGGATGGATGGTGTATTTTAAATTGATCGACAGTGGAGAAGTCAGCACCGTAGGAACGTATACATTTATGATTCCGGTGTTATCTAATATTTTTAGTATCTGGATTCTTCATGAGTCGATTACACTCTCATTATTGATCGGTCTGGTTATGATTGCTTGTAGTATCGCTCTCGTCAATTGGAAAAAAGCGGTGAAAGCTCCGTTGGTAGTCCCGGTACCATTAAATAAAAAGTAACTTCGGTTACAGCTAAAGGAGTAAATCTTCATTATCAAAAGACTATTTCGATTGTAGAAATAGTCTTTTTTTGATTGCAAATGATCATAAGAGTGAATGTTGAACCATCTATTCTAAGGCGTATTTCAAAAATTTGAACAAAATCTAGGTCAAGCTGACCATGAAGTAAGTACCTTTCTATTCTGACCGATAGACCTTATTTATATTACATATAATGGTAATTGTGTCGAACATTAATGAGGTTTGCACTATTTTTTAAATGGAAATACCTAATTTTGGTTATTTATATCAGAAAAAAATACAGTATTAAATAGTAAGTTGCTATTTTTTCCTTTTATTAGGAAAACAGCTCTATTTACCTCTGCTTTAAATTCGGACAAAATAAGAACATGTTTTTCAAAACTTATTAATGAGTCATATTTACAGTTTGATCTTAAACATAAATTTAGGTATAAATCATAATCTCATAATTAAGGAAAGAGAGAAACATTATGATAGAGTTATTAAGGAAAAATTTCGATGATCGAAAGCAAAGTAAGTATCTGAATATTAGTCTTGTGATTATGATAATTACTCTTTTTACAGTAAGTTATCTTAGCAGACATTTAGGTGTTATAAGTGATTACTGGGGAATAGTCCTTATTAGTGTATCTTTTATACCCGGAATTCTAGTGATTATTGCTATGTATATACTTGCAGATGAATCAGAACGTAAACAATATCGAATACGACTCTATCTAGGTGTAATCGTGTTTAGTATGATTGGATATTGGAGGTACGGAAGGTAGTCACATTCATTTGAAGGAGAAAATCATTTGCAAAAAATCCGTAAATATTTTACTCATAAGCGTCAACTTCATTATTTGAGATTAAGTGCTCTTATTTTTGTGTTTGCTATGTTGTTAACTAGTTATCTGAATAGACACTTAGGAATATTAAGTTTTAGATTGGGTGTAATGATTGTAGTTGCTTCATTAATACCTGCTTTGGCTATAATAACAATTAATTACATAATTGCAGATGAGCCAGAACGCAAACAATATCGAATACGACTATATCTTGGTGTGATTGTGTTCAGTATGATTGGATATTGGAGATATGGAAGATGATCAATATGTTAAAGAATATAGATAAGCAATTAATTAATCGATGGCTGAATATGTCTTTGATTATTATGTTTGTTGGTGCTGCGGTGCTGAGCTATTTGGGTGGGAATTTAAATCTGTTCCATCTAAATATATTTATTGTTATATGGATCATTTGTGCTCTTCCTTTTTTGTTTGTAGCTGTAACGATGTATATTCAAGCAGATAAGCAAAAAAAATCATATATGCGTTTGCAGTTTTATTTTATTCTTATCTTTATTATAGGCATGACGATATGGAGATTAGTAGATTAGAATAATACAAAAATATCTATTATACTCTTTATTATAAGCACTACATTTCAATCAAAAAGGAGGATTTCATTGTTATCACCTAAAGTTCAGCAATATTTCAAAGAACAAAACGCATGGTATGAAGAAGCTTCAACAGACTATGCAGGGGCATTGGAAACGTTACATATTCCACTGGATTCAGACTTTGCGCAGTTTTATCTTCATGCAGAGACAGGGCCTACTTTTTACAGTCGACATCAGGAGCTTTACCATATTTGCTGGTTTGTATTGTATTCAGATTATGATCTAAGTGTACATAGTGCTCGCGAGACATTGAAATTACCTGAAGAATATCTTCCGCTGGATTCTTTTGTCGGGGAAGGTGGGTACTTTTACAATCGGCAGACTGATCAAGTGTTGGAGTTGAATCTAGGTCAACGATTACAAGACTTTTGGGCAGGGCAATTACAACCGCAATGGCAGAACTTTAACTCTTTTTTAGAATGGTTTTTTGAATTGGATCATTCTTCTCATACTTCATCTTAAATAAGTCGCTAAGATCATCATGATCTGGCGGCTTTTTTTAAGCTTTCCTTTACCTTCTTTTAAGCTGAATTTATAACAATTACGTTATAGTAAAAAGGATTTTGGGAAAAGCGGGAGGGAACAAAATATGCTGCAAGTCCAGCAAGTAAGCAAATGGTTCGATCAGCGTCGAAGTGTAGACGGGATCGATTTTGAAATGAAGCGGGGCGAAATTGTTGGCTTTCTAGGTCCCAATGGAGCTGGCAAAACAACCACAATGCGTATGATTACAGGCTATCTCACACCATCCTCTGGACAGATATGGGTAGATGGCTTACCGATGCATGAACAATCCAGACAAGCGCGTAGCAAAATAGGTTATTTACCGGAGACGCCTCCACTTTATCCGGATATGACGGTACGTTCTTATTTACGTTTTGTAGCAGATTTACGTGACGTAGCAGTGCGAGAGCAGAAGTTGCGAATTAGCGAAATGATCGATCGGCTTGGACTACAAGGAAGAGAACGACAGGTGATCCGTTCTTTATCCAAAGGGTATAAGCAACGGCTTGGTCTAGCTGGTGCGATTATTCATCAACCGGAATTGCTTATTTTGGATGAACCGACATCTGGGCTTGATCCGAATCAGATTATGGAGATTAGACAATTGATTCGTGAATTGGGTGAACAACATACCGTACTATTGAGCACGCATATTTTACCAGAAGTCAGTATGCTGTGTAATCGGATGTTAATTATTCATGAAGGCAAATTAGTACTGGATCGCGATGCTGACCATATTGGTGATTTCTTACATGAGAATTTCCAGGTGCAATTGGAAGTGAAGTCGAAGCCGGTTATTGTACGCTCTGTACTGGAACATGCTGCTTTTGCACATACTGAATTTCAGTATTCTGATACAAATGAACAACAAGAACAATTGATTACGATTAAATTAACAGGAGTCGACCAAGAAGATTTTAGAGAATCATTGTCTCTTTTATTAGCAAACGCGAAGATTCCAGTATTGGAGATGCGTAAAGAAGGTCACAGTCTGGAAGAGTTATTTGCCAAATTAACAACTGATTCCGAATCTCATCTTGATATAAATGCTGCTTCTATCGATCGTTCAGACACTCCTTTGCCAAAGGAGGATACAACCAAGTGAGACGTATGTGGGCGATATGCTCTAAAGAATTACAGTTGTATTTTTTAAATCCAACAACGTATTTTGCAATAGCTGTCTATGTATTACTATCTAGCTATATGTTTTATGTAAGTTTTGTTGGTTACCAGCCAAGTATACTGGATTACCGCTTGATTTTGGGTAATACCATTTTTATGTTGTTAATTATTATTCCGTTATTAACGATGCGTTTGATCTCGGAAGAATTTAGACAGGGAACAGATGAACTATTACTGACTTCTCCTGTAACAGTCACCGAGATTGTTATCGGTAAATACTTAGCTGCGCTTGGATTGTTGCTAGTATTAATTGCTTGTAATCTGGTGTATCCGATAACGATGTCTTTTTTCGGTACGATGAATATGCCGCTGTTATTATTATCTTTATTAGCGGTATTTTTACTAGGCGCTGCAATGATGGCAATCGGATTATTTGCTTCCAGTCTGTCTCAACACCAGATGGTATCGGCTGTGATTGCATTTGTACTATTACTAGGACTATGGATTCTGGATTCTTTTACAATGAATTCAGATATTGCGCAGAAATGGTTAGAACCTTTTTCAATATCTAGCCGAATCGATAATCTGGTCAAAGGTGTATTACATGGCCCGGATATTCTGTTCTATATCACCTTATCGCTATTGTTCCTTGTACTGAGTATACAAGTCGTGGAACGGAAAAGGTGGAGGTGAGCACAATGAAAAAGTGGATACAAGGAACAAATGCAGTCGTTTTTTCAGTAGCCATAATCGGCATTTTTATTATTTTGACCTTATTTCTTAATTCTATCGGAACGTTTCAAGTCGATTTAACCAAAAACAAACAATATACATTATCCGATCAGACAATCACAACACTGCAAGGATTGGATCAGAATGTTGAAGCGCTCGTATTTCTCAATTCACAAGATGCAGAAGTATATACCCGCGAAGTGACCGATTTGCTAGCAGAATACCATAAAGTAAACAGCAAGCTAGAAGTCAAAACATATGACCTTTTGACCAATCCGACACTTGCGAAGCAATATGGAGTTACAGAAAGTGCAGTAGTATTGAAAAAAGGAGACACCACCAAAGTGGTACCTGTCTACGATATGTTCGCTGATGGTGCAGGAGCTAGCGATATGAGTGCAGAAAGTGCAGAAGCCAGTACGTCATATCAATTTAGTGGTGAAGAAAAGATAACATCTGGTCTATTATCGCTTTCTTCATCTACTACGCACAAAGCATATTTGCTTAATGGACATAATGAATTTGCAGCAACAGATATGAGTACACTGGTGAGTCATTTACAAGAAGAACATATTACAGTGAGTGATCTGTCGCTATTGCAAGCAGGATCGATTCCAAAGGATGCTAATCTGCTTATGATTATCGGGCCGCAAAATGATTTGAGCGATGGAGAAACCCGACTGATTAAGCAGTACTTGAACAATGGCGGTAAATTATTTTTATCGCTTGGCTTTAATGAAAAGATGAGCAGTAGCTGGAAAAACTTAGACTCTTTAATGAGTATGTATGGTGTCAAAGATACCCATGCTGTAGCAGTAGAACCCAAAGATACTTCATTATACGATCCGCTTACGATTATTCCAGACTATGGACAACATGAGATTACAGCCAAATTAGCGGCAAATAAAATGTATACGATGATGTCATTATCGATAGGATTGCAGTTAGAAGCAGTCAAAGGATGGACAACTACACCATTACTAACTTCTTCGAGTAATAGTTATGGAGAAACAAATCTATCTGGATTGCTAGAATCCAAAACAGAGCGAGATACCAAAGACCTTGCAGGGCCATTTGATCTAGGATTTGCTGTAGCAGATGCTAAAGGTGAACCTAAAGCTGTCATTTTGGGCGGGTCTACCTTTATGATGGATCAGGAAATTGTGCAACAAGCGAATTTGGATTTTGCGCTCAATAGTATCAATGATCTACTGGGTAACACCAACAAAATCACGATTCGACCGCAAGTACAAGAGCAATACCAGACAGCGAATTTATCGTTATCTCAAGCGAAAATCATTTTCATTGGAACAGTGATTGTATTTCCTCTGTTATTTGTCATTGTAGGAATTGTACTATGGTGGAGACGACGTAGAGGATAGAAAGGAGTCGGGCAGATCGTGCAACTTCGCAAATGGATGCCAACAATCATAATGGTGGTGATTTTGCTGTTGGGTGTAGCTTATGCTTATTCACAGAATTTTTTTCAAAAAGATCAGACTGCTCCTGTGGAAGCCAAATGGGTTACATTTACACCTGCTAACGTACAGCAAATCGAGATGCAATCTTCACCGGACAATGCAAACACCACCACAACACCGGCATCGATTACGTTAGAAAATAAACAAAACCTATGGCATATGCGTACACCTGCGAACTATCCTACCAATGCGTATGCCATTACAGATTGGTTAACTACACTACAAGCGGCAACGGTGCACGATATTGTAGAAGATTCACCTACCGATGTTGCTAAATATGGAATAGATGCACAGCAACCTACGATTATCTTAACAACATCGACCGGGAAACAGGATAAACTCTATATTGGTAGCAAATTACCAACCGATGGGTATTACTATGCACGCTTAAATGAAGGAGCGATTATTCAATTATCTCAGCAGACGGTGACTGACTTATCTGCTACTGCATTTTATTTTGTGGATACGACTCCATTTGGTTGGGATGATCAATATATGACAGCTTTAAGCTGGACAGGTCAAGATCAGACCAATAACTGGACTTTAACACATCAAGCCAATCTGGAAGACCCAAGTCAAGATCGTTGGACATTTGATGGTCATTCGATTAGTAGCGAGCAAGCGTCTAATTTGACTGACAGTATCAAAAATATTCCTACCGATCAATTGCCAACACCAGCTTCTAAGCTATCTTCCAAGTCGCCGTTATTCACGCTTCGGGTTACTCGTACTGAAGGTGAGCGGACAGTGAACGATACTTATCAAGGATTCCAGTCTGCTAATAACCCTGCTTATATCGATGTGGTCGATTCTTCTCAGCAATGGGCATATCGATTGCCTTCCGAATCGATCAAGCAAGTGATGAAAGCAGCTCAAACGATAACCGATTCAACTTCTTCTGAATAAGTTCAAATCTGTGTGACATCGATCCTGGATGCACCTGATCGAACGCTAGATCATGAACATCTTTTATAGAGTAGATCATATACTCTGTAAAAGGTGTTTTTATTTTGCTCAAAAAGCAGTACTATTGCATAAAATGATTGACTGTAGATCATTTTGATAATAATATCTAACTATAAATTAATCAAAACATAATCAAAAAGTGATAAATGAATCAAAATATAACAAACATATCAATCATTCAGTTATTTTTTATCATGTGTATCGATTAGAGGAGGAATAGCAATGACAGAAGCACGAGAAGTAGAAAAGTTGAAAAATTATATCAACGGAGAATGGGTAGAAAGCCAAACAACCGTCTACGAAGATGTATACAATCCAGCTACCAAAGAAATTATCGCTAGAGTCCCTCTTTCTACTAAAGAAGATATTGATTATGCCGTTGAAGTCGCTCAGCAAGCTTTTGAATCCTGGCAAAAAGTCGCTGTTCCCCGGCGTGCTAGAATTCTGTTCAATTTCCAACAATTATTATCGACTCATAAAGAAGAATTAGCTCGTCTGATCACGATCGAAAATGGTAAAAATCTAACTGAAGCGCTCGGAGAAGTAGGGCGGGGGATCGAAAATGTAGAATTTGCGGCAGGTGCACCTACATTAATGATGGGTGATTCACTTGCTTCGATTGCAACCGATGTAGAAGCTGTTAATTATCGCTATCCGATCGGTGTAGTTGGTGGAATTGCTCCATTTAACTTTCCAATGATGGTGCCTTGTTGGATGTTTCCAATGGCTATTGCGCTAGGAAATACATTTATTCTCAAACCTTCTGAACGTACCCCGCTATTAACAAGACGGCTAGTAGAATTATTTACAGAAGCAGGTCTACCTAAAGGAGTATTCAATATCGTCTACGGAGCGCATGATGTCGTTAATGGCGTATTGGATCATCCTGCTGTTCAAGCGATCTCATTTGTCGGTTCAAAGCCTGTCGGAGAATATGTATTTAAGCGTGGAAGCAATAACCTCAAACGTGTCCAAGCTTTAACCGGAGCCAAAAACCATACGATTGTATTGAACGATGCCGATCTCGAAGATACGGTCACCAATGTGATTGCATCTGCTTTTGGTTCGGCAGGTGAGCGTTGTATGGCTTGTGCGGTAGTCGCTGTTGAAGAAGGAATCGCTGATGCATTTATCCATCGATTAAAAGAAAGAGCAGGCGAGATCGAAATCGGTAACGGTCTGGACGATGGCGTATTTTTGGGTCCTGTTATTCGGGAAGAAAATCAGAAACGCACGATAGGATATATTGAAAAAGGAATTAGTGAAGGAGCTACATTAGTCTGCGATGGTCGTGAACAGGTATCGGATGAAGGATACTTTATCGGGCCGACTATTTTTGAAAATGTAACTACCGATATGACGATCTGGAAAGATGAAATTTTTGCTCCGGTATTATCTATTATTCGAGTCAAGCATTTAAAAGAAGCTGTCGAAACCGCTAATCGATCTGAATTTGCAAATGGAGCTTGTATTTTTACATCCAATGCGTCAGCGATTCGTTATTTCCGCGAAAATATAGATGCAGGCATGTTAGGTGTGAATCTAGGTGTACCGGCTCCTATGGCATTTTTCCCATTTTCTGGTTGGAAATCTTCATTTTTTGGTACATTGCATGCGAACGGCAAAGATAGCGTAGATTTTTACACTCACAAAAAAGTAGTAACCGCTCGTTATGTTACACCTACATTTGAGTAAAGGAGATGGCACATCATGAGTACATTATTGCGCAAGCTTCAACAACAACCTCTCAGCACAGGTGTCACTCTGCTCCATGAAGTGAATCAAGACAATTCTCCTTTACACTATGTAGGATTCAAAATGATAGATATCGAACCAGGTGCAACTTATAGCGAATCACTAGGCGAAATCGAATGTTGTATTGTAGCAGTCACTGGCAAAATAACAGTTAGCGATCATGAGCAGACTTTTACAGGAGTAGGCACACGTACAAGTGTATTTGAGAAAAAGCCTACCGATAGCGTATATATCTCCAATGATCGTTCGTTTACCATCACCGCAGAGACAATGGCTAGAGTAGCATTATGTTATTCTCCTTCATTAGTACAACGTGCAACCCGTCTGATTTTAGCTAGTGAAAATAGTGTAGAGCATCGTGGAAAGTATAATAATCAACGGCTAGTGCATAACATTTTGCCAGATTCAGATGATAGTGTGAACAGTCTATTGGTAGTTGAAGTGATTACCGAAAGTGCGAACTGGTCAAGTTATCCACCACATAAGCATGATGTAGATCAATTGCCTGCTGAATCTTTATTAGAAGAAACCTATTATCACGAAATTGATCCTGCACAAGGATTTGTATTTCAACGAGTATATACCGATGATCGCTCCCTTGATGAGACGATGGCGGTAGAACATCGCAACGTCGTTATCGTTCCTGCCGGTTATCATCCGGTAGGCGTGCCTGATGGATATACATCGTATTACCTCAATGTTATGGCAGGACCCAAGCGCATCTGGAAATTCCACAACGATCCTGATCACGAATGGATATTGCAACGTTAAGCAGATCACCAAGTAGAAAATAGTGAAGGAAATGGAGTGGAAGTACAGATGAAATTTGAATTAAAAAGTGAACGTGTATTCGATATGATTGCGATCGGTAGAGCATGTATCGATCTGAACGCAACTGAATATAATCGTCCGATGGAAGAAACAATGACCTTTACCAAATATGTTGGCGGATCACCGGTTAATATCGCGATTGGTAGTTCCAAACTAGGGCTCAAAACTGGATTTATCGGAAAGCTTGCTGATGACCAACATGGTCGTTTTATTTCAAATTATATTCAGAATCTAGGTATTGATATTACAGGAGTCGTTATTGATCAGGCAGGTCACAAAACAGGGCTTGCTTTTACCGAGATCAAAAGCCCGGAAGAATGTAGTATTCTAATGTACCGCGAAAATGTAGCCGATCTGTACTTGGAGCCTGATGAAGTAAGCGAAGATTATATTCAGCAAGCAAGCGCTCTATTGGTGTCAGGCACTGCATTGTCTCAAAGCCCTTCACGAGAAGCTATCCTCAAAGCAGTCAGTCTGGCTCGTAAGCATCAGGTGAAAGTAATTTTTGAATTGGATTATCGTCCGTATACATGGACATCCAAAGAACAGACTTCGATCTACTATGCCCTGGTTGCTGAACAAGCCGATATTGTGATTGGTACACGTGATGAATTTGATATTCTGGAAAATCGTACAGGAAATAATGAGCAGACGATAGCGTATTTATTCCAGCATACCCCTCAATTGATTGTGATCAAGCATGGAGTCGAAGGATCATATGCATACACCAGGTCAGGGGATGTATTTCAAAGCAAAGCCTATATGACTAAAGTGTTAAAAACATTTGGTGCTGGCGATTCGTATGCGTCTGCTTTTCTATATGCTTTATTTGCGGGCAAAGATATTGCTACAGCGCTCAAATACGGGAGTGCTTCGGCTTCGATCGTTGTTAGCAAACATAGCTCCTCTGAAGCGATGCCTACAGTGAGTCAGATTGAACAGTTAATTGCAGCAGACGAAATCGAGGCACAATACAGATAGAGGTGAAACTATGCAAACGATTCGGCTTACAACAGCGCAGGCATTAATTCGTTTTTTGAATGCACAATATATCCATATTGATGGGAACGAATTTCCTTTTGTCGAAGGGATATTTACCATTTTCGGACATGGTAATGTACTTGGAATCGGTCAAGCATTAGAACAAGAATCCGGTCATCTCCATGTGATACAAGGTAAAAATGAACAGGGGATGGCTCATGCAGCAATTGCCTACAGTAAGCAAATGTTGCGCCAAAAAATATATGCAGTTACAACTTCTGTCGGGCCAGGTGCGGCGAATCTAGCAGCGGCAGCAGGCACAGCACTTGCTAATCAGATTCCGGTACTTTTTTTACCAGGAGATACGTTTGCTAGCCGTCAACCTGATCCGGTACTTCAACAAATTGAGCAACAATACAGTGCCGCAGTTACAACGAACGATGCTTTAAAACCATTATCACGTTATTGGGATCGTATTACGCGTCCAGAACAATTGATGTCTAGTTTACTGCGAGCGTTTGAAGTGATGACTGATCCTGCCCAAGCAGGGCCAGTGACGATCTGTATTGCACAAGATGTTGAAGGAGAAGCTTATGATTATGATAAGACTTTTTTTGCCCGTCGTGTCCATTATGTAGATCGCAAATTGCCAACAACACGCGAATTAGCAGGAGCAGCAGCATTGATCAAAGCAAGTCGCCAACCGGTGATTCTAGTCGGTGGTGGAGCCAAATATTCGGAAGCAGGCGCTATATTAAAAAAATTATCCCAAAAGCATCATATTCCATTAGTGGAGACACAAGCTGGCAAATCGACGGTAGAATATACATTTGCAAACAATCTAGGCGGGCTAGGCGTAACCGGTACATTATCAGCTAACAAAGTAGCACGACAAGCTGATCTCATTATTGGTATCGGTACACGTTATACCGATTTTGCTACTTCTTCCAAAACAGCATTTGATTTTGAACAGAGTCAATTTTTAAATATTAATGTTAGCCGTTCGCAAGCATACAAATTGGATGCTTTTCAAGTAGTTGCTGATGCCAAAGTCACTTTGGAACAACTTACTCCATTATTGGAAGGGTATACAAGTGAATTTGGTAATCAGATACAAGAACTCAAAGTAGAATGGGATCAAGAGCGAGAACGGTTAAGTCAGATTACCTTTAAGCGTACAGAATTTAAGCCAGAAGTAGACAATCAATTTGATCAGGCGACACTTAATGAATATGCAGATGCACTTCAGACCGAGTTACCACAGACGACTGCTTTGATTGCTATTAATAAAGCTATTCCGGCAGATAGCATTATTGTTGGTTCAGCAGGGTCATTGCCAGGTGATCTGCAACGGATCTGGAATCCGACAGTTGCTAATACGTATCATCTGGAATACGGATATTCCTGTATGGGTTATGAAGTATCCGGCGCGCTTGGGATTAAATTAGCTGTTCCTGATCAAGAAGTATATTCGATTGTCGGGGATGGTAGCTTTCTCATGTTACATTCCGAGTTGGTTACTGCGATTCAATACAATCATAAAATCAATGTCATACTTTTTGATAATGCAGGCTTTGGTTGTATTAACAATCTACAGATGGAGAACGGTGGAGGCAGTTATTTCTGCGAATTCCGTACTCACGATAAGCAGATTATGAATATTGATTATGCCAAAATAGCTGAAGCGTATGGAGCCAAATCGTACAAAGTAAACAATATGAAGCAATTGCACGAGGCTCTGGCAGATGCACAGCAACAATCGAATTGTACATTGATAGAGATCAAAGTATTACCGAAAACGATGACCCATGGATATGATAGCTGGTGGAATGTAGGAGTAGCCGAAGTATCGAACAACGAACGGATTCAGCAGGTATTTGACGCGCAACAAGAAAAGTTGAAAACAGCTAAACAGTATTAGAATGTTTTCCTTTGCATGTGAATCGATGATTCCTGTACATCCTGTTAGAGTCGAAGTTACATTAAAATAATATATGCTCTTCTGACTGTATAATGATAAAAGGAGAGATGAAGTTGAGAACGGTATCTATGAAACCGATGTTACTCCAAGCACAAGCAGGTGGATATGCAGTAGGGCAGTACAATATTAACGGTGTGCAATGGGTACAAGCTATTCTCCAGGCGGCTCAAGCTGAGCAAGCACCTGTTATTCTGGCGGCTTCGGATCGACTGGTATCATTTCTCGGTGGCTATCCTTTGATCGCAGCTATCGTAGACAAGTCGATACAAGAATTATCGATTACAGTACCCGTCGCTTTACATTTAGATCATGGAATCAGTGTAGAACGTTGCAAACAAGCTATTGATAGTGGATTCAGTTCAGTAATGATCGATGGTTCACATTATCCTATTGAACAGAATATAGCGATGACACTGGAAGTCGTACAGTATGCCAAGTCTTTTGGAGTATCGGTCGAAGCAGAAGTAGGGACAGTCGGTGGAATAGAAGATGGATTAATCGGAGGTATTCAATACGCAGATCCACTTGAATGTGATCAACTGGTCAAACAAACAGGAGTAGATGCACTAGCCGCTGCTCTTGGCTCGGTGCATGGCCCTTATCAAGGAGAACCTGTACTTGGATTCGCTGAAATGAAGCATATTGCAGACATAACAGGGGTACCATTAGTATTGCATGGAGGTTCCGGTATTCCAGAGCATCAGATTCGGCAAGCGATCGGATTAGGGCATGCCAAAATTAATGTTAATACCGAATGTATTCAAGCATGGGCATCAGCCGTACGTACAGTGCTGAACCAGAATCCTCAACTTTATGATCCTAGCCATATTCTGACACCCGGTACAGAAGCTATCCAAGCCGTAGTTCAAAGTAAAATGCAAGAGTTCGGTACCAGTGGGCAGGCTGTATAAATTAATATGGATTACAAGTGAAAGATATACAACAGATTGTTATTGAATAGCTAAGCAGCAGGATAAATCATATATTACACTAAAAAAGACATTTCTTTTTCTAAGTTAATAGTAGAGAAAGAGATGTCTTTTTGGATATGTTATTGACAAATATACAATTCAATCTGATGTTCCCGACAGAAAGAATGATATTCATCCGATAAAGTGCCAGAAGTAATTAACACATTCACTTCTTGCAGAGGAGCATACGTAAGCTGAGTAGACTTGCCAAATTTGGAAGCATCCGCAAGTAAATAGACAGCCTGTGCTTTTTCAGCTATTCGTTTTTTTATTTCATATTCCAAAATATCCGAATTGGTCAAACCATGCGCAATCGATACTCCCGTTGCCGCCATAAAAGCTTTACTGATATTATATTTATCCAAAATATGTAGATCATCAATACTGACAAACGATTTTGTTTTGCGTTTGTAGCGATTACCGATCGTGATCAATGTAATATTTTCAAAAGCAACAGCCGCATTAATAACATCCAGACTATTAGTCAAAATGGTTAACTGTTGAGAGGAAGAAAGAAATTCAACAATATTGCGTGTTGTGGTACCGGAGTCGATAAAAATCAAATCTTGATCTTCTACCAATGCTGCCGCTTGTTTACCGATTTTTAGTTTTTCAGGATGATTGGTATGATCGCGATTTTCAAATGGAATCAAAGCAGGTGTGACAGAAGTAACACCACCATATACTTTTTGAATCGTTCCTTTTTCTAAAATCTGATTTACATCACGACGTACTGTATTTTTAGAAACGTTAAAATATTCACAAAGTTCGTCTAAAGAGACAGTACCTACCGAATGAATATAATCTTCCAAATGTTGTAGACGTTTTTCTTTCATGAAAGTAAACTCCTGTCTCGTTAAAAATGGTACTCAGAATATAACATATGACCAAAAGTTAATCAATAGTTTATCTTTAAATAGTAATTCAATAGCAAACATCACTAAAAAAGCAAGTTCTCTAGTGATTATCCATAGAGAACTTGCTGTTATATTGCATATTAACGATAAGATTTGAGCAATCCTTTGATAAAAATATGCTGTAATTCCATCTCTGGATTGAGTACCAGAATATCAGCACGTTTACCAATATCAAGGCTACCTGTCTGTTCGTATAAGCCTAGTTCACGAGCAGGGTTACCACTTGCGGCGGCAGAAGCTTGCATAATCGATAATCCGGCTTGCTGAATTAAAAAGCGGAACCCTTCGATCATCGTTAAGCGACTACCTGCTAATGTTCCGCTATCATCTGGTAGAGTAGCTATACCGTTGATAACATTTACAGGTTGATCGCCAAGCATATACTGACCATCTCCAAGTCCAGCCGCAGACATTGCATCGGTAATCAGGATAAGATTATTGTTTTGCTTGAGCTGTGCGAGCAAAGAAACAGCCGCAGGATGAACATGAATACCATCGGCTATCACTTCAGCATGAATAGCAGGAGTACTTAACACAGCACCAGCGACTCCTGGCTTGCGATGGTGAAGTGGAGTCATAGCATTAAATGTATGAACTGCATGATTAAGCCCTACTGCGACAGCTTCCATGATCTCTTCATAAGAAGCATCGGTATGCCCGGCAGCGGCTGTAATTCCATGCTGACGTAACCATGGGATCAATAGCAAAGCCCCTTCTCGTTCAGGAGCTAGTGTAAGTTGCTTGATTAGTCCAGGATAACGAGCTTCCCATTGCTCTAACCATTCGATATTGGGTAGTACGATATGTTCTGGATTTTGAGCACCCGGCCATTTAGGACTGATAAAAGGCCCTTCCAAATGAACACCTTCGATTTGAGCACCAGGCATTTGTCCATGATTGATATAATTGTAGACCTGTTCTAACACATGCTCGATATCGGCATGAGGTGCTGTCATGGTTGTAGCTAGAATAGCTGTTGTTCCTTGACTGGCATGAAAAGTAGTAATCGTATCTAATACTTGAGGATCAGCATCCATAAAGTCTGCACCCATTCCACCATGCACATGAATATCGATAAAGCCAGGAATCACCAGGCCACCTTGAGCATCATATGTAGTCTGATGTTGCCACATTGGGGCATTGGCTGTAGAACCAACATACGTAATGATTTGATCTTGCACTTGTACTGTTCCATTTTCAATCACATGTGTAGGTGTTACAACACGTCCATGAATAATTTGAAATGAATGAGTGGTATCTGTTGAAATCGACATTACTCAAACAACCTCCCGGCTTCAGCATCCAGTAGCACTGTAACATTGGAATGAAGTTGTAACAGCGAAGCAGGGCATTGGGTTGTAATCGGGCCTGTTACGGCGCGATGAATAATTTCAGCTTTGTCGGCACCACGCACCAATAATAGTATTTGGCGGGCTTTCATAATACTACCGACACCCATTGTGATCGCTTGTGCAGGAACTTTATCGATCGAATCAAAATAACGGGAATTGGCTTCTCGCGTCTGTTCCAATAAAGTCACTACATGGGTAGCAGGATTTAAGCTATCGTCCGGTTCATTGAATCCAATATGACCATTATGTCCAATACCTAGAATCTGTAGATCAATCACAGCTTCAGACAACATTTCATCATATAGACGACATTCAGCATCCAGATCTGTCGCTTGTCCATCAGGCACATGTGTATTTTCAAGATTGATATCAATATGGTTAAATAAATGCTCATTCATAAATGTACGATAGGAAGCAGGATGATCTGTAGGTAGCCCTGCATATTCATCCAGATTGTAGCTTTTGACTTTGGCAAAACTAACTAATCCTTGTTGATGAATCTGAATCAATTCACGATACAATCCTACAGGGGTGCCTCCGGTAGCAAGCCCTAATACTGCACGAGGAGAAGTTTGTACCAGACTAGCAACAATATGAGCAGCTACTTTATGAAAATCTTCTTCATGAGTCACTTTGATTACATTAGCCATATTTAAAAACCTCCCGAGTCTTTGCGATAGCGTTGTACATTTTTATAAGATAATTCCAACTTAGCAACAGAATCATTAAATTGAGCGCTGATCATACCGGTAAACAAAATATCGATAATATGCAGTTGAGCGATTCGTGAAGCCATATCCCCGCGGCGTACTCCTTGTTCAAGAGACGATGAGAATAGAGCAATATCCGCCATTGAAGCTAATTTGTTGTTACTGTATTGAGTAAGCGATAAGACGGTAGCTCCATTATCTTTGGCACAAGAAAGAGCATCTATTGTTTCTTTTGTTTCTCCCGAATATGAGATCGCCAGTGCTACATCTTCTGAAGAAAGTGTAGAAGCAGAAGTGATCTGCATATGAGAATCAGAGAACGACGTACTATTTTTGCCAATCCGAATTAATTTCTGATAAAAGTCTTGCGCTACGATCGATGAAGTCGCGATGCCATACAGATCGATACGACGTGCACGTGTAAGATAACCAATAGCTTGTTCAAGCTTAGGCAGATCTAGGAGACGAGTTGTATCATTGATCGATGTAATATGATTTTTTTCGATAGCTTTGACAATCTCAGCTAACGGATTGCCTGCAATAATATCTTGATATGAACTTGGAATCGATTGTTGCGCTAATTCACTAGCCAACTTCATTTTAAAATCTGGAAATCCTTCGAAATGAAATGTTTTGCAAAAGCGAGTAACGGTAGCAGGACTAATACCACATTGAGTTGCTAACTGCGTGATCCCCATACGAATCACAGTAGAAGGTTGCTGTAAAATATAATGAGCCAGTCGGCGCTCTTGAGGAGATAAACTTTCGATGCGTTGCTCCAACATATGCAAAATAGGAGACAAGTTTAATCCTCCTTAATGAAAATTATTTTTATTTTATTATTATTTATAACGAAAATTATTTTCTTTCACCATTATCTTAAAGCACAAGATAGCAGATTGCAACTGATTTTAAACAGAAAATAAATATTTAGTAAATGAATTTAACAAAAGGATAATTTAATAAAAATAATATAAATAATCAAAGCTTGATTAGTAATATGTATATCATTATGGAATGTATATGTTTGGAGAATTACAGTAAATAATCAGTACACAGTTATGCTTTGTCATCAAAGACAATAAGATATTCAAAGGTGTTAACCCAAAAAAGCCTGCACCCTTATACAAAAGGATACAGGCTTTTGAGATATCAACAAATCACATTTATTTAAGCGGTCTGTTTACGATTACGATACTCTGGCAAAATCAATCTCCATACCATCCAGATCAAGACGATCATTTGTGGAATAAACGTCTCCCATGTCGGATACATCCCGATCCAACTGATTGAAGGCAATTCTGCAACTGTATGTGCAGGGAATTTGCCTGCCACTTGAAGTGCATGAATACTTTCGCCCAGAAAACGGAAAACTAGATAATAGATCAACACTGTTGCGGTTAAGAAGAATGGACGAATCGGTAACTTCACACTGAACTTGATAATCAGTACAGCAATTACAATCAGGATCACAAGCGCAATCGCGATCCCTAAAATCAATTGCGATAGGGCAATTGCTGGAGCCATACCAATATAGAAAATCGCTGTTTCTGCACCTTCACGTAAAATAGCAAGTCCAGAGACAATAGCTAACGACCAGAGACTACCACGTTCTAATGCGCCACTGACTTGATTTTCAATATACGTATTCCAGTTTTTTAAGTTGGCTTTCTGATGTAACCAGTGCCCTACACTAAGCATCATCACGACAGCAACCAGACCGGTAATCCCTTCAATCATTTCGCGGGTACTTCCGCTACTAGACACTTGAGAGAAAGCATACACAAAGATCGCTGCCATCACGCCACTAAGCACTAACCCGGAAATAGCGCCTGACCAGATATAGTTGCCGGCAGTACGACTACCACTACGTTTGGCATAAGCTAACAAAGCAGCTAATACCAGAATAGCTTCCAGACCTTCACGTAGTAAAATAATAGCGGCATCCCAGGCGGTATAGGATGTTTTGGATGTTAAAGGTGTTAATTCATCTAGCATCGTTGCAATCACTGTATTCGCTTGTGTCCATGCAGGCGGGTTAGAAACCAAATAGCCTTGTACTTCAGCCATTTCATTTTCAATAGCAGTATACGTCGAAGCGGAAGAGATCTGTACTTCTCCTTCAACCAACGGCCACATTGAGATAAATTGAGTCATCAAATCAGACGCTTTAGTCTGATCTTGATCGGTTACCGCTGTCTGTACTTGTTGTAGTAACGTAACCGCATCACTCAAGCGAACTGTACCACTTGCAGGAGCAGTATCTGCAATATCGCCTGCCGCATATTCATTTAGCAATGTAATCAATGCTTGAGTGTCTGCTTTGGCTTGTTCTTCACGCGGAGGATCAGCTTGCAGTGCGACCCGAATCATACTCATTTTAATCTCAAGCTGACTATACACTGTAAAATTATCGGCACGAATTGCATTTTCTACATCAGGCCACGAATTAACTATTTGTTTGTAACTGTCTTGAGCAGCTTGCCAATCGTGCTGATCTATATGTTGAATTGTTGCATCTGCCAAAGGCAAAATCACTTTGACTGCTGTTAGTCCTTGCTTAGAAGGACCATTATTACTGGTTGCACCTGTTTTGGATTGAGCTTGACCCGCTTCAGCAAATGTATTGACTGCACGTGCTAATGTTCCCAGAGCAGAGGTAGCCGCTTTGGAATCAGTAGAAGATTTGGTAAGTGCGGTTTGAGCATCGGTCAACGCTGTATTTACTTCATTGGCTTCTGTTGGAGCGACCGAGGTATCGATACCTTTCCATGCTGTAGCAAATGTATCTAATTCTTGCTGTGCATCTGTCCACTTTTGTTGTCCGGCATCGACAAGAGCGCTACCGACCAGTGGCAATAGTTGATTTACTTGCGCAGAATCACCAGAAGCGGCTTGTGCAGTAGATATCACTGTATTCCAAGTGGTTGAAGATAGTACTATAAATAGACTCAAGCAAAGCATAAACCTGATTAACAGGGCACTTTTACGCATAGCCTAGAACCCTCTTTTCCATATCAAAATAAATAACAATCATAACGATTACCCTATATGCCAACAATCATTTGTTCAAAAAGACGTATCTTAGCATAGCTCTAAAGCAAGCAATCGGCACCATCTACTAAACCAGTTGATCTCCGATATAACCGCCTTGCTGTACACCCGGAAAACAAGCAAAAACAGCACTTCCGATATGCTGAATATATTCATTCAATGCATCAATCTGTGCTAACCGTTGTTGCATCGGAATAAATTGCTTTTCGATACTGCGTTGATAACTAATAAAAAATAATCCCGCATCCAATTGTCCGGTTACTTTATCCATCCCGCTTGAATACGAATACGGACGACGCAAAATTTGCATAGTACCGTCTCCGCGTGCTACACGCATATGGGCATTCATCGGAATAACAGGTTTGCCTGAAGTGTCTTTGGCTTCCATATCGCCGCGATCAAATTCGTGCTGTGAACCGAGTGGAGCACCGCTTACCCGTTCTCGTCCGAATGTATTTTCCTGATCTGCCAGACTGGAACGATCCCATACTTCAATACGCATCCGAATACGGCGTACAACCATATAACTACCATTGGTCATCCAGCCTGCACCATCTTGTGGTTGCACCCAGACGACTTCATTCATCATATTGTTGTCTTTGACACTTGGATTCGCTGTACCATCTTTGAAGCCCATAAGATTCCGTGGAGTCGCCTGATTAGGATCGGCTGCACTACTGCGCTGGAATCCTTCTTGACTCCAACGTAATACCGCAGAACCGCGAGCAATCCGAATCAAATTACGCATCGCGTGAAAAGCGACCTGCATATCATCCGCACAGATTTGTACAGCTAGATCACCACCACACCATTCCGATTGTAGATTGTCTCCGTTAAAAGCAGGCAATTCTGCAAAGTTAGCCGGCTTTTTGCCAGAAAGTCCAAATCGATGATCAAATAAAGCAGGGCCTGCGCCAAATGTAATCGTAAGTTTGGAAGAAGAGAGTCCAGCCGCTTCTCCAGTATCAGCAGGTGGAAGATGAGGGTTTTCATTTTGTCCATCTAACAATTCACCAGCCATTAGTGAAGCACTAGCTTTGGTCCATGCTTGAAAAAGTCGCCGTAAGCCTGCGGCATCGTTTAATGTCACATCAAACGACGCAAAGCACATAAAGTTCTGGCTAGGCGTAACGATTCCTGGTTGATGGATATCGTAAAAAGAATATTGATCTCCGCCATGTGTAATACCGGTTGTTACATTTTCTGCACTGCCCGGTGTATCAGACGCAGGTTGTTTGGTGAGTCCTGTAGCTTTCATAATACCTAGTGCGCCTGAACTTCCCAAAAGAAGCCCAACACCAGAAGCGCCTGCTAACCGCAACATATCACGACGGCTAACAGGCTTTTTGAATACTCCAGTTTGAGGTTCGGTATTGATTTCTGTAGAAGAAGTTGAATCCACTTCAGATGGAACTGAAGTGGATTTTGATTGATCTTCGGATGAATTCTTTTTGCTCATTCTAATTACACCCCTAAAATAGTACCCATCTGCGATAAAGGTTCAGCCAATGCATCAAGGTTTTGACTTAATGTACGAATATCTTCTTTAGTTAGTTTGTCATAGGTTACATAACCGCCGTCTTTGGTAGCAAAAGGAGCCAACTCTTTATTTAATGCTTCAAATCGTTCACCGATTTGTTTTTCCAGGTCAGCATCTTTTTCAGCCAGACGTGGTTTGAGAATTTGGTAGATTTTTTCTGCACCTTCTACGTTAGCGACAAAATCATACAAATCGGTATGAGAATAACGTTCTTCTTCACCTGTGATTTTGGAAGAAGAGACTTCATTCAGCAGTTCTACTGCTCCGACAACAAGCATACTAGCATCAATATCAACTGTTTCCACTTTGGCACGTAACAATTGTGCATCTTGTAGCAGACGATCTGCATATTCGCTCATTCCGTCTGTTGTTTTCTTTTCCCACAGGGCTTGTTCGATCTTGTGGAATCCACGCCAGTCTTTATCATCGACATCACCTGCACGCGCATCAATATCAGGATCAAGATTTCCTAATGCTTCTGCAATCGGTTCGATCCGTTCATAATGCATACGAGCTGGAGCATAGAGCGCTTGAGCTTCTTTCAACTTGCCCGCTTTGACTGCTTCTGTAAATTTCTCTGTTTCGGTTACAAATGAATCGATCTCACCGATCGCATATGTACGATATTGTTCGGTCTCATTTTTGAAATCGGCTTTAGAAGCTGTAGTCGATTCGGTAGATGGTGTGGTAGTAGTTGACTCTGTAGTGGTTGCTTCTGTTGTTGCTGGAGCTGTTGTTGTATTAGTAGGCGCTTGATTCCCACAAGCGGTAAACAGTACAGAAGATAAAAGAATAGTTGCTGGTATAGTTACACGTGCTTTCATGAATGACACTCCTTAATAATGATAATCGTTCTCAATTATTAATCTATCATAAAGGTGAACGATAAGAGCGTCAATCTTTATTTTTATGTAAATGGATACAAGGGGAGATTGAAAATAAAACGGGGGTTGGGGGAGTGGCGAAGATTGTGAGGGAATATCGCTCTGGTAAAGGATCATTCATACGATCACTGTTAAGATCGGATATATTGGATTCTGTTTTCAACAGATTATATCCGATCTTAAAGGCGAACGCTTCGCTGCTGCTGAACGATTCCTTTACCTCCACTGGGTTCGGTGAGCACCTTTGCCAGATGTTTAGGTAGGGTGCTTATTTTCAATGAGGGGGGAGGAGGTAGAAAAGAGGATAAGGGAATAAAATATAGTTATATTTTATTTGGAATGAGTGAAGGAGGAATGAATAAAACATATATGGTGTGAGAAATATAATGTAAAAAAGTTATTTTGAGCTTAGAGCTATTAGTGTTTCTGCTAGTCTCAAAATAATAAATCAAATACGATAGAATACACTCAAAACTTATTTGTTATTAAAATAGATTCATCTAATTGTATTTCTTAATCTTGTTGCTTAATTTTATAGGGAAATTAATTTTACAGGCATGTGCACAGTAAGAAATGATATGCAAAACAATAATGTAGATAAGCACCTCTAGCGGAGCAAATGGAATCGTTCTGGAGAAGCGTAGCGTTCGCCTTTAAGAATAGATATCCTCTGCGACAGCAGATTTCAAAGATATCTATTCTTAACAGCGATCAGAAGAATAATCCGTTTGGGTAGCGGAATGACCTTTACCAGCCTCACGTATCTGCGATTCACGCCACACCAAAGTAGCGATTTTTCTACCTTACCTACAAACATAATTTAGCGTTCTCTGTCTAGTATCCTTGTTTCGTGTTTAATAAAGAACATACTTAGTTTTGCTAACCAAACATTATCAATGATTGAACATACCCGAGGAGGACGTAACAATGACGATTAAAGCGGTTATTTTTGATTTAGATGGCGTGATCGTATCGACAGATCAGTATCATTTTGAAGCATGGAGTAAGATTAGTGAAGAAGAAGGGATTCCTTTTAATGAAACGATCAATCATCAGTTGCGCGGAGTAAGTCGGATGGAAAGTCTGGATATTATTTTGCAACGTGCGACTAAAACATATTCGGATCAAGAAAAATTACAGTTGGCAGAGAAAAAGAATGAGTATTATCGCCAATCCCTGCACCATTTAAGTCCAAATGATCTTTTGCCAGGGGTAGAATATACGTTAAAAACATTGAAACAAAATAATATCAAAATTGCTATCGGTTCTTCCAGCAAAAATACACCTACTATTCTCAAGCAGATTGGTCTGGATAAAGAGTTCGATGCGATCGCAGATGGTAATGATATTACTCGCAGTAAGCCTGATCCTGAAGTGTTTTTACTAGCAGCAACACGTCTGGATATTGCTCCCGAAGAATGTCTGGTTGTAGAAGATGCACTAGCAGGCGTAGAAGCAGCGATAGCTGGTAAAATGAATGTAGCTGCTGTAGGAGAAAGTCTGCGTAGTTCTGATGCAGACTACTATTTGGAAAGTATCGATGAATTACTTGAATTAGTATTATAACTTGAACACCCTTCAAAACCTGCTATGATAAATATATCTTAAATTCATTCTGGGATAAAGATAATGAATAGATAGAATATTTGGATAGATGGATATGGGGGGACTCTTATGGATTATACTTCAACATTTGATTGTACACCTGAGCGCATAGGGACAGGTTCAGAGAAGTGGGATGCACTGCATAAGCATTTTGGCACAGAAGATATTATTCCTTTGTGGATCGCGGATATGGATTTTGCTGCACCTTTGCCTGTACAGGATGCAATACGTCAGCGGATCGAACATGGAGTACTTGGATACACATTTCGCACTGATGACTATCATCAATCTATTGTAAATTGGATGGAGCGTAAGCATCAATGGAAGATAGAAAAGGACTGGATTGTGTTCACACCGGGTGTTGTATCTGCGTTGAACTTTGCGGTTCAGACCTATACAGAACCTGGAGATAAAGTGATTATTCAGACCCCGGTGTATCCTCCTTTTTATAATGTCGTCAAAGGGCATGGGCGAGAATTAGTCGAAAATCCGCTAGTACAAGATCAGTATGGAGATTATCGCATGGATCTGGAACACTTGGAGACGGTGCTGGACGAACAGGTGAAAATGTTGATTTTGTGTAATCCACATAATCCTTTAGGACGTGTATGGACACGTATAGAGTTAGAACAATTAGAATCTCTATGTGCAAAATGGAATATTATTGTTGTGTCTGATGAAATTCATGGTGATCTTGTGTATAAACCTCATGCTCATATTCCATATGCCAGTCTATCGGAATCGGCAATGAATCGAAGTGTTATTTGTACAGCACCAAGCAAAACATTTAATATTGCAGGCATGAATACGTCTAATATTATTATCCCGAATGAACAACTACGGAATGCTTTTGCATTAAAAATCAATCAGTTCGGTGTCGGACAAATTAATACATTTGGCGCTGTAGCTACGCAAGCCGCTTACACGTATTGCGAAGAGTGGTTAGAACAGTGCAAAGTGTATATGTATCGCAATATGGAGTATGTACAACAATATATAGAAGCACATTTGCCAGAATTATCGGTGCGACTTCCAGAAGCCACCTATCTGCTATGGATCGATTTTAGCAAACTTCATATGGAACAATTGGATTTGGTTTCTTTTTTACTGGATCAAGCTAAGATTGCCCTGAATGATGGCAATGCGTTTGGCAACAAAGGTCAAGGATATATGCGTATGAATATAGCCTGTTCACGTGGATTGTTAGAAGAATCTATGGAACGATTGCACAATGCTATCAAGACATGGAGAACGACGCAAGTAGTAACAGCTACTTTGGAATAGACTGTGAATACTAAGCAATTATCAGCTTGAATTGATATTAGTACGCTCACATTATCAAAAACAGACTGCTTTCTACTATACCGATATACAGGTATGTAAAAAGCAGTCTGTTTTATTTTAAACCTAGTAATCTGGTTATAGTTACAAAGATGATTCAGTACACAACTGCTGTACTGACAATCTTAGATTTGGTTCAGATATTCTACAATCGTAAGCAAGCCTTTATCGAAATTCTCCAAGTTGAAATGTTCATTCGGAGCATGAAGATTTTCATCAGGTAGCCCGAAGCCCATCAATACAACAGTAGGAGCAATCAGACGAGAAAATGCTTCAACGATCGGAATCGAACCACCATCTTTGGTAAATAGTGCACGTGTACCGTAGACAGTTTGGAAAGCGTCTGCCGCTTTTTGCAACAATTCGCCAGAAGGATCGATATTGAACGCACGCGCTTTTTCACCAGGCTTAATATCAATTGTTGCGCCTGTTGGTACATTTGCTTCTAAATGCTTAATAATTTGATCCAATACATAAGCAGGATCTTGATTAGCCACTAGACGACAAGTGATTTTGGCACTGGCTTCTTTAGGAATAACTGTTTTGCTTCCTTCGCCCTGGAAACCACCATACAATCCATTGATTTCAAGCGTTGGACGAGCACCAACACGTTCTACAAATGAATAACCTTCTTCACCATGAAGAGATTCTAGAGCCAACGATTGTTGCAATTTCTTTTCATCGAAAGCTTGTTTAACAAATTCATTGCGCATGTCATCAGATAGTGGCAATACACCTTCATAGAATCCATCAACCAGTACACGACCTTGTTTATCATGCAAAGAGTTCAACAGTTCTACAATCGAATGAAGAGCATTCGGAACACCGCCACCGAAGCTACCGGAGTGTAGATCGGTATTCGCTGTATGAATTGTAAATTCAAGTGAGCACAATCCGCGTAATCCGGTGCAGATAGCTGGTTTGCCTTTTTCGATCAAAGACGTATCCGAGATCAATACAGCATCCGCAGATAGCATGTCTTTATTGGTTTGCAAAAAGTCAGGCAGATTCGCACTCGAAATTTCTTCTTCGCCTTCAATACAGAACTTCACGTTAACCGGAAGTGTACCTTCTTGTTTCAGAATCGCTTCTACTGCTTTGATATGCAAAAAGATTTGACCTTTATCATCCGTAGCACCACGAGCAAACAATTTGTCACCACGAATCGTAGGTTCAAACGGAGGCGTCTCCCATAAATGTAAAGGATCGACCGGTTGCACATCATAATGTCCGTAGACCAATACCGTTGGCTTACCTGGTGCATGCAAATAGTCCGCTGTAACGATCGGATGACCGGCAGTTGGATGAATCTCGACATGTTCTAGACCCGCTTTTTTCAACGTTTCTGCTAACCATTCAGCCGCACGTTGCATATCAGGCTTGTGCTCTGAGATCGCCGAAATACTCGGAATAGATAACCATTCTTTTAACTCATTCAAATGGTGTTCACGATTTTCTTGAAAATATGTAGCATAACTCATAATTGTATATCCTCCTTGAGAAATAGAGATCATTGCTTGAATCCGATAGGATCAATCCTGTCATCAAAAAGCGTATGTTTCTATTTTACTACGTTTTGCTCCAATTGCGAAAATTTTCATCAGATCATCTATAAATAGGCTCTACTATTTTGGATACTATTCTTCATATCTATCTAGATTTTAAAATAATTTCTGTAGAAATACCTGAACAGTTCGATTAATGGGTAATGTGTAATAGATCATATACATATTTTATAATATTAGATTGGTGTAACTATGCCTTTTATATTGTCATGAGCCATAAAAATTAGCTGTTGACAAATATGTTTCCCTAGTGCAAAATATGGTCAATGTATTATGTTGTTATTGGTATAGATAAGCTTAGAGAGAGAAAGGAGAAAGATGGAGAATGGATTCCAACACAGAATTAAATACGAATATAGATGCAAAAAAATCAAACTGGTTACACTCCAGTTCGAGTATCAGTATGGAAGAAGTAAACAATACAGTGAAGATTCCTGAAAATGCTGGATTCTGGCGCAAATTCTTCGCTTTTTCCGGCCCGGGAGCATTGGTTGCTGTTGGATATATGGACCCAGGAAACTGGGCAACTTCGATAGCAGGGGGAGCACGCTTCGGATACACACTGTTATCGGTTGTACTGATTTCTAATCTGATCGCTATGTTATTGCAAAGTCTGTCTGCCAAATTAGGGATTGTTACAGGGCGAGATTTGGCACAGGCTACTCGTGATACTACAAATAAAAGAACAGCCGTTTTTCTCTGGATTCTAACAGAACTTGCTATTATTGCTACTGATCTGGCAGAAGTTATCGGATCAGCAATCGCACTGAATTTGTTATTCGGGATTCCGTTATTATGGGGTATTTTGATTACTACTTTTGATGTATTGCTTCTATTATTATTACAGAAAAAAGGATTTCGGATTATTGAATCGATTATTATCGTTTTGATGGCGACGATTTTTTGTATCTTTGTGTTTGAAGTGATTATCTCCAAACCAGAAGTATCTGCATTGTTAGGCGGATATGTACCGAAGTTCGAGATTGTGACCAATCCAGCAATGTTATTTGTAGCATTAGGGATTTTGGGAGCGACAGTTATGCCGCATAATCTGTATCTACATTCATCGATCGTACAGACACGTCAATACAAGCGCACAGAAGAAGGGCGCAAAGAAGCAGTAAAATTTGCGAATATTGATTCGATTCTTTCTTTATCTGTCGCTTTTCTGATTAACTCGGCAATTCTGATCTTAGGAGCTTCTGCTTTTTTTGGTACAGGATTGAATGTTAGCGGGATTGAAGATGCTTATGCTCTGTTGAGTCCGACGTTAGGTGTAGGTATTGCTAGTACATTATTTGCTGTTGCACTGCTAGCTTCAGGGCAGAATTCGACAATCACAGGTACACTGGCAGGACAGATTGTCATGGAAGGATTTATTAATTTACGTATTTCTCCTGTGTTGCGCCGTATTATTACTCGTTTATTAGCAGTTATTCCTGCTTTTATCGTGACATGGATCGCAGGGGCAAAAGGAACAGGGGAATTATTATTATGGAGTCAGGTGGTACTTAGTCTACAATTACCATTTGCGATTATCCCACTTGTTCGGTTTACAAGTGATCGTGCCAAAATGGGCTCATTTGTCAATCCAGCATGGGTCAAAATTTTAGCATGGATCGCTACTGTGGTGATTGTAGCATTAAATATATTTTTAATTATTTATATTTTTGCAACCGGCGGTGGATTTTAATATCCAATCTATAGCTGTAAATAATACGAATGGGTCTATCTGATTGATGCTAATACGTATATCCAAAAAAGCTTTTATCCACTTGATAGGGTAAAAGCTTTTTTGTCATATTTTGTTCAAATAATAGACTGAAAAGTGGGAAAAATTGAATATTTTTTTATAAAATACTAATCGTTTTTGGTAGTTTGTACGTATATATAAGTAGAACAAATTTCAATATCTTTTGTCATACTTTTTGTAAAAATAGATAAATAAATACTACTTTTACGATTTGTTTGACAAGCTGTGGTTAAAATATGTATACCGCAGTACTTAATATTACTCAAGCATGATCAATTAAATGTATAATACATGTCTACACATCTATCTCTCATACTTCACAATCTACTCCTACTATCTGAATTCACTCCTTTTATAAAAGTTACTATTGAGTAATAAGAACTACTTCTTCCTATTGATTTATGGTTCTATAGGCATACTATTCCTACTCTCATACCTATGTATAGGAATATAAAAATGTCGAAAAAGAACGAATGAGAGGAAAGTGCTATAAATATTATGCAAAATTTACCGATAAACTATATAACAGGCACAAAGTCGCATCAAAGACTTCAACATTACCTAAAATCTAAGGGGGATTCAACCTATGAATTATACTAAATTATCTAACGTGAAAATTATGGAAAAAGCAAAAGCAACTTCTGGTGGATGGTTCCGATTTGTAGAAAGTAGCGAAATTAAAAACAATGCAAATGAAATGGAACAATGGGCAGCTATTTACCACGTTGCTAATGATAAATATATCGTAACTAACGATTTTCTAAATGTAGGCTTGAATGACCATGCTAACCAAGTTAACGTAGTCGGTTATGGCGACAATTTAGATAGCATCATGTTCGTGATCTGGGAACACCAAAAAGAAGCAGGTAAATCGTTCACTATTCTAGATGAAATTCGTCAAATCAAAAATGATGAGATTGAAAAAGCAAGCCAAAAATTGTGGGATTGGAACGAAAAAGCAGCAGACAGCACATACTTCAAACACGAAATGTTCAACCCGTGGGAAGAAAGTTATTGAGCAATGACTGACCGAATCAAACACAAGCTCTTCTGAACACCTTATGCTATAGAGGTGCAATCAGGAGAGTTTTTTGTGTTTAGATCGTTTATAATATACATATAGACAGACTGACGGAGGATACATATATTATGGAATTACCAGAAATCACTCATTTTGAGCACGGTATAATTCAAGTGAAAATAGCGATGTCTTATCCACTACGCTGGGTAAACAGTTATATTATTGTTGGCGATCATACATGGAGTGTGATAGACCCAGGACCTCGTAGTACAGAAAATGAAGCAGCCTGGCAAACAGTCATGGAGACGTTGGAATTATCTGTAGATCAATTGGAATCGATTATTTTGACGCATCATCATCCTGATCATTACGGGTTAGCCGGTTGGTTACAAGCACAAAGTCATGCACCTGTATATATGTCAGCACGATCACTGACTGAAGCTAGATTAGCATGGGGCGCAGGCAATACAGCCGCTCAAGATTTGATTACTTTTTATACGATTCATGGTATGCCTTCAGAGATTACAAATGAACTTCCTGAACATCTACAAAGCTTTGTTACGCAGGTATTACCACAACCGGAAGTCTCTATTATTACTCCAGGGGAACCGTTTCTGATTGCTGGACATGTATGGTTACCGATCCAGACATCCGGTCATGCAGCAGGGCATATTTCTTTTTATCAAGCCGATTGGAAAACAATGATCTGTGGAGATGCGGTTTTACCTCAGATATCGCCTAATATTAGTCTGATTCCGAACAGTGATCCTGAGCCACTAAAATCTTATTTAGAAGGATTACGTGTGCTTGGACAATATGAGGTAGAGTGGGCATATCCAGGTCATCGTCGTCCTTTTAATGGTTTTAGAGAGCGAACAGTCAAATTATTAGATCATCATGAACAACGGCTAGATGCGATGACAGAACGAATCCGTACCCAACCTTCTCATGGATACGATGTATGTATGTCTATATTCAATAGCAAGCTGACGCTTCATCAATTGAGATTTGCAATGTCAGAGACGTTGGCACATCTTGAAGAACTTATTCGACGCGGAATTGCACATAAATATCAACAAGATGGTATTTGGATTTATGCAGTCTAACCGATATGGATAACTCACCATCATAGCGATATGATAAAAAACACAAAAAAAGAAGCAGAATATAGATAGTAGTTACTACGTCTATATTCTGCTTCTTTTTTATTATCATTTAAAATGCGATTATTCATTCAGATCACCGGTTAATTTGGCAATCGCCCGGCGCGCAATCTGTAAGGTGTCTTCTGTAGCGGCTTTATTTTTAGCAGATTGTACTTGTTCCAATTGTCGTTCTGCTTGATGAATCGTATGTTGAAGACTGCGCAGCAGTATATCACGTTCATTCTCATCCAATAGCGCTTTGAGCTTATCGGTTACATTAGGCTCATAAGGCATCTGGTTATATTCGGAAGCTGACATTTTACGAATATCAAGATAGCTATTTTTGTATTCGATAACAGTTTCGGTATTACGAGCATTGCGCTCTGTTTCGACAACCACCATTTTATTCGCATAATCAGGATAAACATTCACAATTTTTTGTCTAATATGCAATAATCCACATATTTTACGAAAAGGAATTTTGTGTACTCGACTGACTTCTTGTGACATCCTATCAACCTCCGCAACCTAGCAGTATTAGTTTTAACTCTGTTTAAGTCCATTTTCATCCAATATTAAGCTAATTCTTTTACAATACATAATAATCAACACCCCGAAATACGAAAGGGGCTTCTATTATGTTTAGCACGAATGGAACTTTAATGGATATCGCAGTCGAAGGATTGCGATTTCTTGCTTATTTATTATTGCTGATTGGTGCAGTTATCGGAATATTTAGTAATATGTCTATGATACAAGAAAAGTACCGTTCTGTCTGGTATCGTTGCCGTAATATACTGGTCTTTATGGGACTAAGCGTTGGGATCGTTCAAGGGATCACCAGTATGATTAATATTATTATCCATCAAGGATGGTCTGCTGCTATTATTCCATTTACGACAGCTTCAGGACGTCTGGCTAATGGATGTGCTTTAATTGCTTTCTATATCACACTGGCTTATGTTATTCCTGCTATCTGGGTATGGAAAAGACATCATCAACCGTCACCACGTTTTATTTCTGTTCTGTTGTACCCTGTATTAGAGTTATTATTGCTATCTGGATTATTGACACGTAATGATTCTGGCATTTTATCGATTCATTTATTTTATGTATTTACAGGATTGTGCTTGATCTGGTTATTTGTACTACAATTTATGTCTGGCGAAAGTAGAAGACGGCGCGAACGCAAGCACTGGTGGGTAAGCCCTGATATCAAAGTAGGTCACCAATCGTCTTCCAGCACTCCATCTGAATCCAAAGAAGAATCATCTTCTTTATTTCATTCCAAAGGATTCTAAAAGAATCTACAACTACTACTTCTTACATTGCAATCATATATGCTTATGTCCAAATCAAAAACTCTGATCTCTGTATAAAGTATCTATACAGAATCAGAGTTTTTTTTGATGAAATGATTTTGATGAGATTAGATAGATGGTTCGCTTTCATCGTCTTCAGGCAATATAGTCGTACTTGTATCTGAGGTAGGGTCTTGCTCTTTATATTTGCCATGAGCAATACGGCTACTTGCTGCGGCTGCAATTGCACCTACAATATCGTCAAAAAACGTATGAATCGGCCCGATACTTTTATCATTTAAGCGACCAAGTACACCTGGTTTTAATTTATCGACATAACCATAATTGGTAAAGCCGATACTTCCATATACATTCACAATCGCAAATGCCAAAATCTCATCGACACCATATAGCCCTTCATCGTTTTCAATCATTTCCTGTAACGGAGAAATCAATTTACCTTCTTCTGCCAAAATATCTAATTGAATACCGGTCAGAACAGCATTTTGCACTTCACGTTTTAATAGTACTTTTTCGACACTTTCTACACACTCTTCTATCGTAAGGGAAGGATAATAACTTTTTTGAAGAAACATGACGATATCTGCTATTTCTAAAATTGTGACACCGCGTTTGAGCAACCATTCTCTTGTCGCTTGTTCTACATTTAGACTGCTTAAATTGTAAGGAACTTTGCTTGGTTTGGATTCCATACATAGCCACCTCTTTCTTAGATAACGTTATACAGTATTAACCGATTTTGGATGAAAAACTCACATATCAGTTATAGAAGGATAATCAATCATCAGATAAGGGTGCTTTTACAAGTTAGGTTTGTTAGAATAAGAAGGTGAATATGACGCAGGAGGCAACCATTTATGAGAACAGACGGACGACAACCGAATGAATTACGCCCGTTAACAATAACACCGAACGTGAACAAATATGCAGAAGGTTCTGTATATATCGAAGTAGGCGATACCAAAGTATTATGTACTGCTTCTGTAGAAGAACGTGTCCCTCACTTTATGAAAGGTCAGGGTAAGGGCTGGGTAACAGCAGAGTATTCGATGCTTCCTCGCGCTACGCATACCCGTAACCAACGTGAAGCAGCCAAAGGTAAATTAGGTGGACGCACCATGGAGATTCAACGTCTAATTGGACGTGCTCTTCGTTCTGTTATTGATCTACAAGCTCTGGGAGAACGTACAATCACAGTCGATTGTGATGTGATTCAAGCTGATGGAGGTACACGTACGACTTCAATCACAGGTTCTTTTGTTGCTTTAGCTATTGCAATGAACAAATTATCAACTCAAAATAAATTTACTAAATTCCCAATTACCGATTATTTAGCTTCTGTAAGTGTAGGTGTTGTAGGAGATCGTGCTTTACTTGATCTGAACTATGAAGAAGATTCCAAAGCCAAAGTCGATATGAACGTTGTGATGACAGGCGGAGGACAATTTGTAGAACTTCAAGGCACAGGCGAAGAACGTCCTTTTTCTCGTGAAGAGTTAGATCAATTGTTAGTATTAGGCAGTGAAGGTATTGAGAAAATGATTGCGATGCAAAAAGAAATTCTTGGGCCGATCGCTTTGAAAATCACTTCCGGTCAAGCAGGTACACAAGTATGAATCTGATGAGTAGCTCTATTGTCGTTGTTGCTACTCAGAATAAAGGGAAAGTTAGAGAGTTTGCTCATGCTCTAGCTCCTTTCGGTAAAGAAGTGCGTAGCATGTTTGATTATCCTGATCTGCCTGACGTGGTAGAAGACGGAGCAACATTTGCTGAAAATGCACTCAAAAAAGCCAAAACGGTCGGCGATGCTCTCGGTATTCCTGTACTTGCTGATGATTCAGGTCTATGTGTCGATCGCTTAGATGGAGAACCAGGAGTGTATTCAGCAAGATATGCAGGCGAATCGGCTACCGATGCAGATAACAATGCCAAATTGCTAGATGCACTTGAACGTTTACAAATGGGTGAAGATACCGACCAGACTTTACTGAGTACAGCACGATTTGTATGTTGTCTGGTATTGTATGATCCAGCTACAGGTTTAGCATTAACGACAGAAGGCTCGGTCGATGGTTGGATTACTTCTCAACCTTCTGGCAACGCTGGTTTTGGTTATGATCCATTATTTTATTTGCCGACTCATGATAAAACGATGGCAGATATTACGATTGAAGAAAAGCAAGCGATTAGTCATCGCGGAGAAGCTTTGCGCAAATTAGTCGATCAATTGAATCTAAATTCTTAATATCAGAACAGCTTAACCTTTAGTATCGGGGTTAAGCTGTTTTGATATCTATCGATATTCTTTTTTTGATTATAGAGAGAGGTCTATTGTAAAATATAAGAAATAAAACTGAAGGAGGTTTTAATAATGGAAGTGAAATTATCGGTAGATTATGATCAGAATGAAAATGGGGTAAAGTTAAAAGATTTGATCACAGAACTGGTTAGTGATCCAGAGGCATGTAAAGCGATTACCAGTTTGATTATTGGTGATTGGGGTGCGGCTTATGAAGATACGATGGATGATGCGATTCCTGCTCTGATTGCAGCAAGCCCTTTATTGCCGAATGTAAAAAGTTTATTTATTGGCGATATGTCGTCTGAGGAATGTGAAATCTCATGGATCAATCAGACGAATCTGGGTCCTTTATTATCAGCTTATCCACAGATTGAATCATTTACGATTCAAGGCAGTACAGAACTATCTTTAGAACCGCTTCATCATGAGAAATTACATACATTAGAGATTATTTGTGGCGGACTACCCAAATCTGTTTTGCAGAACGTCTACAATGGGCATTTGCCTGAGTTAACCAAATTAGTATTGTATCTAGGTGTTGAAGATTATGGATTTGATGGTTCTATAGAAGATATTTTGCCATTTTTGAATCAGAATCCTTTTCCTAAATTAACATATTTAGGTCTGACGAATAGTGAAATCCAAGATGAGATCGCTATCGCAGCCGCTGATGCTCCTGTACTAGAGCAATTGGATGTTCTGGACTTGTCTAATGGAACACTATCAGATAAAGGTGCAGAAGTACTGATCCATAGTGATGCTGTGAAAAAGCTGAAACATCTAAATTTAAATTATCATTATATGTCGGATGAAATGACTGCGCGCTGGCGGGCGACAGGACTATCTGTAGATGTAGAAGATCAACAAGAAGCAGATGCTGACGATGAGTACGAATGGCGTTATCCTGCAATCACCGAGTAACTGATTGGTCATGAATAAGTCTGCATCATCTCACTATAAACAATGGCTAGCTTCATCATCGGCTTGTATTTTATTTGGCAATCCTAATAACAAGCGGACAGCAGGCTGGCAACAAGCAAGAGAGCACCATCATTTATCTTCTGCTCTGGTTGTTCCTTATATTCGCATATTGCATAGTATTCGTGCAGGAGAATCGCTGGATGATCTGTTACAAGCCGTATTTCAAAGACAGACTCATCAGCGTGATCCTATTGATGGTAAAGAATCAAACACAGGTATCGATATCTGCTTAGTATCATCTCAGGTAGAATCTTCTTTGTCCCATCAACCTTCATTATTATTGCGTCTGGATGCACCTGGCGATCATTTTGCGGTCGAACGTGAATTGATTGCACTAGGTGCAGTGGATGCAGAAGGGGATATTGATGATGTATTTGTACCATTAGATGCTTACACTGTAGGGGCTTCGATCTCCGCAACAGCAGCCCGCCGATTGCAACCTCAGCATGGACGTATCTGGTATCCTGCTCAATGGTTTCGAGGGTATTGCCGGCTGTTATCCTGGCTTCAGCGTGAAGTATCATTGCTATTACCGCAAGCAAAGTGGATGAATGATCCGGCTGAGATTGCTATTATGTTCGACAAAAGGCGTTGTCATCAGTGGTTACATACAGCAGGTGTAGCTGTGCCTCCACTTGTACCTGATCTGCTAGGAAAGCATACTAGCTATGAACAACTTAGACAACGTATGCAGCACCACCGAATTCATCGCGTGTTTATCAAATTATTTTGTGGATCTGCGGCTTCCGGTGTTATTGCTTATCAATACAATCCCCGTACAGGTGCAGAGATTGCGACCACTACGATCGGAATCGATAACAGTGGTAGCGAATCTTATTATTATAATTCTGGCAAATTACGTCGTTATACCGAATCGGCTACGATTGCACAGATTATCGATTGGGTAGGGCAAGAAGGAATGCATGCCGAACGGTGGATCAGTAAAGATAGCTGGCAAAATAAAGCGTACGATGTAAGGCAATTAGTATGTCGATATGAAGCAGGACATGCAGTGATGCGATTAAGTCATACTCCGATTACAAATCTACATTTACGCAATGAGCGATTGTTAGTAGAACAATCTCATTTGTTAGCAGATCAGATAAGTGCGATCGAACAGACAGCTAGAGCCGGGCTACAGACATTTCCTTATTCATTTTGTGCAGGGATTGATGTACTTGTTCCTAGTGGTGGTGGACAACCTTATATTATAGATATGAACCCGTTTGGTGATTTGCTATATCATGTAGAGCATCGCGGCTTAGGCACTTATGCATGGGAATTACAACAATGGTTAGAGCATGAGGGCGAATGAAAGGATTATCGTTATGCTTAATATGAATGAAATTGTGGGTACACATGATATTTTGATGATTACACTGGATACATTGCGATACGATGTAGCCAAGTTGGAAGAAGAAAATTGTCCTCATTTGTGTGCAACCGGAGGATGGGAGAAGCGCCATAGTCCGGGCAGTTTTACGTATGCAGCACACCATGCTTTTTTTGGTGGATTTCTACCGACTCCTGCTACTACAGATAAAGCTTCACATATTCGATTATTTCATGGGAAGCACAGCGGATTTCGCACTCATCCGTATACATGGCTATTCGATGCGCCTGATATTGTATCTGGATTAGCGCAAGAAGGATATCGTACGATCTGTATCGGCGGTGTGATCTTTTTTACGAAAAAGAATCAATTGGCAAAAGTATTACCTGCTTATTTTCAGGAGAGTTATTGGCGCATGACATTTGGCGTGACTAATCCACGATCTACCGAACATCAAGTAAACCATGCGTTACAATTGTTAGACAGAGCTGATCCAGAGCAACGTTTATTTTTATTTCTTAATGTATCTGCTATTCATGGGCCGAATCATTATTTTATTCCTAATCATATTCGCAAAGACTCGATTGATACACAGCGAGCGGCTTTGCGTTATGTCGATGGAGAAGTAGGACGATTATTTGATGCTTTTCGCAAGCGGAAGCGACCAACATTATGTCTGGTATTTTCCGATCATGGAACTGCGTATGGTGAAGATGGATACGAAGGTCATCGATTAGCACATGAAGTCGTCTGGAATGTGCCTTATCGCGAATTTATATTATAGAAAATATATTATATAAACTTTCCACTGTATAAAAAGTATAAAATCATGTAGATAAAGCAAAACATGAATCTGTTTAAGTGAAGCGGTTATTGATAAAAAAGGAGTGTTGTAGTATGAATTCGGAATCATTGCAGTTACCGCTCCATGCGATCCCACTATCAGAATGGACACCAGCGTTGCAGGAATGGGAACAACAGATGAAGAGTGCTCCTTATCGTTCATATCTTTATTCTTATCCACATAAAACAGCGTATCGTGAACTCAATCCACCGTATTCGTTGCAACAATTATGGGAGCAAGAGCAACTGGAAAGTTATTTTCTTTATATGCATATTCCATTTTGCGGAGCACGTTGCGGGTTTTGCAATTTATTTACGTTGCCGGATAAGCGGGTTGATGTACACGAGCAATATGTAGATGCTCTGGAACGCCAGGCCAAGCAGTGGGCACCACTTGTAGCAAGACGACCTTTCTCACGATTTGCGATTGGTGGAGGGACGCCCACTTTGTTACAACCGGATCAATTGAATCGCTTATTTGATATCGCTGAAAATGTTATGGGGCTTGATCCTACACATGCTTCAATTTCTGTAGAAACATCGCCGGATACTGTAACTCCTGAACGTTTGGATATTTTGAAACGTCGCGGAACAGATCGAGTCAGTATGGGGATTCAAAGCTTTGTCGAATCGGAAAGTAAAGCGATCTATCGCCCGCAAAAACCGGAATTGGTACGTGAAGCTTTGCGGATGTTAGTGGATTATGACTTTCCTTTACTGAATGTTGATCTGATCTATGGATTACCTGAACAAACTGTAGAGACATGGTTATATTCGGTAGAAAAAGCATTATCTTATCATCCAGGAGAAATTTTTATTTATCCATTATATATTCGAGAAAATACCATTTTGAAGCCGGGGCATACGGGGTTAGAGAAAGATATCCGCTTGGAGCTTTATCATGCTGCTCGTAATCGTCTAGAAGCTGCTGGATATACGCAATACTCGATGCGTCGTTTTGCCAAGCCATTGTCTTCATCCAAGCAACTGTTGCCGTATAGCTGTCAGGAAGAAGGGATGGCTGGACTTGGATGTGGAGCGCGTTCTTATACCAGAGAGGTACATTATGCTTCTCACTATGGAGTAAGCGCAGCAGCAACACGTAGCATTATTGAAGATTATGTAGCCGCAGAACGTCATGATCAGGCGAATTATGGATTTGTGCTAAATCAAGAAGAACGTCAGCGACGCTTTATTCTCAAAGCGATTTTACATCGCGAAGGATTGACGATAGCTGATTATGAAGAACGTTTTGGTCAGTCACCGCTTACTCATTTTCCAGAATTACAGAATTTGATCTGGACAGGGATGGCAGAGCTTGTAGAAAATGAACAACAATCTCAAGTGCTACAACTCACCACCGAAGGGTTAGCGTATTCAGATGGAATCGGCGATTGGTTTATTTCAGATGATGTCTATGCATTGATGGAAGGATATGTAGGCTCATGAGTATGCAGGCAACTATCTATTATCGGGGCAAATTATCTTCGTGCAATTATAGTTGTCCCTATTGTCCGTTTAGCAAAACAGTCGATAGCAAAGAAACGCTGATGCAAGATCGGGAACAATTAACACGTTTTATAGAGTGGGTACGTGAACAACAGAAGTATAATCATCAGCTTTCTATCTTTTTCAATCCTTATGGGGAAGCGCTTGTACATTCATGGTACCGGGAAGCGATGATAGAATTGTCCCATATGTCTCATGTGAACAAAGTAGCTGTACAGACCAATCTGTCGGTGAAGCTAGATTGGACATCTCAATTGAATACCAATAAAGTATCGTTTTGGGCAACGTATCATCCCGAACAAGTACGTGAAGATCGATTTGTTGCACAAGCGATGACTTTGTATGAACAAGGAATTGTATTTAGTGCAGGTACAGTGGGGTTACGGGAAGCTTTTCCAGCGATTCATCGTTTGCGTGCTCGATTGCCTGAAGATGTATATGTCTGGGTCAATGCTTTCAAAGATCGCCCGCATTATTATAGCGAAGCAGAAGTGGAAGAATTAAGCGGAATTGATCCGTATTTCAGATACAATCTGCAAGATTATGATAGTCTCGGACAAGCCTGTCAGGCAGGGGAACATGTTTTTTATGTGCAAGGTTCAGGTATAGTGAAGCGTTGTTATCAAGATAAGCGAGTGATTGGACACCTCTATCGTCATTCTTTAGAACAGTTGTCGAAAGATCGTCCATGTCAGATGAAAACGTGTGGTTGTTATATCGGATATATTCATATGAAAGAGCAACCATTCAATTCTATTTATGGAGCGGGAGTATTAGAGCGTGTTCCTGAAGCGTACCGTAAGCTGTCTACACCTATACCTCTATAACAAAAACCGGAATGGAATATCTCCATAACCGGTTTTTGTTTTTTAACGATTGTATATGGAATAGGAACTAGAGAATAGATTTAGGATGAAGGGACACTGGTTTGTTGAGGCATTTTTTGTTGATCCAACATGTATTCCATATTGAACAACTGTTTTTCGACTTTTTCCCAGACGTTTAATTTATAGCTATCAATCATAATGCAACCATTATGCATATGGTTCACATACACATGAGTGCGTGCTTTGAGGATACAATGTGCATTACTACTACTACCTACCTGTTGAGCAACAATCCGATCCATAGCTTCTAGCTGAGAACCACGACATACCGAATGTTCATCTAAAAAAGCGATACTGCCAGCAGAGTATAATTCACTTTGAATAACGCCTGCTTGTGTGATAACGATATCACCATTTGATTTGATAATAGCATTTTGACATTGAGCCATTTCAATACTGACTTTGGTCTCCTGCATACTAGCTACATTCGAGTGAAGCTGTTCTAACAATAATCTCATTCGTCCTAAAGTCTGCTCGCAGAAAATATCCGCTACTTGAGCTGATTGAATGATCTGTCGAAGCAATAGCAATAACTGCTCATTTTGTTCGGTCTGTACTTGTTGGATACTTGCAAATACTTGTAGAAGATCACGCGCGAGATCAGGGATAATCTTGAATTTACTTTCTAGCAACAACATAATAACCTGTCCATAACGTACCGTTTGTTTACGGGCACGTATCTCGTTAGTCAGCAATTGAGCAGCAATCTCTAAGCGCTCCATTTCTTGCTTGAGTTGCTTGGACACCATATACATTCGATTGAACATCACTCCGAAATACCCTGAATACAACTGACCACTAATCACATTTCCTTTGACTAGAATACTGCCTGTAGCTGTAATCGTAGAATTATATACATTTCCATGAACATAGACATTGCCAAGTGATTCAATAATCATATGATCGGTGACATGACCATGAATAATAACGTCACCTGAAAAAACGATATTTCCTGTGCTGAGATCCACATTGCCTTCTACAATAAAAGCATTAGAAATATCGAATTGATGCACTTTTTTACCAGTTAAGCGCGGTCTACCTGGAGTCAAAGCAATAATTTCACCTTTATCATTCATTTCAGTCGATTCTTTAGCGACCACTATAATATCTTGAGCAGGTGTGGGTGGAAGCATATCTCCATATACATCATAGCCTGGAATACCATCAACTAATGCATGTTTGACAGCAATCACATCGCCTTCATGAACAGAAGGGATACGGCGATGACTGCGATAATCGATAACACCACCAATTTCATGAAAGATTGTTTCGACTTGTTCAGGAAAAAATAACTCTAGTCTTGCATCTATACCCGGTGTGGAGGCTTTGCCACGAGCGACTACTATCGGTTGGTGAGTAGGATGTTCCAATTCTTCCATAATAGCGGCTGTATCCACATGTTTGCGAATACCTAACTTCTCCAAGGTATTGATAATATGATTGAATTGCACTACATCAATCACAAGCTCTTTGTTTGGAGCTACTTTGATAAAAGCCCGATCAGAAGCAGGTAGATCTTGCAATTCCCATGTATATTTTTCACGCGAATGTAGAATCAATGAAGCTTCCATTCGATCGCGAGATACTTTAATTTCGAATAATGGCGGGTATTTAATATCCCACGTAATAATATCGTCTTCGGTAACTTCTGTTGCTCCATTTAAAGGAATCCCGTTGATTAATAATGTCAAAGGAGAAACTGCGCAAATTGTAGCCGGCTTTTTGCCTTCATCGGGTGAAGTGACGATAAGTTGATGATTCTCGACTTGAATCCATCCATTACCATGAAAAGAATCGGACACATTAGACTTACGATCTACAGAAGTAGACGATGAATCCAGGTTCATACGGTTAATAAGTAAGCCCAGTTCCTTTTCGGAGATGGGTGTAGCCATAAGGAATACCTCCATTTCAATTGCTGATAAATAATATAGGAAAATGGAACCGACATGAGTATGTTTGAAAAAATAAGTGGGAGCGTTTGCAAGTAGAAAAAGTATGTAAGCGTGGGAGATTCGATATAGGTATATTAATCCACTTTTTTCCAATTGAAACTTATAATTGAATATAAAGTACCACATATAGCAAACAAAAAACAGGTAATTCTAAGTATATAATAATTTTTTTTGAAATTAAATACATAATAGAGTATAATCAATAATGTTGTATTATATACATAACCTATTTGTCTCAGTAGCTCAGCTGGATAGAGCAACGCCCTTCTAAGGCGTCGGTCGGGGGTTCGAATCCCTCCTGGGACGTAAAAAAAGAAGTCTTCTCATTATACAAATGGGGAGACTTCTTTCTATATTCAATAACAATAAATAAAAATAGTAAGCATACAACCACTTAGCAATATATTTTACTTATGTGTTACTAACTAGATAAGTCACATTACATACATTCCCACTGCCACCGATAACCTGCACCGTATAAGCAGGCGAACTACTTTGCGCAGAAAATCCGTCTGAACCCACGTATGGATCATCAAAATACAACGTAATTTCTCCTTGCGGTAACTTGTAATAAATTGTTCCTTCTACCCCTGTTGCAAATCCATCCGAATCTGCTTCAAAATTAACAGGTTTAGCATTGTTTGTTACATTGGTCGGAGAAACCACCCATTCTCCATGAGCTAAATTCGTTTTACTTTCCAAAACCAATTCGCTGTCAGTTACATTAATTACAGAAATGTGTACTTCGCGTTGAGACATACGAAAATCACTCCTCTAATATAAAGTGGTATTGCAAAACTATAATAGTTTAATTTACTAATTTAATCAATATATTTATTTTAAAACATTTTTGGTATTAAAAGTAAAATGTAAATATGAATGTAATCATTTGAAGCGTTTCATTGCGGGTTCTCAATTCCGATTGTATAATCTATGAATAGACGCATATTTGCGAATTACAGATCATAGATCGTGATGCAATAAAGGAGGATAACCTTGAAATCGTGGATGAGTCATATTTATAAAATACCTGCTATTTTACAAGGAATATTGAATGTTACACTTGTTTTAGTAGGTTTTACACTAACCTTCTTTCTTCTTAAAGAGACATGGTATATTTTCAGCTTTATGTTTATTGATTCAGATGTGGGTAAAACCGATTATGAATTTACAGAACAGCTTTTAGTATTCTTTTTGTATTTTGAATTTATTGCATTAATTATTCAGTATTTTAAAAGTGGATTTCATTTTCCGTTACGCTACTTTATTTATATTGGTGTTACTGCGATTATTCGTCTAATTATTATCGATTACACTAACGCATCCAATACATTGTTGTGGTCGATTTCGATTGCTGTATTATTAGGTGCGCTAGTACTCGCTAATATGAAAGTTATGCGAAGAGACGAACACTAAAAACTTTTTAATCCAACCCCTAATTCTGGAGGAATTCGCATGAGTGAACAAGTAAAAGTATCTCAACGTACTGCACTAATTCTAGAACGCCTACGTCGTGATGGAATAACACAAGAGCAATTGATCGATGCTTTGGAACGCCAAGATATCGCTCCATTAGAGCAAATCACATCATCACAGACTGATTTTCAAGAATGGTTTGCTTATGCGACAGAGCATAGCGAACCTTTAGTACAAGCGGTAAAAGAAGGATATAGGATCACATTTAATACCATTCAAGGACTTAAAATGTGGTTGGATTATCGATTTTTGCTAGAGGAAGATGATGATTATACCGAAGGCGAAGGTCGTCTGGATGAAATTACACTAACTGCGGATCAGATTGAACAATTAAAAAGTGCACTGGCTGTAAACTGGGTTGTGCTAGAACAGGAAGATGGTACAGTTTCACTTGCTTTACGAGGTTTGTTACCTGCGTAATACTAACAATTATAAAAGACTTCTACTCTTACACGAATGACGTTATCTGTCTAGTAAGAAGAGAAGTCTTTTTGTGTATAAACATAACATCTAACAATTTATAGTAGAGAACCAAAAGAAGTATATTTGTCTCTACTAAGATTAAGATTTTTGCGTAGGTGCGAAGTTTGAATATAGCGTTAGCTTACGATATGGTATAGATAGATGTAGATCAGTTAGAACATATAAAGTAGGAGATAAATCATGAAAAACATCGTAACAGAACGATTGATGCTAAGAAATTTTATGAAAGCAGATGCTCCAGGGCTATTAGAATATTTGGGACAGCCCAGAGTAAATTGTTTTCTGGATGACAAGATCAGTACTATACAAGAAGCGGAATTAAAAATTCAAAAAAGAAGCAAAGAAGATTCCTATATCGCTGTCTGTCTTAAAGAAACGAATGAGCTGATCGGAGAATTATTTGCTTTAAAAGAAGAACCGGATACGTATTGTGTAGGTTGGAATTTCAATGCTCGGTTTGAAGGTAAAGGGTATGCCAGTGAAAGTGTCAAAGCGTTATTTGAGTATCTATTTACACAGATGCAAGCGAGAAGATTATATGCTTATGTTGAAGATGATAATATTAGATCACAGAAATTATGTGAACGGTTTCAAATGCGTCAAGAAGGTTGTTTTGTAGAATTTGTATCAATGACCAAGTATGAAGACGGCACGCCTAAATATGAGAATACATTTCAGTATGCCTTGCTCAAAAAAGAATGGTTACACCATCAATCAGTACAATAAATAATTATTCCACATACAAAGGAATCTTTGTAGATAAAGGTTCCTTTGATCACAATAGTAAATATCACTAACAGATAGATTGCACCTTATAGTTATGTGATGGTGCTTACATGTTTGATAGAAGCACGATATTCACGAGGGCTGACTTGAGAAAAATGTTTGAACATTTTACCGAAATGAGAGAAGTTGCCGAACCCTACGATATTCGCTATATCTATAATTTTGAGATCCGATTCTCGTAATAAACGCTGCGCTTCCTGTATACGAATCGTGTTTAGATACTCAGTAATACTAAATCCTGTTGTTTTTTTGAAAGTACGGCTCAGATAAGAAGGGCTTAAATGAAATTGCTCTGACAATAAAGGCAATGATAACTCTTGCTGGTAATGACATTTGATATATCGAGCGACTTCAGACATGTGTTGATGAGCTTCGCTACCGATCGTAACAGCAGGCAAAAGAGGTTGCTGCCGATCCAGACGAGCACAGGTGATCAATAATTCAATAACTATACATTGCATACATAATTCATAACCATGTGCCTGCACCGTTAATTCCCGTAACAATTGTTGTACTAATAGATGAATCGGTGATTGTTCTCGGGTAGAGAGATGCAAAACAGGTGGTTTGTTTTGAAATAAAGACAATATCCATTCATTTTGATCCGCAAAATAACGTTCGGCAAATAGATCACTAAAGTAGATAACAATCCGTTCATGTTCAGGCAGTTCTGCAGGCAGTGTTCGATGTAATTCATTTTTCTGAATAAATACAAGATCACCTTGATGCACACGATACACCTGATCTCGTATAAAATAATGCCGCTCCCCAGATAATAAAATGTACACTTCATAATGAGGATGAAAATGTTCAGTAGTCATCGCAAAATAATCACTTCGTCCTGCATATTCTACTGTTAATGAATGAGGTGTCTGTGTATCTGTTAGACTTAGTAATGTTTCCCCTGCCTTTTGCATCGATGCTTTCCTCCTAATCTGTAGCCGTTTCTTTTATGATTAATACTATTTATGTAAGCGTTATCTATAATAACAGTATATCACAACAAAATAAGCGGTATTTTTAAAATAAAACAAGATTTGCGGAGAAATATACTGTTTTATTTGTTACCCTTTGAATAATAATAAACGGAAATAATGAAAGGGGTATAGGATATGACTTTGAAAAAATACGTGTTAGTAGGTACAGGTGGACGGGCTGAATTTTTTTATGGAGCGATAGCAAATACATACCGGGATACATCAGAGTTAGTCGGGTTGTGCGATATCAATCGTACGCGTGCACAGTATGCTAATCAGTTATTACAAGATAAGTATAATTATCATGCTGTCGACCTGTATACAGCAGATCAATTTGAGCAAATGATTCATGACAAACAGCCGGATGTTGTGATTGTGACCAGTGTCGATCGTACCCATCATCGTTATATTATCAAAGCGCTAGAATTAGGATGCGATGTAATTACTGAAAAACCAATGACTGTAGATGAACATAAATGTCAGGATATTATTGATGCGGTAGAACGTACCGGTCAGAAAGTAAGAGTAACATTTAATTATCGTTATGCCCCTCATCATACCAAAGCACGACAATTAATAGCAGACGGTACGATTGGTGATATCACTTCTGTTCATTTTGAATGGTTATTGAATACCGAACATGGAGCAGACTATTTCCGTCGCTGGCACCGAGATAAGCGCAATAGTGGTGGATTACTTGTACACAAATCAACTCATCATTTTGATCTGGTGAACTTCTGGATCGGTTCACAACCGGATACTGTATTTGCTATGGGTGATCTGTTATTTTATGGACGTGAAAATGCAGAAGAACGAGGGGAAACGTCTTTCTATGCACGTTCTACAGGAAGCGAAGTTGCACAGAATGATCCGTTTGCTTTACCGCTGGATACCAATCCTAATCTAAAAGCGATGTATCTAGATGCCGAGCATGAAGATGGGTATATTCGGGATCAGAGTGTGTTTGGAGATGGGATTAATATCGAAGATACGATGAGTGTCGTTGTACGCTACAAAAACAAAGCGATGCTAACCTATTCGCTAAATGCTTATATGCCCTGGGAAGGATACCGCATTGCTTTTAACGGAACCAAAGGACGTATCGAAATGGAAGTAGTTGAAAAATCATACGTGAACGCTGGCGGAGAAAAAGCAGACGAAGGTGCTCTCAAACGCAAAACAATCAAAGTATTCCCTATGTTTGCAGAAGCATATGAAGTACAAGTAGAAGAAAAAGCAGGCGGTCATGGTGGCGGTGATCCTGTACTTCTGAACGACTTATTCGGCGAACCTGTAGAAGACCCTTTCCACCGCGCAGCCGATCATGTGGATGGAGCACGCTCGATTTTAACAGGAATCGCGGCTAACCAATCTATTCGTACCGGCTTGCCTGTCAAAATCGATGGGTTGGTTCATTTTAATAAATAAAGTAAATACTCATTTGAAGAAAAAGTAGATGTTGGTTGCAATACAATCTTTAATAGGAGCAACTTAAAAAGCCATGTATTTGGCTTTTTTTGTTATACATTTTGAGGGGTTATGTATAATTATGTATAATATAGTTGAAAGAGAAGTAGATAGAACGAATAATATATTATCGTTTTTTCATTCAAGGAGGTCAAATCATGACAAATACTCTGAATTGGGCAATAATGGGCACTGGCGAAATAGCGTACGACTTTGCCAAAGCGATTCAAGCAGTCAATGGTAAAATATATGCAGTAGCCGCTCGTCGTTTATCCAAAGCTCAAGCTTTCGCAGATCAATACCAGATCGATCACGTATATGACGATTTTCAGACGATGTTACAACAGCCTGATATTGATGTCGTTTACATAGCTACACCTCATAGTAGCCATTATGAATATATTATAGAAAGTTTACATCATCAAAAACACGTTTTTTGCGAAAAAGCGATTACTGTCAATAGCCAGCAACTTTCTGAGATTCAAGCTTTAGCTACCAAACAGCAACGGATTGTAGCAGAAGCAATGACAATCTATCATATGCCTTTGTATAAACAATTGCGAACTATTTTAGATTCGGGGCAATTAGGTGCTTTGAAAATGGTACAAGTTTCCTTTGGTAGTGCAAAGCCATATGACGTAAATAGTCGCTTTTTCAATCCTGACTTAGCAGGTGGGGCATTATTAGATATTGGAACATATGCGTTATCATTTGCTCGCTATTTTTTAAGCAGTCAGCCTCATGACATTGTAACAACAGTCAAAACGTTCGAAACTGGTGTAGATGAACAATCAGGCATTTTACTACAAAATAAAGATAATGAACTTGCAGTTATTTCGTTAACGATGCGCGCAAAAATGCCCAAACGAGGTGTAGTTGCAGGTGAATTAGGATTTATCACAGTAGATGATTTTCCAAGAGCAGACCAGGCCACGATTACTTATTTGGATGGACGATCTGAAGTGATCCAAGCAGGTCATACAGAAGATGCGTTAAAATATGAAATAGAGCATATGAATAATATTATTTTGCACGCTCAAAAGGAAACCACACTACCGTTATCGATAGATGTGATGCAAATTATGAGTAATGTACGACAACAATGGGGGATCTCGTATCCATTTGAATAAATTATCAACAAAATAAAGAACAAAAAAAGAAGCCTTCTACATAAGCGTAGAAGACTTCTTTTTGTTACGTCCCAGGAGGGATTCGAACCCCCGACCGACGCCTTAGAAGGGCGTTGCTCTATCCAGCTGAGCTACTGAGACAAATAAAATATGTGTTTGAAGCGCAACAAAAATATTGTAGCACAACATGAATAGGTAAGACAACACTTTTTTTAGATTGCAAAATAAGGATATGCAACAAGGTAAGAACGATTACCCACTTTTTGAAGCAGGGACAAGCTATGTTATAATCATAAAATCGTAACGTTTAATTGATATTTTGATCATATAAATATACAGTTGGCATGGAAATGTAGGAGGTGCTATTATAACGGACTCAACGAATTCACATACAGAATCATCTGGAAATGTTATTTTGTTTCCCAAAACGCTAGATTTTTATCAGATTGAATTAACCAATATGTTAGAAACCGAACGTTATGGCGAAGCGATGTCTTTGCTTGACTTTTTACTGCATTGTCAGGGGCAAAGCGACCAGCAAATCGAAGAGTGGGAATCACTATTAGGTTGGTTACGAATGAGCTTTCCAGAAGCAGCGATTCAAAGCAGTTCTTTGGATCAGCAAGAAGAGGAAGAAAACCATCCAGATAGCGATACGATGATGCGAGATCGTATTAAAGGGAAGCAATCAGCAGATCATTCTTATGAATCCCAACTACTGGAGACAGCCATGCAACAGCCTGTAACTGAACGTACGTTATTGGCACTTGAACAGTTATCTTATTTGGATCAACCGAAGATCGATGACGAATTGATTGAATGGTTGCAGACCGGTAAGCAACATCCTTTAATTCAGTTCCGTATTTTACAAACGTTGCGTAGACGCGGGCATTTGGGTAATGTAAGATTTGAACGTGATCACGAATGGATTGAAGTCGAAGTAGAAAATGTTCCGCTCGAACCTGCTGAGTTTCCTTTGCCGGTGATTCAGATTTTGGAGCGTGTGGCTGATAAGACTGAGAGCGATGCTCCTAACTTATTTTACTTTGCGCAAGAATTATGGTCACAATTTATGATGGGCACATACGGTACAGCTAATTATCAGTTGATTGCAAGAGGCGATGATGCTGAACTTGATATTTGGGCAGCGGCACTTCATCAGACCGTTTCGGAGACATTAGAAGGTAGTAAAGAAGAAGAAAGTATCCGTCTCCTATACGGTGTAACCGATAATATTCGCTTCCGCTATGAACAAGCTTATCGCGCGATGCATCAATTTGTGTCAGGACAATTGCCACGTTCATGATCGAAGAACAGAGAGTCCAGACCATCAAAGGAATCACGCTTGAAAAACCATCGATAGTTGTATATACTATAATGGTTATTCTGTACGTGAAATTAACATTTATACAATGTGAAATATTTTTTGGAGGGGAATACTTGAAATGACAGCAAAATGGGAAAAAACAGAAAAGAACCTTGGGGTTCTTGAGGTAGAAGTAGGTGCAGAGCGTGTAAGCGCGGCACTTGATAAAGCATTCACAACAGTAGTTAAAAAAACCAGCATCCCTGGTTTCCGCAAAGGTAAAGTGCCTCGGTCTATTTTTGAAGCACGCTTTGGCGTAGAAAGTCTTTATAACGATGCAATCGATATCTTGCTTCCAGAAGCTTACTCTGAAGCTGTTGACGAAGCAGATATTTTCCCTGTGGATCGTCCTGAAATCGAAATCGAGCAATTCGCAAAAGGCGAAACTTTCAAATTTAAAGCTAAAGTTACTGTAAAACCTGAAGTTAAATTGGGTGAATACAAAGGACTAGAAGTACCAGTTGCTAAAGCTGAAGTTAGCGAAGAAGACGTGAACGAAGAATTGACACGTTTGCAACAACGTCATGCTGAATTGTCTGTACTTGAAGAAGGCGCTGCTGAAAATGGAGACGTTGTTGTTATTGACTTCGACGGTTCTGTAGATGGCGTTCAATTCGAAGGTGGACAAGCAGAGCGTTATTCTCTTGAATTGGGTTCTAACTCCTTTATCCCTGGATTTGAAGAGCAAGTAGTTGGTATGGCTACTGGCGACTTCAAAGACGTAAGTGTAACTTTCCCAGAGAGCTACCATGCGGTAGAACTTGCTGGTAAAGATGCAGTATTCAAAGTAAAAGTTCACGAAATCAAACGCAAAAATCTTCCTGAATTGGACGATGAGTTTGCTAAAGACGTAAGTGAATTTGATACACTTGACGAGTTCAAAGCAGATTTGAAATCTCAAATCGCTACTCGTAAAGAAAACGAAGTAAAAGCAGCAAAAGAATCAGCAGCAGTAGAAAAAGCGGCTGAAAATGCTGAAGTAGAAATTCCAGAAGCAATGATCAACTCCGAAACAGATAACATGGTTCGTGATTTTGATAACCGTCTTCGTCAACAAGGTATGAACCTTGAAATGTACACAGGATTCTCTGGTCAAACAACAGACGATCTTAAAGAGCAAATGAAAGAAGAAGCTTCCAAACGCGTTCGTAACAACCTAGTGTTGGAACAAATCGCTAAAGAAGAAAATATTGAAGTTTCTGAAGAAGAAGTAACTGCGGAATTGGAAAAAATGGCTGGACAATTCCAACGTGATGCTGAAGAAGTTCGTAACATTCTTGCTGCGAACGGTTCTCTTGCAAGTCTTTCTGACGAAATCAAATTGCGTAAAACAATTGAAATCTTGGTAGATAACAGCAAAGAAGTTGAGCCTGTAGCTGCTGAGAAAGCTGAGTAATTTTTAACTTTATATGAACGTTGCAAATATTTGCAACCTTTTCAGATAAGGCACGTATACATTTGCGTGCCTTATTTTTACCTATTTATAGATAAAATGATTAGCACTGAAAAAATGACATGCGACCTTGTACATGTTAAAATGGTTCTGTGTCATTATTTCTATGCACTTTTATATCCCTATACTTTATGACAAAGAAAAGAGGTTGGTCTTATGAGTCTAGTACCTATGGTTGTCGAACAAACCAGTAGAGGTGAACGATCTTACGATATTTATTCAAGATTGCTCAAAGACCGGATCGTGTTTCTGAGTACAGCTATTGATGATGATGTAGCCAATCTTATTATTGCACAACTATTGTTTTTAGCTGCGGAAGATCCAGAGAAAGACATTCATTTATACATCAACTCTCCTGGTGGTTCTGTCACAGCAGGGATGGGTATATACGATACAATGCAATTCATTAAGCCAGATGTATCTACAATCTGTATCGGTATGGCTGCAAGTATGGGTTCACTGTTGTTAACAGCAGGTGCACCAGGTAAACGTTTTGCATTGCCGAACAGTGAAGTTATGATTCATCAACCGCTTGGTGGTATTAGCGGACAAGCATCAGATATGAAAATCCATGCTGAATGGATTATCAAAACACGTCAAAAATTGAACCAAATTTATGTAGAACGTACGGGTCAATCTTTAGACAAGATTGAAAAAGATACCGATCGCGATTATTTCTTAGAAGCTGAGGAAGCGAAAGCTTACGGAATTATAGATCAAATTCTCACTCGTCCGATCACAAGCTAAAGAGGGGTGCTTACATGTTTAAATTTAATGATGAAAAAGGACAGCTTAAATGTTCTTTTTGCGGAAAATCTCAAGATCAGGTCCGTAAGCTTGTAGCAGGTCCTGGTGTTTATATATGTGACGAATGTATCGAACTTTGCACAGAGATCGTAGAAGAGGAATTGGGACATGAAGAAGAGTTAGATCTTAAAGATATCCCAAAACCACAAGAAATTCGTGCAATTTTGGATCAATATGTTATCGGACAAGATCAAGCAAAAAAATCATTGTCTGTAGCCGTATATAATCACTACAAACGTGTAAATTCACAAAGTAAAATTGAAGATGTAGAATTGCAAAAAAGTAACATTATGCTTGTAGGACCAACAGGTTCTGGTAAAACGTTACTTGCGCAAACAATGGCTCGTATTTTGAACGTACCATTTGCGATTGCTGATGCAACTTCATTAACAGAAGCTGGTTATGTAGGGGAAGATGTTGAAAATATCTTGCTCAAACTGATCCAAGCTGCTGATTATGACGTAGAAAAAGCAGAACGCGGTATTATTTATATCGATGAAATTGATAAAGTAGCTCGTAAATCCGAAAATCCTTCAATCACTCGTGATGTATCCGGTGAAGGTGTTCAGCAAGCATTGCTGAAAATCCTTGAAGGTACAGTTGCTTCTGTTCCACCACAAGGCGGACGCAAGCATCCTCATCAAGAATTTATTCAAATCGATACCACGAACATCTTGTTTATCGTAGGTGGTGCTTTTGACGGTCTGGAACAATATATCAAACGCCGGATCGGTAAAAAAGTAATCGGTTTTAACTCGAACAATGAAGGTCAAAAAGAATTGAAAGCAGGCGAATACCTAAGCATGGTATTGCCAGAAGATTTGCTTAAATTCGGTTTGATTCCTGAATTTGTAGGACGTCTACCAGTTATTTCTGCTCTAGAACCATTAGATGAAGAAACATTGGTACGCATTTTGTCTGAACCTAAAAATGCATTGGTAAAACAATATTCCAAAATGTTGGAAATGGACAATGTAGAATTAGTATTTGAACAAGGTGCACTTGAAGCGATTTCCCGTGAAGCGATCAAACGCAACACAGGTGCTCGTGGACTTCGTGCGATCATCGAAAGCATTATGCTTGATGTGATGTATGAAGTACCGTCTCGTGACGATGTAACCAAATGTGTAATTACTCAACAAGTAGTTGAGGATAAAGTGGTTCCAGAATTGCAGACAGGCAAAGATAAAAAGCAAGAAGAAAGTGCATAATAACTTGACGTAAAGGTTGAGTATGCGTTTCTTCTATGATGTTCATAGATAACGCGCCGGCCTTTTTCCTTTGCGGGATAAAGGCTGGTTTGCGATTAAGCCCACATGTAAGGGAGCAAAAAAAATGTTTTTGAGAGAAAACACAAGACCGGTAAAAGTCGGAGATTTGACAATTGGCGGCAGTAATGAAGTCTTGATCCAAAGTATGTGTACAACCAAAACAGCAGATGTAGAAGCGACTGTAGCTGAAATCCTACGTCTAGAAGAAGCTGGTTGTCAGCTAGTTCGTGTAACTGTTAATAACGAAGAAGCGGCAGCAGCGATCAAAGAAATCAAAAAACGTATTCATATTCCTCTTGTAGCAGATATTCATTTTAATCACAAATTAGCTTTGCTTGCGATTGAAAATGGAATCGACAAAGTGCGTATTAATCCAGGTAATATCGGTAGACGCGATAAAGTTGAAGCTGTTGTACGTGCATGTAAAGAAAAAAATATTCCGATTCGTATCGGTGTAAATGCAGGATCACTGGAAAATCATTTGCTTGAGAAATACGGTTATCCAACACCAGAAGCAATGGTAGAAAGTGCATTGTTCCATATCGGTATTTTGGAAGAACTGGATTTCCACGATATTATCGTTTCACTTAAAGCATCTGATGTGCCTATGGCGATCGAAGCTTATAGTCAAGCAGCGAAAGTGATTCCTTATCCGCTTCACTTAGGTATTACAGAAGCCGGAACATTGAATGCAGGAACAATCAAGAGTTCTGCTGGTATTGGTGCGCTATTAGCATTAGGCATCGGTTCTACTGTGCGTATCTCGCTTAGTGCTGATCCTGTAGAAGAAGTAAAAGTTGCGCGTGAACTACTCAAAACATTCGGTTTGATTACGAATGCAGCGACACTGGTATCTTGTCCGACTTGTGGACGTTTGGATATTGATCTATTCTCGATTGCGAATGAAGTCGAAGAGTATATTTCCAAATTGAAAGTGCCTATTAAAGTATCTGTGCTCGGTTGTGCGGTAAATGGACCTGGTGAAGCGAAAGAAGCTGATATCGGCATCGCTGGTGCTCGTGGAGAAGGTTTGCTTTTCCGCTATGGTAAAATGATCCGTAAAGTACCAGAAGCAGATATGGTAGTTGAATTGAAAAAAGAAATCGATGCGATTGTAGTAGCTTTTGAAGCGACAGGGAAAATTCCAGGTCGTGAAGAGCGTCATGCACCTGCAACGAAGTAAATATTTTGATTAATGGTATAACGTAAACGTAAAGATACTGATAGAGGAAATTGCCTCAATCAGTATCTTTTTTTACATGAATTTCTGTAAAATAGGTTCGGTTGGAAGATCATTGGTTTTTCAATGTGATATTTGGTAAACTAGGAATGATATAGGCAGTATGATACGCACAAGCATAGGAGGTTGAAAGCGATGGGACCAAATAAAAATAAGGGGCGTCGTTTTCCTTTACTGCCTTTGAGAGGACTACTTGTCTATCCAAGTATGGTATTGCATCTGGATGTAGGACGAGATAAATCTGTAAAGGCATTAGAAAAAGCGATGGTTGACGATAATTTAATTCTTCTTTGTTCGCAATCGGAAGTCAGCATCGAAGAGCCGAGCCAGGATGAGATTTTTAGAATCGGAACGGTAGCTAAAGTCAGACAAATGTTGAAGCTGCCTAATGGAACGATTCGTGTACTGGTTGAAGGCTTGGAACGTGCAGAGATTATTCAATATATTGATAATGAAGAATATTATGAAGTGCAAGCGAAAGAACTACCGGAAGAAGAAACCAATGATCCAGAAGTCAGCGCATTGATGCGAACTGTATTGACTCAATTTGAACATTATATCAATTTGTCCAAAAAGGTCACGCCAGAGACATTAGCAGCGGTATCTGATATTGAAGAACCGGGTCGCTTGGCAGATGTGATTACCAGTCACTTGTTGATCAAAATCAAAGACAAACAAGATATTTTGGAAACGGTTGATGTTCGTGCTCGTCTGGAACGTTTGTTAGATATTTTGAATAATGAACGTGAAGTATTAGAGTTAGAACGCAAAATCAATCAACGTGTCAAAAAACAAATGGAAAAAACACAACGTGAATATTATTTGCGTGAACAAATGAAAGCGATCCAAAAAGAATTAGGTGAAAAAGAAGGTCGAGCTGGGGAAGTCGAAGAATTACGTCAACAATTATCCGAACTTTCGGTACCTGAAAAAGTACAAGAAAAGATTGAAAAAGAAATCGATCGTTTGGAGAAAATGCCTGCTAGTTCTGCGGAAGGTAGTGTTATTCGTAACTATGTGGACTGGTTGATCAGTTTACCGTGGTCGAAATCGACAGATGATGATCTGGATCTTCATCATGCAGAAGCGATTTTGAATGAAGATCATTATGGACTCGATAAGCCCAAAGAACGGGTGCTTGAATATCTAGCGGTACAGAAATTAGTGAAAAAGCTAAAAGGGCCTATTCTTTGTCTTGTAGGGCCTCCAGGTGTTGGTAAAACATCATTAGCACGTTCGATTGCCAAGTCTTTGGGACGCGAATTTGTACGTATTTCACTCGGTGGTGTACGTGACGAAGCTGAGATTCGTGGTCATCGTCGTACGTATGTAGGTGCGATGCCTGGACGTATTATTCAAGGAATGAAAACAGCAGGTTCAACTAACCCTGTATTCTTAATGGATGAGATCGATAAAATGGCGTCTGATTTCCGCGGAGACCCTTCTGCGGCATTGTTAGAAGTGCTTGATCCCGAGCAAAACAATACGTTTAGTGACCATTTTATTGAAGTACCGTTTGACCTGTCGAATGTTATGTTTGTAACAACAGCCAACAGTGTACAAAGTATTCCTCGTCCATTATTGGATCGGATGGAAATGCTTTCGATTCCGGGATATACAGAGCTTGAGAAAATGCAGATCGCTAAGCAATACCTATTGCCTAAGCAGACTGAAGAACATGGTCTAACACCCGAGCAATTAGAAATTGGTGAAGATGCTTTGCTACGTATGATTCGTGAGTATACACGCGAATCCGGTGTACGTAACTTAGAACAGCAAGTAGCTGCATTATGTCGTAAAGCAGCGAAAGCGATCGTCTCGGACAATCTAGAAAAAGTATCTATCGAACCCGATCAAATCAAAGATTATTTGGGCGTACCTAAATTCCGTTATGGTGTGATTGAAAAAGAAGATCAAGTTGGTAGTGTAACAGGACTGGCATGGACAGAAGTTGGTGGAGAAACGCTAACGATCGAAGTAACAGTTGTACCGGGTAGTGGTAAATTAATGCTAACAGGTAAACTAGGCGATGTGATGAAAGAATCAGCGCAAGCTGCTTTCAGTTACACACGTTCCAAAGCCAAAGACCTGCATATCGCAGACGATTTCCATGAAAAAAATGATATCCATATTCATATCCCTGAAGGTGCTATTCCCAAAGATGGCCCTTCCGCTGGTATCACGATCGCTACCGCTCTTATTTCCGCATTGACCGGTCGCCCTGTATCCAAAGAAGTCGCAATGACAGGTGAGATCACATTACGTGGACGTGTACTGCCGATCGGTGGCTTAAAAGAAAAAACACTAGCTGCTCACCGTGCAGGATACAAAAAAATCCTGCTTCCTATGGATAACGAACGCGACTTACGCGATATCCCGGAGAGCGTAAAAAATGATCTTACATTTGTTCCTGTATCTCATATGGATCAAGTGCTAGAACATGCTCTTATCGCTCAAACACAGACACCAGAACCAACACAACCATTAATCTAAAACAAGCAACTAAATAGCTATATTCATAACGGAATCGTTCTATAAGCAGTAAAATAGAGCGATTCCGTTTATTTGATGTGCTATACTATTACTAATCCGTTGATGGGACAGAGTATCTTTTGTAGCACGGAACGAAGCAAACGGCATTATTCGATAGAAGCGAAGCGTTCGCCTTTAAGATCGAATATCTACTGCAACAAGCAGTATTCCAAGATATTCGACCTTAACAGCGATCGACAGAATAATCCGTTTGTGGAGTGGTCAAGCTACTTGATGAAATGTTTACCTTCAACTTCTAACTAAAGGGGAACTTGTAATTATGAAAGTAAATAGCGCGGAATTTATTATTAGCGCGGTGCGTCCGAACCAATACCCGGAAGATGGGTTGCCAGAGATTGCTCTAGCAGGACGATCTAATGTAGGTAAATCTTCTATGACTAACCGTTTGATTAGCCGTAAAAACCTGGCACGTACCAGTGCAACACCAGGTAAAACACAACATCTAAACTACTATATGATCAACGAATCGATGTATTTCGTCGATTTTCCTGGATATGGTTATGCCAAAGTTTCCAAAAGCCAGCGTGAAGCTTGGGGTAAAATGATTGAAAAATATCTACTCGAACGCGAAACATTACGCATGGTTGTGCTGGTGATCGATCTTCGCCATCCACCTTCCAAAGACGACGTAATTATGTATGAATGGCTTAAATACTATGAACGGGATGTCTGTATCGTTGCGACCAAAGCCGATAAGATTCCACGTAGTAAATGGGACAAGCATATCAAAATCGTAAAACATGGTTTGAGCTTTGTACCGGAAGATGATTTTGTACTGTTTTCATCTGAAACAGGATTGGGTAAAGATGAATTATGGTCTGTGATCGAACGTTATGCTTTTGCACTTCCTGAGTCTGAAGACGATGAAGAAGTGGTACAAGTGGAGACAGAGAACGAAGAGCACCAACCAGAAATGCAAGAGTCCAAACCCCCTCAAAGCAATCAATAAAGTCATGAACAGGTCAGCAAAACGAAGAAGTTTGTATAGAAAAGTGAGTATTCAGGCCGTTCTTTAGAACTTTACGGGGATAGTTCCGTTTTTTTCTGGAATATGGTGAAAATCATTCATCTTGATCACAAGCAAGGCGTTTCGCAGATGATGTATAATGAATACATTGGAATGTTAAAAGAATTGAGGAGATTTTTATGGCTCAGCGGTTAGCCACAGAATATATTAAAGCCAGTTTACAGTTGTCGAAAGCTCAAATGTCCCAGTTTGTCCATTATGCCGAAGATCCTCAGATCCATCATCGGGTAAAAATACTTGATAACGGAAATCAGGAAATTGTTCTCGGAGTAAAAAACGGAGAAGAAGTGCATTTACCTTTTGACCTCAGAGAAGGAAGCTATGTCTGTGAGTTGTCTTTCCGCTTGGTAAATCCGCAGTTAACCAACATTATTCGCAAACTATTTGTTGCTTTTAAAGGTAATGGAATAGTGAATCGAATCTATGATGGATTTATCATGAGGTACCATTATCAACAAGGTTCTGTTCGTCAGATTGTCGAATGTATAGGCGAACAAGAAAAAATGATCTATCAACACAAACATACAGCCATAGATCTGAAAAGCCAGTGGCAATCTGTAGCTGTTGAGACGGATATCGAATTGGTACGAAGTATTGTAGATCAACTGTTAGACCAACGCTTAGCTTCACAAGGGCCATATGAGCAGATTGATCAAGAACTGCGTATTCAATCTCAACGATTATTCGGTATGGAAGCTTAATGATCAATAACAACGTCTGTTTTCCTATAGAGGGAAACAGGCTTTTTTTATAATTAAAATATTATATTTATACATAAAAATGCATGCTAAAACAGTCGAAATAAACAATCTTTAAATATTTAATAAATATTACAAAAACACTTGCATTTCATGTCGATAGATGTTATTTTTAATCTCGTTGAAAATAATATTAGGAACCAGGATTCACTCAGGACATAGTAATGTTGCGAGAGCTAATACCCTCGGGAAGTGAATGACGTAGGTCCTAGCGGATGAAATTTTTCAAACATTTTATTCCTAGGAAGGGGGAACCGGAAGATGGAATACTCAACTTTCGGAAGACACGTTGCTGTTGATACTTGGGGTGTAGATTTTGATATGCTGAATAATGCTGAGGTTTTGCAAGCTCATATGGTTGATGCAGCCGAAGCATGCGGAGCAACAGTAATGTCTGTTCAAGCCAAACAATTCGAACCACAAGGTGCTACAGTACTTGTTTTGTTGTCGGAGAGTCACCTCTCGATTCACACATATCCTGAGAGAGGATTCGCGGCTATTGACTGCTATACCTGCGGAGAAACCGTAGATCCACAGTTAGCTATTGACTACCTGGTATCCGTTCTGAAACCTGAAAAAACGTATGCCAAAAAATTAGTTCGTGGTTTGGGAGAACTTCAAGTGGAAACACCTGAAATCAAATCAGTTGAGCTTATCAATCAATAATATAAATTTTGCTTCTTACGAGCAAAAGATTAAAATGAAATAAGATGCAAACAATAGCCATAGGGGTTACCTATGGCTATTTCTTTTTAAGGATATCAATTTGACGATATGAAATCATTTGATTATGGTAGAGATAAAGAAATTGTGTCTATATTCCGATGATGATTTCATAAACATTTCATAAAAACGACGAAATTCGTAATTTAGCTGTGATATAATTAACGTATTGTTAATGAACGTATAGAGATATGACTTTTAGATTAGGCAGGTGAACTTGCAATGCACATCGTTGTTGTCGGATTGAATTACCGCACAGCACCCGTTGAAGTGAGAGAACGGTTTGCTATTGCGGACGAAGATTTACCGCAGGCGCTCCGGCAGCTCAGAGAAACTAAGAGTGTGTTGGAAGGGACTATTGTAGCGACTTGCAACCGTACGGAGATTTACGTGGTATTGGATCGTCTGCATATGTGTGGACATTTTATCCGTACCTTTATGGAGCAGTGGTTCGGTATTCCCCGTCAGGAATTTACACAGCATTTATATATATATGAAGATGAACAAGCAATAAGTCATCTTTTTCGTGTAGCTTGTGGATTGGATTCGATGGTGCTAGGTGAGACTCAGATTCTGGGTCAAGTAAAGCGTTCATTCCAATGGGCGCAAGAAAATAAAGCAACAGGTACATGGTTTAATATGTTGTTTAAGCAAGCTGTTACACTGGGCAAACGTGCTCATTCCGAGACGATGATCGGTGAAAGTGCAGTTTCGATCAGTTATGCAGCGGTAGAACTAGGCAAGCGCATTTTCGGTGCTTTTCATAATAAAGTGATTATGATTCTAGGTGCTGGTAAAATGAGCGAGCTTACTGTAAAGCATCTATATGCGAACGGTGCGGCTGAAGTAATTGTAGCGAATCGTACACTCGGACGTGCGCAAGAGTTGGCGCACAAGTTCAACGGTACACCATGTACGATCGAACAAGCGATGGATCGTTTACATCAAGTCGATATTTTGATTAGTTCTACAGGGGCACAAGGGTATGTGTTGAATGCAGATACACTTGCTCAAAGTATGAAATTGCGTAAGTCTCGTCCTTTGTTTATGATTGATATAGCGGTTCCACGTGATATTGATCCAGCGATTGGCGATATTAGCAATGTGTTTTTATACGATATCGATGATTTAGAAGGTATTGTTGAAAGTAATATGGAAATGCGTCGCGCAGAATCGATTAAGATTGAGCGTATGATCCGTCAAGAAGTAGAATCTTTCAATCAATGGCTCAAAACATTGGGTGTACGTCCAGCGATTCGCGCTTTACAAGAACGTGGAGCAGATATTCATGCGGAGACACTGGAAAGTCTATTTAACAAATTGCCAGAGTTGGATGAACGACAACGTAAAGTGATCAGTCGTCTAACCAAAAGTATCGTAAATCAAATGAATCATGAACCGATTCATCGGATAAAAGAAATGGCTGCCGAGAAAGATGGAGCTGAAGCACTTGATTTGTTCACTCGAATATTTGCTTTAGAAGATCAGCTTGAACATTCAGCAGATCAAGTCAATCCAAGCGAAGTTTCTAAAGCACAGTCGCCTGTGCAAGCTAATAAATTGGGATTAGAAGGTAGTTTTGGGTCTTTTGCTCCCGCAACCCTATAGGCAGGTGATTCGCTTTGACGCTTTTTAACCTGTTATACGATATTATTATTTATTTATACGCCCTGAGCCTTCTGTTTTATTTCTCGGATTGCATTCGTCGCAATCCGAGGGCGAAGCGGTTAGGCACAGGGTTTCTTGTTTTGGTATTTGTGATTCAGATTGTCAGTATTACGATTCGAACGATTGAGGAAAAAACATTACCGTTATTTTCAACGTATGATTTTTTCTTTGTACTGACTTTTATTTTAATATTAATTTCCTTTTTTATCGAAAAGGTATTGAAGACTGATTATGCCGTATTGCTGTTAAATGTAATCGGCTTTTGTGCTATGGTGCAAAATCGACTTCATTCACCAGGTGAAGGTGTACTCCCTACAGGTTGGGATACCGTTCATGGATTATTAATTTTACACGTGATCTTTGCCAATATTAGTTTTGCTGCTTATACAGTAGCTGCTGTTTTTGGTTCGATGTATTTGTTTTTACATCGTAAATTAAAACAGAAAAAATGGGATAATACAGTACGCCGTTTACCTAGCTTAGAAAGTATGGAAAAGTACACTTATACAGCGATGTTAATCGGTACACCGGTATTGATCGTTTCGCTAATTGTGGCTTTGATGTCGATTGTAGCAGAAGGCAGATATATTCTTTTGCTCGATTCCAAAGTTGTTTTTACCTTATTAGCGTTATGCGTGTATGTTGCTTTTTTTGCTACCAAAAAAATGCGTAACTATTCAGCCAGCACGATGGCTTTATGGGCAATCTTAGGATATATTTTGTTTATTTTAAATTTCGTTTCTAATTCATGGTCTGCTTTTCATCAATGGGTGGGTGTATGAGTGATCCTATTCATTATCTGCCTATTATGCTGGATTGCAGAGATCAAGATTGTCTGATTGTAGGTGGCGGTAAAGTGGCTGAACGTAAAAGTATTTCTTTGCTTCAAGCAGGAGCGATACTCACGATAATCAGCCCTACTGTAACCGCGAAATTGCAACAATTAATCGATCAGCAACAGATACGCTGGCTGGATCGAGAGTATCAGACAGATGATATCGCTAATTGTGCTTTTTCCGATAAGAAACTTAGTGAAATTGGTTACAGACCTTATTTTTTGGTACATGCGGTAACTTCGGTGCCTGAGATTAATAATCAGGTTGCCACTGAAGCGAAAGTGTATCGTATTCCTGTAAATGTAGCTCATCAGCGTGAACAAAGCACCTTTATCAATCCGAATGTCATTCGCAGAGGACGATTAACGATAGCTGTAGCCACTTCGGGAGCCGGGCCTTTAGCAGGTCGGCATATTGCTAAAGAAATTAATCAACACTTTGGTAATGAATATGAGATATATATTGATTTTTTATATCATGTACGGGAAACGATTGCTAAACAAGTGAGCGAGGAATCATTACGCAAATCCTTGCTACATCAAGCGATGTCGCTTTCTATTTTAGAAGATATTCGACAGGGTGTATTTGAACCCTGGAGTGAGCAACAAATACAACACTGGATCAACCAATCAATAGAGGAATAGACTATTGAATACAATGGGATCAGGAGATGAATATATGCGTACGATCGTAGTAGGAAGTAGACAAAGTGCTCTAGCGTTAACGCAAACAGGTCATGTGATCGATGCATTAACAGCGATTAGTGAAGAGCAGGGGTTAGATGTTCATTTTGAAATTAAAAAGATTATTACCAAAGGCGACCGGATTCTAGATGTGACTTTATCCAAAGTCGGCGGGAAAGGTCTATTTGTCAAAGAGATCGAGCAAGCACTATTAGATGGTGAAATCGATATGGCTGTGCATAGTATGAAAGATATGCCCTCTGAATTACAAGAAGGTCTAATCAATGGTGCAATCCCACCAAGAGTAGACCCTAGAGATTGTTTGATTACACGTACAGGTTGTTCATTAGAAGAACTTCCTCAAGGCGCTAGACTGGGAACAAGTAGTCTGAGACGTGCAAGTCAGCTTAAATTATATCGTCCTGATCTACAGATTGAGTCAATTCGTGGGAATATTGATTCTCGTTTGCGTAAGCTTGAAACCGAAGGTTTTGATGCTATTATGTTAGCTGCCGCAGGGCTAGAACGGATGGGTTGGTCTGATCGAATCACTTCCTTTTTACCAACAGAAATCTGTCTGCCTGCTGTAGGGCAGGGAGCACTTGGAATCGAATGTCGCGCAGATGATATTGAAATGTTGCAATTGCTGTCTCTGTATAATGACGATCTTACCGCAGTGACGGTAACAGCAGAGCGTACATTTTTGGCTGAGTTAAATGGTGGTTGTCAGGTGCCTATTGGTGCTTATGCCGTTCGTCTACAAAGTTCGGATGTGCCTGAGGAGCAAAGTATTATACAATTAACAGGAATGGTTGCTACACCGGATGGTAGTATTATGCTGAAAGAAACGATGCAGGGTACAGATCCTGTAGCACTTGGTATTGCTGTAGCAGCGCAACTGAAAAGTCAGGGAGCAGATCGGATACTGGCAGAAGTAAGGGGATGAGTGGATGACCGGTAAAGTGTATTTGGTGGGGGCAGGCCCAGGAGCATTAAAATTAATTACGCTTCGGGGCTGGGAATGCATAGGGCTTGCAGATGCAGTTGTATATGATCGTCTAGCAAGTCCACGGTTGCTCAAGCAAGCAAAGCCAGGAGCAGAGAAGATTTATGTTGGCAAATTGCCTGATCGTCATACGATGAAGCAAGAAGAGATTAATCAGTTGCTGGTTGATCTGGCTTTACAAGGGAAAACGGTAGTTCGTCTAAAAGGTGGCGACCCGACAATTTTTGGCAGAGTAGCTGAAGAAGCTGAATTGCTACGCCAGCATCAGATTCCGTATGAAATTGTACCGGGTATCAGCTCTTCGATTGCTGTTCCTGCCTATGCAGGTATCCCTGTGACTCATCGTGATTTTGCTTCATCTTTATCTATTATTACAGGGCATGAGAGTCCTGATAAATTAGATCAAAGTATTCACTGGGATAAGGTGACTAACGCTACAGGAACACTTGTCTTTATGATGGGTGTTGCTAAGATCGGTTATATTAGTGAGCAATTGATCAAGCATGGACGACCGACATCTACACCTGTTGCATTGATCCGCTGGGGAACGCGAGCAGAACAGGAGACACTGGTGGGTACACTTGAAGATATCGCTGCTAAAGTAGAAGCTGCTCATTTCAGACCACCTGCTGTAATCGTAGTTGGGGAAGTCGTGAATCAGCGTGAACATTTGAAATGGGTAGAAGATTTACCTCTTTTCGGTAAGCGTATTTTGGTAACTCGTGCACGCAGTCAGGCTAGTGAATTGGTCAATCGTATCGATGAACTGGGTGGAGAACCGTATGAGTATCCAGTGATCGAGACAAGGTTACCTGTAGATGAAGAAAGTATTCAAAATATCGGCAATGCTTTATCAAATTTGCCCAAATATGATTGGGTATTCTTCACCAGTGTTAATGGAGTAGAGTACTTCTTTGAACATTTGAAGTTACATGCTCAAGATATTCGAGCATTGTATCGTGCCAAAATAGTCGCTGTCGGCCCTGCGACATTAGAAGCTTTACGATTGCATGGGATTGTTGCGATGCCTTTACCGGAGAAATTCCAAGCAGAGGGCTTGTTGGACAGCTTAGAAGGTCAACTACAAGCCGGACAGCATGTGTTGTTACCTCGCGGTGATCTAGCACGCTCATGGTTGCCAGATACACTGCGTACGATGAATATAGAAGTAACTGAGATTGATACGTACGAGACGGTAATGGTCGGAGAAGATGATATTGAGTTACGTAAGTTATTAGAGGAAGAAGCGATTCATGCTGTGACGTTTACCAGTTCTTCGACAGTCACTAATCTTTTAGCTGCTTTGAAAAAGATGGGTATTGAAGATCCTGTACAAGCGTTGCAACATTCGATGATTGCTTGTATTGGTCCGCAGACTGCTTTGACAGCCGAACAAGCAGGACTAAAAGTAGGATTATTAGCTGAACAAGCCACGATTGAAGGATTACTAGATGTACTTTGTCGTTGGAATGCTGATGTATTGATAGATGTTTAAATTGTAAATGGATGATCGACATCAGATATGCCGACCTTGCTAGTGCTGGTCGGTTTTATTTATCTAGGGTAGTCAAAATATTTCGTTATTTATGATGTATACATTCAAGGAGGAATATAATTATGAGTCAACCTTTTTCACGTCACCGTCGTCTTCGCAAAACGCCAGCTATTCGTAGCATGGTCAGAGAAACAATACTGCACAAAAGCGATTTTATTCAACCGGTATTTGTAACATACGGCACAAATGTAAAAGAAGAAATTTCGTCGATGCCTGGCGTATACAATTTCTCATTAGATACGATGCAAGCAGAAATTCAAGAAATTGCTGAATTAGGTATTCCAGCAGTGCTGTTATTTGCGGTTCCTGAAGTGAAAGATAGTGTAGGCACAGGTGCTTATGCTCAAGATGGTCTAGTGCAACAAGCGACTCGCTGGATCAAAGCGCATTATCCGAATTTGCTAGTTATTGCAGATACATGCCTATGTGAATTTACAGATCATGGACATTGCGGTGTGGTACATGCACATGAATGTGATGGTCATATTGAAGCAGAAGTGGACAACGATGAATCGTTAGCATTGTTAGTCAAAACAGCCGTATCTCAAGCAGAAGCAGGCGCAGATATTATTGCTCCTTCTAATATGATGGATGGATTTGTCTATGCGATTCGTGAAGGCTTGGATGCAGCAGGATACAAAGATATTCCAATCATGTCTTATGCGGTTAAATATGCTTCAGCATTCTACGGTCCATTCCGCGAAGCTGCTCAATCTGCACCTCAATTTGGAGATCGCAAGTCTTATCAAATGGACCCTGCTAACGTACGTGAAGCATTGCGCGAAGCTGAAAGTGATGTAGCAGAAGGTGCTGACATGTTAATGGTCAAACCATCGCTTGCTTATATGGATGTATTGCGTGCTGTACGTGAAAACTTTGATCTACCATTAGTCGCTTATAACGTAAGTGGTGAGTATGCTATGGTCAAAGCAGCCGCACAAAACGGATGGATCAATGAACGTGGAATTGTAACTGAAATGATGCTTGGCTTCAAACGTGCAGGAGCAGATATGATTATTACGTATTTCTCCAAAGACGTTGTACGCTGGTTGCGCGAAGAACAATAATGTAGCACAAAATAAATCAATTGATGGAGGTATTTGCTCATGGAATCTACTCATTCTGTTCGTCGTGACGAGCGTTCACGAGAAGCTTTTGAAGAAGCAAAACAATATATTCCGGGAGGCGTGAACAGCCCTGTTCGTGCTTTCAAAACGGTAGGCTTAACACCAATCTATGCTGAACGTGGTGAAGGTTCAAGATTGTATGATATCGATGGCAATGTATTTATCGACTATATTGGTTCTTGGGGCCCGCTCATTATGGGTCATGCGCATCCTGATGTTGTACGTGCTCTACAAGAAACAGCGATCAAAGGCACAAGCTTTGGTGCACCTACTGAATTAGAAACGAAAATGGCGAAGCTTGTCGTAGAACGTGTTCCATCGATGGATATTGTACGTATGGTCAATTCAGGAACAGAGGCGACGATGAGTGTGATTCGTCTTGCTCGTGGATATACCAAGCGCAATAAAATTTTGAAATTTGAAGGTTCTTATCATGGACATTCGGATAGTCTGTTGATCAAAGCAGGTTCCGGTGTTGCTACTTTAGGTTTACCTGATAGTCCGGGTGTGCCTGAATCTGTAGCAACCAATACGATTACAGTCCCTTATAATGATCTGGAATCTTTGAAGTTAGCATTTGAACGGTTTGGAGAAGAGATTGCTTGTATTATTGTAGAGCCTGTTGCAGGTAATATGGGAGTTGTACCACCGCAACCTGGATTTTTGCAAGGATTACGCGATATTACAACTCAATATGGTAGTTTGCTTATTTTCGATGAAGTCATGACAGGTTTTCGTGTACATCTAAATTGTGCACAAGGACGTTATGGTGTAACACCTGATTTGACATGTCTGGGTAAAGTAATCGGTGGCGGATTGCCTGTAGGTGCTTACGGTGGTAAACGTGAGATTATGGAGCAAGTAGCACCAACAGGGCCGATTTATCAAGCAGGAACATTGAGTGGTAATCCGTTAGCAATGGCAGCAGGATATACGACATTGAGTTTGTTAACGCCAGCCGTCTATGAACGTTTAGAAACCATCTCTGCACGTTTACAAGCAGGATTTGAAAAGAATGCTGCTGAATTTGGGATTCCTTTGACTGTGAATCGTGTAGGATCAATGGTGTGTCCTTTCTTTACAGCAGGGCCTGTAACTGATTACGATTCTGCCAAAGCAAGCGATATGGATATGTTCAAACGTTATTTTGGAGAAATGTTAGATCGCGGAATCAGTGTAGCTCCGTCTCCTTTTGAAGGTATGTTTGTATCTGGTGTTCATAGTGATGAAGATATCGAACAGACGCTTGCAGCTCATTATGAAGTAATGAAGTCTTTGCAATCATGATGAATGTATCTCGTCCTGTATCTGACAATTCTAAGCCTCCTTCTCTACTGTCTCAGTGTGCGATGAGAGAGGGAGAATGGTTACAAATCACACCGGATAATGATCTTCTACAGGCAGAAGGAAATGCCAGGCACAAAGCTGTAATGCAGTGGTTAGAACAAGCATCGGTTCCAGTTAAATTAATAGGTAGACTTCATTCCAAAGGTGAAGTGAAAATAGACATAGAGCATATTCGGCTTCGTCTATTTCCGCCGATGGATTATGGATTTGATCCTCGTCCACATGATCGCGCACAAGTACTTTATGAAGATGATTATGTTCTGGTAATGCATAAGCCAGCAGGTATGAATGTTCATCCTTCCGAAGCATCTGATCCTACGATTACTTTAGCCCATGTAGTCGCTGATCATTATCAACAAACCGATCAGAAATGTGCGGTTCGTCATGTGCATCGTCTAGATGAAGATACAACAGGACCTGTATTGTATGCCAAAAATGAGTTTGCTTTATCGAAATTAGATGAGCAAATGCGCTCTAAAACGATAGATCGCAAATATATAGCTATAGTACAGGGCAAAGTAAGTGATACATTAACTGTAATTGATCAACCTATCGGTAAAGATCGCCATCATAAGCAGCGCCGACGTGTATCTCCGACAGGACAAGAAGCGATTACTCATATTGAGAAACTCTATAGTTCAGCTAGAGCGAGTCTTGTCCGTTTGACATTAGAAACAGGACGTACGCATCAGATTCGTGTGCATATGAGTGATGCCGGGCATACCCTTATCGGGGATGTACTTTATGGAGGCAGTCAAGAGTTTTATCGTCAGGCGCTTCATGGTGAGCAATTGACATTTGAACATCCTTTTACAGAAGAAATAATGACTGTTCATGATCCTCTACCTGAAGATATGATTGAATTATTAGATCAATTAGGGATACCTCGCTTTTAGGTCAGCTTGATGACAGGTTTTTTGTTGACTTTGATAGGAGCAACAGGTATGATTTGGAGTAAATATTGATTTATTTATGATCTCAATAACCTTGAACGGGAATAGTAGATTATATCGTCCTCAAGAGAGTAGAACTGTTGCGCTGAAAGGTTCTATAGGATACGGTAGATCGAAGTCGCCTGGGAGTTGTTTATTTGAATTTCAGTGAACGTTTGAGATGAACACTGACTGTAGAATAGACCGGTAGCAGCCGTTATCTGCCTCGGAGTGTCGTTCATAGGCTTTTTTATGCATGGACGAAACAAAGGTGGTACCGCGAGAGCTAAGTCCTTTCGTCCTTTGAGACGAAGGGCTTTTTTTATTGAGAATTTTAGCAAAATGACTATGAATATGGGGGTATTTACTATGGCAGATACGCATGAGAATCAAGCAACAACTTCAATGCCGACAACTTATGATCCTAAAGCGGCAGAACGTAAATGGTATGATTATTGGATGGAAAATGGTTTTTTCAAAGCAGGGCAACGTCCTGATGCGAAGCCATATACAATTGTTATTCCACCTCCTAACGTAACAGGTATGCTTCATATTGGACATGCACTTGATTTTACATTGCAAGATATTATGACACGTACCAAACGGATGCAAGGTTTTGACGCGCTTTGGCTTCCAGGAGCAGACCATGCAGGGATCGCAACACAGACCAAAGTAGAGCAGAATCTGCGTGCAGAAGGAATTACTCGTCATGATCTAGGACGTGAGAAGTTTGTAGAAAAAGTATGGGAATGGAAAGACAAATACGCAGCTAACATTCATGAGCAATGGGCGAAAATGGGCTTTTCTCTCGATTATTCACGCGAACGTTTTACATTGGATGAAGGTTTATCCAAAGCGGTTCGTGAAGTATTTGTAAAGTTGTACAACAAAGGTCTGATTTATCGTGGTAAATACATTATTAACTGGGACCCTGAAGCACGTACAGCTTTGTCAGATATCGAAGTAGAATACAAAGAAGTGAATGGACATCTGTATCATTTACAATATCCACTTCAAGATGGTAGCGGGCATATTGTTGTAGCAACGACTCGTCCAGAGACGATGCTTGGTGATACAGCGGTAGCCGTTCATCCCAAAGACGAACGTTACAAAGATATGATTGGTAAAATGCTAGTATTGCCAATCACCGGACGTGAAATTCCGATTATTGCTGATGATTATGTTGACCGTGAATTCGGTAGTGGCGCTGTAAAAATTACTCCTGCTCATGATCCGAATGACTTTGAAATGGGACACCGTCATGATCTGCCTCAGATCGTAGTGATGGATGAAACAGGCACGATGAATGAAAATGCAGCACAATATCAAGGATTGGATCGTAGTGACTGTCGCAAACAGATTGTTAAAGATTTGGAAGCAACAGGCGTTTTGATCAAAATCGAAGATCATGTACACCAAGTAGGTCATAGTGAACGTACAGGCGCTGTCGTTGAACCTTATTTGTCTACACAATGGTTTGTTAAAATGAAGCCACTTGCGGATGCTGCGATTCAAGCACAAAACGAAGGCAAAGGCGTTAACTTTGTACCGGATCGTTTTGAAAAAACATATTTGAACTGGATCGAAAATGTACGTGACTGGTGTATTTCCCGTCAATTGTGGTGGGGACATCGTATTCCAGCATGGCATTGTGAAGAAACAGGCGAAATTATTGTAGCAACAGAAGATCCAAGTCATTTACCTGAACATGCAGGCAAAACATTACGTCAAGATGAAGATGTATTGGATACTTGGTTCAGTTCTGCATTATGGCCGTTTTCTACACTGGGCTGGCCGGATGAGACAGAAGATTTAAAACGTTATTACCCTACAGATTTGCTTGTAACTGGATACGATATTATCTATTTCTGGGTAGCTCGTATGATCTTTACAGCACTTGAATTTACAGATGAAATTCCATTCAAAGACGTATTGATGCATGGTTTGGTACGGGCTGCTGATGGACAGAAAATGTCCAAGTCACTTGGTAACGGTATCGATCCGCTTGAAGTGATTGAGCAATACGGTACAGATGCGATGCGTTATATGTTGTCTACAAGTAGTACACCGGGACAAGATTTACGTTTCCGTCTAGAGCGTGTCGAACAAGCACGTAACTTTGCTAATAAAATCTGGAATGCTTCCCGTTTTGCTTTGATGAATATGGAAGGCTTCCGTTATGAAGATATCGATTTGAGTGGTGATCTTAGTACAGCAGATCGTTGGATTTTGCATCGTATGAACGAAACAGCACGTGATATTACACGTCTAATCGATTCTTATGAATTTGGTGAAACAGGTCGACTATTGTACAACTTTATCTGGGATGATCTATGTGATTGGTATATCGAAATTGCTAAATTGTCATTGTATGGTGAAGATGCAGTAGCGAAGAAAACAACGCAATCCGTACTGGCTTATGTTTTGGATCGCACATTACGAATGATCCATCCATTTATGCCATTTATTTCAGAAGATATCTGGCAACATTTGCCGCATGAAGGCAATACGATTACACTTGCGGCTTGGCCTGAATTTGATCCAGCTTTAGAAAATAAAGCAGCTCAAGAAGAAATGAATCTGTTAATCGACTTGATTCGTGCTGTACGTAATATTCGTGCAGAAGTAAATGTACCGATGAGCAAAAAAATCGAATTGATGGTTAAAGCCAAAGACCAAAAAACATTGGATATTATTCAATCCAACGAAGGATATATTCGTCGTTTCAGCAACACTTCCGAGTATCAATCTGGATTGGATCTAGCAGCACCGGATAAAGCAATGACAGCGATTATTACAGGCGCAGAATTGTATTTGCCAATTGCAGGTCTGCTTGATATCGGTCAAGAAATCGCTCGTCTAGAAAAAGAAGTAGCTACCTTAACGTCTGAAGTAGAACGCGTTGACAAAAAGCTAGCTAATCAAGGCTTTGTTGCCAAAGCGCCTGCTAAAGTTATAGAAGAAGAACGTGCTAAACAAGCCGATTATTCGGAAAAACGTGAAAAAGTTCTTGCCCGAATCGCAGAATTGAAAGGGTAAGGTGAACATGATGGAATATGGCACATCAGAGGGGCACCAAGCCCCTTTTCACACTTATGAGCAAGCAGTGGAATGGATTAATGGTCTAATTCCTTTTGGGATTCGTCCGGGATTGTCTCGGATTGAAGGTCTCATGGAGTTGTTGAATAATCCTCATCGTAAGCTCAAATTTGTACATGTCGCAGGAACGAATGGCAAAGGAAGTACTTGCGCTTTTTTAACAAGTGTTTTGATAAATTGCGGTTATGATGTAGGTACATTTACATCGCCTTATATCACCAAATTCACCAATCGTTTTCAATACAATGGTGTTGATATTCCAGAAGAAACATTGTGTCGTCTAGCAAATACGCTGTATCCATTAGTAGAACAAATGGCGCAGACAGAACTGGGATCGCCCACTATGTTTGAAGTATCCACAGCACTTGCGATTTTGTATTATGCTGAAGAGTGTTATCCTGATGTCGTGATCTGGGAAACAGGGCTTGGGGGAAGACTGGATGTAACTAATATTGTTCATCCAATCGTATCGGTGATCACGAATGTAGGTTATGATCATACTGATATTTTAGGAGATACATTAGAGCAGATTGCTAGTGAAAAAGCCGGCATTATTAAGCCAGGCGTTCCAGTAGTCAGCAGTGTAGATCAACCGGAAGTGATCGAAGTACTTCGTGCCAAAGCAGCAGCCTGTAAATCAACACTTTATGTAGCAGGTGAGCAGTACACAGCAGAACGTTTATCCGGTGATGAACATGAGCAGACGTTCCGTTATAAAGGCCTTTTTCGCGAATTGGATATTACGATTTCGATGCAAGGAGAACATCAATGTGCCAATGCGGGAGTAGCGATGATGGCGTTAGAAGTATTGCGTCAATATTCAGCTTTTGTACTGGACGATGAATTGTTGCTAGAAGGATTTAGACATACTTTTTGGGCAGGACGGTTAGAGAAAATGCCTGGCGAGCCAACGATTGTACTGGACGGAGCACATAATCCTGAAGGAGCAGCGATGCTTGTCAAAAGTGTACCGCAGACTTATCATTACAAGAAGCTTCATATGCTTGTAGGCATGTTAGAGAACAAGCATCATGAGCCTGTATTCAGACATTTGCTATCTATTGCAGATACAATTATTTTGACAGAACCTGATTTTCGACGCAAAATGGATGCAGGTCAATTGTCACAATTAGTAGCAAAATTACAACAAGAAATGAATAGAACAGAAGTAAATGTTATAGTGGAGCGTGACTGGCGGCAAGGTATTCAGTTGCTTCAATCACGAACAGAACGGGAAGATCTAGGGGTCGTAACCGGAACACTGTATTTAATTTCGGATGTAAGAGCGACTCTTTTGCATCAAACCGATTCTGAAAAGGGCTGGTGAGTCAGATGAATAAGACAGAACATGTACATTTTATCGGGATTGGTGGGTACGGTATGAGTGCCATCGCCCGTGTTATGCTTGAAATGGGATACAAAGTAACAGGTTCCGATATGGCAATGAGCGCGTTAGCCGCGAAATTGCAACAAAAAGGAGCAGTCATTCATATAGGTCATGCTACAGAACAAGTTCATGGTGCTGATCTGGTAGTGTATTCTACAGCACTATCAGATGATAACGCGGAATGGGTAGAAGCAAAGCGTCTCAATATCCCAGTGATCCATCGTTCTGAAATGTTAGCAAGATTGCTTAATGAACGTAAAGGTGTAGCTGTAGCAGGGGCTCATGGCAAAACAACTACTTCTTCGATGATTGCATTGGTGATGGAAGAATGTGATACCGATCCAACATATATTATCGGTGGAGAAATCGTTAATCTGGGCACTAATGCCAAAGCTGGTAAAGGTGATTATGTCGTTGCAGAAGCAGATGAGAGCGATGGAACGTTTTTACAATACCATCCTGCTATTGCAGTAGTCACCAATATTGAAGCTGATCATCTTGAAAATTATGATGGTGACTTTGCTAACCTCAAAGCAGCCTATGTGCAATTTTTAAGCCAATTGCAAGCTGGTGGTAAAGCAATCGTCTGTGGTGATGATGAAAATATTCGTGAAATTATACCGAATATTGAAGGCACAACGATCACTTATGGTGTAGAGTCACACAATGATTATACAGCGACAGATATCGAGCCAGGCGATCGCAAAATTTCATTTACGATGCAGTATCAAGGAGCAGATTTGGGTCGGATTGAATTATCTGTGCCAGGACTGCATAATGTATATAACGCGATGGCAACTGTAATTTCATGTCTGGAAGCAGGAATTTCATTCACAGCGATTGCAGCAGCGATCGTTCAATTCCATGGTGCCAAGCGTCGTTTTCAAGTAGTCGGTGATGCTAGAGACATTTTGATCGTTGATGATTATGCTCATCATCCTACCGAAATCGAAGCAACGATTGTGGCAGCTCAAGCAACAGGGAAACGTGTGATTGCTGTGTTCCAACCGCAACGTTATTCACGCACATTCTTTTTGTTAGACGCATTTAGTCGTGCTTTTACAGGAGCCGATGAAGTGATTATTGCTGATATTTATTCACCAGCAGGCGAAAAGCAGATTGAAGGTATTAACTCTGCACGTCTGGTTGAATTAATTAAGCAAAATAGTAATGCGGGCGCACGTTATATTGCACAAAAAGAAGATATTATTGCAGACCTATCGACTCGTATTCAACCTGGCGATCTTGTGATCACTATGGGTGCAGGCGATATATGGAAAGTCGCTGAAGCACTTGCTGCTGATTTACAAGCTACAGAGAAAATAGAGTAAGTTGATCAAAAAGGCTGTCTCCGGACAGTCTTTTTAACTGGAATAATAACAAAATGTTTGCGAAATGAAGACGATAAGTTACAAAAAATTGTTACTTTCATTTTTGTTTGTATTGATGTGGGAATAAACGTATAATGATGAAGTGTCAAATTAAAGGCAGGAGAAATAAGAATGAAAAAGAATGCAGGTATGCTTATTTTATTTTTATTGCTAGGCTGGTTTATTGGCACATGGGTAGCCACTTTACTTGAACCTGTAGCGATAGTATCTTTTCTCACGCGATCGACAACGATTGATTGGGAGCCTAGCGCTAATTTAGACATGATTCGTTATCATCTCGATATTCATTTCAAAGTGAGTCTACTTAGTTTGATCGGTATTGTTGCTAGTATTTGGGCATATCGCAAACTGTAAAGAACCAATCTAACTTTTTTAAACAAAGGAGAGGACCTTTCGATGAATAGAGAATCAACACGCCGTCTCATTTTGGCGTCCGCTTCTCCAAGAAGAAAGGAGTTAATGACCTCTTTACAATTGGAATTTGAAGTGTTGCCCAGTGATACGGATGAATTGGTGCCTGAAGACTGGTCACCAGAACAAGTCGTCAAAGAGCTTGCACTGCGCAAAGCTACTGCTGTCCAATATCATTATATAACCGAGGTAACAGATAGTATTATTATAGGCAGCGATACGATCGTTGTTTTGGATAAACGTATATTTGGCAAGCCTCGCGATCATGATGAAGCTGTAGCAATGTTAGATGCTTTGCAAGGAAGAAGTCATTATGTCTACACAAGTGTAGCTTGTATCGATACTTCTACTGGCGTAACTCGTGTGGAATACCGGCGAACTCTTGTACATATGAAGCCGCTCACCCCTTCCAAAATTCAATCATACGTACTTAGCGGTGAACCTGCTGACAAAGCTGGAGCTTATGCTATTCAAGGACTAGGTTCGACGTTGATCGATAAAATAGAAGGCTGTTATTTTACAGTCGTCGGATTGCCTGTATCACTTTTGAGCGATATGTTGGAACAATTTGGTGTGCAGATTATTTGAATCTGTCGTGGAGAAGAGGAACATATTAATGGAGGCGCCACAGTACCTTTTACGTGATGTTCCACTGGAAGAAAGACCCCGGGAACGGATGATGAATTACGGTGCAGAGGCGCTTAGTCATGCAGAATTACTAGCGATTTTACTGCGCACAGGCACAAAAGATGAATCGGTAATGCATTTAGCGAACCGAATTATGCGTCAAGTAGGCAGTATCCGGCAACTGGTTGATCTCAGTATTGAAGAATTAACAGAGATCAAAGGAATCGGAACAGCCAAAGCGATTCAGATCAAAGCGGGCATCGAGTTAGGTAGACGTATTACTCGTACCGGTAAAGAAGAAGTCAAAGCGATTCGCAGTCCGCGTGATGCGGCTGATTTATTGATTGAACAATTACGTTATCTTCAAAAAGAACATTTTGTATGTCTGTTTCTAAACACGAAAAATCATATTATTTCCCAGGAAACCTTATCGATGGGTAGTTTAAATGCGTCTATTGTTCATCCGCGTGAAGTTTTTCGAGCAGCAATCAAGTGTAGTAGTGCATCTGTTATTTTTGCGCATAATCATCCTAGTGGTGATCCTACACCAAGCCCGGAAGATGTAGCACTAACCAAACGGCTTGTAGATGCAGGCAAAATTATCGGAATTGAAGTACTGGATCACCTTGTGATTGGGGATATGAAATTCGTAAGTTTGAAGGAACAGGGCTTAATGTAATATAATAGTCGAGATTTAGGAAGAAAGGGAGTTAATAGTTATGTTGGGTGGCTTTTCAAAAGATTTAGGGATTGATTTAGGAACAGCAAATACGTTGGTATATGTAAGAGGTAAAGGTATTGTCGTAAGAGAACCGTCGGTTGTTGCGATTCGTACAGATACGAATACAATCGAAGCAGTAGGAGAATCTGCAAAAAAAATGATCGGTCGTACACCTGGAAATATCCGTGCGATTCGTCCGATGAAAGATGGCGTTATTGCTGATTTTGATACAACAGCTACGATGATTAAATATTTTATACGTCAAGCTCAAAAACAACGTTCGATGTTCCCGCAACATCCAAATGTTATGGTTTGTGTACCATCTGGTATTACAGCAGTAGAACAACGTGCTGTTGAAGATGCGACTAAGCAAGCTGGCGCTCGTGAAGCTTACACGATTGAAGAGCCTTTTGCAGCAGCAATCGGTGCTGATCTTCCAGTATGGGAACCAACAGGTAGTATGGTTGTTGATATCGGTGGCGGTACAACAGAAGTAGCTGTTATTTCTCTTGGTGGTATCGTAACAAGTCGTTCTGTACGTGTAGCTGGTGATGAAATGGATGAGTCGATTATCCAGTACATCAAACGCCAATACAACTTGATGATTGGTGAACGTACATCAGAGCAATTGAAAATGGAAGTCGGTTCTGCAACTCCATTTGAAAAAGTAGAAACAATGGAAATTCGTGGTCGTGACCTTGTAAGTGGTCTACCAAAAACATTAACAATTACTTCAGACGAAATCGCTGAAGCATTGTCTGATACAGTAGCTGCTATTGTAGAAGCTGTAAAAGTAACGTTGGAAAAATGTCCACCAGAACTTGCAGCAGATATTATGGATCGTGGTATTGTATTAACAGGTGGCGGAGCATTACTTCGCAATCTGGATAAATTGCTTGCTGGTGAAACAGGCATGCCTGTTATCGTTGCTGAGAATCCTTTGGATTGTGTAGCGATCGGTACAGGAAAAGCATTGGAAAATATCCACCTGTTCAAATCACGTAGTAGTTCATCGCTTCGTTCAAAACGCTAATTTTCGGCCAGGTATGGTCAACCCCTGCTAGGGAAAGAAAAACCGTTAATTAAGAGGGTGTTGAAACTGTTTAAACTGCTGGGTAACAAGAAACTGTTTATCCTGCTTGTAGGACTCATTTTATTTATCGCTTTAATGGGATTTACGTTGACGAATCGTACATCTTTGTCCTGGCCTGAGAAGTTCGTCCGTGATACTGTTGGTTTTGTTCAAGGTGTGTTTTACAAGCCCGCTTCTTACATGGCGGGCTTGTTTGAAGATATCGGCAACTTGAACAGCCTTTATGAGGAAAATCAAGAGTTGAAGTTAACAGCTGCGCAGTATTTACTGCAACAAGCGAGTTATAACAAATTAGTACAGGACAATAAGCGTTATAAAGAAGATCTTAAATTTACGCAACAGCAACTTGCTCAAAACCAATTTGATCTTCGTATTGCAAATGTAACGAGTGTCGATACAGATGCAGATACAGGAACAATTGTAATTGATCTGGGGCAAAATGATGGGGTACGTAAAGATATGCCTGTTATTTCCACAGAAGGTATGGTTGGAATTATTAGTGAGACAAGTCCGTTCCATTCAACAGTGAAGCTGTTAACGACGCTTGATCCACTGGATTCTAATTCCAAAGCGATTGCTGCTACTGTAGTAGGTAAAGAAAATGAATCTTTCGGCATGATAGAAAGCTATGATAAAGCAACAGGAATGCTCACAATGACACAAATTAAAGAAAATGATCCGCTCAAAAAAGGCGATGAGATTGTTTCATCCGGTAGTGGTGGATTATTTCCAAGTGGCATGATTATTGGTAAAGTCGTTAGTCGTCAAGTTGGTGATTTTGGATTGACCAATACAGCTACAATTCAACCAGCGGCAGACTTTAAAGACTGGAAAGAAGTATTTGTAGTGTACACCAAGGAGACTCAGGAATAATGGTACGTCGTATCGTATTGCTGTTGTTGTTATTTCTAGTATTTATCTGTGAATCAACCATTGTGCCATGGCTGATTCCAGATGTTTTGCATACTAGATTGATTCCGCATTTAGCGTATATTTTAATTTTGTTTGTAACGGTTTATTATCATCGTCATACAGCACTTGTGCTAGGATTGGTTTTTGGATTGTTGCATGATGTTGTATTTTACGGTGATATGATTGGTGCTTATTCGTTCTCTATGGGGCTATCTGCTTATGTATTAGGGCTGTTGTTCCAATCTCCTCGAGCACCTTATCCACTGATGATGACAGTAGTATTAATCGGTAGTTTGTTACTGGATAATATGCTGTATGGACTTTATTTGGTATTTGGTTTAACTAGAGAACCTTACAGTTGGGCGTTAGGACATTATATGTTCCCGAATTTGCTGCTTCATTTTATATTTGCTTTGCTGGTGTTTGTACCTGTTCGTCGTCAACTGGAGAAAGTAGCCAAGTTGCGTAAACGGGCTGCCGAAGATGAGTAAAAGTACAATATTCCCACATGCAGAAACATTCAGTTCCTGCTTAATTTGCGGATGGAGCAGGAAAATCCCGCGACTAGCACGAACTGATAGTAAGGTGGGGGTGACAGGTGAATGGCTGTAAAATCATCAAGATATGTAACCATCAAAGGAATCAAAGATGGATTGATTTTTCAATTTGATGATCAATGTGAATTTAATGACCTTGTGACAGAACTGACGTACAAGCTGGAACATAGTCATCAAAATATTTTAACAGGCCCGCTAGTTCATATTGATATGAAATTAGGTAATCGGGAAATTACAGATGAACAAAAAGATACATTGCTAGATATACTTAGTCAAAAAGGAAATCTGATTGTGCGTTCTTTTGATTCTCCACATGAGGAACCTGTAGTAGCACCTTTGCCAGAAAAGCATATGGTCAAAACGATCAGCGGTATGATTCGTTCGGGTCAGGTACTTCATCATGAAGGAACCGTTCTATTTCTAGGCGATGTTAATGCAGGGGGGACGATTATTAGTACAGGCGATATCTATATTTTGGGAGCACTTCGTGGAATGGCTCATGCAGGTATAGATGGAAATGAACAAGCTGTGATCGCTGCTTCTTTTTTCTCACCTACACAGATTCGGATAGCGGATATGATTAGTCGTCCGCCAGATGAAGGTGAAAGTCGAGAATCTCATATGGAATTTGCTTATTTGCAGGACGGGATCATGAAGATTGATAAAATGGCTAATATTGCTCGACTTGGTCGGGATTTCAATGTGTTCAAAGGGGTGTAGTACATGGGAGAGGCTATTGTCGTCACTTCAGGAAAAGGCGGAGTTGGAAAAACAACCACTACTGCTAATATAGGTACCGCGCTCGCGCTTCTTGGTAAAAAAGTCTGTCTGGTAGATACAGATATCGGTCTACGTAATCTGGATGTTGTGATGGGTCTTGAAAACCGTATTATTTATGATCTTTGTGATGTAGCGGACGGTCGTTGCCGTTTAAATCAAGCACTGGTTAAAGACAAACGGTTTGACGAGTTGTATATGCTTCCAGCTGCGCAAACAAAAGATAAAAATTCAGTATCACCAGAACAAGTCAAAGAGATCATTTTGGAACTCAAAAAAGACTTTGACTATGTAGTGATTGATTGCCCGGCAGGTATAGAGCAAGGATTCAAAAATGCAATTGCAGGTGCAGATCAGGCGATCGTTATGACCACACCCGAAAATGCTTCTGTTCGTGATGCAGATCGAGTAATCGGATTACTTGAAAATTCACATATTACAGCACCCAAATTGATTGTCAACCGTATTCGTCAAAGTATGGTGAAATCAGGAGATATGCTGGATATTGATGAAGTATTACAAGTGCTGAATATTGATCTTCTAGGTGTTGTACCGGATGATGAAATGGTTATTAAAGCTGCGAACTCGGGTGAACCTACAGTAATGAATCCTGATTCCAAAGCAGCGATTGCTTATCGTAATATTGCTCGTCGTATTCTAGGAGACACAGTTCCTTTGATGCCACTAGATCAAAAGAAAAGTGCATTTACTCGCTTTAAGAAGTTTTTTGGAATGGGTTGATCGATTTTGCTTAACAAGCTAAAAAAGCTAGACTTGGGTATTATTACTTTACTCGTTATTTTTATGGTGTTTAGCACGTTGATCGTGCGCAGTGCAATTGCTCCTGATCCCAAGTTTCAGGGCTATGATACGCGGACGATCATTTTCTATGTCATCGGGTTTGTTGTTTTATTTGCAGTGAGTATATTTGATTATCGTATCTTATTACGCAAACACTGGTATTTGTATGGCTTAGGATTACTTTCGCTATTGTTACTGTATCCGTTTGGATCAGAGATTAATGGTGCCAAAAGCTGGTATGCTTTTCCAGGAGGTTTACAGTTTCAACCTGCTGAAATGGTCAAAATTGTGCTTATCTTAACGATGGCTCATATGTTAAGTAAAAGAGACGGAGATCCTCTTCGATTTCGTTCTGATCTGATACCAACGGCTTTTATCGCATTGGTACCTTTTCTGATTGTTTTGATTCAACCAGATTTAGGAAATGCGATTATTTATTTGATCATACTGGTAGGTATGTTGTGGATTGGAAATACCAAATATACGCATGTATTAATTGGATTAACCACCATTGTAGGTGCACTTATATTGGTTGTAGTAATGTTTACAACATTTAATACACAGATTCACGATTATTTAGAAAGCCATAGTAAGTTACACTGGTATCAACGGATCAATACATTTATAGACCCGGCGCAAGCTTCTGATGATGATAAGCATCAATCTAGTTATGCACTGATTGCTGTCGGATCAGGTGGTTTGCTAGGCGATGGTTATATGAATGGACAATTGAAAAATAATAAATTTGTACCTTATCCATATTCAGATTCTATTTTTGTGGTTATTGGTGAAGAATTTGGATTTATCGGAGCATCAATATTATTATTGCTGTATTTCTTACTTATTTACAGGATGATTTTGATTGCTTTGCAGTGTTATGATCGGCGTGGTTCATATATTATTATCGGAATTGTCAGCATGTTCGTATTTCAGATTTTTGAAAATGTGGGTATGATGATTGGTCTGATGCCTATTACAGGAATCACGTTACCTTTTATTAGCTACGGTGGTACTTCACTGCTTTTGAATATGTTTAGTATCGGTCTTGTACTGAGTATTAAGATTTATCAAGAAAAATACGAATTAGAATAGCCGGTACCGGGAGGTGCCGGTTTTTTGTTAACACTGTAGTAATCATGAAACTTTTTACTTGAAGATAACGTCTAGGAATCAAGGGAACCTATAAAGTTCGTGAGATAAATAGTAGCCTTGATGAGAGATAGAGGTGGAACATAGAGTGAAGCAAATGATTGTAAACTGTGGGGTCAAAGATACACGTATGGTACTGCTTGATGATAGCAAATTAGTCGAGTTTGCTTCGGAACAATCTTCAGGTAGCGGAATCGCTGGAAGTTTTTATAAAGGAAAAGTTATGAACGTTCTGCCGGGTATGCAAGCTGCATTTGTAGATATCGGTCAGAAGAAAAATGCTTTTTTATATATTGATGATGTTTTGCATGCTCATTTAGATAAACAACCTAAAGTCAAACCAAGTATTGCTGATTTATTAAAACCCGGTCAAGAAATTTTGGTACAAGTAACCAAAGAACCTTATGCTAACAAAGGGGCACGGATTACAACTCATTATTCGTTGCCAGGACGCTGGATTGTGTATATGCCTGAAGCTGACTATATTGCTGTATCCAAAAAGATCAGTACAGATGGAGAACGAGCAAGATTACGTCAATTAGGCTCGCATCTGAAGCAAGGCGAAGAAGGGCTTATTTTACGTACTGTAGCTGAAGGAGAAAATGACGAAGCGATTACCAATGATCTGAATACATTAAGACAACACTGGCAACATATTCGTGAATCTTTTGTACAGAAGTCAGCGCCAGCAGAACTACATCGTGATCTAGGGATGGTAGAGCGATTAATTCGTGATGTGTTTAATCCGCTACAAGACCAATTGATTATTGATAATCAGGAGCGAGCGACTTCTGCGATCCGTTTTCTACAAACGTTACTTCCGACTGGAGTATATCCACCAGTATCTATTTATACGGAGAAAGAACCTTTATTCCATGCGATGAATATACACGAACAACTGCATCGCGATTTTCAACGTAAAGTATGGTTGCAAAGTGGAGGCTATATCGTATGGGATCAGACGGAAGCTTTTACAGTGATTGATGTGAATACTGGTAAATTTACAGGTGGCATTACTCTGGAAGATACAGTGACTCAGACCAATCTTCAAGCTGCTTCAGAAATTGCGCGTTTACTTCGATTACGAGACACTGGTGGAATCATTATTGTTGATTTTATAGATATGGATAATGAAGCGAATCGCCGATCAGTGGTAGAAGCGTTAGAACAGATTTTACAAAGAGATCGAACCAAAACGCATATTGTAGGCTGGACACGATTGGGTCTGTTAGAATTGACTCGTAAAAAGGTTCGTGAAGAAACAGGTGGCTTTTCTTATGAGACTTGTACAGTCTGTCAGGGAACTGGTAAAATAGCATCATGGATAAAAGATTGATTTCTTAAAATGGCTGTGATAGAATAGTCAAGTATGTGTCTGGTTCATAAGCTTTTCACATGCTGTAACCGCTCCGATGGGGTCACAAGCTTATACGTTTTATAACGTATGACACCTGCATTAGGCGAGTCTGAGACATGAGGAGGTGCAATTCAAATGTACGCAATTATCGAAACAGGTGGTAAACAATACAAAGTTCAAGAGGGCGACGTATTGTTCATTGAGAAGTTGGACGCTAATGATGGCGACAGCGTAACTTTCGACCGTGTTCTAGCAGTATCTAAAGAAGATGGTTTGGTAACTGGTTTACCGTTGGTAGAAGGTGCTTCTGTAACAGCGACTGTCGAGAAACACGGCAAAGGAGCTAAGGTTGTAGTTTACAAATACAAACCTAAGAAGAACTATCACGTGAAACAAGGTCATCGTCAACCATATACAAAAGTAACTATCGGAAAAATCCAGGCATAAGAAGGTGCGGTAATTGATTATCGTACGTATCGAACGTAGACCAGATGGTACAATCGATGGTTTTTCATCCCGAGGACATGCCGGCTATGCCGATCCTGGTGAAGATATTGTCTGTGCTGCTGTTTCCGCTATTACAATCGGAATAGTGAACTCAGTCGAAGCTTTAACAGGAGTAATCATGAAATCAAGAATGAAAGACGGGTTTCTAAGTGCGCGTTTACCGAAGCTTTCGGAAAATGCAAATGTTGAACAGATTCAACTGTTACTCGAATCTATGCAAGTTATTCTTATTGGAATTGAAGATGAATATGATAAGTATATAAAAATAAAGCAAGTCACAATCTCGTAAGAAGGAGGTAGACCACATGTTAAAAATTAATTTGCAGTTATTCGCATCGAAAAAAGGTGTAGGTTCCACAAAAAACGGACGTGATTCACAGTCCAAACGTTTGGGAGCAAAACGTGCTGATGGACAATTCGTAACTGGTGGTAATATTTTGTTCCGTCAACGCGGTACAAAAATTCACCCAGGAACTAATGTAGGCATCGGTAAAGACGATACACTATTTGCAAAAGTGGACGGCGTTGTTAAATTTGAACGTTGGGGCCGCGACCGTAAAAAAGTGAGCGTCTACCCGGTTGACGTTGCACCAGTAGCAGCAGCAATCGAAAATTAATCATAAACCTGATAGGTTAGATTAGATAAGCCTCCGGTACTTGATGTGCCGGGGGCTTATTATATTTGCATATAAGTTGGACGTTAAAGTAATTTTTAGTATAATAATGTCATAAAATTCTGCGCTATATGTTATACTTGTTCTTGGTTAAAAAGCCATTGAAAGAATGGAGAGAGACCATGAAGCAATCCAATCAAGTACCCACGCTGTTACTTATTTCTATTATCATCCCATTAATTATTGCTTATTGGACGCAATCCTGGATTGCTTACATTGTACTCGGCATATGGATTGTTGCAGCCTATGCAAAAGGTGTACAATACACACGTCATTTTTATGAAAAGCGTGAGCAAGTGCAACTTGGAGAATACCATAACGGACAATCCAAAATGGCTGTGAAAAAGAAACAGTATCAAGCAGAACATCAAAAACAACGTGCAGCCATCGATCAAGCTCATACCGAATTAGATGAAGTCTATGCAGTAGCAGTTGATGCTTTAAGTCATCATCGCCATGACTGGATGAATGAACTCCAATTATTGTATGGTTATGTTCAATTAGGTAAACGTGATAAGCAAGTGGAATGTGTGGAAAGAATTAAAGAGCAAATGCTAGCAGAGAGTCGCGTTTCCAAACTGGGTATCCATTCCCTTGTTTTTTATTTACAATCTTTTAGAGCAGTGAACCGTTCGATTCAATTAGAAGTCGAATTAAGTGACGGAATCAAGCTTGCAGATCGATTGGGAACGGAACAGAGTGAGGAATTGACCCGAGTCATCAAAGAGACGGTCTCTGCATATGAGCAATTTGGTGGATCGTCCTGGGGTGAGTGCCCCACACTATTTTTGATGGTTAGCGAATATGAAGGAGCAGTTCATTTTATATTTGAGCCAGAAGAAGAGTATCCTAATCCTGATGGAGTCTGGGAAGCTGTGAACTTGATCGTTCAAGATACAGAGATTACAGCAACTCGAACGGAAGAAGATCCTGCCTCCATTTCTCTGCAAGTGTTAGTGGATTCTAAAAATTAGAGGTGTAATCATGTTTGTAGATAAAGCGAAGATTTATGTAAAAGGCGGTGACGGTGGAGATGGTATTATCTCTTTCCGTCGTGAAAAATATGTACCTAATGGCGGCCCGGCAGGTGGCGATGGTGGACGCGGTGGAGATGTCATTTTTCGTGTAGATGAAGGTTTGCGAACATTGATGGATTTCCGTTACCAACGTCATTTTAAAGGCGAACGTGGCGTTAAAGGTCGTAACAAAAGTCAGCATGGTGCGAATGCAGAACATACAATTGTTCGTATTCCTCCAGGTACAGTCATTTTGAATGATGATACCGGCGAAGTGATAGCAGATTTGACCCGTCATGGTCAAGAGATCGTTATTGCTAAAGGTGGACGTGGTGGACGTGGTAACGTTCGTTTTGCTACGGCTGCGAATACTGCTCCTCAAATTGCTGAAAATGGCGAAGAAGGACAAGAACGTTATATCGTACTTGAACTGAAAGTAATGGCTGATGTAGGGTTAGTCGGCTTCCCAAGTGTAGGTAAATCTACATTGTTATCTGTAGTATCTGCTGCTCAACCTAAGATTGGTGCATACCATTTTACAACAATCACTCCTAATTTAGGTGTAGTTGATGTAGGAGATGGACGAAGTTTTGTAATGGCTGATCTACCTGGATTGATAGAAGGTGCACATGAAGGCATAGGACTTGGTCATGAATTTTTACGTCATGTAGAACGTACTCGTGTTATTATTCATGTGGTAGATATGTCCGGTTCAGAAGGACGCGATCCTTTTGATGATTGGCAGAAAATTAATGAAGAATTAAAATTATACAATGCAGAACTAGAAAATCGTTTACAAATTATTGCAGCCAATAAAATGGACGACCCTCAAGCTCAAGAAAACTTAGAAGAGTTTTCTAAAAAAGTACGTGAAGTTCGTTCAGATATTGAAATTGTTCCAATCTCTGCCTTAACTCGTCAAGGTATTCAAGAAATGCTTTACAAAACAGTCGATATGCTTGATAAATTACCAGACGTTGTGGCTATAGAAGAAGTAGAACAAATTGCAGAACGTAAAGTATATACGTTAGAAAAGAAAGAAGACGATGGCTTTATTATTCGTCGCGAGAACGATACTTTTGTTGTGGAAAGTACTAAGATTGAGAACATGATGAAACGGATGCAGTTGAACTCTCATGATGCTATTCTCAAACTAGGACGTACACTTCGTCATATGGGTGTCGATAGTGAACTGCGTAAACGGGGAGCAAAAGATGGTACGCTTGTACGTATTGGCGAACTTGAATTTGAATTTGTTGAAGGTAGTAGTTACTTCTAAACTCAATCCAAATCATCATATAGAACCGGACATAGAACGTATATGTCCGGTTTTTTTATGTCATTATTTGGTGTACTCATGACAATTTTGCGTCCAGATTGATTCTAAATTGAGAAAAATGAAATCAGAACTTCTCCTATAATAAAAAACGAGTTCTATAGTTAACGCTAAATGAAGAATAAAGGAGAAGTTATGAATACTATATCATCGAACAATCCATTACCAACTGCCCGTATTACTATTTTAGATGAAATGAGAGGTATCGCATTATTCGCTATTTTTCTATGTAATTTATTATCGTTTACAGAAGCACATATTGGAGATAAAGGAACGTTTAGCTATTTCTTGTACCAATTGATCCATAGTTTGTTTGGAGATAGCAGTCGTCCTTTATTTTCGTTTATGTTCGGAGTCAGTATGTTACTGATTTATGATGCTGCTGTTAAAAAAGGTGTTCGACCTTATATGTTATTACTTCGTCGCATGTTGATTTTACTTGTTTTTGGAGCTGTCCATTTATTTGGTATCTGGGCAGGTGATATTTTATTTATGTATGCACTAGATGGGTTGATGCTTCTTCTTTTTGTTCGCATAAAACCTGTATGGCTAATGATTATTGGATCGTTACTTTTTGTGATTATGTCATCCGTAATGAATGAATATGGATCATCTTTATTTAGCTATGCGTGGTATATGCCTGATTACTGGATTATGCAAGGAGTCGGATTACTTCCTCAACCTGATCTCGTATACACAAATGAATATATATTTTCAAGCCTTACCGAATGGGGACTAGCGATTCAACATCTTCCATTTTTCTTATTTGGTATGGTTGCTTATCGCAAGCAGATATTTACCAGAATCCCATTGTATCCTAGACGTTTTTGGATCTTAGGTAGTATCCTGCTACTTGTAGGATTACTGGGGAAAATCGGTTCTAATTTTGAGATCATACAAGCAGGATCTTCTATTTTTTATATAGGTAGCTCATTTTTTAATTTTGCAGTGACTGTGGGTGCTATATTTATTATTATTTTACTGGGTAGTAGACAAGGTCGGATCGCGACCAAGCTTTCTTATTTTGCTCCTGTAGGACGGATGGCATTCAGTAACTATCTGATGCAATCTCTTGTATTTGTTTCGATATTTACCGCAAGTGGCAAAACTATTTTCGCTTCTTTAGGTTGGATTGGATCAATCAATTATACGTATGTTGTTTTGATGGCTATAGTGTTTTTTATTATACAAATGATCGTAAGTCATTACTGGTTGAAACTATTCAATTATGGCCCTTTTGAGTGGCTGTGGAGAATAGGAACCAATTTACAAATACCTCCTTTTCGTAAAATTAAAAAATCATAATAAACAAAATTCAGAGGTAAAATAACTATTTTATTATCGATATAGTTGCCTAACACCAAAGGTTACTTTATAATGTCCACTATATGAATACATGAGTCTTTGAGGAGAGGACGTTGTGAAAGAACGCTATTATTTAGTACGAGAAGATATTTTACCAGAAGCAGTGATCAAAACGATGCGTGTTAAAGAATTGCTTGCTGCTGGCGAGACTCGGACAATCAACGAAGCAGTCGAAAAAGTTGGTTTAAGCCGAAGTGCTTTTTATAAATACAAAGATGGCATTCATCCGCTTAATCGTTTGGAAAAAGATCAGATTATTACAATCTCATTTGATTTAGAGCATCGTTCTGGTATTTTGTCTCATGTGCTTGGTCTGATGGCAGAATATGGTGGGAATGTATTAACAATTCATCAAAGTATCCCTCTTCAAGGTCGAGCGAATGTTGTACTCTCGGTAGAGATTTCTCGTTTAACAGAAGATTTGGAAACGATGGTAGAAGCGATGGAAAATGTTCCGGGTGTCAAACAAATTCGAATTACCGGTCAAGGATAATCTTATCAGTGAATCTACTTTAATCTAGAAGCAATATAGGATAAGCTACAATAAAATAAATATCCTATGATAAAAGCTTGCTAATGAATAGTTCCAGGAGGGAAACAACATATGAAACCAGTAAAAGTAGGATTGCTTGGGCTTGGTACAGTAGGTACAGGAGTAGTGCGTATCGTAGAAGGAAATCAGGAAGATCTAAGTAGTCAGGTAGGATCTCCTATTATAATTGGCAAAGTAGCTGTAAAAAATATAGACAAGCTACGCAATATTGAGATCGATCCTTCCAAACTAACAGAAGATCCGTGGGAAGTCATTCGTGATCCTGAGATTGATGTTATTGTAGAAGTTATGGGTGGTATAGAACAGACCAAAGAATATATATTAGAAGCTTTAAATCTTGGCAAACATATCGTGACCGCGAATAAAGATTTAATGGCATTGCATGGTTCAGAGATTTTAGCCAAAGCTCAAGAAAAGCAATGTGATGTTTTTTATGAAGCCAGTGTAGCAGGCGGTATACCTATTATTCGTACACTGATCGAAGGATTCTCTTCAGATCGTATTATCAAAATCATGGGTATCGTGAATGGAACAACTAACTACATTTTAACCAAGATGAGTCAAGAAGGAGCTTCCTATGAAGATGTGCTTAAAGAAGCTCAAGAATTAGGTTATGCAGAATCTGATCCTACAGGTGATGTAGAAGGTTTGGATGCTGCACGCAAAATGGCGATTCTCGGTACACTTGGATTCCGTACAAATGTAGATTTGAGCGACGTAAGTGTTAAAGGTATCTCTTCAGTAACTAAAGACGATATTACGTATGCCAAAAATTTAGGCTATGAAATGAAGTTGATTGGTATCGCTGATCGTCAGGATGAACATATTACAATCAGTGTACAACCGACGATGATTAAGCAGTCACATCCAATCGCTTCTGTAAATGGTGTATTTAATGCAGTTGTGGTACATGGTGAATCTGTAGGGGAAACGATGTTCTATGGAGCAGGTGCAGGAGAATTACCAACAGCAACATCGATCGTAGCTGATCTAATCGCTGTTATCAAAAATCTTAAATTAGGCGTGAATGGACTTAAAGCGATTGTTCCTTATAAGACGAAGAAGATACAAAGCGACGAACAAATCTTTTACAAAAACTTCATTTTGCTTCATGTAGACGATAAAGCTGGCGTACTCGCTCGAATCACACAGATTTTTGCAGAATATGACGTAAGTTTAGCTTCTGTTGTTCAACAACCGAATGAATATAATCCAGATGCAGAAATTATCATCATTACTCACAAAGCAAGTAAAGCCAATATGGACAAAGTACTTAAACATTTTGAACAGTTGGATGTTATTCAACGAATCAAAAGTGTATATCGCGTAGAAGATATTTAATAGTCTACCGAGCCGTTGAATACATTTTAAGTAAGGAGTCATAGCTTATGATAGAGCAAGACACTAAACGAGAACAGTGGCAGAACCATACCGTACGTGTGGCTGTACCAGCAAGTACTGCTAACTTAGGGCCAGGATTTGATACGTTGGGAATGGCAGTCAATTTATATTCCTGGATTGAGATGAAAGTGTCCACACAGACCAAAATCACACTATTAGGTGATGAACTGTATGGTATTCCTACAGACAAAAGCAATCTGATCTACAAAATGGCACAATTGGTTTTTCAAAAAGCACAAGTAACTATTCCTGATTTAGAAATTACGATGTACTCCGATATTCCACTGACACGCGGATTGGGAAGTAGTGCATCGGCGTTTGTTGGTGGACTATGTGCAGCTAATGCTTTAATTGGTTTTCCTTTAACAGATCAAGATATTTTAAATATATCGACTTCTATTGAAAAACACCCTGATAATGTAGCAGCTTCTTTATATGGAGGGATAGTGGTAGCGACATGGGACGGGCAAGAAGCTAATTGTATCCAGATTACTCCACCAGAAGATTTGGAGACATTGGTTGTTATTCCAGATTTTCAACTATCGACTTCCAAAGCTCGTGAAGTATTACCAACCGGTTTATCTGTAGCAGATGCTATATTTAATATCAGCCGTAGCTCATTATTGGTAGCAGCATTATCACTAGGCAAACTCGACATGATCAAAACAGGGATGCAAGATCGACTACACCAACCGTATCGTGCTTCTCTTGTACCCGGAATGCAACAGATTCTAGAGCAAGCTACAGAGCAAGGAGCATTAGGTATAGCACTTAGTGGAGCAGGGCCTACAATGATCGCTTTTGTAGATCGTCATTCAGTGCAGAAAGAACAACTGGAGCAATATCTGTTAGATACCATGCAAGTGCAAGGAATCACTGCACAGGCTATGTGGCTCAAGCCTGTGAATGAAGGTGTAATATACTATGATGATATAGAATCTCATTCATTCATGGATGTAATCAAAGGAGAAGTACGTTTATGATTCGTATAGCTGCTTTACCATCTGGATCAGTTTCACATGAAGCACTTCTTCATCTACTAGGAGAACAAGAAATCGAGATCTCCCATCATAAACTTATCGCAGATGTATTTCTTTCAACCGCTGAAGGTAAAACAGATTACAGCGTTATTCCAATCGAAAATACAATCGAAGGTTCCGTAAGCCTTCATATGGATTGGCTTGTACATGAAGTCGATATTCCAATGCAAGCAGAATGGGTGTATCCATCTATTCAGAATTTGATTGGTAACCGTGCTGAATTTAGTAATGAAAAGAATGAACTTGATTACAGTAGAGTGCAGAAAGTATTATCACACCCTGTAGCAATGGCACAATGTCTTCAATTTATACGAAAAGAAATGCCTCATGCAGAGTTAGAGCATGTAGGTAGTACCGCAGAAGCAGTAGAAATGGTGAGCAAAAACGCAGGTAAAGGATGGACTGCAATCGGAACCTCATTAGGAGCGCTTCGATATAATCTTGATATACTAGCAGATCGCGTGACCGATCATGATAATAACTACACACGATTTGTATTAATAGGAGCACAACCTGTTCATATTGAGCGAGCAGAAGATCATACCAAGACAAGTATATTAGTTACATTATCGGAAGACTTTGCAGGAGCACTCCATCAAGTACTAGCAACATTCTCTTGGAGAAAGTTAAATCTATCGCGCATCGAATCTCGTCCAACCAAGAAGAAGTTAGGAAGCTACTATTTTTATTTAGATGTGTTAGCGCCTCAAGATTCGATTTTGTTAACGGCTGCGATAGAGGAAATTATAGCGTTGGGTTGTCAGGTCAGAGTACTGGGGTCATATCCTTGCTTTGAATACAACCTAGTATCCAAGTAATATAATTGCTCCGAATAAATAGCATACTTCAAGGTATATAGGTACCTTTGAGGTATGCTATTTTACTTATTAAAAATAATTCTAAAATAATGCTTGCTAAATAAATTCAACCATGATATATTATAAAAGTTGTCACGAACGAACGACAACACAAGCAAAACATCATACGAAAACAACTTGAAAAAACACTTCA
>NZ_JBHUGF010000007.1:0-4292 GCF_042681745.1 Paenibacillus nicotianae | reverse complement strand
TGTTGCGTGTCTGTGCGCCATTCGTCTGAATCTGGCTCAAACGAAGCTTATCGTAGCCGTAGTTGGTGAAGAAGCTACTGCCTGACAAGCTATTCTTTTGATTGGTGATCCGGTCAAGCGTATCGTAAGCCACATCCAGGCGGGAACTGTATTGATTCGTTCCAGTCGAAGTGAGGCTGGTGATCCGATCTTGTTTGTCGATCGTACTGGTCTGTGTCGCAGTCTTGGTGCCGTTCAGATACAGTTCGTGTCGATCGGTTAAGATATTACCGCCACTACCGAAAATGGTTTTGGTTTGTAAGGTGTTGCCGTTAGTTGCAACTAAGGTCGCTACGGTACGTTGACCTCGCTCGTCGTATTGGTAGTTGGTAATCGTTCCATTGCGATCTCGCATTTCTTCGACCAAACCGCGAGAGCTGTAGCTATTCGCTGTGTTTTTGCCTGACGTATCGGTTTTGTCGGTCAGTTGTCCGGCTTCGTTGTACGCTTTGGTGTATAACGTTTCGCTTGTGCCAGTAGAATCGTTCACAGTAATCTTCGTTAGACCGCCTGTGCCGTCGTACGCATAGCGAGTGGTCTGGTCGATCCCATCTTGCACCGCAGTGAGTCGGTTCAGAGCATCGTAGGTATAGTTGCTGGTGACTCCGTTGCTGTTTTTGCTCTGGTTCGGATCGATGTAGCTTAGGATATTACCTTGTAGATCATAGGTATAGCTTTCTTGAATCGGTTGGCTTTGAGAAGCGCCGTCTTTGAACGCAGTCGTTGTCGCTAGATTGCCGTAGACGTCATAAGATTGTTCCACTGCATTCAGGCGAATACTACGGTTATCTGCATTCGCACGGTAAGCGGACACATCTGCGGCGGCAATCGCAAAATGATTATTTTTCCGCTGGGTCATATGGTTGGCTGTAATATACAGGTTACCATATGGATCGGTCGCTTCCATTTGTTGTCCCCATGCGTCATAACTAGCGGTCTGCGTATTTCCTAGTGGATCGATCGCATAAATGGCGCGTCCTTGATCGTCAGGATGATACTGGGAACGCGTCCAGCCGTTACTTTCGTTGTACGTCTCATCCACTCGCAAAAAGCCAAATCCATCATAGTATGATGATTGACGGCTCAGTACGGTTATCGCTCCTGTAGCCGTGTTGGTGTATTGACCAGTAGATTCACTATATTAAAAAATTTATGTAATTTAGATAAAAATAATTAGAATAAAAACCCACTTAACTAAACTAAGAGAGCCTTATACCATTTAGTAATCCGTTCTATGAATTAATGGCTTTATAACTTCTAATACTTGCAACACAACTGGACTAACTAAAAGAAGATACGAAGCCCAGATAACCATTGTTTTTTCATTTTTCTTAACCTCCTGACTTAATTTTTTGAGCCGAATTTCCTGATTTTTGCTTAGGAAGGAGCTATGTGGTTTAATACAAGAAAAACCACTAAGTATTCCTTCTTTATCATTCAACACTAAACATAACTCTAATGATTGTAAAATGTATGAAATTCCTTCTTTGACGTTCTGATGACGCATACAGTATATCCAAACTTATAGAAAAAAATAGAATATCTGCGATAATGATGAAAGTTAGATTATCTTGAACGAATTCACCTAATTCATTTAACACTGGTTGGGTGAAATAAAGACCTTGAGGAATTTTTATCCTCAAGATCCAACTTAGGGTATACGTATTAAATTATATTCAGCACACGACTGATATTTATAACTTACTAATGTGGTTAACTTTAACCAACACACAAATCAAAACCTAATTCTGTGTTAATAGCAGCAATGAATATTTTTGGTGCTAGATACTACGAACTTGTATTATAAGAATTTGAAGTAAGATAAAAGAAAGAACATAATTTCTAACAAGTACGATTTGCTTATTTTCATCTTTGACAGGTATAGCAGGTTTATATAATGTAGTCATTTGGTTCAAAAAAACGAATGAAGGTTCCATTACCCGCTTAATAAAAATAAATGAAGTATACACTATATAAAATTAATTCTTTTCGATTTGATTTCTCCTAGTATTTAATTTAGAGACATTTTTTTATATCAAAAAGTTTATCTATGTTAAGTAGATAAACTTTTTGAATTTTTTATTAAGGTCCGTAATAAATTTTAATTTCACTAACATTCTGGTTTTTATCAAATTTATATTGTATCCATGTATCACCATCTATAAATCCATCATTTATATCTAATATTCTCTTTTTATCCTTATATACTTTTTCTACAAGCGATTTTGAGGTTCCTATACCTATTTTTTCACTTCCAATCCTATAATTTTTATCTGTTATTTTTACATTCGCTAAAAAATAATCTTTTTGATTATTAGTAGAATTTTTATTCATAAAGAATAAACGGTAGCCTGGATATAACAAATCTTTTGCATACTCTTTACCATTTTCTGAATCAATTATTTCTTTTTCAAGTAAAGGCCTACCTTTACTTGAAAGAATATCTTTGTAAAAAAAAGAAGTTATCCCTGCTTTCAAAAAGTAATCCTTCTCTATTCTTTTTTGATTTCCTAATAAAAAATATATAAAAAGGGATACTAAACATATTAAAGTTACAATAAATAATTTATTATACTTCAAAATCACCACTCCTTAAAAGCCAGCTAAGACCTTACCATTTTCATCTATGTGATATGAGACTTTGCCATAAGGTTTTCGAGCCTTCTGATGATATTTTTTTAAGATACTATAAGGTGTATCTTGTTCTGAAGAAAGACGAGACGTTAAGTCATTTGTAGCCCACCTTGTCCATTTACTACCAAATACTACGTTTCCATCATATGCATATACTATACTGCCATCTACTTTATTTTTTAAAAAATATGATGCTAAATTATCATTTCCAGTAGAAAAGGCAGCCAAATGACCTGCATTACATGTTAAAAATGTTAATGATGTCATTTTTTTAGATTCTAATTGGCTAAAGTTCCCAATCTTTTGACCTGCCGAATTCTTACCGCTAATGCTCATTGCATTTGTGCTTGTTCCATCTTGGAAAATAATAACATTTTCACGCGTGTGAGATATAATGACTACTTCATTTACTTCAACTTGTTTTCCATCTACTACGCCAATATTGTTCCATCCATCTTCAAATTTTGCAATTGTGTTACTTTCCATCATATTTACTGTATCCCCATTTTTTTCGAGTCTTTCTTTTTGAAAATCTGCTTGCGCTTTAAAATTTGAATCTGGATTAGTAGTGTAGAATACATAACTAGCTGCAAATCCTAAAGGATCAATATACATTAATGGACTATTTTCAACATAAGTATAGTTGTTTAAACTTAAAGGATTTGTGATCTTCCCCTCATAACTATCTTCATTTAAAAATCTTCCTTGACTTGGGTCATAATATCTCGATTTTAAATAATATAGTCCCGTCTCGCTGTCGTACGCTTCGCCTGCATATTTGAAATTATTCGCAACCGTCTCTTGTTGCTTGGCAATGTTTCCCCACTCGTCATACCCGTAACTGTTTACAATCGTTCCACTGGTATCGACCATCTGCACCACATCACCATGTCCGTTGAACAGGTAATAGTAGTCTTTACTTGCGGTCTGGTCTTTTTTCACCAGTACTCGATCGCCACGGATATAGGTCGAAGTGTTGCCGTTGCTTCCTTTTTCCGATACCACTTGTCCGCTACCATTATAGCCGTATTGAGTCGTGGATGTGCCTGTCGTTTTCTGAGAACGGAGTCCGTCCGGTAAATAGTCGATCGTTGTTTTGGTTCCATCGATCGTTGCTGCGATCAGTTTGTTATCCAGATCGTAGCTGTAACTAGATTCTTTGGTCGCCGATGCTTCCTGCGTATCACTCAGCGTTTTCCGATTGCCACGTAGATCGTACGTGTAGCTGGCGGTGCTTCCGTCGATTCGTTTCACAGTCGCTAGGCGGTTGAGCTTGTCGTACGTGTAGGTGGATGTTTTGGCTTCGCCACCGTTTAGACTTTCACTTACCGTAAGGATATTGCCGTTGTTGTCATATGTGTAACTGTACGCCGAAAGCGTGCTACTGCCTTTGGTATTGTTCATCTGACTCAAACGGTTGAGGGCATCATAAGTAAAGCTTTCTTTGAGTACACTACCATCGGCTAACGTCGGGAACGTGATCGCTTGTACCATCCCGAGTGGCGTGTATTCGTAGTTCACATTATTCGCTTTGGCAGTGTTGCGTGTCTGTGCGCCATTCGTCTGAATCTGGCTCAAACGAAGCTTATCGTAGCCGTAGTTGGTGAAGAAGCTACTGC
>NZ_JBHUGF010000006.1:0-150959 GCF_042681745.1 Paenibacillus nicotianae | reverse complement strand
ACTATTCCCTGATAGCTCAGTTGGTAGAGCACTCGACTGTTAATCGAGTTGTCACAGGTTCGAGTCCTGTTCGGGGAGCCATTTGCTCTCATAGCTCAGTAGGTAGAGTGCATCCATGGTAAGGATGAGGTCACCGGTTCGAATCCGGTTGAGAGCTTCGCAATCGGGCCCGTTGGTCAAGTGGTTAAGACACCTCCCTTTCACGGAGGTAACAGGGGTTCGAGTCCCCTACGGGTCATATTTACTTCTTTGGAGATTTAGCTCAGCTGGGAGAGCATCTGCCTTACAAGCAGAGGGTCGGCGGTTCGATCCCGTCAATCTCCACCATTTCTTATACAATCTTTACTTTATTGGGGATTAGCCAAGCGGTAAGGCAACGGACTTTGACTCCGTCATGCATAGGTTCAAATCCTATATCCCCAGCCATTTATGAGTCATTAGCTCAGTCGGTAGAGCACCTGACTTTTAATCAGGGTGTCGAAGGTTCGAGCCCTTCATGACTCACCATTTTTCTTACATGCGCGTGTGGCGGAATTGGCAGACGCACTAGACTTAGGATCTAGCGTTTCACGACGTGGGGGTTCAAGTCCCTCCACGCGCATAGGTTTTGCGGACGTGGCTCAGCGGTAGAGCATCGCCTTGCCAAGGCGAGGGTCGTGGGTTCGATTCCCATCGTCCGCTCCAATATTTTTACAGTTTTATATGCGCCCTTAGCTCAGCTGGATAGAGCGTTTGACTACGAATCAAAAGGCCAGGAGTTCGAATCTCTTAGGGCGCGCCATTTTTTAAAAAGTGAATAAACGCATAACGGGATGTAGCTCAGCTTGGTAGAGCACCTGGTTTGGGTCCAGGGGGTCGCATGTTCAAATCGTGTCATCCCGATCGTTTTGCGGGTGTAGTTCAATGGTAGAACTTCAGCCTTCCAAGCTGATAGCGTGGGTTCGATTCCCATCACCCGCTCCATCTTTTAATTCAAAGACCGGAGACGGTCTTTTTTTGCTATATACAGATATAAATGACTGTATATTCTTTAATGTAGGGTTTGTACTTTTTTACTTTGAGTTTACATTTAAAGTACTAGATTGTTAGAAATATGTGATATTACCTCTAAAATTGAAAACATGCTGTTACTGAGATAAAATAAACGAATTATGACTAAAAAAAATTAAAGTAAACGGTTAATTTTTATTGTGATTGATTGGTTAAAAGTTTGCATAATCATTCATAAGTTTAAAATTAATTAAAGTAATCAGTGTAGCTTTGTTGTATGATGTTAAGAAGATGTTAACATATAGAGGTATTAACACCGGTGAAAGATAGGAGGAAGAGCATGTCTGAGTTGACAGTGAATGCTAGTAAAAATCATTCTAACAACTTGCTGCGGCGAGATGTACGTTTTTTGGGGAATATTCTAGGTGAGGTGCTTGTCCATCAAGGCGGACAGGAACTTTTGGATATTGTTGAAAAAATTCGTGAATTAAGTAAATCATTGCGTGCAGTAGCTTTACCTGAGGTTTTTGAGGAATTCAAAACACTTATCAAAAATCTGGATTCTGATAATCGACACCAAGTAGTACGTGCTTTTGCTATTTATTTTCAATTGGTGAATATTGCAGAACAGAATCACCGTATTCGTCGTAAACGCGATTATGAACGCTCTGCTGGAGAAACGATTCAACCTGGTTCTATGGAAAGTGCTGTTCAAGAGTTGAAAGAAAAAAACTTTACAGCAGATGAAGTGGAAGCTATTTTAGCTGATCTTTCTTTGGAGTTAGTCATGACAGCTCATCCAACAGAAGCGATGCGTCGTGCTATCCTGGATATTCATAAACGTATTTCAGAAGACGTTACTCTTTTAGACAATCCTACACTGACTTTCCGCGAACGTGAGCAATTACGTGAAAAGTTATTGAACGAAGTGATTACATTATGGCAAACGGATGAATTGCGTGATCGTAAGCCAACAGTACTCGATGAAGTGCGTAATGGAATGTATTATTTCCATGAGACTTTATTTGATGTATTACCAGAATTGTATCAGGAATTAGAACGCTCATTGAGCAAGTATTATCCAGAACATGAATGGCATGTGCCTAGCTTTTTACGCTTTGGTTCTTGGATTGGTGGAGACCGCGATGGTAATCCTTCTGTTACAGCAGACGTAACTTGGAAAACGTTACAAATGCAACGTCGTCTGGCGATTCGTGAATACCAACGTATTTTGACAGACTTAATGAAATCATTAAGCTTCAGTACAACGATTATTGATGTGTCTGAAGAATTGTTATCTTCTATTCAAAAAGATCGTTTACATGTAACGATTGATAAGAAGTTCAGTTGGAACAATGAGAATGAACCTTATCGTATTAAAATCGCTTATATGTTGCGTAAATTAAATAATATATTAGATGAATCTAAAAAAGGGACAGCCGAAAGCTATAGTCATATGGGTGAACTTTTAGAAGATTTGCGAGTGATCGATCAAAGCTTGCGTCATCATTATGCAGATTATGTGGCGAATACATATGTGAAAAAGTTAATTCGTCAGGTAGAACTGTTTGGTTTTCATACAGCGACATTAGATATTCGTCAGCATAGTCAAGAACATGAAAATGCTTTGACTGAAATCTTAGCAAGTATGAAAATTGTAGAGGACTATTCCAAACTTAGTGAAGAAGAAAAGATTGAACTTCTTGGTAAGTTGCTAACAGATCCTCGTCCTTTGACATCCACATACCTGAATTACAGTGAAAGTACCGAAGAGTGCTTAGCTGTATACCGTACTATTTTCAAAGCACAAAAAGAATTTGGTACGAACTGTATTTCTAGTTACTTGATTAGTATGACGCAAGGGGCTAGTGATATTCTTGAAGTAATGATATTTGCCAAAGAAGTAGGTCTGTTCCGTCAAGATCCTGATGGTACCGTTCATTCTACACTTCAAGCGGTACCTTTATTTGAAACGATTGATGATCTACATGCAGCACCACAAATCATGCGTCAAGTCTTAGATTTACCAGCTTACCGTCAATCTGTAGCAGCGATGAACAATTTGCAAGAAATCATGTTAGGCTACTCGGATAGTAATAAAGATGGTGGAGTGGTGACAGCGAACTGGGAACTACGTCTAGCTCTGAATGAGATTACAGCGATGGGTGCAGAGTATGATATCAAGCTTAAATTTTTCCATGGACGTGGCGGTGCTTTGGGTCGTGGCGGTATGTCACTAAACCGTAGTATTTTGGCTCAACCTCCTCATACAATAGGTGGCGGTATCAAAATCACAGAACAAGGGGAAGTTATTTCTTCCCGTTATTCTTTACAAGGGATTGCTTATCGTAGTCTTGAGCAAGCCACATCAGCGCTTATTACGTCTGCGATTATTGCAAAAGTAGGCGAACCTGAAGGCGAGCACAATAAAAAATGGGAACAAATCATGGAAGAAATCTCTGAAGTATCGCTTAATAAGTATCAAGATCTTATTTTCCGTGATGAATCTTTTATGAGTTTCTTCAAAGGTTCTACACCACTTCCAGAAGTAGGCGAACTCAATATAGGTTCTCGTCCTTCTAAACGTAAAAATAGTGATCGATTTGAAGATTTACGTGCAATTCCATGGGTATTTGCATGGACACAAAGTCGCTATTTGTTACCTGCATGGTATGCAGCCGGAACAGGCATAGAACATTTTTATCAAAACAAAGAAGAAAATATGGCTGTTCTTCAGCAAATGTACAAAGAGTTCCCGTTCTTTACTACTCTGGTAGATACACTACAAATGGCTATTGCGAAAGCAGATTTGATTATAGCTAAAGAGTATGCAGGGATGTACAAAGATGAAGAACAGCGTGAACGTATTTTTGGATTGATTCAAGAAGAGTTTAATCGTACTCGTGATCTGGTTCTTCAAATTACGCGTCAACAAGATATTTTGGATAATGTACCTGTTATTCAAGAATCTGTTCGTTTGCGTAACCCTTATGTTGATCCATTGAGTTACCTTCAAGTTCAATTATTGAATGAGCTACGTGATCTGCGTGAACAAGATGAAGATAATCCAGACTTACTTCGTGAAGTGTTGTTAACGATTAATGGTATTGCAGCAGGTCTTCGCAATACAGGTTGATCCCAAATAAAAACTTCAATTCATTATAACTATCGCTAAATAGGTATATGTGTAAGGTATAAAGACTGAAAGAACCTGAGTATACATTCTTCAGTTATAAGTGATTAGAGGAAGCCGAAATATACATTATTGCTATCAATAATGATATATTTCGGCTTTTTTTGTATGAAAAGTTAAAATTCGCAGGATTACGATTGCAATTTTGGCGTGATTGAATTACGATTTGTAGTGGATTGTAAAATAAATCTATTGCTACACATACATATAGGGTTCGAAGTCTGGGGGAGTGATGGTGGATAATATAGAAACGAGATTGGTGAAGCTAGCACTTAAAGGGGATCAACGTGCGTTTGCCGAAATCGTGGAATTATACAAAGATAAAATTTTTCATTTAGGCTATCGGATGCTAAGTAATCGTCATGAAGCAGAAGATGTAGTACAAGAAACCTTTTTGCGCGTATACAAAAATTTAGATCGATATGATCAAAAACAAAAGTTTTCAACATGGATTTATCGAATAGGTACCAATCTTTGTATAGATCGGTTACGTAAGCGCAAGCCAAGTTATTCATTAGATGCAGAATTGAATGATCAAGATGGTACAGATGGATATGCTCTTTTACCAGGAGATGAGCGCACTCCAGAAAGCGAATATCTGCTGTCAGAGACACAACAATTAATTCATCAGGCGATCGATTCGTTGCCGGATAAATATAAGACAGTCATGGTATTGAGATATTTACAAGAGTTGTCTTTACAAGAAATTAGTGAAGTTATGGATATGCCTGTCACAACGATTAAGACCCGTGTGCACCGTGGACGGGAATTTTTACGTAAAAAATTAGAACCTAAACTATAAATTAAATTATAAATTGTGAAACCCATTGAAATACGATTCGTATTTAACAAGGTAGAAGCTGTTTCAACAGCTTCCTTTTGGTTATACGTGTCAAAAAGTATTTGAACAGAAAGGATTGGCTCATATGGATTGCAAACTGGCTGTCTCACTGATGCACGAATATTTAGACGGCGACTTACTGGATGAAGAAACAGATGAATTGAAGCAGCATCTGGCTGAGTGCGAAGAATGCCGTATCGCATTCAAACAGTTAGAACAAACAGATATGCTTCTTTTCGCCGTAAATCACCGCAAGCCGCCAGTATCTGATGAGCTCACTGCTCGAATCATGCAGTCTTTACCCAAGTCTAAACAGACACATGTTTGGTGGACTTGGCTAAAACGACATCCTGCATTAACAGCAGCGGCAGCTTTCTTTATTATTTTGCTTGGAACACTTCCATTATGGAATGAAGGCCCTGAGATGATTGTCAAAGGCACAGATTTGGATCAAGTTGTTATTGAAGGAAATTCTGTAATTGTACCGGAAGGTCGTACGATCGCTGGTAATTTAACGATAGAAAAAGGACAGGCTAAGATTTATGGAGATGTTGAAGGAAATGTCACTGTGATTGATGGTGGGATATTCCAAGCAAGTACAGCACATATTTCGGGGCAAGTTCAAAGTATTAATCAATCTGTAGACTGGGTTTGGTACAAAATCGCAAATGTGTTTTCTGAAGTCGCCTCTCCTTGATTTATGATTATTGCCTGAAAGGCGCCTCTTGTTAAAGAAGGCGTCTTTTTGCGTGTGTGCTTATAAAACGTGTACAATAAGAAAATAGTAGGTTGCAACGATAGAAGTATCGTTATACCCTAGATATAGTACTATTTAGTACAACAATAGTTAGGATCAGTACAAATAATTCATAAAAATAGATTTATTGCGCATTTGGTGGCAGGTTTGGGTAATCTTTTATACAAACCTACTTTCTGTGTATACAGTCATGAGGAAAATAATAGATGATAAGTCCACTAGATAGAACATGACGGGGGTTTCAGTATGGATTATTTTACAAGCTTAACTTGGAAAGATTCGATCAAAGATATCATCGATATTTTAATCGTAACTTATATTATTTATCAGTTGATTCTATTGGTTCGTGGTACACGAGCAGTACAATTACTGAAAGGTATTTTGGTGCTTGTGTTTATCTGGGCAATCAGTAGCTGGTTTGATTTGTATACATTAAAATGGTTAATGAATCAGGCGTTTACGTTTGGAGTATTAGCGATATTTATTATTTTCCAACCGGAACTGCGACGTGGACTAGAGCAATTAGGTCGAGGTAAGATTTTTGGCCGAACGTTAGCAGATGATGAAGAAATTACGAAGATGGTCAATGAAGTGATCAAAGCTGTTCATTATTTATCTAGACGTAAAATAGGAGCGCTTATTGTATTTGAACGTACAACAGGTCTGAACGAATATACCGAATCCGGTATCAAAATGCAGTCGATGGTCAGTTCAGAATTGCTTATTAATATTTTTATACCTAATACGCCTCTACATGATGGAGCCGTTATTATACAAGGGCAGCAGATTTCAGCGGCAGCTTGTTACTTACCGCTGTCGGAAAATCCATTTATCAGTAAAGAACTTGGAACAAGACATCGTGCCGCGATCGGTATTAGTGAAGTGGGCGATGGTGTATCTCTGATCGTATCAGAAGAAACTGGTCAAGTGTCACTTGCTATGAATGGACAGGTTATTCGTGATATCCATGAAGAATCATTAATCTCAAAATTACATGATGCTTTGAAACCAAAAGTAGCAACAAAAGAGAAAAAAAGCCCGTTCTGGAAACGTAAAGGAGGGGAGGAGTAATGATGGATAAATGGATCAATAACAACACAGTTGCTAAAGTACTGGCTCTGGTTGTAAGTATACTACTGTGGGTTATGGTCCATCTGGATGGAGGAGCAGCTTCTATTCGTACAACCTCAGTTTCTTCAGCGATGGGAACCAATGTAATCGACAACGTACAGGTTCAAGCATATGGATTTGATGAAGATAAATATGTGCTCAAATCTTTAGATCCTACACGCGTAAGTATTCAGGTGAGAGGACAACAGTCTGATTTGACTTCATATTTCTCATCAGAGAGCTATAAAGTGAAGGTAGATCTAAGTCAGGTCACTCAAGCAGGTACAATGACATTACCATTGATTCCTGAATTGCCTGCTAGTGTACAGTATGTATCGATGAGTCCAAGTACAGTTAAAGTAACGATTGAAGAAAAAACGTCTAATGCGTTTGTACCGGAAATCGTAACCCAAGGCGAACCTGCAACAGGGAATCAAGCAGGAAATCCTGTTATTACGGATGGTACAGATAAAGTTAGCGTAACATTACCTCAAAGCAGACTTGAAGATGTACAAAAAGTTCAAGGTGTTGTTAATATTGAAGGTGCTACTGATACAGTCTCCAAAACGGTGTCTCTGGTCGTCTATGCTAAAGATGGATCAGTTATTAAAGATGCTGTCGTCTCGCCTGCTAGCGTCAAAGTAGAAGTGCCTATAGGGACGTCTGTGAAGACTTTGCCATTGAATCTTAGTTATACTGGTGAACTTCCAAATAGTCTGATATTGGCGAATACAGAAGCAAGCGTCAATGAAGTAACCGTATATGGATCAGAGAAGTCGTTAGCCGCATTAGGAGATTCAATAACAGCCACAGTCGATCTAGGCTCGATCAAAGAAGCCGGCACTACAAATTTGACTGTGAAATTAGATATTCCTGAAGGTGCAGACCGAATAGCACCATCTACAGTTCAGGTGAAGATTACCGCAGAAGCTTTCTCACAAAAAGATGTCACTAATATTCCTGTTATTTTCAAAGGGGCAAGTGATAACTATACGAATGTGATTACCGATCCAGCGAATCAACAGGTTACACTAAATGTAAAAGGGACGCCTGAAGCGTTAGCAGCACTTAAACCAGCCGATATTGAAGTATCAGCTAATATCAGCGGTAGAAAGCCAGGCACTTACAACATTCCTGTACAGGTTATTTTGCCAGATACGATTGCGTTATCTGATCCAGCAAATACACCTACAGTTACAGTAACTATCAGTGAAAAAACAGACACTACAACGCCAAAGGATCCGGCGGATACGGATAATTCAGGAACAGGCACTACCGATGGAACAGGTACAGGTAGTGGGACTGATTCAGGTACGGGTACAGGTGGCACGACAACACCAGATACAAGTAACCCGGGAACAACAACTCCTTCAGAAGAAACACCTACCACTCCAGAAGGAACTACACCTGAACAGACCCCTGAAAGCAACGGATCTGCCGGAGCAGAGAATGGTGGGGCAACAACGATTCCTCCAGATAACAGTAATAACAATACGAATAGTAATAGTACAACATCAGAAGCGGCTACCAGTACGAAAGCTGTATTTCCCAGTACGTACCGATAAGCAGTTGATAGATGAAGTATAGTATTGACATTATGTGAGGGTCAGCGTATAAAGGATAAGATTGCCTAAATAGATTGTAATTCGTTCTCATGGATGTATTTTTAAATGATATCGTAAATAAATTCGCTACAATCCTAGAAATGATAATTTGAACAATAATAAGGAGCACAATAAATAATGGGTAAATATTTCGGAACAGACGGTGTACGAGGCGTTGCTAACAAAGAATTAACAGCAGAGATGGCTTACCAGATCGGGCGCTGTGGAGGTTATGTACTTACTCACGGAGCAGAGAAGCCGACAGTAGTCATCGGGATGGATACTCGTATTTCTGGTCTGATGCTGGAATCTGCATTGGTTGCTGGATTGTTATCAATCGGTGCACATATCATTCGTCTGGGTGTCGTTAGTACACCAGCAGTAGCGTATATCACTCGTCTACTCAAAGCAGATGCAGGTGTTATGATTTCAGCTTCGCATAATCCGGTAGAAGATAACGGAATTAAATTTTTTGGTGGAGACGGATTCAAGTTAACGGATGAAACGGAACTTGAAATTGAAGCATTAATGGATGCGAAAGAAGATACTTTGCCACGTCCAGTCGGTGCTGAACTAGGTACGATTGTGAATGACGATACGTCTAAATTCAAATATTTAGAACATTTGAAATCAACGATTACTCATTCTTTTGCAGGAGTAAAAATTGTCATGGACTGTGCGAACGGTGCGGCTTATGAATTAGCGCCAACTTTTTTCAAAGAATTAGGCGCAGAAGTGATCACGATTGCAGCAGAGCCTAATGGTCTGAATATCAACGATCATTGCGGTTCGACTCATCCTGAAAAGTTAAAAGAAGAAGTTCTTCGCCATGGTGCACATATCGGGCTTGCTTTTGACGGGGATGCTGATCGTCTGATAGCGATTGATGACAAAGGTGAAGAAGTGGATGGCGACTATATCCTCTGTATCTGCGGCGATGCTATGAATCGTGCAGGTAAATTGAAAGATAGTATGATTGTATCTACTGTTATGAGTAATATTGGTTTCTTCAAAGCAACGAAATCTCTTGCTTTAGAAACAAAGATTACGGCTGTAGGCGATCGTTATGTAATGGAAGAAATGAAACGTGGAGGATATACGCTAGGTGGCGAGCAATCCGGTCATGTCATTTTCCTCGATTACATTACAACAGGCGATGGAATCTTAACAGCAGTTCAGTTAGTTGATACATTGGTTGGTTCCGGTAAATCATTAAGCGAGTTAAAATCGATGATGGATAAATATCCACAAGTATTGGTCAATGTACGTGTAGAAAGTAAAGCACGTTATGAAGGCAATACTGCGATTGCAGCGGCTGTCAAAGCAGTAGAAGATCAATTAGGCGACAACGGTCGTGTATTGGTTCGTCCATCTGGAACAGAATCTTTAATCCGCGTTATGGCTGAAGGCCCTAACAAAAATGAATTAGAACAATATGTAGATCAAATTGTAGATGTTGTGAAAAAAGAATTAGTCGTTTAAATCATCAACACATAAATATGAGGTTGCCAGATTATGATGTATATTGGCAGATGTACTGTCGGTTACATCGAATAAGGCAACCTCTTTTTATAATTTAATCTGCTTCAAATTCATAACTGAGGTTAAATATAACCGTATCTTATTTGATAACTGTTGTATTATGATAGGGTTTTTATTGCTCAAGTAGAAAACAAATAGTCTGTTAGCAAAGGTTGAAATCAGTAATGATGATTTTGTCAGATTTTTATCATTGTTTTCTAAAAGATTAATAGATATAATGTACAAGTTACCAAATGTAATGAAACTGTAATGTAAATGAAATCTAATGTACTCAAATATAGAAAGTGAGGATAGAGGTTGGAATCAAGATTCACTAAGCGCCAGAGCTTGATCGCTACGGAGAAATAAGATCAAGCTGACGAGGTGGAGGTGTTCGAATGTTCGGCGGGGGCCTCCCGGTGACGCATCAAACCGTAAAGCAGAATTTAAAAGGAGAGAGTGATCTCTGCGACAAAGATTCTGTTTGGTGCATAATATTATACAAAAAGCTGAATAATCAGCATTTTATAGCAGGATTACTTTTATAAAAATTACTAATGTGCATAGAACATGAGCAGGATTACAGCATCACATAGAATGTACATTGAAAGCTGAATAATCGATGACTATCGATAATAGAACTCCAAACTAAATATGGTGCAGAGATGATCTACAGTGCATACCTATTCTAATGTTATGATCTGTATATCCCTGACTCCTGTTCTAATGTGCAACTAACGTCATGAGACGAACATTTGAACGGAGGAATACAACGATGTGTGGTATTGTTGGATATATTGGGAATAAAGATACGCAAGCTATTTTGGTGGATGGACTTCGTAAGTTAGAATATCGTGGTTATGATTCAGCGGGGATTTCTGTTTTTACAAGTAAAGGATTGCAAGTGGTTAAAGCTTTGGGTCGTATGACGAACTTGGAAGCTAAGTTAGACGAACATCCTTTGGTGGGTAATGCAGGGATTGGACATACACGCTGGGCAACTCATGGTAAACCATCTGATGTTAACTCTCATCCACATACAGACGCAACAAGCAAATTCTCTGTTGTGCATAATGGTATTATTGAGAACTATTTGGAGCTTAAAGATGAATTGATCGCTTCTGGTGTTGTATTTGTATCGGAAACAGATACAGAAGTTATCGCTCACTTAGTTGCTCGTGAATATGATGGTGATATCGTTAAAGCAGTACAAAAAGCTGTAACCTTTATGCGCGGTGCTTTTGCACTTGGTGTATTAACAGAGTATGAGCCTAATAAATTAGTCGCTGTACGTCAAGCAAGTCCACTTGTTATCGGCGTAGGTAAAGGTGAAAACTTTATTGGTTCTGATATTCCAGCGATCTTGAAATATACTCGTGATGTGTATATTTTAGAAGATGGCGAAATGGCTGTTTTGACTGAAGATGCAGTAGAATTGATGACGATTGAAGGCAACTTTATTTCTCGGGAAATATTCCATGTAGATTGGGATGCAGTAACCGCAGAAAAAGGCGGCTTTGATCACTTTATGTTAAAAGAAATTCATGAACAACCTAAAGCATACCGCGATACAATGCTTGGTCGCATCAACGAAGATGGCAAAGGTGTTCATTTTACAGACTTGAACTTAACCAAAGAACAAATCAAAAATATTCGTAATATTCAGATCGTTGCTTGTGGTACAGCGTATCATGCAGGTCTTGTAGGACGTAATATTATTGAAAGTCTAGCGAAGATTCCGGTAGAAACAGATGTAGCTTCTGAATATCGCTACCGTTCACCAATCATCGCTAAAGACACATTGGTTATTGTAGTGAGTCAATCCGGTGAAACAGCAGATACATTAGCAGCTCTACGTGAAGCACAAGCCAATGGTGCTCATGTTATTGCTGTAACGAATGTAGTAGGTAGCTCTATCGCTCGTGATGCGAATGATGTCATTGCTACATTAGCAGGTCCTGAGATTGCAGTAGCATCGACTAAAGCTTATACATCTCAATTGATTGCTTTCTACCTATTAGGTCTATATATGGCTGAAATTCGTGGAACAAAAACTCCAGAAGAAATCGCTCATATTCTTGCAGCTATGGATTCATTGCCTGAGCAAGTAGAGCAAGTATTAACACAAGCACCGATTATCAAAGAATATGCAGAGCATATCGCTCAACATAAACATTTGTTCTTTATCGGACGTGGTGTGGATTATGCAGTCGTACAAGAAGGTTCTCTGAAATTAAAAGAGATTTCTTATATCCACTCTGAAGCTTATGCAGCAGGCGAATTGAAGCATGGTACACTTGCTTTGATCGAAGAAGGTATTCCTGTTATCGCTCTAGCTACACAAGAAGATGTACTTGAAAAAACATTAAGCAACATCAAAGAAGTAAAAGCTCGTGGCGCAGAAGTAATGGTTGTGAGCTATGAAGAACGTCGTGAAGAGCTAATGAAATCGGTAGATAAAGTATTATCGATTCCAAGAACATTGCCATTATTGACTCCAGCGTTGTCTGTTGTTGTATTGCAGTTGTTAGCTTATTACGCTTCACTAGCACTTGAGCATGATGTGGACAAACCACGTAACCTTGCGAAAAGTGTAACGGTAGAATAGTATTTGCTAGTAATTGTAGCTTTATAGGGTAGACATAAATAAGTACAATGAATAGATATCAGCAAAAGCCGAGTACATTCAGGATCATTCCTGAGTGCGACTCGGCTTTTTTTATGATTGAATCTATAGATCAAATTCTATCTAAGGTTTACTTCACAGCACCTGCTGTAATCCCGCTGGCAATCTGACGCTGGAAAAAGATATACATAATCAGCACCGGTACAATACTGATAAATAGCCCTGCAAACAGTGGCCCCCATTCAGTACGATATTGCATTTCAGCTTGCATAACTGCGATACCGATAGGCAGAGTATAATGATCTGGATCATTAATCAGCACCAGTCCAACAAAATATTCATTCCAGATATTCAGAATATTGACGATCGCTACTGTGACAAGTCCTGGTTGAGACAATGGAAGCATGACACGGAAAAAGGTTCCAAAGTAAGAAGCACCATCAATCGCCGCCGCTTCTTCTAATTCTTTCGGTAACGTTTTGAAAAAGCCGACCAGTACAAATACCCCAAAAGCAATCAAAGTGGTAGCATATACCAAGATCAAACCGATCGAAGTGTTAATCAGATTTAACTTGTTCATTAAAAAGAATAAAGGAATCAGTGCCAGACTAAAAGGAACCATCATCGAACTGATATAAAGTAGAAATAACGCATTACTGCCTTTAAACGGATAACGTGCAAGCACATAAGCAGTAGTAGCAGATAAAATCAATCCCAATAACGTGGAACCTAGTGTAATAATTAATGAATTAGTAAAATATTTGCCAAAGTTATAGGTTTCCCATACATAACTAAAATTGCTCCATAACAAAGGAAAGTCCGGTAATGCCCACGGTGGATTAGCATAAAACTGTTTATTGTCTTTGAGCGCATCCAGTAATGTCCAAAGTAACGGATACAACACCGTAATACTCCACACGGCTAACACCAGATAGAAAAAGATACGAATAATAGGATTGCGAATACCCATAATATTGCCCATCAAGATCCTCCTTTAGTGACGTTCTGATGATCCAATATGTGGAATTCAGACCGATACGTTTATTTGATATCTGTGTGAATAGGTAGTATTAATTCATTTCTACCGTTTCTTGACGCATGATACGTTGTAAAGCAATAGTTGTGATTAGCGACATAATCAAAATAATTACGCCAATCGCTGCTCCATACCCAAAGTGATATTGTTGGAAAGCCATCTGATACAGATAAGAGCCCATTACTTGAGTAGAGTTATCCGGCCCACCATTGGTCATAATCATTACGATAACAAAGGAACCATTGAGTGTAGTCATCATAATATTCAATACCGAGACTTTAATCTGTTCCCAGATCAACGGTAATGTAATCTGCGTAAATTGATGCCATTGCCCTGCGCCTTCAAGAGAAGAAGCTTCATAATACGATTCAGGAATACCTTGAATAGCGGCAATCAGCAAAATCATATAAAATCCAATCCCTGCCCAGATTGACGGAGGGAGTAACATCCAGATTGTATGAAAAGGAAAGCCTAACCATGCTGTTTTGACTTCTGTGCCTGTGATCAATGAAAGAATCGAATTCAAAAATCCGATCTGAGGGTTGTAGATAAATGCCCATAATACACCGATAACAACAACAGAAATAATATTTGGAATAAAGAAAATAGAGCGGAAAAACAAAGCGAATTTCAGACGGAAGCGGGTTAACGATACTGCAAAAAAAGTAGCCAAAATCATAATACCAATCATTTTACCTGCAACTAGGAAATAGTCATTACCTATGGCTTGCCACATAATTGGATCATGCATCAGATCGACGAAATTTTTGAGACCGATAAAGTCTTTGTTTTCAGAAGAACCTGACCAGTCAAATAAGGAATAATATAGTGCTTGAATAATGGGATATACCATAAATAACGCATATAAAATAAGTGTAGGTAAAATAAACGATAAAATAAATATATTACGTTGCCAGTGCCGCGAAGTCATCAAGCCACCATCCTTTTTTCAATCCCGTATATTCATGTTCACGAATGTAAAACAGAAGAGAACCGGATGATAAGCATCAGGCTCTCTCCTGTAATCCTTCTTATTAATTTGCTGCTTTTTGAGCGGCAGCCGATACGCGTTCGATCCATCCATTTGGATCAATCGTGCCAATCGTTAACGCTACTGTAGCATCATTCATTGCTTTTTCTACATCAGCATTGAATGTGATCGTAGGGACAACAATTGTATCTTTAGAATTTAAATATTCTGCGGCTTGTTTGACAAAAGCAGGAGCATTGGAAGCACTGATATCGCCTTTGATATTGGAAGGAGCGCCACTTAATTCTGCCCATTGAGAAGCTTGTTTTTTGGCGAAAATAAATTGAATAAACGCATAAGCAGCTTCTTTATTTTTGGCTTTAGATGCTACACCGACTGTTGCTGTAGATGTGACAGCAATAGATTTACCGCCTGGTTTTTGTGTGATCGATGGCATAAATCCAAAGTCGAAACCTTCGGGTACATCTTTGGACATTTCATTAGGCATCCATAATCCATTAGCGATAAACGCATCTTTGTGTTGCAAGAATAACATTTGTGAATCGGTATGATTAAGCTGTACAGCCGCCGGATCGATAATTCCGTCATCACGCATAGTGACAATTTGATTCAGTGCTGTCATTACAGCCGGGCTCTTGAAAGCTTCTGGATCATTAGCCGCTATTTTTTGCAAAATTGAAAAGTCATCATTGTTAGCCGATACCATAGCTGGATACAAAATAGAGTTATTGATGTAATAAGGATAGATACCGGTATGGATAAAAGGAGTGATTCCTTTTGCTTTGATTTCTTTGCTTACCGCTATAAATGAATCGAAGTCTGTAGGTGCTTTCCAGTTATTATCAGCAAACAATTTTTGATCCCAGAAAATACCCCATGAACTCAAAGCCAGTGGAATATTGTATGTTTTGCCACTGTAATCTTCAGGTGCTTGAGTTAACGATTCAGAGATCAGATCACCGTCTACTGTTTTGGCTGTTTTGTACCATTCGGTTAAGTCTTCCAATTGTCCGTCTTCAATCATCTGACGAGCATTTAGACCTGCACCATCGATATAAACAAAATCAGGTGGATTACCACCTATCCAGCGGGGTTTCATTTGATCGTTGATTTTTGGTCCTGCGCTGACTTTAATCTTCAGATCGGGGTTAGCGGTTTGAAATTCTTCGACAACTTTTTTCCACCAGGCATCGCCATAACCGCCTACAAAATATTGAACTTCAAAGTCTCCAGTGAGACCTTTACCAGATGAAGCTGTTGTTCCTGTGCTTGCCGTTCCACTTGCTGAATCGTTGCTACTGCCACAACCTGATAATGTAAATACAGTCAGCAATGCCGCTGCACTTAATACAGATAATCTTTTTTTCCATGACATAAAAAATCAAACCCCCTAATTGATAATTTAAATCACGCCTTTGTGTTAGCAATGCAACGATCTGGCGTCTGTATTTATCATAAGGGATTTGATTATTCAAATATATTGAATATATTATTTTAAATCTTGAATATTTTACGAGATTTTATAGAATTCAATGAATTATAAGTTAAATATAGTCACTTACCAATGTTATATAGGTGGGATATATTACGGGTGAGTAGGGTTTTGATAAAGAGTCTGTTGCCGTTCAGCATATTGTTGTACTTGATCTAAAGCGGCTTGCGGTGTGATTTCATTGTATAAGATAGCATTACCCATTTTACGAGTTAATGCTATAATATCTCCCCATTCTGGTTGTTGCAATGGATAAAAGTGTGCTGTTTGTAAACGGTTGATATCAGTTTCCATTTGTGGGTTTTCTAACGATAATTTACTGGCAACAGTCGTTGTAACAGGGATCATTCCTTCTTGACGTATAATATTTTCATAATTTTCGTCATTGTATAAATAATCTAAAAACGTAGAGAGAGCTGCTTTATTTGTATGGTCTGTTTTGAATGATAACATCACATCTTGAACCCCAAAATTCATTTCAGGTTGTCCATCTTTTACAGGAATGATTCCACTACCCCAGGCTGTATTTGGAAATTCGCGTTCTGTAACCGCCGCAAAATAATTACCGCTGATCATCATTCCTAATTCTCCGTCTCCCAAAATACGCTGTTTCTCATCTCGAATCGTAACTGTAGGTTCAGGATCGGTCAGACCTTGAATATATAATTGCTTGAGATAAGTAAGACCGGCAACATTTTGAGGAGAGTTAATATCCCATTTTCCATTTTTCATCCACCCGCCACCTGCTCCAAAAAAGAAATAGGACAAATATGCAGGTATTTCATTATCGGTTAAATCAACACCAAAGCCATAAGCACCGATTGCTTTCAGTTTGGTGGCATCTTTAGTTAATTGAGACCATGTCTGTGGAGGGGACGATATGCCTGCTTGTTGAAATAGATTTTGTTCATAGTATAATTTACGAACCGTCGCGACATAAGGAATAGCATATTGTTGTCCGTTAATACGATCAAGCTTCAATAAATGAGGAGAAAGTTTATTTTTGAGATCATCTGAAATCAGTTCATCCATATTATTGAGCAATTGATCATGTCCAAAGCGAGCATACATATTCATATTGAGTAAGTCAGGGGGTTGCCCTTCGCTAATCATAGAAGTATATACGCCATCAATAAGATCCCAGTTGACCACTTGTAACTCAACAGTAATCGAAGGATGTTCGCGCATAAAATTACGAACGAGTCGTTCGAGTAAAGGCTTGGTGCTTGAACTATATTCAGCCGCTACAAACTTGATAACTGCTTGTTTTTCAGTATTGCCAGCAGGAACAGGTGCTACAGCAGAAGAGGTACAAGCACTTAGTAGAACAACCAATATTAACAAGCTGTTGATGTAAAATCCGATCCAACGATTTGCTCGCATATCTACCTATCCTTCCGTTTTATTTTTCATAGAAGGGGAATAATAACTTTTGATTTTCAGGAGTATACATTGTTGCCGGTGTAATAACAGTAGAAGGAATCATTGTGATCGAATGTTGGCTATCCAACACATTGGGATCAGTCAGAGCTTTTTGTACAGCCAAATAACCCATATTAAAAGGCTTTTGCACAATCAGAGCATCTAACGTTTTTTCTTCCAACAATTCGATCTCATAAAAAGAACTATCAAAAGCGATAAACATTATCGAATCCAAATGACGTTCTTTGAGTGCTCGTGCTGCACCGACAGCAATAGGCTCATTCATAACAATCAATGCATTCGGTCGCGGATACTCATCTAGTAATTTATTGGTCAATACATAGGCTAGTTGTTCAGATTCTCCTGAATAATAAGTAATAGTACGTTGATGAGGAACAGTGCCTAGTACTTGCTTGATTCCTTGCTCGCGTGCTTTGAAAATACTGGAAGATTGATAATCGCCAATAATTGCAACATAAGGTGCAGTATTCGTCTGATAAGCAGCCATTCTGCCAGCTTGCATTCCCATCTGTACATGATCGCTAGAAACAGAAGAAGGAGCATTGTTAACAGGTAAAGGAGTATCCATAACGACTACAGGAATCCGAGCATTTTGTAACCGGGTAATACCAGCTAAAACGCGCTTATCATTTAATGGTGCGATTACGACAGCTAGTGGCTTGATTGTCAGTGCTTCTTGAAGAGCGTTTAACTGGCTATTAATATCGGTATCATCTAAAGGACCGGATACAAGAAACTGAATACCTTTTTCTTTAGCAGCTTCTTCTGCACCACTACGAACGGTTTGCCAGAAGTCTGATTGAGGGCTGTTCGACTTGAGAATAATCATAATCGTTCCTTCTTCTTCAGCGGTAGAAGTAAACCAGACAAAATAACTGATAATATACAATGCACCGGCTACCAGTAAAATCGCTATCCACCAGCTAATACGTTGATTCCTCATACTCAATCTCACTTTCTATATTTCACAAAATAGCAGGTACGCGAATCGTAACAATAGTACCTTCTCCTAATACACTGTGGATACTCATACCATAAGTTTCCCCAAAATAAAGCTGAATCCGTTCATTGACATTGCCAATCCCGATCCCATGCTGAGCGTTGGTAGACACTGTACCTTCATTGACTTGATGCAGGCGTTCGGCAGTCATACCCAGTCCGTTATCTCGCACTTCAAACAGCAGATCATCTTGTTCTTGCCATGCGGAGATATAGATCATTCCGGGTGTAGTTTTACTACGTATTCCATGATAAATCGCATTTTCGATAAACGGTTGAAGGAGAATTTTGACTGTTTTGTATTGCAGTATATCTGAAGGGATATGAAATACATAATCTAATTGTTCACGATAGCGCATTTTCTGAATAAATAAATAATGACGAATATGCTCAATCTCTACTCGAATCGATACCAATTCTTGATCGCGTGTGATACTGGCGCGGAACATTTTAGCAAGAGCAGACGTCATATCAACCACTTCTTCATGCTTTTCTTGTTCAGCCATCCAGATAATAGAATCGAGTGTATTATAGAGAAAATGAGGATTGATCTGTGCTTGTAACAGTAAAAGTTCAGTTTTACGCTTTTGCTCGCTATTTTGTACAGTCTCATCCATAAGATGCTTTATTTCATTGACCATCACATTAAATGACTGTCCCAATTGATTAATCTCATTATCTTCTTCAAGAGAGGTCTGAATATGGAAATTGCCCAGTTCCACTTGCTTCATATCTTGTTGCAACCGTTTGATCGGCTTGGTCAGATGCAACGATAAGAGCAGAGAGATGATAATAGAGATTCCGATCCCTAGCAGAGCATATAATAAAATAGAATGTTGGATTGAAGATTTATTAGCGATTAGATCATCACTATATGTTACACCAACGATTTTCCAACCTAACCCTGTATCTTGCACAGAGTAAATTCGTTTGCCTTTAGCATCATCGGCAGTAAAAGATTGACCACTTGCTGTACTTAATACTTGCGGAATCTCTTCTGTAGCTAGATTGCTATACAATAATTGTTGCTGAGGATGATAAATAATATTGCCTGTACCGTCTACAATAAATACATATCCTTTTTTACCTAAATAAATCTGACTACATAATTTATCAATAACGCTCAAATTCAAATCGACTAAAAAAATGCCTTCAGGAGTAATACCATCATTACTTTTGAGTTCACGACTTAATGAAACTACCCAGCGGTATTCGCCACTAATAACATTTTGAATATGAGGAGGCGATACAATCGATTTGCCATTCATTTTCTGTGCATTGATATACCAGGATTGTTGCTTGGGATCGATGTTAGGATTGAGAGCAGTGATTCGCCGATCGGATACGGTGCGTCCATTGTAACCAAATACCATAATTGAAGCGATATCATTACGGCTGTAAAGAATATTTTGAAATAAATCCGAAATTCGTTTCTCATAAGGACGAATATCGTTTTTGCCGATAAAGCTATTGCTAGAAATATAGTAGGTTACGTCTTTATTAGTCAAAGCAAGTAATGAGATATTTTCCATATTATCTATATACGTCTGGATATTTGTATTCACCTGACGCATGATCTCTTGAATATACACCTGAGAATTCTGTTCTGCAGCATCGACAGTCAACCGATAATTGTTAAGACTGATAATTGCGATCACGATCAGAATCAGACCGGAAAAAGCAACCAGTAAGCTGGTTGTTAAGCTTTTCCATTTCCAGGTGGTAAAGATTCTGAATAGATCACGTAGCATTTATCTGTACAACTCCTTTACATGACGATGCTGTTCCCGGTATTGCTTGGGCGTGAGACCGGTATGTTTTTTGAAAGAAGAACTGAAATAATTAGGGTCTGTATAACCTACTTTTTCAGCGATCTGATAAAATTTGTATTCGGTCAAACGCAGCAATTCTTTGGCTTTATCGATCCGCACGCGAGTAAGGTATTCTACATAAGTAACTTCGGTATATTGCTTAAATGCTTGACTGAAACTGCTTGTACTCATCAGAACATGATTACAGAGGTCTTGTAACGATAAATGAGCTTCTGCATAATGTTGTTCGATATAATAGATCGCTTTTTGAATATGTTGCTGACTATGGATCTTTATTTGTGTATTCAAATGAGCGGACACATGATCTAACATAACGAACCACTCTTGTAATATCTGGTGTAGTGTAGGGGCAGTTAGCCATTGAGATTGGCTTATAAATGGACTTAATACAGATGCTAGTCCTAATTGCTGTAACCAATCTTGTATGCGTAAAGATATTTGACGAAATTGTAAAATACATTCTGTAGGGGATGTCTGCTGGAGCATCATCTGTTGTGCCAGTTGTTCGGATACATGTTGCGCTTCTGTAAGATCATTGTTACTTAGATGCGTAATCATTTCTTTTTCCCAATCGATATCCGGCATCTGAGCGGTGGATTGTTGTTGTAGATCGGCAAAAGATAAAATCGTACCTGTACCGAAAAGAAATCGATACTCTAATGCTTGTATCGCTTGTTCATATTGCTGTGGTATATCTACAATATCTGTACATCCAGTAGCAAGCCCGGCTGTAAATGAAAGACCAGTATGCTGGCTAGATAATAGATGGAGTTGGTGGATGACTTGAGTGATCTGTTCAAATATGGCAGTAGTAGATTGGTGATCTACAGAAGGATACGAAAATAAATAGATACAGCGGGATTGATATACAACAGAAGTATATTCCCATGGAGCCGGCAATACAGATTGGATGATAGACGCCAATGAATCGAATAACACTTGAACAGGTGGAGCAGTATATGCAGAAGAATCTGTGATCGTATCGCTATCTGGTTCAATAACAACAATCTGATAAGCAGAGGACAAAGGAGGTAAAGCAAATTGCAGTCGATGTTGCTCCCATTCGGTATGGGGTACTCCTGAGGTTAGTACCTTTTCCCAGAATCGTTCTTTGAGTAAAGGAAGACTTTGCGACCATTGAGTATGCAATTGATCGATATTGTGATGCAATTGACGCTGATCATCCATTTCTAACTTGATCTGCTTGAGTAATTCACGAATCTCTTTAGCTGTTACAGGTTTGAGAATAAAATCAGATACTTTCAGTCGAATTGCTCTTCTCGCATATTCAAATTCATCAAATCCAGTTAGAAGTATCATTTTGATATCTGGATAGTGATTATGGGCAAATTCAGCCAACTCTAATCCATCTACAAAAGGCATACATATATCTGAAATAATTACATCAGGCGGATCAGCGGCGATTGCTGTTTGTGCTTCTAACCCATTCGCATAATCTCCTGCTAATTCAAATCCATATACTTGCCAATCAATTCGAGTCTTGAGACCTTCACGTATAATCTTCTCATCATCAACCAACATCACTTTATACATAGGTATCTCTCCTTCTAAACATTTGACATGATCCACGCGAAATGAAATCAATAAAAATTTTTGCCAAATAAAAGATCTATAGGCTGCAATGAAAAGTAAGCAGTATGTTATATAATATATCGTTATTTATAAGTTATAATCACGTAGGAATTTGTTCACTTTATCATGTTTTAAAAAGACTGACAACTGCTGTTATGACTATATCAAAACCAGAAATATCCAGATCAAATATTATAAAAAAACGATCAAAAAATGAAAATAAAACAACAGCTACATAAAAAATGAAGCTTTTTCCAAAAATTGATTTTAACATGGTATAATCAGTAAAATTATGTAAAACACAAAGGAGGAGAATCTATAATGAGTCCATTACAACGACAGCGAATGATCCAAATACATCTCAAACGACATTGTAAAAAAATATTAACTGTATCCCAAAATATCAGGAATAGACACTGGATCAGGTCATAACTATGTATATACTAGATCGACCACCAAGCAATTATCCTCATAGCATGTAAGGAATAGAAAGAAATAATATACATAGATTAATCATGACCTGATTATTGTCTTTGCCTTTAAGGAGACAACATAATGAACAATAATTCTAACAAGTACTCTAAATGGATACATCATATTCACTTTTGGAAATATCCTTCTATTTTATTAACAGGTGTAGCTATTGCTAATATTGGAGATTGGATTTTCTTAATTGCTTTAAATCTTACTATGCTAGATATGTCAGGGTCGCCGCTGGCAATAGCAGGTCTGTATATTCTCAAGCCGTTTGCAACATTATGTACAAATAGTTGGGCAGGGAGTGTAGTGGATCGACTCAATAAACGTCGATTAATGATTACATTTGACCTTATACGGGCAGTGCTTATTTTCACGCTTCCTTTTTTACATCATATTAGCTTGATCTATGCAGTGGTACTGATTATTTATATGGCAAGTTCTATTTTTAGACCTACTTCAATGGTATATACGACCAAGTTAATTCCAACAGAACATCGTAAACGTTTTAACTCAATCCAAAGTTTAATTCACTCGGGTGCATTTTTGATCGGGCCAGCGATTGCAGGTTTGTTATTTTTGATAACCAGTCCACAAATGGCGATTTTTGTTACCGCGATTGCTTTTGGTATTTCGAGTGTGATGACATGGATATTGCCTGATCTTGAAAAGGAAACTGTTACAATAGATCATCCAGTCAACCAAGAATCGATTACCAAAATCGCAAAATCGAAGCGTTCATGGCAAATGGTAAAGCAAGATTGGGGATTGGTAATTGGATTTAGCCGACAAGCCTGGAATGTAATGCTCATTTATTTTTTATTTCAAATTCTAATGGTACTGGCAGCGGGTCTGGATTCGATGGAAGTTGCTTTTGTCAAAGAAGTATTAGCAGGCACAGATAGTCAATATAGTTATCTGGTGAGTGTAGCAGGTATAGGGCTAGGTGTTGGAGCGCTTGTAAATATGGTGATTGTGAAACGCTTAACAGTCACCATATTGTTAGCAGTAGGGGCTATCGGATTTGGAGCAGGCTATGTGATCTATAGCTTATCTCATTCGTTTACAGGTGCAGCTATTGGATTTTTTGTATTAGCTTTTTTTATGGCATTTATGAATACAGGATTTATGACTTTTTATCAAAATCATGTCCCTGTTGATATGATGGGACGCATTAGTAGTATTTATAGTCTGGTGGCAGCCGTTATGCAAATGTTGTCTGTATTTATACTAGGGTTGACTGCTCAATTATGGTCGATTTCATGGTCAGTCATTATCGGTTCGTGTGTCATGTTAGGTATTACTTTTGTACTTGCGTTAGCTGTTCGATTGTATATGCCTGTGACCAAGCAAGAACAAGCTTCTTCCTAATGAATCGTTATCCAAACGCATCCTATAGACTGGAATGATTCAGTCAATTATTTCTAATAGTGAATTAGGCATTGTACTTCGTATACTGAATCTATCTAATCAAGTGATGTACTGTACTGCCGAATCGTAGCTATCAATTGCTGGCTGGCTACCGACAAAGGCTCATGTAGACGGGTACAAATCGCTATACTATTTTGTAAATGAATATGATCTACATATACACGAGCCAATTGTCCACGCTCCACATAGTCACGCACCACTAATGAAGATACAAAGTTAGCTCCATAACCAGCAATCACAGCTTGAATCGCTTCGGGTAGACCATTGAATTGTAAAGGAATCTGTGGAGGAGGAGTATTATGAGTTCGGCACAGCGCCAATAAACGCTCTCGTGTCGAACTTCCTTGTTCACGCATCACAAAAGGTTCTTTCATCATCTCCTGTAGGGAAATATGTTGATTTGCATACCGATGATTCGGGGCAACAACAAACCACAGTTCATCTCGAAATAATTCTTCTGCATAAATCTCTTCTTTTTGCTCTTCAGCAAGTCCACCGTAAATCGCAATATCCACTTCCATTTGTAATAACTGTCGCAAAGCATCTGTAGAATTGGTCGTTGTGATCGTCATGTCTACATGTTCGTAGTGTTGTTTGAATTTGGCAATCCATTTTGGAAGTAGAAAGTGTGCAGGTAAGTATGTAGCAGCTAACCGAATCTGTCCGCGCTGACCTTGATGATGTTCTTCTATCCATTGTTCAATCTGTCCGGTAACTGCAAAGATACGCTTGGTAAACTCTAGTAATTGTTGAGCTTCTATCGTTAAGGCAATACCTCGCCCTTGTGGAATAAAGAGTACAATGCCTATTTCTTTTTCTAATTTCTTAATCTGTGCGGTAATAGAAGGTTGGCTAATATTTAAAAGCTGAGCTGCTTTGGTTACACTTCCTTGCAAAGCAATCGTATGAAATAAATAAAGAGCATGTACATTTAACATCACATCATCTGCTTTCTCAATTATTCATATATATTTTATATACATAAGTATGAATTATATATTATTAATATCAATAGTGCCAAAGTATAATACAGGTATAGATCAATACAACAGAAACTCATTATAAAGTAGGAGGAGTTAATATGAGTACTATTCAAGTATGGAGTCAAATGGATCAATATATTGAACAGCATCTAATTTCAAAAGATGAGGTACTAGAGCAAGTATTGAAAAACAATCAACAACAAGGATTACCGGAGTATGATGTATCTGCTGCACAAGGGAAATTGTTGCAATTGTTTGTGATGATGAACAGAGCCAAACGCATTTTAGAAATAGGTACATTGGGTGGATACAGCACGATATGGATGGCGCGTGCTTTACCTGAAGATGGACGATTAATTACACTGGAATATGATCCTCATCATGCCGAAGTAGCCGGGCAGAATATTAAATTGGCTGGACTAGAGGACAAAGTTGATATTCGTATCGGTGATGCATCTGAACAATTAGGTCAGATGGAAACCGAACAAGTAGAAGCTTTTGATATGATTTTTATTGATGCAGACAAAAATAATAATGCTCGTTATTTACAATATGCTTTGCAAATGTCTCATCCAGGCACTGTCATTATCGGAGACAATGTCGTTCGAGAAGGAGCTATCTTGGATCGATACAGTAATGATAGCCGTGTACAAGGGATTCGCCAATTTTATGAATTATTAGCTGACGATCCTCGTATCACAGCTACATCTATTCAAACGGTAGGTAGTAAAGGTTATGATGGTTTTACCATTGGAATTGTAACAGATAAAACAACGAGGATAGCAATATAAAAAGAAATTATGATTCAATCAAGAATATAAAACTACTTCAATTAAATGGAAGTGTTTAGAAATGGAGCCCTTTATAAAAAGGACTCCATTTTTATAGATAAAATATTAATTATTGACAATAAAATATAAATAATACATTATTTTATTAGGACTAAAGTAATGATATTTTAAAAAGGAGATTTATAATGAAAAAAAATAGGGTAGAAAGATACATTTATGCTGCTGCAGAACTAGATAAGAAATTTAGAACAAAAGTTCTAGATGAAATTGTATATGATAAATACCGTTTTATCGCTCCAAGTCATGGAATAAATTTAGTTAAATTAGCTTCACATTGTCTTAAAGCTAGAAATAGAGATCTAATTATGAATATAATATTGCTTTTTATATTTTGTACGAGTATTGTATCGACCTTTAGAGAATATGGGTGGTACGGAGTTATTTTATTTATACCTATCCTATTTACATGGCCATTAATCGTAGCTTACATAGTTCATATCATATTTTATCTTTATTCGTATTGGATTGTGTTGAATAAATTATCTCAGAATAGCGTTAGTAAAGATAATTCTAACTCTATTTTAGGTATTGATAATGATACTTATCAAAAATTAAATAATAATCAAAATGAAGAAGAGACTAATATTACTTATTATGGTGATTATTCTCCTTTTGTCGGAGCTGGTATTCATTTATCTGGATGGTCTTTTGTTGCCGAAACAAAATTAAAAAATAGTGATGAATATATTTACTTAAATAATTCTGAACTATACAAATATATCGAAGATAGAATCAAAGAATTACAGATTAATTCACTAAGAGTAGATAATCAATTATATGTAGATGGTAGAAAAATTCGCGGAGATTCTAGATTTTTAAATAATGATTTATCGAGGCCACGTAAAGATGTTCAAATTGATTTCTTAAAAGATAATGAATCAATAGACGAAGATCATATTCGTTTTTACAAATCTGTTCAAGTGACTGCATGGGAAGGTGATTTTGTTTGTTCCTTTTTTTTCAGAATTCGTTGTACTGAACAAAACTTATATATCGAAATGCAAAATTATATTTTACCTCCTTTGAAAAAAAGTTTTGAGGATATTGATAAATATGGGTATGGAATTAATTTGAGTATTATTGGAAAAGCATTTATTAAATCAATTATACCTTCTATATTTTCATTATTTAAATCACCTAAAAATGTATATAAATTTATGAAACAAATTTTAATAATATGGCTAAAAAAACAGAAGCAAACTCTAAACACTAAATCTAATCATGCTTTTAATTATGGTGCTACTCAAAGTATTAGAGAAATGGTTGCAGATAATAAATTTCACAATTTGTTACAAGAGTCAGACGCAGAAATGTATCAAAAGCAAATTGAACAGCGATTATTTCAAAGTGTTCTTGAGTATTTAGATATGTTTCATATTGATACAACAGTATTTAAAGCTAGGCAAGAAACTATCGTAAATCATGGCATTATGATTACTGGTGGTAATGTACAAGCAGAGAATATTAGCAATCAAACTTTTTCGCAAAAAACGCAATCCAAAGTGAAAGAAGTATTTAGCTAACTTTAAAGGAGTAATAATATGAAAAATATTATTAATAATGGTATTTTTATATCTGGTGGAACAGTTAAAGCAAAAAATATAACGAACACTATCGAACAGCTAAAGGAAGATCAAGACCAACAAAAAAATTCGGAACAAAATTATCTTTATGATATTGGTATTTCATTTGCTGGTGAGGAACGGTTCTTTGCTTCTCAACTAGCAAAATCTTTAACCAAATTCAATTTAGAAATATTTTATGATGAAATTCAAACTACTAAAATATGGGGAGAAGACCTACCATCATATCTTACAAAAACGTATTTTGAACAATGTAAGTATTGTATTGTACTTCTTTCCAATCACTATATGAAAAAAAAATGGACTCAAATCGAATGGAATAGTATCAAAGTTAGAGAGTATTTAGCGAAAAATGATCTATTTTTATTACCTATCATAATAGATGAAGAATTAATAAAAACGTTAGATATTAATATAGGATTTATTAATGCAAATCAATTAGAATATGAAGAAATTGTAGAATTGATCTTAAATAAGGTTAGACCTTAATATGAATATTCATAAAGTTTTTGTAAGTTATCAACATTATGCAGACCAATTTAGAGAATTCTATAGCGAAAATCATATATTTATTGATAGCTCATTATCAGAAAAAAATAAAAAGTGAAAATAAAGATTATATTTTAAATGAAATTAGAACTAAGCAATTAAAAGATTCTGTTATTACTATTGTTTTAATTGGAAAAGATACATGGTCAAGAAAATGGGTTGATTGGGAAATTTATTCTTCTTTACATCCGTATAAAGAAAGATAAAATACCTGATAGATTCAAGAAAAATTGTAAAGTAAATCATGGTAGACATATTGGTTATGCTATTTTATTAAAATTAGAAAGAGATTTTTCCATCATATCTTGTTCAGGATTATAATGAACAGATAGATATAAAAAAAGAAAATACGATATTATATTAATTATGGACTTAAAGGAAGTTAAAAAGCATCCTATATTTAACCAACGGAAGAGAATGATAAAGAATTTATTTGATTAATAATTATAATTTTTTGATAATATTTTTTATTGGAGGAAAAAAGTTTCTGATTTTAAATTGCCTTTAAGTATCTTTGTAGCATGGCATCCAGATTTTGAAGAAGGAATTAAAATTGCAAATAGTTTTTTTCTTTTTTCAATAGAGATATTAAAGATCCTCTTGCTAGAGGAATCGGCATTCCAGTATTTTTTAGAAGTGGAACAAAAATGGCACCTATTCCTGATAATATTTCAGATGATATAGCTGTAATTCTTTTGGTAGATTTAAAAATGGTCAATGATAATTACTGGGAAGAGTATATAGATATACTAGTAAAACAAGAATTAGATGAACAATCGAGTTTAAGAGTTTTTCCTGTGGCTTATGATCAAAGATCATTTAATGTAAATAGAAATTTACCGCAAAAAAACTTTTTGAGAGCTTTTGAACATGAATCTGATCCACATTATGTATTTTCTACTTTAACGCACGAATTTTGTAGATTACTTTACAATATTAATAGAAGCAGTGAAAAGTCTGATGATAAACCTCCTTTAAAACTTTTTATTAGCCATGCAAAAGAAGATGGAGTGAAGTTTGCTAAACAATTAAGAGATTATATTCATTCAGAAACTCCAGTCAAAACATTTTTTGACGCTAATGATATTGCTGTTGGATATGACTTTCCACAAGAGATCGAAAAGAATATAGAGGAGTCTGTATTGGTAGTTGTTCATACCGATAAATATTCTAGTAGAGAATGGTGCAGAAAAGAAGTCATGTTTTCTAAAGAAAAAAATCGTCCAGTTGTCATACTTAATTTATTTAATAATGGTGAAGATCGTAGTTTTCCTTATATGTCTAATGTTAGGACACTTCGTGTAAAAAAAAGAAATTGTAAACCTGATATTGCAAATTATATTATTTTATTTATCTTAAAAGAAACACTAAGATTTAAATATCAAGAGTTATTTATGGAATATGCAGCTAAACAATTTGATATTTTCAACTCTAATGTGGATATTATGAATTCGAAAAAAGAAATATTTTCTTATCCTTCTGAGCTCCTAACTGTATCTAATTTGAAGTCAGATAAAAATCAGATTATTATTTATCCAGATCCTCCATTAGGGCAAGAAGAATTAAAAATTCTATCTAAAGTTAGAAAATTCAAATATATTACTCCAACTTCTTTTCCTTTATTAATTAAAAATAAAATGTCTAAGCAGTTTAAAATTTCTCTATCCATTTCTGAAATTGAAGATTCATTTGAAAATGGATTTAGCAAAATACATCTACAAGATGCCTTAGTTGAAATATCAAGATATCTTTTAGTTAGTGGCTATAATCTTGCTTATGGAGGAAGTTTGAGTTATAAACCTCAATTCAATTTTGCTAAAATATTATTAGATACAGCTAAAACATATAATAAAGAGTATAATCAAGTTTCTGAAAGAATAGATAGTTATTTGGCTTATCCATATTATAAAAAAATACCTGAAAAAAAGAAGGCAGAATTTAAATATATTACTAAACTTATTTGTGTTCCTAACGAGTTTGATTTTAATGATTTAAATAAAAATAAAAAAAGAAATTATAAATCTAATGTAGCTGATTCTTTGACATTAATGCGACAACAAATGGCTGAAGATACTGATATTAAGATAGCTATAGGAGGTAAACTAAAGGATTTTCAGGTAAATATCCAGGCATTATAGAAGAAGTGTATTCTTTTATGTTAGCTGAAAAACCTGTTTTTTTGATAGGTGGCTTTGGAGGCTCAACAGAAATTGTTATAAATGCTTTAAAAAACGAATCTGTTCCAGAATTAGAAGAATATTATTTATCATCTAGTTCATATAATAAATTTTATAATAGCTATAATTTTAATAATGAAACTAAGATTGACTATAAAGCTTTAAAATTATATTTTGCAAAAGTAGGCGTAAATGGATTAAAAAATGGGTTGAGTATAGAAGACAATTATAAATTGTTTCTAACTACTAATATTACTGAGATTATACGGCTCGTTTTAGAAGGTTTAAGAGAATTAAAAATGTTTTAAAATATCTGTTGTTTCTCATTTTTTGAGAAACAACAGATATTTTTATATTACTTAATTATAGACCAATACATCGGAGCTTCTACTCCTAATGTTCCTTCGACTTGTCCACCTTCTTTGCGCCAGTATTCAATTCCGCCTAGTAATTCTTTAACAGGAAATCCAAGAGAAGCTAATTTGGCTGCTGCTTTGGTTGCTCCATTACAAGCAGGACCCCAGCAGTAAGTTACAATAGTCGTATTTTTATCTAAATGAGCAGTTGTTTTTGCGTTGATCTGTCGACCTGTAATATGGATAGCACCGGGAATATGACATTGCTCATACGTTAGTTGATCTCGTACATCTAGTAAAATAAACGGCGGGTTTCCTTTTTGACAATCGATCATGACATCAGCAACATCTGTTTCGTATGCGGCTTTGGCTGTAAAATGCTGATAAGCATCTGCACTATTTGCAGCCGGGACTTCAAGTGTAAGCGAAAAGCGTGGAGCATGATTCATAAGTAGACAACTCCTTCAATAGTGGGTTATGTTGAACAAGAATAAGAGAAATATGTTCTATATAGATTGTACAAAAAGCAAAAGATACAAGTGTTATAGAGTTATAGATACTCACTATCGATCTGATCGATAATGAATCATTTGATAAAAGCTATAGAAAAGATGACGTATTTTTTTGTAGGAAAAGAGTGATGAAATGGAACTGTTATATCTCAAAACGTTCTGTGAATTGGTAAAATGGGGGAATTATACACGTACTGCGCAAGAGCTGGATTATGCTCAATCCAGTGTCACCAATCATATTCAGCGATTGGAACAATTATATGGTGGAAAGCGATTATTTCAGCGCAAAGGTAATGCTGTCGTATTAACCTCAACCGGAGAAAAGTTATTACCTTATGCTTGCCAGATGATTGAATTACAACAACAAGCTAGACAAGCATTATCTATGACAGATGTAGAACCGACTATACTAACGATAGGGACGATTGAAAGTCTATCGCTCTATTATCTGCCTGGTATCATTGCACAGTTCCGGCAACAGTATCCTCAGGTACAAGTCAAAATTGTATTGGATCAAGAACCACAACTTATCCGTCGTCTACGTGAGCAAGAATTAGATATTGCTCTTATTTTAGATACACCCTACCAAGCTCGTGATATCACAGCGATTTCTCTTTTTCTAGTAGAAATGAAAGTTGTGATCTATCCAGAGCATAGACTAGCTCAACATTCTTCAATTTCTACTTCTGATCTGCATCAACAACCATTGATTTTGACAGAAGAAGGATGTACGTATCGCGCATATCTGATCCAAAAGATGAAAGAAGAAGGGCAGACTAGCCAGATTTATCTGGAACTTGGTAATATAGAATCTATTAAGCAAGCAGTTGCCAAACAATGGGGTATTGCTTTTTTGCCTCAATTTGTATTGCTTCAAGAAGAAGCGTACAGTGAATTGGAGATACTCCCATGGATAGAAGAAGATCCTCAGTTATATAGCCAGATTCTGTATCATGCAGAGCGACCACTGAGTAGTATCGCCGCAGATTGGGTTACTTTATGTAGAACCAATCCTACGGTAGCCTTATTCTAAAAAAATGTTACACAGTTATTCCTATACAATTAATAGGATTAAACTTCATTTTCATTTGAAATCAAGGTATACTATGGAAGGAAACTTGAAAGGGTTAGCCCTTTTTTGCCAAAACAGATTGCGAAGGAGTGTCATTATGTCAAAAGTATTAGTTTTTGGTCATAAAAATCCCGATACGGATACGATTACGGCTGCGCTTGCTTATGCAGCATTGAAAAAAGAATTAGGTGTAGATGCTGAAGCAGTTCGTCTAGGCGAAGTGAACGGTGAAACACAATATGCTTTGGATTATTTTAAAGTAGAAGCTCCACGTCTTGTAGAAAAAGTGGCTGTTGAAGCGAAAGAAGTTATTCTTGTTGACCACAATGAACGTCAACAAAGTGCTGACGATATCGATGAGGTTACAGTAATCGAAGTTATCGATCATCACCGTATCGCTAATTTTGAAACTAGCGGCCCGTTGTACTATCGTGCAGAACCTGTAGGTTGCACAGCAACGATTTTGAATAAATTGTATAAAGAACATGGCGTATCGATCTCGAAGCAAAATGCAGGCTTGATGTTATCTGCTATTATCTCAGATTCGTTGTTGTTCAAATCTCCTACATGCACACCACAAGATGTAGAAGCGGCGAATGAATTGGCTCGTATTGCTGAAGTAGATATTGCTAAATACGGTCTAGATATGCTTAAAGCAGGTGCTGATCTAAGCGACAAAACAGTAGAGCAATTGATCACTTTGGATGCAAAAGAATTCCAAATGGGTGATGCTAAAGTCGAAATCGCTCAAGTGAATGCTGTAGATGTAAATGATGTATTGTCTCAACAAACAGCGATTGAAGCAGCTTTGACAGCAGTCATTGAGAAAAAAGGTCTGGATCTATTCTTGTTCGTAGTAACAGATATTTTGAACAACGATTCTGTAGGTCTTGCTCTAGGTAAGCGTACAGATGTAGTCGAAGAAGCATATCAAGTAAAACTTGAAAACAATCAAGCGATGCTTAAAGGTGTTGTTTCTCGTAAATCTCAAATCGTACCTGTACTAACAGATACTTTTGCTAAATAATATAATCATATGCTACATACAATATGATTATCAGAAAGACGGTTGGAGTTCTATTCCAATCGTCTTTTTCTCGTGTATAAATAGATTGTCTTCCTGCTATGGCTGGGATACACTTTTTGTACATCAACATCAACATCAACATCAACATCAACATCAACATCAACATCAACATCAACATCAACATCAACATCAACATCAACATCAAGTAGGAGGACGTTTATGACGACACGAGCTAAATTGATTGGGCCCGCACGCTTTAGTGTAGCTGTTCAGGCTCTTGCCGGGCTTGCTTCCAGTGGTGGAACATTATCCAGCGCGATGCTTGCTACTCAGGTTCATTCTCATCCTACTTTTTTGCGCAGAATATTAGCTACACTCGCCAGTCATAAGATTGTAGATACCCGCGAAGGACGAGATGGTGGATACACGTTACGGATACCGGCAGATCAATTAACATTGTCTGCTATCTATCTAGCGATTCGGATCGAGCAACCTATTCAGGATTTACCTCAGACTGATGGTATGTCAGATAATGAACAGATGAATCAACGGTTGAGTAGCATTATGAAAGGAGCTGAGCAACAGGTCATCGATTATCTTCAACAGTATACGTTAGCTGATCTGATAAATGATTCAGATATCTTAAAGATGCCTAATAGATAACTGTTATTCGGTCTGTTACAGTAATTATTACAATGTAAAACCCCTATCGATCAAAAGCCTGTAGCCTCTTGATGATAGGGGTTGGTTGAACGATACTAGGATGTTATTATCCTTTGGATGGTTCCGGTGTAGGTGTGCTTACAGCATTAGGTGGAGCCCCGGGAAATGGCTTTTCGGAATGAGCAGGTGAAGATCCTTTTTGAAGTTTGGCTAGTTTTTGCTTTTCCCATAATCCTCTAGCAACGACTAGCATAGCCAGAACAGCTACATACAACATCATTGAACCTAGCTCAGGTAACATTTCTTGAAAAGAAGCTCCTCGTAATCCCATACTGCGCAGAAATTTGAACATCCATACAAATGGGAAAAAGTCACTAATTTGCAAAGCCAAAGGTGGAAAAAGTGCTCTTGCCATCGTGCCACCTGACAGTACAAAAGCAGGCATAAAGATAAAGATCATTCGCCCTATAGCTATGCCTGGATGTGCGGCTCCCCAAGCTACCAGTATATTAATACAAACAGAACCGAATACATAGAGCGCAACAGGGATCATAAATAAAGCAACATTGCCTTCAAATCGACTACCGCCTACCCATTTCAAAACCCCCATCGCAAAAATCAATCCTGCTGTTGAGAACAATACATAAGGTAATATGCGAATAAGTGGATTGAACGGATTACGGAGTTCGCCCGCTAAACGATGAGATACCCGAAGTCTGGAAATGATAGGAAGACTGTTAATATTGAGCATCATAAATGAGAACATACATATAAATGTAAGAATAGTCGTATTGTCGTAACTACTGGTCGGATTGAATAACGATCTTACTTCTACCGCCAGATTACTAGCTGTTCCTTGCGCTTGCTCTATACTCATGCCTGTTCTGGATAAGGCAGGGATAGCCAATTGCATATTTTCATAGCCTGTAATTTCTTGCATTGCGGTTCGAATAAAGGTAACCGCTTGAGAGTTGGTATTATCTAAAATCAACCCGATTCGATTCGGTAAAGAGCGATTATGATTTTCTTCAAGCCCTTTAGGCAAAGAGATTACTGCTAGATATTGCTCATGGTAAAAGTAAGATTCAGGATTATTCGTATACGAAATAATCTGATCGACCTGTATATATTGAGAAGCATCGATTTTCTGAATCAATTGCCGACTATAGGAAGTATTATCTTGATCCACTACAACGACTTTGGATTCATTGATCTGACTGCTTGGCAATAGCAAAGAATAAGCTAACACAGCTACCAATGGGAAAATGATCGCAATGATAGGATATTTCGATTTGATTAGATAATGCCATTCATCAAGAAGTGATTTCATCGATATTCACCTCAGTAGTCATGCCTGGCAATAAGCTAGCTGACTTGTCTACATAAATACGAACCTGAAAAGTAGCCACATCAGCTTCGCCTTTTTCGCGTGCCATTTTAAGATTTGCAAATTGAGGAGCCGCAGTAATATAACGAACTTCACCATTTAAGTCTTTGTGAAGAGCAGGAATGTTCACTTTTATTTTTTGTTTAGCATGAAATTTGGTGGCTTGATCTTCACTGACATAAAGATCAAAATACATTTTATTGGTCTCCAAGGTAACGATAGGTGCGCCTTGACTGATATTTTCGCCTACTTCTGTACTGATTGCTGTAATTTTGCCGTTGCTTGGGGCTTTGAGAATCAATCTTGATTTTTTGAGCAACAATGTTTTTAATTCGATTTGTTGTGCATCTTTTTGTTGTTGAAGTAAATCTACAGCAAGTTCTTGATCTGCTAATTGTTGGCGTGCTTGTTGGACAGCATCTAATTGGGTCTGAGAAGTCTGAATCGCTAATTCTGCACCATGCAACTCTGTCTGCGCTTGCGTCACACTTACATTTGCCTGATTGGATTGTTCTACTGCTTGTTGGGTACGTTCATTAGCTTGTTCTCGTTCTTCTAAAGTTGCGCCATTATTCAACTTTGTTAACGCTTCTTGTTGTTGGTTTAATTGATTTTTAGCAAGGGTCAAAGACTGTTCTGCATTGTCCATATCGGCTTTGGTACTGAGTCCAGAATTGTATAATTTTTGTGTACGATCATAATTGATTTGAGCCGTTTGAAGACTTTGGGTCGCTGATTGGATGGCAATTTGTTGTTGCTTGATATCTTCTGCTCGTGCGCCATTGTTGACTTCTTTTTCAGCCGCTTGTACTTGACGATGAGCAGACTGTGCTTGGCGCTGAGCAGCTTGTGCACTTTCGAGAGCAGACTGACTTTTACTCTGAGATACTTTGGATTGTTCTATCGCTAATTGGGCTTGTTTTTCCTGTGTGCTTGCTTTGGAATAACCCAATTGGATTGATTTTTGCTGTTGCATGATTTGTGTATCATACTGTTTCATTTGTTTTTGAAGTTTTTCAATTTGCAAGTCGACATCGGTAGAATCAAGAGTCATTAAGATGTCTCCTTTTTTGACTATTTTTTCTTCTGTGAAAGGAATGTTAACGACTTTACCACCTACTTCTTCAAAAGAAACATGGATGCTATCTGAACTTAAAGTAGAACTTTTGGAAGTCTGCGAGGCAGTGACTTGATCATGCCCTTTGGCTTGCAACAAAAATCCACCACTAAGTAAACATACAATAGAAATAACAGGGATAATAAGACTGGCTACTTGACTGCGATTCATGAATTAAACGCTCCTTAATCTAGTATAGAGAATAATATAAAGGATTTCTGGAAATAAAGTAAGCCGGCTAACTAAGTGATAGAAAAGACACTATTTATGTCTGATCTGATACGAATTATAGACTTCTTCACCTTCAGGAATGCCTAATTTAATTTTTTCAAGCAATAACAATAGCATTGCTTTTTCTTCTTCAGAAAGACCGCTCATAATCTTAGAAGTACTGAGAAAATGAACGGGTAATAACTCATTCATTAATGTCATACCGGTATCTGTAAGATGTGCAATACTCATACGACGATCAGAAGGGTGATCTTTTCTAAAAATCAGATGATCGCGTTCCATACGTTCTAACAATCCCGTCACAGTTGCTTTGGTAATACCGGCTCTCTCAGCGAGTTCGGATGCAAGAAGCCCTGTATTTTGATTGCGATATAACAAGATCAATAGAGCGAACTTGCCACTAGAGACATCGAATTTTTCAAAACCATTGGAACTGACTTTGAAAATGTTAGAAGCGGTACGCATAAAAAGAAGCATGGCTTCTGTAGCCGAAATATCGATTTCAGGTACAGATTTTGAAAATTCTTGAAGCATTTCTTTGGTAGGTAGATCACGTATATCAAAGTCCATATCTAATTCGTCCCTTTCAGACAGATTAGCCGTCATATCCATGTATAGTAAAGCAATTTCGACAGCCGCTCGATTCGTTATCACTTGATTATACAATGGAAGTTCTTGAGATGTCTCATGTTCTGACGAAATTAAATAATCCAAAAATACCAGACTCCTTCACTGTTTATTTTTTAGTAAGCCGGCTAACCATTTGATAAAAAAATATAGAACGACTTTTAGAATAGGATTGTGATCCCTTTAGCTAGGTTATAATAATTCAAATTTATTCTTTTGACAAGCTAAATATTTTTGAATATGCTACTTCTTAGCTTTGGATTGTTTTGAATACTTCTCTTTATTTTAAGTATTATTGACATCCCCAAACCTGAAGAGACGCAAATGTAAACGCCATCTTCAGAAGGGGACAAGATTATTTTTTAGCTGTTATTATTTTTTAATCCTATCAGATGCCTGTTGTTCTTCTTTGGCAGCGCGACGAGCAAACCATGTCGCTAATAACGAACCTGAAATATTATGCCATACACTGAAAATAGCACTCGGCACAGCAGCCAAAGGATTAAAGTGAGCCGCAGCAAGACTAGCCCCTAGCCCTGAATTTTGCATACCTGTCTCGAAAACAATTGCTTTGCGTTGTGCAGGATTCATGCGAATCGCTTTGGCAAATAGATATCCGAGCAAATAACCAAGTCCATTATGTAAAATAACGACAAGGAAAATCAACAATCCTGTTTCAACAATTTTGTCACGATTAAGACCAACAACGATCGAGACGATCAATACAATCGCAAGTGTAGAAACAAAAGGCAATGCCACTGTAGCCGCTTCTGCTTGCTTGCGAAATAGTGATTTTACAATAACGCCCAGTACGATAGGAACGATCACTACTTTGAGAATATCTAAAATCAGACTGCTTGCACTAATATCCATCCATTGTCCAGCAAGTAAAGAAATCATCGCTGGTGTAGCAAGTGGAGCGATCAATGTTGATACAGAAGCTATCGATACACCTAGCGCTACATCTCCTTTAGATAGAAAAGTCATTACATTAGAAGATGTACCACTTGGACAACAACCGACTAATATTACACCAACAGCAATATCTGGTGGAAGTTGCAACGCAATCGCTAGACCATACGCAAGTAACGGCATAATAATATAATGCCCTACCACTCCAAGTGCAACATCCAAAGGACGGCGAAACACTTCGCGAAAATCAGCAGAAGATAACGTTAGCCCCATACCAAACATCACAATTCCAAGCAATAACGAAATCTGTCCTTTCAAACCGGTAAACAACGTGGGCATAAAAAATCCAAGCAACGCAAACAATATGACCCAGATCGAAAATGTATCCCCTACAAACTTACTCACTTTGGCTACAGCATTCATGATGTAATCTCCTATTCTTGTAATTTGATAAAAACGTTGATTGTCTAAACAATAGATATAACTCAAGAGCATACCTGTGTTAGAATATTCTCCATCAACGCTTTAATGCGTAAAAACTAAAGTATGCAAATTTTACTATAAAAGATTTTACATGGCTATTGTTTTTTATTTCACAACTGATGCATGATAGACAAATAAACCAAATTCATAAAAAATGAGATCATCTATACTTACAATGAGAGCCATTTTAATTGATAAGGAGAGTCATTCAATATGCCAATCAATAATGATCTTCCAGAGCGTTATCAAGTCGGTATTTTGTTATTTGATGAAGTAGAAGTGATGGATTTTGCAGGGCCGTTTGAAGTGTTCTCACTCGCAGAGACAGTCGAAAAGCAGAAATTATTTCAAGTACATACGATATCTCCAGACGGGCAGCAGATCAGTGCTCGTAACGGGTTAAAAGTACAACCAGATTATGCTATCCATCATATGCCGGCATTGGATATATTGATTATTCCTGGCGGGTACGGTGCAGAAGAAATCATTATTCATGATCCTGTCATCATAGAGTGGATACAGACGCAGTCTCAACAGGTGAAATTGCTAGCTTCTATTTGTACCGGTGCATTAGTGTTAGCGGAAGCAGGATTATTGAATGGTCTACAAGCAACGACACACTGGATGGATCTGGATCGATTGCAACACGATTATCCTGAAGTGATCGTCAAATCAGGAGTGAAATTTGTGGATCAAGGAGCAATTATGACATCCGCAGGGATCTCCGCAGGTATTCATTTGGCATTACATATTGTAAAAGAATGGGTTAATATAGAGTGTGCTCGTACAGTAATCAAACGAATGGATATAGATATCGAAGTGTAATGAAAGAACTTACTTATGTAGAAAAGAGTGATTAACGATGTTTTACGGTCAGGCGATTTTGCCAGCAGCCAAAAGTATGAAGCAATTTGAACAAATCTTATCCAGTTCGTATGAATATGGAGTATTTTTAGATACTCATATCGCACAACTCAAAAATATTTATAAAATGGCAAATCAACAGCATAAAAAAATGTTTTTGCATGCTGATCTGGTGCACGGGCTTAAAAATGATGAGTATGCAGCCGAATACTTGTGTCAGGAGATTAAGCCTTACGGTATTATTTCGACACGTGGTAATATGATTTTGAAAGCCAAGCAAAAAGGTGTTATAGCGATTCAACGTGTATTTATGCTAGATACAATTGCGCTTGAAAAAAGTTATGCTTTATTGCAAAAGACACAGCCAGATTATATTGAAGTCTTACCGGGGGTAGTCCCTCATATGATCAAAGAAGTGATTGAACGTACTAATATTCCTGTATTTGCAGGCGGTCTTATTCGCACAGCAGATGATGTGGAACAGGCGCTAACTGCGGGGGCAACAGCGGTCACAACATCCAATGATCAGTTGTTTGCTCACTATCGTACAGATAAGTGAAAAATCATTAAAATGAAGATCACATGAAAATTATCATATTGACACCGCTTACATGTTACGATATGATGAACTTATCAAGTTAATAATGTGACGGAGAACCGGAGAGCCACGCAAAGACCCCTACAACTGAAGGGGTGGTTTGCAGTGGCTTTTTCTGTTGTCTATCGGTTGAAATAACTTGCTACTTTGAATGGAGGGAATTATCATGTCACCATTTATAGCAGAATTAGTAGGAACAATGATTCTGATTGCTTTAGGCGCTGGCGTTTCGGCAGGCGTTGCATTAAAAGGATCATTTGCAGAAAGTTCAGGTTGGATGGTTGTTACCGCAGGTTGGGGTCTTGGGGTAGGAATGGCTGTATATGCTGTAGGTGATATTAGCGGGGCTCATTTGAATCCGGCTGTCACACTAGCTCTTGCTTTTAACGGCGATTTTGCATGGAGTCAGGTTCCGTCATATATTTTGGCACAGATGATCGGAGCGATGGCAGGTGCATTGCTGGTCTATTTACAATACTTACCGCACTGGAAAGCAACTCCAGATCCTGCGACCAAACTAGGCGTATTTTCAACATCACCGGCTATTAAACATCCTGTCGGAAATATGCTGAGTGAAATTATCGGTACATTTATTTTTGTCATGGTATTGTTATCTATGGGTGCGAATCAATTTACAGAAGGTGTTCATCCATTGATTGTTGGTTTATTAGTGGTTAGTATCGGCTTATCGCTTGGAGGAACAACAGGGTATGCAATCAATCCAGCTCGTGATCTAGGTCCTCGTCTGATGCATACATTGTTGCCGATTGCAGGTAAAGGTTCTTCCAATTGGAAATATGCTTGGGTTCCATTTATCGGGCCATTGTTAGGCGGTTCGATCGGTGGTCTATTTTACAAAAATGTATTTCAAGGTCAAAGTACACCTCTGCTATGGGTACTGTTAGTAGTTACAGCGATTTGCTTGTTTTTCGCTCATCGTTCAGGTCGTAAAGCACAAGATTCTGTTTCTCGTAAAGTAACTGCGTAACTCATAACTATTCATCATTGTATAGGACTTATTAGTGTATACCACTCAAGGAGGAACTTATTTATGGAAAAATATATTATGGCACTGGATCAAGGAACAACAAGCTCGCGCGCAATTTTGTTTAACAAAAAAGGTGAAATTGTATATATGGCGCAGCGTGAATTTCCACAATATTTCCCGAAGCCGGGCACCGTTGAACAAAATGCAAATGAAATTTGGAGTTCGATTCTAGCGGTTATCGCTTCTTGTCTGTCCGAGTCTGGAATCAAGCCGGTACAGATCGCAGGAATCGGTATTACCAACCAACGTGAAACTACAGTTGTCTGGGATCGCAAAACAGGAGATCCTGTCTATAATGTACTGGTATGGCAATCTCGTCAAAGTGCTGAAATCTGTGAAGATCTCAAAAAACGTGATCTAGAACAAACATTCCGCGATAAAACAGGATTGTTGATTGATCCTTACTTCTCCGGTACCAAAGTAAAATGGATTCTGGATCATGTGGAAGGTACACGCGAACGTGCAGAACGTGGCGAATTAATGTTCGGTACGATTGATACGTGGTTAATCTGGAAATTATCCGGTGGTAAAGCGCATGTAACTGATTATTCTAATGCTTCTCGTACGTTAATGTACAATATCTATGAATTGAAATGGGACGAAGAGTTGCTTGATATCTTGGGTGTTCCAGCTTCGATGTTGCCAGAAGTACGTCCTTCTTCTGAAGTGTATGCACATACTGTCGATTATCATTTCTTCGGTCAAAATATTCCGATTGCTGGTGCAGCAGGAGATCAACAAGCAGCACTATTCGGACAAGCTTGTTATGAAAAAGGATCGATCAAAAACACATACGGTACAGGTTGCTTTATGCTGATGAATACAGGTGAAGAACCTATTCGCTCCGAGCATGGTCTAATTACAACTATCGCTTGCGGTGTAGATGGTAAAATTCATTATGCACTAGAAGGAAGTATCTTTGTAGCGGGTTCTGCTATTCAATGGTTACGCGATGGTCTGCGGATGTTCCGCGATGCAGCAGATAGTGAAGCTTATGCTGCACGTGTAGAATCTACAGATGGCGTCTATCTTGTACCTGCTTTTGTAGGATTGGGTAGTCCTTATTGGGATAGTGAAGTACGCGGAGCGGCTTTTGGTCTTAGTCGCGGTACAACCAAAGAGCATTTTATTCGCGCTACATTAGAATCACTAGCATATCAAACCAAAGATGTATTAACCGCGATGGAAAGCGACACAGGGCTCAAAGTCGAATCGCTTAAAGTCGATGGTGGAGCAGTAAAAAATAAATTCTTAATGCAGTTCCAAAGCGATATTCTAGGTGTTCCTGTAGATCGTCCTGTTGTAAATGAGACGACAGCTTTAGGAGCAGCTTATCTTGCAGGACTTGCAACAGGATACTGGACAAGTCTAGATGAGATTGCCGCAGCACACGAAGAATTGAACGATCAATTTACCCCGAATATGGAAGAATCACGTCGTGAAAGTCTATATGCTGGCTGGCAAAAAGCTGTTCATGCGACAATGGCTTTTAAATAAAATCATAACGTAAGTATGATCAGATCCATATAACTCATACCAAAAACCCCTTTTCTTATTCTAGAGAAGGGGTTTTTGGTCTAGTGTATTTTTAAAAAATGGATGCAATGCTTTTCATTCTGTGCTAATATTCCAATTGATAATGATAATCTTTATCATTTATTCAGGAATAAAATATTACGGATAAAAGGCGGTTATACAGCATGTACATCCTCAAAAAATTCAGTATGATTTTCACTACCATTTTGCTGATTGCTATTCTAGCGGCTTGTGGTCAAAGTACAACACCAACAGCTTCTCCACCGACATCATCAACAATGGAGAAACCAGCCACAACAGAAAATAAGACGATTACATACAAAGCGGCAAATGGCGAAGTGAAAGTGCCCAGTCATCCTCAGCGTGTTGTTGTTATTGCAGCTAGTTATTATGGATATCTATATGCGTTGGGCATTAAGCCGATTGCTACAATTGATTATGTTTTTCAAAGTTCTATGTTGAAAGAAACGCTGAATGGTGTTACTAATTTAAGCGATAGTCCAGATATTGAAGAAATATTAGCATTGAATCCAGACTTGATTGTGATCTGGGATAATGATAAAAATCTAGAAAAATATCAGGAAATTGCTCCGACTGTTGCAATCAAATATGGACAATATACGTACAAAGAGTTATTGCAAGAATTAGGTAAAATGACAGGCACAGAAGATAAAGCCAAAGAAGTAGCCGCCGCATGGGAAGCGAAAATTAATGAAGTCAAACCCAAAGTACATGCTGCTGTAGGCGACAAAACAGTCTCTATTCTTCAACCGTATGCCAAAGGAATCTATGCGATGGGAGATACCTACGGCCGCGGTGGAGAGATTATCTATCAAGCATTAGGTCTTAAAGCTACCCCGATGTTACAAAAAGAAGCGATAGATAGTGGTGCAGGTTTTACAAGTCTTTCTTTAGAAAATTTGCCTGATTTTGCAGGAGATTATATTTTCACTTCACCATGGGGTGGAGACGATGATAAAGATGGAAGTACAGTGTACAACAGTAGTCTATGGAAAGACTTGCCGGCAGTGAAAAGCAATCATGTCTACCGCATTGATCCTATCGCGTATTATTTCAACGATCCTATTTCGATGAATGCACAGCTTGATTATATCGTAAAAAGTTTAACTCAATCTTAATGGGTCAGTATAAATGTCTAAAAAATTGTCTAAATTCTTTGCTACCCTAAAGCTAATATGGTACAATGTAGTTAACAAGTTAATAATAACGTCATGAGACTTTGGAGAGACCACGAGTACACGCGGTATACAACCGTTTTAGTGTAATTATTCGTGGTCTCTTTTTTATTGCTTATGACTGGTAAAAATAAACAATATAGTGCGTTCAAATAAGGGAGGAACTACAGATGAATACAACATTTTCAGCACAAAACAGAGCCAATGCTTTAGAGCATATGAGTAGCGAAGTATTAGATGTATTAGTAATTGGTGGCGGAATAACAGGATCGGGAATTGCGTTAGATGCTGTGACTCGCGGTATGAAAACAGGTCTGGTTGAAATGCAAGATTATGCAGCAGGAACATCCAGCCGTTCTACTAAATTGGTTCATGGTGGATTGCGTTACTTGAAGCAATTTGAAGTGAAGATGGTAGCTGAAGTAGGGAAAGAACGTGCAGTCGTTTATGAAAATGGCCCGCATGTCACTACACCAGAATGGATGTTACTTCCTTTTCACAAAGGTGGAACATTCGGTAGCTTCAGTACTTCGATCGGTCTACGTGTATACGATTACTTAGCAGGCGTCAAAAGAAATGAACGTCGTAAAATGTTAAGTGTAAAAGAAACGATGTTCAAAGAACCTTTAATCAAAAAAGACGGTCTACAAGGTGGCGGTTATTATGTAGAATACCGTACCGATGATGCTCGTTTAACGATTGAAGTAATCAAAGAAGCGGTAAAACGTGGTGCGTATGCGTCTAACTATACCAAAGCATCTGAATTTATTTATGAAAATGGCAAGCTAAAAGGGGTTAAAGTTACCGATACAATTAGCGGTCATGAATATAGCATTTTCGCGCGTAAAGTTATCAATGCAGCAGGCCCGTGGGTAGATACACTTCGCCAATTGGATAAATCCAAAAAAGGTAAAGTGCTACAAATGACTAAAGGGATTCACCTGGTTATCGATCATGAGCGTTTCCCGCTTGAACAAGCTGTTTACTTTGATACACCGGACGGTCGGATGGTATTTGCGATTCCAAGAGACGGCAAAACGTATGTAGGTACAACAGATACGGTCTACAAAGCCGATCCTATTCACCCACAAATGACACTGGAAGATCGTGATTATGTATTAAAAGCGATCAATTATATGTTCCCGAGTGTAAAAGTGACAGCGGCTGATGTAGAATCTAGCTGGGCAGGTGTACGTCCATTGATCTATGAAGAAGGTAAAGATCCTTCTGAAATCTCTCGTAAAGATGAAGTATGGCAATCCGATAGCGGCTTGATTACGATTGCTGGTGGTAAATTAACCGGTTATCGCAAAATGGCTGAAATGGTTATCGATCTAGCGGCAGAATTAATCGGCAAAGAGCAAGGCAAAAAATTCAAAGCTTGTCAGACCAAACATATGGCTATCTCCGGTGGCGATGTAGGCGGTTCCGCTAACCTACCTGCTTTTATCTTGCAACAAGGAGATAAAGGTAGACAAGCTGGATTAACACTAGAACAAGCGGAATATCTAGCAGGATTTTACGGTTCCAATGTTAGCAAATTATTTGAACTGGTACGTCAGGCAGATCCGATTGCAGACGAGTTAGGATTACCAGCAGATATTCGTGCTCGTATTGCTTATGCTATCCAAGAAGAAATGACAGTCAAACCGGTTGATTTCTTTATCCGTCGTACAGGAGCTTTATTTTTCAATATCAACTGGGTACATGAATGGAAACAACCTGTAATCGAATATATGTCCAGACGCTTCAACTGGACAGCCGATCAAAAACGTCGTTATACAGACGAATTAGAAGGGCATTTGCATGATGCTGTTGTACCTTCTGATGCGCCAACGAAAAGTGGATTTGCAATCTAAAATTAGCTTGAGCATATAATCAAATTATGAAAGACTCTTCCGTTGTGGAAGAGTCTTTTTGTATGTAGCTTGTAATCAACTACGACTTTAGTCTAGGTTTATTATCTTCTATAGGCGGATGAGTTGAAGAGCAAGTTGTGATACAGTGTAATCAAAGATTACGAAATAGAAAAGGGGTGTGTAAGGATCATGATTAAAAAAGCAGTTCTTGCACCGGTATTATTGTTGTTGGGTGTTTATTTATTTTTGAATCCAGGTGGATCGACAGGAGTCGGAGCGATTTTTGCTACATTTTGGCCGACATTATTTGTGATTCCGCTAGGACTATTTTTTCACTGGTTGCATTTTTCGTTGCTGCATTCCAAACATAAAGGATTATTGATTCCAGGTGGAATTTTGCTAGGAGCAGGTGTAGTGAGTCAAATCGCTACATTGTTTGATCTTTGGGCAGTGATGTGGCCGGGTTACATACTTGCAGTAGCATTAGGATTATTTGAATTTTACTGGTTAGGTTCTCGTAACAAATGGTTATTGATTCCGATTAATATTTTAACTGTAGTCGGATTGTTGTTTTTTGCTGTATTTTCGTTAGATTCTATTCTTCATCATGTAGTATTTGTACAACCTCTGGTTGCGCTTGCTGTTCTATTAGGTGGAGCATGGTTATTGGTCGATCGTAAGCCAAAAACCAAATAATAAAGTACAGTATATTGAAGTTATTGCTAGATGATACATTCGTATAGGTTATAAAATCATTCCAAAGTAAAGCGATTAGAACGGTAATCTCAGTTCTGATTGCTTTTTTTGTTGTGTATCACTATTCTTTTTTTGAATAGAATCAAAGCACAGCAGTCAAAAATGGGTAATGTATTGCATATGTGTACATCTATACATACTTTTATTGTACAAAGAGATAGATCACGCAAAGGGGAGCAAGGGATGGAATTTTTGAATTTAATATTGGTGATTGTACTTATTTTGTTAACCGCCTTTTTTGTGGCATCTGAATATTCGATTATTCGTGTACGTATTTCCAAAATCAATCAATTGGCTGAAGAAGGCAACAAAAACGCAGTTGCTGTTCAGAATATTATTTCCAAATTGGATGAGTTTTTATCAGCTTGTCAGTTGGGAACAACATTAACATCGTTAGCACTGGGTTGGTTAGGCGAGTCGACGATTGAAGAATTACTTCATCCGGTCTTTGTCTGGGTGCATGTTCCAGCAGGATTAGAATCGGTCATATCGTTTATTATCGCGTTCTTATTACTGACTTATTTTGAAGTATTGATCGGGGAACTGGTTCCCAAATCGTTTGCGATTCAATTGGCTGAACCGATGGCGTTATTTTTTGCTCGTCCGATGATGGTGTTTTACCGGATAACGTATCCATTCAACTGGGTATTGAGTCGTTCAGCACGTCTGATTACAGGATTATTCGGCGTAAAGCCTATTTCTGAACAAGATGCGGCGCAGAGTGAAGCAGAGTTACGATTTGCTTTATCTGAAGGATTCAAAAGTGGTAATATTACACCGACCGAATATCGTTATTTGAATAATGTGTTTGAGTTTGATGAATTAGTCGGTAGTGAGATTATGGTTCCGCGTACAGAGATGAAGTATATCGGGCATGAAGCACAATTAGCAGACTTCTATGAGCTGGTGAAAGAAGAGCCTTACAGCCTGATTCCTGTGGCTCTGGATGGAGACAAAGACCGAATTATTGGCTTGCTCAATGTCAAAGAAGTATTGCGAGATGCAGTAAGTCATCCACATACACCTACCGATCCGATTGCGCCTTTTATCAAGCCTGTACTGCAATTGATTGAGACTGTGCCTGCTCGTGAATTACTAGGGCAAATGCAAAAGCAAAATATTCATATGGCGGTTTTGTTAGATGAGTATGGCGGAACAGCAGGTATGGTGACACTAGAAGATATTTTAGAAGAAATTGTTGGTGATATTCCTTCCAAATCCGATATCGAACCTGCCGCTACACCAGCGATTCATAAGCTAGGAGACAAGCATTATCGTCTACAACCACTGGCATTAATCCATGAAGTGAATCGTCGTCTAGGAACCGATATCGAAGCCGGTGAAGCCTATACGATTGGTGGTTGGATCTGGGCGCAGAAATTTAATATTCATGAAGGTGAATCGGTACGGGTCGAAGAATATGAATTTACCGTAACTCGTATGGAGAATCGTCATATCAAAGAAATCGAAGTGACTACATTTGAAGAGGAAGATGAAGAAGAGCAAGAGTAATCATTTTCGTCTATTCTGTAACGATGGTATACTATAACAAGTTCGTATACTCAAAGAGGTGATTATAGATGGCTAAGAAAAATAGAGCATCTGCAAGACCGACCGCTACACCAGCACAAGATCGACCAGCTACACTCAAAGACATGCTAAGTGCTGATGTACTGGATAAGCTCAAAGCGCAAGCAACCGAGCTCAAAGCAGAAGAGCAACAACGCAAAGAAAAGCAACAACAAGAAGCAGAAGATGCTCGCAAAGCAGAACAAAAACGTCGTGATAACGATTTTGAATATTTGCTCGAAAATACCAAACAAGACTGGAAAAAATTCAAATAAATCGGTATATGATCTTTTGAATAAAGAAGTAGTATAGTCTTGATCAGGTATACAGAAGTAATCCAAATGCCGGTATAGTGCTCGTAGGAGTGCTTTATCGGCATTTGTTATACATGTTAAATATAGAAAGTGGGAATAAATAATGAGTGGTCAGACACGTGCCAATATTAAAGCAGGAATAGAAGTCGATATTGTACTCAAACAAGATCAACGTACAGGTAAATTAACAAGAGGGATTGTCAAAGATATTTTGACCAATTCACCCAACCATCCGCATGGAATCAAAGTGCGTCTACAATCAGGAGATGTAGGACGGGTAAAAAATATTATTAGTATTTAAAGTGAAAAATTGTTAAATTTATAGTAGTTAAGATTTTTAAAAGAGAGGATATTAATTATGACACAGCAAATGAGTCCAGATTCATTAAGTGAAATTATAATTAAAGCACAAGATTTTTTTAGAAAAGAAATTATACCCAGTCATCAAGCCAATACTAAGAAACTCAAAAAACTTAAAGAATTTGATCTTAATCCATTTTTAGATAAATACAAAGCTAGTTTTTTAATGGGAAATGATAATCCAGAGAGTATAGCTCGAGCATTGGTTTATCCAAGGGTTTTGGGAACATCAATCAACACTTCTTTTGGAAATAAGCTACAGAAGTTTTGCCATGAAGTTTTAGAAGGATTTTCATCAACTACATCTGGTATAGATATTGAATTTATAGATAAAATAGATGGACGAAAAAAGTATTGTCAAATAAAAGCGGGACCAAATACTCTTAATAAAGATGATGTTAAAACAATTAAGGATCATTTCAAAGCCATTAAACATCTTGCTAGAACAAATAATATGAGAATTGATATGGAAGATTTAATTGTAGGTGTATTTTATGGCACATCTAAAGATTTAAGTTCTCATTATAAAAAGATAAACGATGATTATCCAGTCTTTGCAGGAAAAGATTTTTGGCAGAGGCTAACAGGACATGAAGATTTCTATCAGAACTTAACGGATGCAATTGGAGATGTTGCTTCTGAAATTGATGGTTCTCAATTAATCGAAGAAGTTATTGATGCTCTAGCTTTAGAGATAGAAAATGAATTAAAAGCAAAAAGACTTTGAATGTACTTCAAAGCCTTTCAAACTAAAACATCTAATTATTTGATTTGATTTAAAACATTAATAATAGATAATCCGATTGCTTTTGCCATATTAATAGGTACTGCATTTCCTATTTGTTTATACGCATTAGCAGTTGAACAATCAAACTCCCAACTATCAGGAAAACTTTGTATTCTAGCATATTCTCTGACTGTAAATGGTCTGGTCTCGTCAGGATGGCAGCGTTCAGTTTGTTTTTGAGCTGGGGAACAGGTTAAAGTTAAAGAAGGTTCTTCCCATGAGAGTCTTCTTGCCATTCCTGTTCTACCACCACCTGAGTAATAACTTTTTCCCATATAACTTTTAGCTATTTCATCAGGAAGGTCTCTCCAATATCCACCTGGTGGTACAAGATCTAAAACCTTCTTTTTAGATTCAGGATATTTAGCACCATCTGAATAAGGAACGTCCTTTAAAATATCTTTTAAGGTAGGTTTATATTCAAATGGTTGTGGGAAATGATATTCTAAATGATAGTTTTCTACTAAATCGTTTCTGATACCTATAATGACTAGTCTTTCTCTTTTTTGAGCAACATTATAATCCAGCGATTTCAAAACCTGCCAACTAACTTTATAACCAATGTCTGAGAATACTTTAAGCATTAGAGATAAAGTTTTTCCATTATCATGGTTAAGTAAACCTTTTACGTTTTCAGCTAAAAACGTTTTAGGAAGAAGTTGCTTCAGTATTTGAGCATAATAATAAAACATAGTGCCTCTAGCGTCAGATAATCCCATTTTCTTTCCAGCATAACTAAAAGATTGGCAAGGATAACCTCCAGATAAGAGATCAAGTTCACCTATAGGAATATTTACAAAGTTTCGAATTCCTTGATCTGCTACTTGAATAATATCTTTTTCAATAATATTAAGATGAGGTCTGTTTTTTCTGAGAGTTTTGCAAGCATACTTATCTATTTCTACAAGACCTTTAGATTCAAAACCGGCTTTTTCGAGTCCTAGTGCTAATCCGCCTGCCCCTGCAAAGAGTTCTATTGCTGAATAGGTTGTGGATGCTTTAATATCGTTTATTGATTTAAAATTATTATTTTTATAATCCGAAGCATGTATTGCTTCATTTTGTGACTGTTCTAATAAAGTTTCTGTATCATCTAGAGTAAGAGAAATTTGCTCGGGTAGAATAATGTCTTCAAATTTGACGTTTAGCATTTCACATAATTTCATGGCATTAGATTTTATAGGATTAAAATTAGGAGATAGCAACATTGACAATTGACTCTTGCTAATTCCTAACTGGGCTGCTAAATCTTTTTGCGTAGAGATTCCATTTTTTTTCATATGTAATCTCACTTTATCTTTACTAATTGTATACAAATATAACCCTCCAATATAGTTAAAATAGTTTTTAACTTTTATAGGGTTATTATGAATGTTTTTTTTAAAAAGTCAATATAACTATTAAATTAAATTTAAAAGGATGATCAATAATGAAAAAGAATAGACTCGGTACATCCGATTTAATCGTAGGTGAGATTGGACTAGGTTGTATGTCTCTTGGAACAGACGAGAGCCAAGTGATTCCTTTGCTTCATGAAGCGCTTGATCTCGGGATTAACTTTTTGGATACAGCAGACATTTACGATAACGGTCATAACGAAGAATTGATTGGTAAAGCGATCAAAGGTCGTCGTAGTGATGTGATTATCGCCAGCAAAGTAGGGAATACTCGTGTAGAAGGTCAAGACGGCTTAGTCTGGAATCCGTCCAAAGCTCATATTATGGAAGCAATCAAAGAAAGCTTACGACGCTTGCAGACCGACTATATCGATCTGTATCAATTACATGGCGGTACATTGGACGATAATATCGATGAAACGATTGAAGCTTTTGCCCAATTAAAAAGAGAAGGTCTCATTCGTGAATACGGTATTTCTTCGATTCGTCCTAATGTTATCCGTGAATATGTAGATCGTTCTCATATTGTAAGTGTGATGAGCCAATATAGTATTTTAGATCGCCGTCCTGAAGAAGAAGTATTACCTTTATTAACACAAAAAGGGATCAGTTCTATTGTGCGTGGTGCTGTAGCAAGCGGCGCATTAGCAGATGGACGCGAGGACAAAGCACAGAAGGGTTATCTGGACATTAGCGGCGAAGAAGTCATCAGTCTACGTCAGCAATTAGAACCTCTTACACAGGCAAATAGAAGCCTTTCACAGACTGCTATTCAATATGTACTTGCTCATCCAGCAGTAGCAGTGCTAGCAGCAGGAGCAAGTTCTTCACAACAATTACGTGAAAATGTAGAAGCGGCTTCATCGCCAGCATTAACCGATGATGAACTACAAATGATTCGCTCAATTCGTGCTGCTAATCAGTATACACAACATCGTTAATCATATGAAAAAGCGTTCATATTCGTATTTGATACATTTATTCTATTTTTTTACGCTCACATCGGTCTAAAGTTCTTATTTTGGGTTAATAATAAGACAGTGTAGTGAGAGGAGAATAAATATGTGGAATGCGTTAATGTGGGGTGCGATAGCAGGCTCTGCGGTTTTATTAGGAGCTTTGATTGCGATGTTTTTCAATATGCCGAAAAAGATTATTGGCTGGATTATGGCTTTTGGTACAGGAACGCTTATTGGAGCAGTTGCTTTTGAATTGTTATCGGATGCCGTTGAAGATGGAGGCATCTGGGCAACAGGCATAGGTTTTATGGTGGGTGCGATTGTATACACTGCATTTGATCTATACATATCCCGTAAAGGGGGAGCGAACCGTAAGCGTTCCTATATGAGTAAGGACGACTCTTCATCGCCTGCTTCCAATTCTTCTTCCAAAGCAAAAGACGGCAGTAGTCAAAGTGGACTTGGTATATTTGCAGGTACTGTAATGGATGCGATTCCTGAATCGATTATGATCGGAGCAAGTCTACTTGCCGGTCAGGGTGTCAGCCTGGTATTGGTTATTTCTATTTTTGTCAGCAATATTCCTGAAGGATTATCCAGTACGGTAGGGCTGAAGCAAAGTCATTATTCACGTGGCAAAATTTTTGGCATGTGGGCAGTTGTGCTTGTGATCTCTGCTCTAGCTTCGATGGCAGGGTATCTGTTTTTAGAATTATTACCAGATGAGATCAAAGCAGGCATCGGTGCTTTTGCCGGTGGTGGTATTATAGCGATGATCTGTTCTACGATGATGCCAGAAGCGTATGAAGATGGCGGCCCGTTAGTCGGGTTGATCGCTTCACTTGGATTACTGACTGCGTTGTTGTTAAGTATCGGATCATAAGCAAATCAGGAAGCGATAGTTGTGTTTAAAAAAGAGCTTATTCGGTGTACATAACATCGATAAGCTTTTTTTGTCATCTTCTCGATCATTTGGTATACTAATTGATAATCATTATCAGTAGGGGGAGAGAGTCGTATGCGGGGAACACTTTTTACCAAAATGTATGCAGGTCGAGACTTGCTGATTTATTTGCCACCTTCTTATGATACAGCATCGTATACGTTACCAGTCGTGTATGTTCATGATGGTGGAGATGTATTTGATCTGGTATTGAACGGAACTTTATATAACTTGGAACAACGCTTTGCCGCAGGTACTTTGCCAGAATTGATTCTGGTGGGAATTGCTGCATATGATCCTTTAGTTGAATATACCCCGTGGTATGCACGCGCTCTGTATCCAGGGCTGGGTCATGGAGATTTTGGCGGACGTGCCACCGAGTATTTGAATATGATTGCTCATGAGCTTAAACCATGGATTGATCAGAACTTCTATACAGATAGTCGACCTGAAATGACAGGGATTGTAGGCAAGTCTCTGGGAGGTCTGGTGTCTTTATTTGCAGCTTATGTCTATCCACATGTTTTTGGCAGAATAGGAAGCATGTCGGCTTCGCTCTGGTATGAAGGATTTATCGAATTTATGAAAGAGCGTCAGCATCTATCTCCTGATCTGCGTATCTATATGGATATAGGCAATCTAGAAGGCTTAGGAAAAGCTAATCGTCAGCGGTTGATCCAGACGTGTACCGATGAAGCAGTAAGTATTTTGCTGAACAATATTCCAGAACCTCATTTCTATTTTGAACGCATTGATGGTGACGATCATGATCCTGAAACGTTTTATCAGCGTTTTCCTGATCTGATGGGCTGGTTATTTGATCAAAAAACAGTCGGTTTATTGAAATAATTATAATTTCTGCTCCACATTACAGACTGTATTCTTGCCAAATGCGAATAAAGAGCAGATAATAAAGATAGCAACATCTTCATATTAAGAGATTATATTTTGTATAGTTGCTAATTGAATCATCACTCAAAGGAGGAATCACTTCCTAATGGAAAGAATAGAATCGGAAGATCAATACCGCAATTTGATTAATGGTAACGACCTTACTGTGATCAAATTTGATACAAACTGGTGCCCGGATTGCAAAACGCTTGACCGCTTTATGGTCGATATTATCGAAAAGAACAATGACAAACAGTTCTTTGCGATGGATGCAGAAAAGTTTCAAGATTTAGCAGAGCAAAATGAAGTAAGAGGAATACCAAGCTTGCTTGTGTACCGTAATGGTGAAAAAATAGCTCATTTGCACAGTAAATTTGCTAAAACTCCTACACAAGTTGCTGAATATTTAGCAACAGTAGAGTAATATAAATAAAAACGCCCGAATGGAATATATTCCATTCGGACGTTTTTTATATACAGCAGGATGCTACAAGTGCAACCTTGTTAACTTTTGACCGATAATTCGTTGATCGTCAAATCTTTACGCTTCATAATCAAATGTTCTACACTTCTGAAATGTCCTAATAATTCATGTGCCTCATCATCACTAAGCCCACGAATACTTTCAACTAATTTATTAGACATAATTTTGTACATTCCATCTAGTGCTTCTTCCCCTTTACGGGTAATTGAAATACTCACATACCGGCGATCTTGATCTGATCGTGTACGCTCAATCAACTCTTCTTGTCCTAACTTATCGCAGATCTGTGTAACGGCACTGGTAGTCAGACCTGTTGCCCGGACAATGTCTGTACCATATTGACTGCCGTTTGCTAGTAAAAAGTGCAGGATGTACACTTCTGTAGCATTAGACTTGAGTTGTCGCATTAAGGTAGGGAGCTCCATAATACGTGGCATACGATCCACAAGTGTTAAATAGCTTTTGAGAAGTTCATTAGACGTTTCCAAATTGTAAATCCTCCTTCGATATATATAAATAAAACTCTTAGTTAACTATCATTGTATACTGCACTATACAACTACAATTAACAGTAAAAAACGAAAGTAAATGTGAAAAAGATACTAAGATTTCGATCATTCTTAAAACTTCCTTAACAATATAGTAATTTGTTACCATACTATCGTCAATGCAAATTCGACAGATTGAGACAAGTAAACGTTATCATTGACGTAAAATTGAACATTTTTTATAATTAAATCTAAAATAATGTGATTTGACTATCACTTTGTGTGAATTCCAATCTATGACAAATATAAAGGTGGCTGCTATACATTGAATAATTCTTCACTTTCTTTTGTAACGATGGACGAAATTGTACGTGAAGGTGATCCGATTTTGCGAAAAGTAGCGGAACCTGTGAAATTACCGTTATCTGATGAAGATCGTACACGTGCGAATCGAATGATGGATTTTTTGAAAAAATCACAAGATGAGAAATTAGCTGAACAATATGGTTTGCGTCCAGGAATAGGATTATCAGCTAATCAGGTTGGTTGGGATGGAAGAGTGTTTGTAGTCTATTTTACTAATGACCAAGATCGGCAACTTGAGTATGTGTTTTGCAATCCCAAATTAGTGAGTCATTCTACAGCAATGGTCTATCTGGAGCACGGAGAGGGATGTTTGTCTGTTGACCGTGATGTAGAAGGATTCGTACCACGGTATGAGAAAATAACGATCAAAGCATTTACACCTGACGGGAAGCCGTTTACGTTGAAGCTAAAAGGGTTTGAAGCTGTCGTGATTCAGCACGAATTAGATCATTTGAACGGTGTAATGTTCTACGACCATATTAATAAAAAAGATCCAGGTCGTTTGCCAGAGGTTGAGTTTATTCGTCCACTGTAAGTATTCATTACAGCTATAGAGGACGGTTGAATCATATCGCTGGATATTATGGATGAAAATGGATTTATATTGTTAATGTGCTAAGTTATTAATGATATCGGTAAAAAGACTGCTGTTGTGAAGGCAGTCTTTTCAAATTGGTTTGTGATATGATAAATAGAATAAACATAAGCCAGATGATATGTTATATTATTCTGATTTCTGTAAGCGTTTTATCCTAGACGGCAAACTAATGGTGTAGAAAGTAGGGGGAGTCATGTGGAAGCCGTTGATTGAGCGAATGAATAATGTGAAAATTAAAAATAAATTGATTTTTGCGTATATCTTTATTGTCGCGCTTCCTATACTGGGGATTGGTGGAGTTGTGGTAGATTACTTTAGGCAATCGGCTCTAGATAATGCAATCGAGCAGACAACCAATAATGTAGAACGTGTCAAAAACCAAATGGATACAATGTTGCGCGTACCGATCGATATTTCTAACAAACTACTATTCGATTCTAGACTTAGTGATGTAGTCAACACACGCTATACTAAAGTCTATGATCTGGTCGTTGCTTATCATAATTATCAGGAATTTCAAGAATATCTGCGTTTGTACTCTGAAATATCAGCAATCCGATTTTACACCACTAATAATACGATTCAGAATAATTTAGAATTTATGAAAGTAAACAATGAAGTTCGGGATAGCAAATGGTATCAGACCGCTATCAATAGTCGCAAAATCAATTGGATTTATCGTAACGATATCGAAATCAGTGAAACCAAAAAACTCAGTCTGGTGCGTAAAATTAATTTTACGGACTATACGACCAATGGAGTACTGGTTATCGAACTGAGCCAATCGTATCTGAATTCAATTTTGAGTGCAGAACCATTTGAAACGATGATTTTGGATCATAGTGGTTATGTAGTAGCTGCCAAAGATATCACTTTAATCGGTAAACAGTTGGGTGATCCAGAGCTAGGTATAAGCACTGATCTTCAAGGGAAAGGCATCTATGAGCGTGATGTGAAAGGACAGCTCTCGAATATTGTAGTCGATGAAGTTATGCCAGACAGCAGTGATAACGGGCTGAAAATTATCTCGGTATTTGCAAATGAAAGTATAGTACGGGATTCCAATCGTATTATTCTAATCGGTACCGGATTACTGGTATTGATTCTGTGTACGGGATTGTTATTTTTATACTTGATTTCTCACCTGATTACACGCCGCTTATCCGGTCTAAGTCGTCAGATGAACAAAGTAGGTACAGGCGATCTAAAAGCAGTCTCACATATTGCAGGAGCCGATGAGATTGGACAGCTTTCACGCAAATTCAACGATATGGTTGTGAGTATACGAACATTAATGGATCAAGTGTATGAATCCAATGAACGCAACACGCGTCTTGAAGTGAGTCAAAAAGAGATCAGTTTTAAAATGTTAGCCAGTCAAATCAATCCTCACTTTCTTTTTAATGCTCTGGAATCGATACGTATGAAAGCTCATATTCGTGGTGAACAAGAGATCGCGTATATTGTGCGCTTGCTGGGTAAGTTGATTCGTAATAATTTGGAGATTGGTATGAAAAATACGACTTTACAAGGTGAAATGGAATTAATTAAGTCGTATTTGGAAATTCAAAAGTTTCGCTTTGGTGATCGTCTAAATTATGAATTACTGATCGATCCTCAAACCAAAGCAATATCGATTCCACCACTTATTATTCAGCCCTTAGTAGAAAATGCAATTATTCATGGTCTGGAGAGCCGGGAAAATGGCGGATTGATTATTATTCGTACTTTGCGGATTGATCAAGATATCATGATTGATGTTATCGACAATGGAGCAGGGATATCGGATGAACGTTTACAATGGGTAAAAAATTCTTTGCAAGTTAATGAGAGCCAGCAAGGAGATCGTATCGGATTACGTAATGTACATCAGCGATTGATTTTGTCCTATGGTGCAACCTATGGACTTCATATATCCAGTATGCTTGGGGAAGGAACTCAAATTTCATTTAAAATACCAGCCACAACCGATTAATTAATGTCAGGGGGCAATAAATAATGTTTAAAGTGATGATCGTAGATGATGAACCAGCGATTCGCGAAGGACTAAAAACGATTATTAATTGGAACGAGATTGGATTTGAAGTTGTCGATGCTGCGGTAAATGGAAGAGATGCTATTCAGAAATTTGAACGCTGGAAACCGGATTTAACGATTATGGATATTCGTATGCCCGGGATGAGTGGACTTGAAGTGATCGAACAAATTCGCCAGCAATATCAGCAAGCGCATTTTTTAATTTTGAGTGGACATGCTGATTTTGAATATGCACGTAAAGCATTAGGATTCGGTGTAGATGGATATTTACTCAAACCGGTAGATGAAGATGAAATGCAAGATGAACTTCGTCGTGTGTATGGATCGCTTCATCGAGAGCAACAAGATATGATTATCCATATTCTTGAGACACCATTATCTGAAAAAGTAGAACAATTGTTAGTCTCTTCTTCCTCACAACATCAAAGTGCAACTTCACTTCATTTACAATGGGAACGTTACCAAATGATTTTAATTGAATGTAGTCATGTGCAAGGAGATGAAAAAGTAAACTTTTTTACGCAATTGCAAAAGTTGGCTGATTATTCCAATGACTCGTATCATCGGGTTGTGTTTCGTGCAGGTCAGTATATCGGCTTACTAACAGAGCAACCTTATATGCAACATCATGAATTAATACAATTGAAAGAACACATCTGGTCATGGTTGCATGATGAACCTGAAATGTATCTGGCTGCAAGTCATGTAGTCACAGACCTAGAAGATCTTCGTTTGATCTATGACGAAGCATCCTCATTGATCGGACAACGATTCTGGTATGAGGATCATGGTGTGATGTCGACAGAGCTTGAGGTAGCTTCCACTACTGAGCAACCACTTGCAGAAGTTCCTTTAGCAGGGGAATGGTCAGACCGTCTATATTATGCTGTTGATATTCGCAATATAGCTACAGCGAAGCGAGTGTTGGAAGAATTGTGTGATATTTCATGGAAAGCCGGACTCTCTGAACGCGAAGTGAAAAGCCTTTGTTCTCATGTGCTATCACTTGCTCTTAGCCGTTTGCCGGCAAGTGTACCAGGTTCTGGCGCAGCTGTGCAGCAATGTCTATCTTTGATTCCTGAATTGTACGCGGTATCGACTACCAGACAGATGATTACATTAGTTGTAAACCGATTAGAACTATTGCTACAGTCGATCAATCATGGCACTCATGAATCGGTTATGAAGCAGATGACCGATTTTATTCAGCGCAATTATAGCGATAACCTCAAGCTTGAATTGTTGGCTGAAATATTTAACTACAATAGTGCATACTTGGGCAAAATGTTCAAAACGCATACAGGCGAATCATTTAACCACTTTCTTGATCAAGTACGGTTAGAGCAAGCCAAATCATTGTTGGCACAAGGAATGAAAGTACACAAAGTCGCTTCACAAGTTGGATATGCCAATGTAGATTATTTCCATAGTAAATTCAAAAAATATACAGGAGTTTCGCCGTCTGCATACCGTGATCAACAAAGTGATCATCTGTAGATGCGAAGAAATAACCTGATTATGTATAGGTTCAAATACATGTCATACTGCGTTGATACAGGCACAATTTGACTTTTAAGTATAAAATGTAAGCGATATCTAATTTTTATATGATTTTATGTATAATTTAGAAGGTATAAATAGAAAGCGCTTTCTTTTATAATCGGTATATACCCCTAAGTCGTATGACAATAGGGATGAAGAAGCGGAACCCGAAAGGGATGAATGATCGATTATAGGAGGGTGGACTGTATTATGGACACAACAACCAAGCGTGCTTCTTCTCAAAAAGGAGAGCGAGTATCCAAAACAACGATCAAAAGAGGCGGCGGCTTCTGGAAAATATTTAAGCAGCAACGCTATCTCTATCTCATGTCACTGCCGTTTGTCATCTGGGCTTTCATTTTTAGTTATGTGCCTTTGTGGGGCTGGACGATGGCTTTCCAGAATTACAAACCAGCCAAGTCATTTTTTGCTCAAAAATGGGTTGGATTCGATCAATTTACAGCCTTATTCGCAGATCAGCAATTTTACTTAGCTCTACGTAATACGCTGGCTATGAGTTTTATGGGTCTGATTTTTGGATTTGTTGTTCCTGTTATTTTTGCCATCTTGTTGAATGAAGTGAGAGGCATGTTTTTCAAAAGAACAGTACAGACTGTTTCGTATCTTCCTCACTTTGTATCATGGGTTGTTGTAGCGGGGATTGTAACGAAGTCGTTATCGACTGATGGTGGTATTGTTAACGAACTGTTAGTATCGATGCATATTATCGATCAACCGATTCAATTTATGGCGCAAGGCAAATGGTTCTGGGGAATTGTAACCGCTTCAGATATTTGGAAAGAGATGGGTTGGAACACCATTATCTATCTGGCAGCAATCACAGGTATTGACCAGGAACAGTATGAAGCTTCTCGTGTAGACGGTGCTGGACGTTTTCGCCAAATGTGGCATATTACACTTCCAGGTATGCGTACCACGATTACAGTGCTGTTGATTATGTCGATTGGACATTTGGTGAGTATCGGTTTTGAAAAGCAATTCTTGCTCGGTAACAATTTGGTACAGGATTATTCACAAGTGCTTGATTTGTACGCGTTGAAATATGGATTGGAAATGAACCGTTATTCTTACGGTACTGCTATTAGTATTTTCAACTCGGTGATTAGTATTATCTTGTTGTTTACAGCTAATGGAATTTTCAAGAAAACAACCAAAGAAAGCATTATGTAAATGATCTGTATTCAAAAGGAGGCGAGCGACCATGGCAGCAAACAAAGCGTTTAATGCGACCAGAGGCGATAAAATATTCGATATTTGTAATACGATTGTGATGTTAATGGTACTTGTAGTGACGTTATATCCTTTCTTGAATGTACTTGCGATTTCGTTAAATCAATCGACAGATACCGTTCGAGGCGGAATTCATATTTTCCCAAGAGCATTTACGTTAGAGAACTATGCCACTATTTTTCAATATCAAGGATTGTTAACAGGGGCATGGATATCTGTACTTAGAACGATTGTAGGTACGTTACTTGGATTGCTTAGTGCTTCGATGCTTGCATTCACACTAAGCCGGGTTGATTTTCAAGCTCGCAAATTCATTTCTACTTTTCTAGCATTAACGATGTATGTTACTGCGGGTCTTGTTCCTACGTTCTTGTTGATGAGAGACTTGCACTTGATCGGAACATTTTGGGTCTATGTATTACCAGGTATCGTCAGTGCATTTAACGTATTTATTATCCGTTCCTTTATCGATGGCTTACCGTATGCATTACAAGAATCAGCGAAGCTTGACGGAGCGAATGATTTCACAATCTATTGGAAAGTGATTTTGCCATTATGTAAGCCTGTACTTGCAACGATCGCTTTGTTCTTAGCAGTTGGACAATGGAATTCTTGGTTTGATACGTATCTGTATAATGCAAGCAGCCCGGAATGGACAACACTACAGTACGAGTTGATGAAAGTATTGCAACAAAGTACCCAGCAAAATGGCGCAGTCAATGCGAACGATATGGCGAAGCAAATGGCAAGTATTTCACCAGAATCGATTCGAATGGCGATTACAATTGTTGTTACGTTACCGATCTTGGCTGTATATCCATTCTTGCAGAAGTACTTTGTTAGTGGTATGACGCTAGGCGCAGTGAAAGCTTAATACGGCTACCGGGTGGTGTGTCACCACCTTAGCATATACTTATTTCTACCCTGTTCTATGATTGAAGCAATATCTATATTCAAAAGGGAGGCAATTTTAATGCCGAGAAAATTATTCAGATATGCTTTGGCTCCATTATTAGTCTTTGCACTTGCGAGTGTAACAGCATGCGGAAGTTCAGATCCAGTAGAAACGGAAACATCCGATGTATCTACACCGATTACCATTTCATTTTTCGGTTCTGATGCCAACCCAACATGGAATAGTATGCAAGATGAAGTCGGTAAAGAAATTACAAAAGCAACCAATGTTACGATCAATGCAGAGTATGATGTAAGTGGCGGAGGTACTCAAAAGATTGCTTTGATGACGGCTTCCGGTACGTATCCAGATATGATTTTCCCTAAAGGTTCGATCAGCAAATTAGTAGAAGCAGGAGCATTAATCGACCTGACTGATCTCATTAATAAATATGGCCCGAATATCAAAAAAGTATATGGAGACGATCTTGCTCGCTTGCAATACAGTAAAGAAGATCCTTCTATCTATGTATTACCAACCAATGCAGGCGTAGGGCAAACTAGCTTTGATGCAGGTGGTGGATTTGAAGTTCAGCATGCTGTTATGAAAGAAATGGGATACCCTAAAATCGAAACGGTTAAAGATTTCGAAAAAGTATTAAAAGATTACAAAGAAAAACATCCAACAATCAATGGACAACCAACGATTCCATTGTCTCTCAATGCAGATGACTGGAAAATTATGATTACGGTTACAAATCCAGCGTTCTTGTCTACTGGAGCACCGGATGATGGTGAATTCTATATCAATCCTGAAACGTATGAAGCGCAACTTCATTACAAACGTCCGGAAGAAAAAGAATATTTCCGCTGGTTAAACCATATGTATAACGAAGGTTTGTTAGATCCTGAGACATTCACACAAAAAACAGACCAATACAACTCTAAAATTGCAAGCGGACGTGTTCTTGGTCTTATCGATCAAGATTGGGATTACCAACAAGCTGAAAATGCTTTGAAATCTTCAGGTATGGCTGAGCGTACGTACGGTCACTATCCTGTACAGTTAACAACAGAAACAAAAGATCGTTCATTCCAGGATATCGGAGCACCAGTAGGTTATGGTGTAGGGATTACGACATCAGCTAAAGATCCTATCCGTATTATCAAATTCTTAGATTGGATGTCTTCTGATGAAGCTCAAATCTTGAATCAATGGGGTATCGAAGGCAAGCATTATGAAATGAAAGATGGCAAACGCGTGATTCCTGCGGATGTTCAAGATAAAAAAACCAATGACAATACGAACTTTGTTAAAACAACAGGTGTAAGCGGATATACTGCATTTGCTGTGCATTACGGCGATGGAGTAAAAGATCCATCAGGTAACTATTACACAACCAATTTCCCGGAACAAATCATCGCAGGTTATACTCCTGCTGAAAAAGAAACACTAAAAGCTTATGGTGCAACAACATGGAAAGATATCTTCCCGCAAAAAGATGAGTTCCCGGTTAAACCATGGGGTGCAGCGTATAACTTACCATCACCGGATGATCAAGAATACACTGTAAACTTCCAAAAAGGACAAGATATTGTACGTAAACGTATTCCAGAAGCCATTTTAGCTTCTCCATCAGAATTTGATGGTATTTACGATGAAATGGTTGCTGAACTAAGTACAGAACCAATGAAAAAAATGGAAGCTTCGTATACACAATTGATCAAAGATACGGTTGAATTGTGGAGCAAACCTGTCACTGCCAAATAAATATCTTAGATAATTGCAAAAGCTGTAATACAGCACACAGAGGGGCTTCGGATTAACGAAGCCCCTTTATGTATGAAATTCAATCAGGAGGTCATATACCGATGGATCAAAATAAGCAGTCATTATGGAAGCTGTGGTACAACCAACCAGCACAACTGTGGGAAGAAGCTTTGCCTATAGGAAATGGTCGTCTGGGAGGAATGGTATTCGGTGGTACTCAGCATGATCGTATTCAATTGAATGAAGATACATTATGGTCTGGTCGACCTCGTGAAACTGTGAATCCTAGTAGTCTAGCTGAATTATCTCACGTTCGAGAATTGATTTTTGATAACCAATTGGAAAAAGCGCAAGCGATTATTAATACCAGTATGTTAGGACAAGATACAGAAGGCTATCAACCTGTAGGTGACTTGTGGGTAGATATAGAATACCCTTCTGCTCAACCTGACATAACAGATTATCGACGTGAGCTACTGGTCGATCAAGCACTGACCCGCACATCATGGCAAGCAGATGGACATCGTATTGAAAAAGAAGTATTTGTCAGTCATCCTCATCAAGCGATAGTCTATCGATTACGTAGTAATAGTGAGCAGCCTCTGAGTATTCGTGTACGGCTCGACAGTGTACAACCGCATCAGATCAAGACGCAGGATCATGAATTATCTCTAGCTGGCTATTGCTTGCCAAGTATCGAAGATTACCGCCGAATAGAACCACCGTATGCTTATCATGCAGAAGCAGAGAAAGGTATTCAATTTCATGTAGGGATCAAAGTGTTTGTCGATCAAGGGCATATTCAAGCCAAAGATCAGCACTTATTTGTTGAACAAGCACATGAAATTATGATTGTATTATCGGTTGTTACTAATTTCGAAGGATATGATCAATTACCGGGAAGTAGCGGACGTGTATTATCAGAAGAATGTACAGCGATTCTTGATCAAGCAGGAAATATCGGATACGAGTCTTTGTTAGAACAGCATTTAGCAGACTATAAGAGCCTATTTAATCGGGTAGAATTGCAGTTAGAAGATGAACAAATTCAATTAGCATCTGCATCCGATCCAAATATACCAGCTCATGAGTTACCAACTGATCAGCGACTACAACAATATCAACAGCATCGTCATGATCCAGAGTTAGAAGCGCTCTATTTTCATTATGGAAGATATTTGTTAATCTCGTCGTCACGACCTGGAAGTGAGCCGGCTAATCTACAAGGGATATGGAACGAACATGTACAAGCTCCATGGAATAGTGATTACACCACAAATATCAATACTCAAATGAATTACTGGCCTGCTGAAGTATGTCAGTTGTCTGAATGTCATCAACCTTTATTTCAAATGATTGAAGATCTAAGTCAAAGCGGGCAAGAAGTGGCGAAAGTACACTATGGAGCTAAAGGGTGGACAACCCATCATAATAGTGATCTCTGGCGATTATCTGTACCCACTCAAGGAGATGCAAGCTGGGCATTCTGGCCTTTAGGTGGAATATGGTTATGTGCACATCTATGGGAACATTATGAATATCATCGTGATCTAGACTTTTTGCAGGAGACGGCTTATCCGATTTTGAAAGAAGCGGCTCAATTTGCACTGGATTGGTTGGTAGAAGATCGTGAAGGTTATTTGGTTACTGTTCCTTCGACGTCGCCTGAGAATAAATTTCTAACTTCTTCTGGAGAAGCTTGCAGTACATCAGCGGCATCCACTATGGATATGACATTGATTCGCGAGTTATTTGAGCATTGTATCACCAGTACAGCATTGCTTGAAGTGGATCAAGATTGGGCAAGTCAATTACAAGATGCGTATAAGCGTCTATATCCTTGTCATATTGGTCGTCATGGTCAATTGCAAGAATGGTACAAAGATTATGAAGAACACGAACCAGGTCATCGTCATGTGTCTCATTTGTATGGTCTGTACCCCGGGCATGAGATTAATCGTTATCAGACTCCTGAGTTAGTCGAAGCTGCGCGTATCTCGCTCGAACGCCGTATTCAACATGGCGGAGGGCATACAGGATGGAGTTGCGCTTGGCTGATTAATCTATATGCTCGTTTGTTAGATGGAGAAACAGCGCATGAATTTGTAAGTACGTTGTTGTCACGTTCTACCTATCCGAATCTATTTGATGCTCATCCTCCATTTCAGATTGATGGTAATTTTGGTGGAACCGCAGGTATAGCTGAGATGTTGCTTCAGAGCCATTTACAAGAACTGCATTTACTGCCTGCTCTGCCACAAGTCTGGAATAAAGGAATCGTGAAAGGGTTACGTGCGCGTGGTGGATATACGGTAGATATGCACTGGCAACAAGGGCAACTGGTAGAAGTCACAGTAGAATCGCAGTTTCATGGGACATGTCGATTGGTCAGCGCTATTGCTTTGCAACTGGAAGATCCATTAACAGCTTCGACACTGATAGAACCGGATGATCAACAAAGTGATTTTGTGATCGAGTTTACTGCTGAAGCAGGCAGAAGTTACACGTTGCATACAAAAGTATAGACATATGAGCTTTTGAATTACACTATAAATCTATCCATATTTTGATCCTCAGCAGTAGAAAAATATTTTTTCTTCTATATATAAATATATTCTTATTAAATATGTAACTATAAATATATTAAATTAGAGATGAAAAAAGGCGGCATTTTCTGAAGAAGACAGAGAATATCGCCTTTTTGCCGATAAAATAGATGACATTTGACAATAATTTGTACTAAATAAAAGAGAAATAAAAAGAATATAATTAAATAACGAATCAAAAGGGTCAAATTGTGGTAATAGAAACTATAACAAATAGAAACGTAATCTTTAAAGTGCTCCTAGATTGGAGTAACGATGGCTACTAACAGAAGAGGGGAGTGCTTAATCATGGCGACAAATACAAAAGGCCGTTCAAATTCAAATTCACCCGGCAAAAATGCACGTGGATTGACTCGTTTGCTAACAATTATAGGTTGGATTGCTTTTGTTGTTGGTGTAGTAACGATTATTTTGAATATCCAACCATTTAACGATAACAATGCTGGATTGATGATGGGGATCGGATGTGTAGTAGGTAGCGTGTTTATCTACTTTATTGGTAAATCGATCGGTTCAATGCAAGTGCGTAATGAAGAAGGAAAAGAAAGTATCAATGACGATTAAATAGCTCTTTTGCAAATCAAATGAATCTTTTTTTAATTAAATATATGCTCCTTTAAGAATTAATTCTTAAAGGGGCTTTTTTACGGAATCACAATATGATAATATATAAATAATGTGAAAAGATTCACGATAACCTGTTAATAAATTGACAGATTTGTTAACAAGTCAAAAAAACATGGAATTTACACCTTCTATGGATACGCAAATAGCACACTTAGTGTTAACATAGAAATGTGTGGTTTCAATATTATGAACGTCTTAAACGTTATGTGAGAAAGGGGATTAAGATGAACAAAAAACCGGGTTCTCGTCTTATGATGTGGGTTATGATTATTGTGTCGGTTCTGTCATTAGCTTTGACAGTATGGGCGCTTTATGCAGGTAGCCACAATTACTTTGTTCTCGATCCGAAAGGGCCTATTGCAGCAGGACAAAGAGATCTAATCGTGATTTCAACGATTCTAACTGCCATTGTTATTGTTCCGGTAACAATACTCACTTTTGTTATAGTGTGGAGATACCGTGACAAACCAGGCAGAAAGGCAAAATACGATCCGGATTTCAACCACAGCACCAAGCTTGAAACCATCTGGTGGGGGATTCCAATCATCGTTATTGCTGTACTTGGTATTGTAACTGTTCGTTACACCTATGCGTTAGAACCTTCTGTAGCTATTCAATCACAGAAGGAACCTATTACAATCCAAGTCGCATCTATGGACTGGAAATGGTTATTTATGTACCCGGACGAAGGTATTGCTTCTGTGAACTCAATCACAATTCCAGAAGATACTCCTGTACGATTTGAACTGACTTCTGATGCTCCTATGAACTCTTTCTGGGTTCCAGAACTTGGTGGACAAATCTATACGATGTCGGGTATGGCTATGACATTGTATCTACAAGCTGATCATCAAGGAACATTCTTTGGATCAGGTGCTAACTTCAGTGGTGAGCACTTCTCCCAAATGAGATTCGATGTGAATGCTGTATCTGACGAGCAATATCAGACTTGGGTGAACAAAGTAAAAACCGAGTCTAAACCAATGAGTATGGAGACATACCAATCGCTAACGGTTCCTGGAACTGCTGACAAACAAACGTTTTCTGCATTCCCGGAAGGTCTATTCCAACAACTGGTTACCAAATACTTGCCAGGCGGTTTAGCTGGAGCTAAAGATCGTGCTACTCATACAACACCTTCTACTCAGATCAATGAGAAGCAAAGTGAAGAAGGACAAAGTGATATGGGCACAGGCGATCACGATGGCATGGAAATGAATGATCAAGAAAGCACAGACACGAATACTAGCAATTAAATTCAGATTTATTTGAAGTTAGTTGTACCGTAGCGTGTGACATAAAAGACAGGGAAAGGAGCTCCCCGATGCTCGAGAAAATTAAAGATTTTGCATCTGACTTTTTCGTCACCGGCGACCCACTAATTTACGGTGCAGATGTATCTATCGGACTTGCGATGATTGCTATCGTTGTGGGACTCACCTATTTCAAAAAATGGGGCTGGTTGTGGCGTAATTATTTAACAACAGTTGACCACAAAAAAATCGGTATCATGTATATTCTTGCTTCGATTTTGATGTTGTTCCGTGGCGGCGTGGATGCCATTATGATGCGTACTCAACTCGCATTCCCAAATCTCGAATTTTTACATCCTGAACATTATAATCAGGTCTTTACAACGCATGGCGTAGTTATGATCCTGTTTATGGCGATGCCATTTATGTTCGGACTCTTTAATATCGTAGTTCCTCTTCAATTAGGAGCACGCGATGTAGCTTATCCATTTTTGAATGCATTAAGTTTCTGGTTGTTCTTCTTGGGCGCGATGCTATTCAACTTATCTTTCGTTATCGGTGGTTCACCGGATGCAGGTTGGTTGAGTTATCCACCACTATCAGAACTACAGTTTAATCCAGGACCAGGACAGAACTTCTACATCTGGGGTATTCAGATCTCAGGTATTGGTTCCCTTGCAACAGGTATTAACTTCTTAGTAACGATTATCAAAATGCGTGCACCAGGCATGACATTTATGAAAATGCCTATGTTTACATGGTCTGTATTCGCGACATGTATCATTATCATTTTCGCTTTCCCAATTTTGACAGTTACACTAGCACTGTTGTTTATCGATAGGTTTGCGGGGGCTCACTTCTTTACACTCGATGGTGGCGGTAACCCGATGATGTATATCAACTTGATCTGGATGTGGGGTCACCCTGAGGTATACATTGTTATTTTACCGGCGTTCGGTATTTTCTCCGAAATCGTCAGCGTATTCTCACGTAAAAAGCTATTTGGTTACACATCCATGGTATTCGCCATGTTGATTATTGCATTCGTATCGTTCTTTACCTGGGCGCATCACTTCTTCACGATGGGTTCCGGCGCAGATGTTAATGCGTTCTTCGCATTATCAACGATGCTGATTGCAATTCCTACAGGGGTTAAAATCTTTAACTGGTTGTTTACGATGTATCGTGGTCGAATTCGCTTCGATCTGCCGATGCTCTGGACGATCGGATTTATCCCATGTTTTATTATCGGTGGTATGACAGGGGTTCTATTGTCTGTTGCTCCTGCTGACTTCCAGTATCATAACAGTTACTTCCTGATTGCTCACTTCCACCAAGTTCTTATTGGTGGTGTAGTATTCGGTTACTTCGCTGGTATGTACTACTGGTGGCCAAAAATGTTCGGTTTCAAACTGAACGAAACATTAGGTAGATGGGCATTCTGGTTCTGGAACATCGGTTTCTACGTATGTTTCATGCCTCAATACTTGCTCGGTCTAATGGGTATGACTCGTCGTATCAGTACATTTGATTGGGACACTGGCTGGGGTCCATTAAACGTTGTATCCACTATGGGTGCATACTTGATGGGTGTAGCATTCTTGTTCCAAGTACTTCAAATTGCTTACAGTATCAAAAATCGTGAAGTCGATACGACTGGCGATATCTGGGACGCTCATACACTGGAATGGAGTATTCCTTCTCCTGCACCAGAGTATAACTTTGCAGTGGTTCCAGTTGTGGATAGTAGAGATCCGCTATGGGTGGAGAAACAGCGTCGTGCGGCTGGTAAGCTTCCGAAAAATCCGCCGAAACCTGTATATGCTCCTATTCATATGCCGAAAAACTCTTCGATTCCAATTATAATGTCAACATTCTTCTTTATTGCCGGATTCGGCTTTGTCTTCTTGTGGACATGGATGGCGGTTCTTGGTCTGATTGGTGTAGCAGGTTGTATGATTGCTCGCTCTTTCCAATACGATACCGACTATTACATTCCAGTTGAAGAAATCGAGAAGACGGAAGCATCGATAAGGGGGACGGTCTAATGGCACAAGCTGTATCACAGCATGGTCACGACCATGATCATAGTCATGACCACGGACATCACGATCCGCAGGAAATGAAAATGCTTGGCTTTTGGATTTTCCTGATTACCGACGTTATCTTGTTCGGTACTTTGTTTGCAACGTATGTTGTACTTCATAAAAACACCGCTGGTGGTCCTGGCGGTGCAGAAATATTCGAAATGCCTGGCGTTATTGCTGAGACATTTATCTTGTTAACAAGTAGTTTTACAAGTGGACTTGCTGTACTTGCTATGAACAAAGGAAAAGTGAAACAACTAATTGGTTGGTTGATCGTTACTTTTATTCTAGGAGCTTCGTTTATCGGGCTTGAAGTAACAGAGTTCGCGAAATTGATTAATGAAGGACATGGTATCTCGGCAAGTGCATTCTTCAGTGCATTCTTTACGCTTGTAGGGACTCACGGACTTCACGTTTCAGTTGGTCTAGTATGGATGTTGTTATTGATTATCCAACTGTCTCGTCGTGGTATCACTGACGTAACACGCGGTAAAATTAACGTCATCAGCTTGTACTGGCACTTTTTGGACGCGGTATGGATCTTCTTGCTATCCGTCGTCTACTTGTTGGGGGTGATGTAATATGGCGCAGCATTCAACAGATTCACATGCACATGGTGAAGATCATGCTCATGGCTCGCTTAAATCTTATATCATTGGTTTTATCCTTTCGATTATCTTAACGATTATTCCGTTAGTTGTTGTGATGAACCATATGTTCAAAGCAGGACCAACGATTCTAATTGTTATGATCACTGCAGTATTGCAGTTCGTTGTACAGCTATTCTTCTTTATGCATGTACGCGATCGTACGGGTAACCAACCTCGTTGGAACGTAATGGCTTTGATTTTTGGTCTAGCGATTGTATTGGTTGTTGTATCTGGTTCTGTATGGATCATGGCTTACAACGGCGTAGGATACTAATCCACTAGATTAGAACTCATAAGTACTAGATACGAGATATACTTTAAAAGCTCTTTTGCTGGATCTGCTACAGATGATGACTCTGTAGTAGTGAAGGTGAAAGAGCTTTTTTTGTTATTCTGTTTGCTATCAAAACATAACAGATAACAAAAGCAGTATAGCAAAAAGAGCCTTGTTCTGCTGTGACAAACAGCAAAGCAAGGCTCTTTTTGTATACAGGATCAATACTTGATGCAGTCTACCACATCATCAGTATGATGGTTAGCTATAGGATAGATTAGTATGATGATTGAGGGATAGAAGGAATAACACGATGCTGTAATTGATCCAAATATGTTTGGACTTCATCACGAAGTTCAGGACGCTGAAGAGCAAAATCAATCGTTGCTTTGACATAACCCAGCGGATCACCAATATCATAACGATTGCCTTGAATCTCTAATGCGGCTAAATGAGGCAGGCGTGAGATTGCATCGGTTAATTGAATTTCGCCACCTTTACCGGGTAACGTATCTTCTAAATAGTCGAAGATTTCAGGTGGCAATACATAACGTCCTATGACTGCTAGATCAGAGGGAGCCTCTTCGATATTAGGTTTTTCTACAATATCACTGACAGGAATAATTGAATAAGGGACTTTAGGCATTACTGCTGGAGCAACAATGCCGTATTTATTCGTATGTTCATAAGGGACATGTTGTACACCTACAATTGCTGTAGAAGGATACACATGTTGATTTAATAATTGCTGTAATCCGGGCACTTCATTAACGATAAGATCATCACCAAGCAGTACAGCAAAAGGTTCATTTCCAACAAATTGCTTAGCGCACAAAATCGCATGCCCTAGACCTAAAGGTTTCTTTTGACGAATATAATGAATATCTGCCAGTTCAGAAATACGATTTACCTGTTCCAACAACTCATTTTTTCCTTTAGAAGCCAAATCAAGTTCAAGCTCGATCGAATGGTCAAAATGATCTTCAATCGAACGTTTGCCACGTCCTGTAACAATAAGGATAGATTCGATTCCACTCGCAACGGCTTCTTCAATAATATATTGGATCGCTGGTTTGTCTACGATAGGTAACATTTCTTTTGGTTGAGCTTTGGTAGCAGGCAACAAACGTGTGCCAAGTCCTGCAGCAGGTATAATCGCTTTACGAACTTTCATAGAAATGCCTCCTGAATCTGTATTGTAATCATAAACGTAAGCTATATCTGTGATATGGATATTTGCTTAGCGGAATACCCATAATTTGCTGACTGTATAATTGATTGCTAATCCTAGAATAGTGACAGCTATTTTGGCAATCCAGACTGGAATACTGGCAGGAACTAGACTGATTGCAATAGCAGTAATGATCGCAACTGTGATATTCACCAGTAAAAAGCGAATCATTTCAGAAAAGTCAAAGCCTTTACCTCGTGCAAACGTCCAACGACGGTTCCAGAGGTAACTATTCAGCGTCCCTGCACCATAGCCAATAAATTGGGCTGCTACAACGCCTGTAACGCTCTGTAACAGCATAAAAACGATAAAGTCGATAACTGTATTGGAGACACCAACTGTAGCAAAGCGAATCGCTTGATTCGCAAATAATTTAGAAACCAGCATGACGTTGTTCGCTCATCACACGACGTTGTTCTTGCAATTGTTCATGAATAGGAAGCGGTTGTTCCTGAGCAAAATTTCTTGTTTGCTGTATAAGATAAAGAGGACGTTGCTTCACTTCATCATAGATCCGGCCAATATATTCACCGATAAGACCAAGAATCACTAACGTAATCCCATTTAAAAATAAGATCGTTGCGACGATCGAAGCCCAACCGGGTGTCGTTGAAAAATGCAGTAACTTCTGTGCTAATACAAAAATCAGATAAAAGAAACTGAACAAGGATACAACACTACCTAAAATACTGGCTAGTTTTAAAGGTTTGAGAGAGAAAGCGACCAGTGCATCTGATGCAAACCGGATCATTTTTTTAAGAGGATACTTGGTCTCACCTGCAAAGCGTTCTTCACGTACATAACTGATAGACGTTTGACGGAATCCGACCCAGCTCACCAGACCACGTACAAAGCGATTATTTTCTTTTAACGTCTTCATCGCTTCGCATACTTTACGATCAATCAAACGAAAGTCTCCTGTATCCATTGGAATATCAATATCACTTAATTTGTTAAGTGTACGATAGAACATCGAAGCAGACCATTTTTTGAAGCCTGTTTCTCCTTTACGTTCTGCCCGGGTAGCGTAGACAACATCGTAGCCTTCTTTCCATTTGTCGATCATTTGCAAAATCAATTCTGGTGGATCTTGAAGATCAGCATCTATCACAACGATCGCTTCGCCTTGAGCATGATCCATACCCGCTGTAATCGCAATTTGATGACCAAAATTACGAGAAAAGTCGATCAATTTCACTGACGTATCCATAGCACAAAGTTGATTAACCATCGAAGCAGTCTGATCACGACTTCCATCGTTTACAAAAATCAATTCATACGGTTCGTGTGTTTGTTGCATCACTTCAGTAAGACGACGATAACATTCCATCACAACAGCTTCCTCATTATAGACAGGGACAACGATTGAATAGCGCATAGTGATTCCTCCTTATAAATACATCTTTATGTTATAAAAACAGTTGGTTTACGATTAATTTAATTCATACAAAGTTAGTTGAGAACTTCTACCCCCGCCCCCGCGTTGAGAACTTTGAGAGGTAGTATCGGTTGATGCAGTAGAGGTAGCACTCCATTCACTTTGCGGAATTTCAGTGCCATGTTCTTGTACCCATGTCGTCAAATCTGAACTTCCACTACCCATACCGCCACCAAGAATAACATATTTGAGTTGCCCAGTTGTGACTAGCGCTTCTAATTGAGTTGTGGTCAGTGCCGTATCAGAGCCTTTGAATCCGCCCCAAGCAATCACAGGTGATCCGGTAGCTAAAATAATCGGTGTAGCTGTCTGTGAAGAAGTAGTAGCTACCAGATATTTCTCACCGGTTTTATGTTGTTGCAAATAAGTGATCAAACCAGAATCGATTGTAGAGCTGTTACTACGCCCACTAGAGGTTGCTAGTTCCGGCCCGGCAGATGGTTGAGTAGAATTGCCTCCATATATTGCTGGGGTCATAGACCAGTAGGCAGGTGCCACAAGTAAAGCGACTAACGCCAGAGTAAGCGATATTCTGTTCATCGTTTGACGTGAACGAAGTGCAATTACCACAGACACGATGCCAATCAGAGCAGTAAAAATACCCAAAATCATTTGATCTAACGAAATCGTAATATATAATCCGGTTGCGATACCAATTGCCATAAATACCGTCAACCAGCGCTTGTGTATATTTTGCCATAAATGAGCGATCGCTGCACCTGTGAGAGCGGCAATCGCAGGAGCCATCATAATAAAGTAATAACGATGAATATGTCCTGCAATACTGAAAAAGATAATCATCGGTGCAAGCCATGCTGCCCAGAAGAGAACAAAGTGTCGTTGTTCCCGGCGTTGCCACCATAATATCAAAGCACTTAATAAGGCTAAAGGAAGGAACCAAGCGATTTGCCCTGCATTGGCTGTGCTAAATAAGCGAAGGAATCCAGCATCACCAGCATCATTGCTACCGCCACCAGAACCACCCATTCCACCGCCGCCACGTCCATCATTACCACCACCAAATCCACCTTGTGGTGGAGCATTTCCGTTCGTTGTGCTCACAGAAGATGCAGATTGATTGGAACTAGCTGCATTGCTTGTAGGCTGAGCGGATAGTGTCGATGTTTGGGAAGACGATGTATCTGTTGAAGTCTTGGCTGTCGTTGATTCTTCTGTTGTGCTTATAGCGCTTGATGTTTCGTTACTATGACTACGACCACCAGGCGCACCAGATGGCATAGTCCCACCGCCACCTCCACCACTAGAATCACCTGTAAGACGACTGATTCCATTGTATCCAAGAGCAAGTTCCAGTACTGAATTGGATGTTCCACTACTTCCTACAAAGGGACGTTGATCCGCAGGAGTAACATCTACAATCACTGCCCATGAAAGAGAGATCATTCCCATCAATACACTGGCTGTTAACAAATGAAGTAGTTTTTGTTTCCATCGACCTTTGCGTGCTAACCAGTACAGTAGATAAAATGCAGGAAGCACCATAAACGCTTGAAGCATTTTGGTATTAAATCCAACTCCGACTAGCCCGAATGATATACAAAGTGTTAGTAATTTGCCACTACGTACACTTTTGAATAATAGATAAGTCGCTAGCATCAAAAAGAAAAGAAGTGTGCTGTCTGCATTATTCGTCCGGCTAACCGCTACAGCGATTGGTGTCAAAGACATAATAAGTCCGGCTATACGTGCAGCAGTGATTCCGAAATAAGGCTTAATAATGAGATACAGTAAAATAACGGATCCAGCTAATCCAAGTGCAGACGGTAAAGCTAGACTCCAGCTATGGATTCCAAATAGTTTGGCGCTGATCGCTTGAAGCCAGAAAGCGACAGGAGGCTTATCAATCGTAATAAAACCACCAGGATCATAAGCATTGAAAAAGAAATTGTGCCAGCTCTGCACCATGCTTGTAGTAGCAGCAGTGTAATAACTATTCAGATCACCTGATTGATTAATGTTATATAGCGAAAGACCCGCGGCGATAAGCGCCAGTACAGCTAAAATCGGATCTATCCTTCGAATACGGGATTCTTTCACTTGTATATATCCTCCTTTGTGGATCACGTCGTGTAACTTTATGTAAAAAATATAACAAGGCTTTATGAACAAAAAATGAACGTTCCCTTAAAGGCGGCTAAAGATTGCTATAAATACATATAAAAAAGCGAGAAACCCTTGAAGTACAAGGAATTTCTCGCTTAATGAATACAGGATGAATAGAACCTGAAAAGCATATAGCTCGCTTCTATTATTCAGACCGGTATCAGTCTTATTTAACAAAGTTAAGCTCCTTTAGGTGGTTCAACAGATAACGGTAAAAAAACAGTCATTTTCGTTCCTTGTCCATTATCGCTAGAGCCTTCTATTCGTCCACCATGCAATCCAATAATCTTCTGCACAATCGACAATCCTAATCCATTACCACCGGTAACCGATGTACGCGAAGTATCGACTTTGTAAAAGCGATCAAAAATATGTTCTAAATGATCAGGTGCGATTCCGCAACCGGTATCTTGCACAGACACTATAATCCATTGCTGATCATGTGTCAGTGTAATATAGATATTCCCTTGTTCAGGCGTGAACTTGATCGCATTCGATAATAAGTTAATCCATACCTGACTGAGTAAATCCTCATCCCCATGAAAAGTGATTTTGTCGAGATCAGCAGATAGGTCGATATTTTTTTCCATCCAAAGGGGTACACAAGAAGCAACAGACATTCGGATTTGTTCATCTAAACGGAAAGGAACGGTATGAAGCTTCACAACATCAAGCGAAGCTAACTTCAATAGATTGCTACTGAGCTTGGATAATCGTTCACTTTCCTGTTCGATAATCGTCAAATGTCTTACTTGTTCAGGAGAAGCACTATCTCGCAAAGCGCCTGCAAATCCACGAATAGAAGTCAGAGGAGTCTGAATCTCATGCGATACATTGGATACAAATTCTTGACGCATCGCTTCGATCTTAGATAATTCGCCAATCATTCGATTAAAGTTCCGGCTTAATTCACCTATCTCATCTTTTCGTCGTAGATTTACACGAACTTGATAATCGCCTTTGGCTACACGTCTTGTTGCTTCTGATAATTTGGCAATCGGCTTGGCAATTAAGCGAGCCGCAAATAAAAACAGCACAACCCCAATCACTAACATGACCGATAAGACTAAAAACATCCAACTATTAAATTGATTCACAAAATGACCGGGTGCAGGACGAGCAAAAAGAGCATATTTTTGACCATTACGTTCAAACGGTACACCGACATAACGGGGTTCTTTTTTATCTTTTGAATTAAAAAATGAGAAATCAAAACTAGGAACAGTGTTATTGGTAGTCGGTATAGCTGTAGGGTGATAGACCTGTCCACTTAATACTTCTTCTTTCACTGTCTCTGGAATATTCCATTGATTCAAAGGATCAGGAGGTGTTGGTTTTGCTTTATTTTTTGTATCTGTTGAGGTACTTGTTGTAGAAGCAGGAGGTGTCGGAGGTACAGGTGGAGGGGAAAGTCCCGGAGGCCCTCCCGGTCCTTCACCAATAGAACGATAAGTCGTACCATCTGCGCCGATCACTACAATCTGCATCTGTCCGCCCTGACTATCTAGATATTTCTGAATCATATTTTTGGGAATAGAAGATTGAATCTCAGCCATAGACTTAGCATCTGCCAAAATACGATCTTCTACAAAGTTAACCTGTTGTCGTTGAAATACCCAATCAGACATCAGTAAAGTAATGACAAAGCTGGCTACTACAACTGCGATAAACGTCAGTACAAGCTGACTATAAATATTTTTCAACCCTATTTCACCTCAATCCGGTAACCGATGCCCCGAATTGTCTGGATCGCAAATCCATTTTCTTCTGTAAAACGATCGCGTAGACGCTTAATATGCACATCGACAGTACGCTCATCGCCATCATAATCATGTCCCCAGATTTTCTCAATCAACTGATCACGTGTAAAAATCTGTCCGGGAAATCCAGCAAGAGTGTATAACAGATCAAATTCTTTGGCAGGTAAAGCTTGTAGACTGCCATTTGTATCGGCTTCTTTGGTCGATGCATCCAATCTCACATTACCAATCGAAAGCGATTCGCCTGAAAAAATACGATAGCGTCGCAATAAGGCTTTGACACGCATCACTAGTTCTTCCGCTACAAAAGGCTTCGCTAAATAATCATCTGTACCCAAACGGAATCCTTTGATTTTATCTTCAGATTCTCCTTTCGCAGTCACTAGAAGAATCGGTACATCTCCATAATACCGGCGAATATCTTGAGTTAGTTGCCATCCATCCATATGAGGCATCATCACATCCAGAATAATCAAATCCCATTTGCCATTTCCAAGCATATCAAATGCTTCTTTACCATCTCGTGCAGTATGCACACTATATCCTTCACGACTCAAATACATATGAATTAATTCCAAAATGGAAGGATCATCATCAGCTATCAAAATACGTACCATATTGTAACGCTCCTTTTAGAAGTAATCAGATAATCGCACCAAGTGCTTGCACTATCATATCAGATCAATATGAAGAATACATGAACACGATAAGTTCACATTATGTAGATCATAACATCAACTAAACAACACGCCTATCAACGAATTTGTAAAAAAATCCAAAAATTATTATTAATCACTTCACAAAATGAACGATATGAACTAAAATGAACTTATATGAACGTTTGTATCCAAATTATACTGATTGAGAGGATGAGTAATTATGGAAAACCGTTATGTGTCTCACCCGAATGATGTGAAATCTTTTGATACGGATCGTCTACGTGAGGAATTTTTGATCGAATCTTTATTTCAAACCGACGAACTTGTAACCGTATACAGTCATGTGGATCGCTATATTGTTGGTTCGGCTGTACCTGCTTCTAAAGACATTAAATTAGAAGTGAATCTTAAAGATATCGGAACAGACTTTTTCTTGGAACGTCGTGAGATAGGGATTATCAATATTGGAGCTCCCGGTAAAGTTACCGCAGATGGTCAAGAATACGAAGTAGCTGCCAAAGAATGTCTGTATATCGGACTGGGAACCAAAGAAGTGACTTTTTCAGGTAGCGGTAGTGAACCGGCTAAATTTTACTTTGTATCCACGCCAGCCCACCATCAGTACCCTACAGTAAAAGCAACTCAAGAAGATGCAACACCAAGTCATCTGGGTGATATCAAAACATCGAACGAGCGCACGATCTATAAATATATTCATCAAGGCGGTATCAAAAGCTGTCAGTTAGTCATGGGGATTACAGAACTTGCTCCAGGTAATATGTGGAATACGATGCCTTGTCATACTCATAACCGTCGTTCGGAAGTCTATCTGTATTTCAATTTGGATGAAAATGCAACTGTGTTCCACTTTATGGGCGAACCGCAAAATACCAAACATCTAGTTGTACGTGATGGACAGGTAGCGATTTCTCCAAGCTGGTCGATCCATAGCGGTGTAGGTACAAGCAATTATACATTTTGCTGGGCAATGGCTGGCGAAAATCAAACGTTCGATGATATGGACGCGGTTGCTATGAAAGATTTAAAATAAACCCAAAACCATTCCGGCATCATACTGGAAGGGACGGGGGAATTATGAGTGCATTGAAGCGTCATGAACGCATTATGGAAATATTAATATCTCATCAAGAAGTAACAGTTAGTCAATTGAGTGAGATGATGAATGTAACAGGCAAAACGATTCGTGAAGATTTAGCAAAGCTAGAAGATATGGGATTGTTAACTCGTGTACATGGCGGAGCTGTACTGGCGCAAAATGATCAATATGGCATTTTATCCGGTCAAGGAACCAATACCAAGCATATGTCTGAAAAAGTAGAAATCGCCGAACGAGCGCTTCATTATATACAGCCTAATGACATTATTGCACTCGATGGAGGTAGTACTACGCTTGAGATTGCTAAGCGACTGCCTAATATTCCATTAACCGTAGTCACTAATGATCTGTTTATTTTGAGCGAACTTGCCAAGCGTGAACAAGTACGTCTGGTTGTTCCTGGCGGGGAACGAACGCGTAATATGTTGATCAGTTCGCAAGCAGTAGAGTATGTACGGGGTCTGAATATTCATAAAGCATTTGTATCGTCTACAGCGCTTCATCCTGAATTCGGATTGTCGATCTATACAGGTGATCTGGTTCCATTCAAAAAAGCACTGGTCGAAACAGCGCAACACGTCTACGGGGTAGTCGATCATCAAAAGTTTGGACAATTTGCACTGTGGACGTTTGCGACTTGCCAACAGCTCGATATGATTATTACCGATCATGGCTTGTCTGCTGAACAACTAGAACATTTTAAAGAATCCAATCTTCCATTGGATATCGCTATACAGTAGAAAGGATGGATATATCGATGAATAGTTTTGATTTAACCGGCAAAGTAGCTCTTGTGACAGGAGCCAGTGGTGGTCTGGGACAAGGAATGGCATTAGGGCTTGCTCAAGCAGGTGCAGATATCGTTGCTGTTTCTTATTCCAGTAGTCAAGATACAGTGGATAAAGTAAAAGCTTTAGGACGCGAAGCGATTAATATCGAAGCTGATCTTAGCAAGCATGACACACTAGAAGATGTAGTGAATCAAGCATTAGCATTTAAAGGGAAAATCGATATTCTGGTTAACAATGCAGGTATTATTCGTCGTTCTCCAGCAGTGGAACATCCCTGGAAAGACTTTGCAGATGTTATCGATATTAATCTAGAGACTGTATTTTACCTTTCACAGTTGGTAGGTCGCCATATGATCGAACAAGGAAGCGGTAAAATTATTAGCGTCGCTTCGATGTTATCGTATCAAGGCGGTATTAATGTGCCAGGTTATACAGCGAGTAAACATGGTGTGGCAGGGATTACCAAAGCACTTGCGAATGAATGGGCAAGCAAAGGTATTCAGATCAATGCGATAGCTCCAGGTTATATGTTAACTGATAATACAGCGCCGATTGTAGCTGATCCTGCTCGCTTCGATGCGATTACAGATCGTATTCCAGCAGGACGCTGGGGAACAGCCGAAGATATGCAAGGACCTGTCGTCTTTTTAGCTTCCAAAGCTTCAGATTACTTGAATGGGCATATCATCTGTGTAGATGGTGGATGGATGGCACGCTAATTTTATTTGGAAAATGTTGCGATATAGAGTGAAATTGTAATAGACAGTCTATCAGAGAAAGGCAGTGTGATGATGAAACAAGGAGTACTTGCACATATCTATGGACAATTGCCACTCGCAGAACTTGCTGCTAGAGTGTCTGCTGGTGGGTTCACTTCTGTTCAGTTAGCACTGGCTAAAGCGATCTCGGATATTGATACATCAAATGGTCGATTAAGTCCTGGACTTGCTAATCATATCGCTGAACAATTTGATCGTCAAAATGTACGCATCGCTGTACTGGGTTGTTATATTGATCCGATTCATCCAGATCAAAATGAACGTCGTTATGGAATTGAACGGTTCAAAGAACATTTGCGGTATGCACGTGATTTTGGTTGCAGTATGGTTGCTACCGAAACAGGAGGTTATACAACCTATCAATCTTCAGAACCGGAACGGTATGCCGAAGTGGGCTGGCGTATTTTGGAAGAAACGATATCCGAACTCGCTGAAGAAGCGGATAAATGGGGCGTACATATGGCAATTGAACCGGTTGCTGACCACACCCTTCATTCTACTGAGCGGATGTTACAGTTAATCGAAGATATTCCTACTACAGCGATAGGCATGCTGTTTGATCCTTGTAATATGATGAAAATCGAACATGTAGACCATCAAGAAGAATTTCTACGCGATACATTTGAAAAGCTGGCTCATCGTATGTTGTTAATCCATGCTAAAGATTTTACATTTGCACCGGACGGTAGTAAGCCTTATAGTACAGCAGGTAAAGGGATACTGGATTATCCATTATTTTTCCGCTTGCTTCAGCAATACAAACCTCATATCGATATTTCACTGGAAGGTGTGCCTTTAGAAGATCTTCCGCAGGCATCACTATACATGCGCCAAATCTGGCAAAACGTACAGTCTTAACTGCTAATCCATGATTATTTTTTGATATCCTTTTGTTGAAGAACAGCCTTGATTAAAGGGCTGTTCTTTTTTGTAGAATTAGGTAAAATATTAAATGATTGCTATCATCTTCAATAAGCTTCATACTTTAAGTTCATGTTCTTTTTCTTTTTCACCGCTAGAGCAACAAGTAGATCAGAGTAGGAAAAGGGAGGATATTATGTCTCAATTATTGCATCATCGGAATCGAAAAGTAGCTTTGATTACCGGAGCAGGTATTGGACTTGGACGTGGAATTGCTGAAGTATTAGCTCATAACGGGTATCGGGTCGCGCTAACGTATCATTCAGAATCAGAAGATATCGATACGGTTACTCAAGAATTATCACATATTTATGGAGCACAGCCTTTTGCGATTCAGACTGATCTGACACAACCGGATCAACCGGAATCTGTGATTAAGCAGACCTTAGCACATTTCGGACGGATCGACTTACTTGTTAACAATGCAGGTGGAGGCAATGGTTCAGCTCTGTTAGACTTAGAAATGGAACATTTGGATCACTCGATTCATCTTAATTATCGTGCACCTATACTAGCTTCCAAATATGCAGCCCAAGCGATGATTGAGCAAGAGATTGCAGGCAATATTATTTTTATTACTTCTTCCCGCGCAGAACGTGCTTATCCTACAGATAGTATCTATGGTGGAATGAAAGCAGCGTTGATACGCTCTGCGGCTTCATTTGCACTTGAATTTGCTCCGTATGGTATACGGGTGAATTGTGTAGGCCCGGGCGCTACTGTAAATCGATTAGAGTATGATGCGATTAAGCAACCATTAGGACGTAAGATTCCTTTGGGACGTATGGGTACACCGGCTGATATCGGCAAAGCAGTAGCATGGTTATCTTCTGATGATGCTTCTTATATTACAGGAATCAATTTACGCGTTGATGGTGGATTGATTTTGCCGGGGATGCCAGAAGATACCTCTCCAGAAGCAGGTTATGGCTGGGGCGCTATTTACAATCATTTAGACAAAGATTAAGTTATGGTTATATAAGAAATAGACTTCAAACCTGCGGACTTCTTTTATAGAAGAAAGCAGGTTTTATTTGTATAGCAAGGTTCCTTCATGAAAACTTCATTTGACTATAAGCATCATTTTCCTCATAATTGGTAATAGTTTAGAATGATTATAAATTGTATGCAATTAATTGTGAATATTATCTATTAGAGTTTAACTGTTATATTACAATACACATTCAGTTGAGTGTGATCATCATGCTCATCTTAAATATGGAGGAATGCAATATGTATAAATCGATTATTGTTGGAACAGGTCCTGCTGGACTAACTGCTGCTATCTATTTGGCTCGTGCTAATCTTAGCCCGTTGATTATTGAAGGCCCGCAACCAGGTGGACAATTGACAACAACGACAGAAGTAGAAAATTTCCCGGGCTTCCCTGATGGTATCATGGGACCTGAATTGATGGACAATATGCGCAAACAAGCCGAGCGCTTTGGTGCAGAATTCCGTACAGGTTGGGTAAACAGTGTAGATTTGGCAGATCGTCCGTTCAAATTGCAAGTCGAAGGTATGGGCGAATTGGTCACCGAGACATTGATTATTTCTACAGGGGCTACAGCTAAATATCTAGGTATTCCTAACGAACAAGATAATATCGGACGTGGCGTAAGTACTTGCGCAACATGTGATGGATTCTTTTTCCGCGGTAAAGAAATCGTGGTTGTTGGTGGTGGAGACTCTGCATTGGAAGAAGCTAGCTTTTTAACTCGTTTTGCTTCTAAAGTAACATTGGTTCACCGTCGCGAAGAATTGCGTGCTTCCAAAATCATGCAAGATCGCGCTCGTTCAAATGAAAAAATCGAGTGGGCTTTGAACCAGAATCCGCTTGAAGTGGTTGCTGGCGATAGCGGTGTAACAGGGCTTAAAGTGATGAACAACAATACAGGTCAGGAAGAAGTTATTCCTGCACATGGCGTATTCGTAGCGATCGGTCATCATCCAAATACAGGCTTCTTGAACAATCAATTAACTACCGATGCGAACGGTTATATCGTATCGAATCCGGGTACGTCAGAGACTAATATTCCGGGCGTGTTCGCTTGTGGCGATGTACAAGATACTCGTTACCGTCAAGCGATTACAGCAGCAGGTAGTGGATGTATGGCAGCGATGGATTGTGAGAAATTTATCGAAGCTTTGGAACATCAAGAAGTGGTTGTTGGTTAATTGTATCAATACAAATGTCACATATAATGTCTACAGATAGCAGAATGATTTCAAGTTCTGCTATGTACATAATCTAATGAAATCAAAGGAGTGTTACATTATTATGGAAAAAGCAATCGTTTATACAAGTACAAACTGCCCTCATTGCAAACAGGTGAAAAGTTTTTTGAATGACAAAGGAATCGAGTTTGAAGAGCGCAATATCGAATTGGAAGAAAAATATGCAGAAGAAGCTTGGAATATGGGTGTACGCGCTGTTCCCGTTACATTGATCGGTGAGTACAAAATCATGGGTATGAATATGACTCAATTTAACAAAGCGCTAGCACAAGCGTAAATTATAAGTTTTAATTATTTAGAAATCAAAAAAGAGTACACTTTGAAATCATTTCAAAGTGTACTCTTTTTTTGATTTAAACCCAAAATTTGACTTATAAAATAATTTATGATATTTTAAAAAAGTAAAAAATACATATATTCAAGGAGTGACTAGTTTGAAAAAGCAAAAAAAAGTATTTTATTCGTGTATTTTAGGAATTTCTCTTTTATCTGTAGCTGTACCTAGCTTTGCTTCTACATCGAATACAGTTTCAGGAGGATGGAGTGAATCAAAGGGTTATTATGTAAATAGTTCTAACGTTCCAAGTATTACTATAGCCTCATCTACTTCTCCAGATTCTCATACTGGAAAAAGAATTACTAACAATTATGGTAGTTCTGCTTCACCTGTTTTTGAATATGCTGCTTATGGAAAAACAGTTTGGAAGAATGTAGATCATTATACTACAGCTCAAATTGAAAATAGTAATAATGTTGTTAGAACAACTAGCGGACGTAAATATAATAATAGCAACTGGATTTCAGAAGCGACATCACCTTATTATATTCCAGGTCTTGTCGAAAATATTGAAGCTAGAACATATTGGGGTAAAAAATAATATAACCTTATAAAAAATGGAGGTTATCCTTAAAAAGATAACTTCCATTTTTTGTTTTGAGAAGTGAGGGTTTTATGATTCTTTTAAAAAAAGATAACATTCTTATATTTATTATTTTAATTTTTCTATTTTTATTTTTATCTATATTTCAATTTTATATACATAAGCAAAAAACATATGAAGAATTATCAAATAATTTGTATTCTAATAATGCTTCTTCATTAAAAATAACAAAAAATACGGAATCATTAGATTTTAATAATAATAATTATCGAATTTTTTTGGAAAAAAATAATACTTTTAAATATGTATTAAAAAATGTTGGGGATTGGTCCCCACCTTTGATTTCTGGAAATTTTTTCAAAAAAGATGCTAGACAAGCAGTTGTAGGTCAAGAGATGAAAAATCGTATTATAAATAAGCAGAATAATAAATATATAACGTATGAGGGACAAAATTATAAAGTTGTTGGGATAATGGGTGCTTCATTTCCTAGTTCAATTGATTATCTTATCTTATTAAATGAGCCAAATATAGAATTAAGTGATGAAAATAAAATTGTAATTGATAGTGAGAAAAAGTCTATAGTAAAAAAAATTGTTAATTATATAAAAATTAAAGATAAAACAGCTTCTGTAATTGAAAATTTTCAAAGAGGCTTATTAAGAACTGGGAAACTTAATGATTTGTCTATATTCCTTTTAGTAGAAGTTTATGTTTTGTGTTTGATTTGTTTTATTTTTATAATTAGATATTGGTATGAAAGAGAAAAAAAAACAATTAATACTCTTTATATATTAGGAATTTCTTCTAAGAAAATTTTTATAGAACTTTTTAAAATTAGTTTATATTTTCTTATTTTAAGTTATTTTACTGCTTTAATCATTTTAAGTTGTTTTTTAAATTTTAATTTTTTTTATTTTAAAGAAGCAATAATTTCTTTATCAACCATTATTCTGATAAATTTTTTTGAGATTAGCTTTTTTATCTATAAAAGTTATAGAACAAATAAAAGAGGTGTTAAAGAAAGTTGATTATTCAAGAATTGAAATATTATGTAATTAAATATAAAATATTATTATTTTTTTTAATAATACATTTGATTGCTTTTTTTTTGCTGATAGGAACATTTATTGGGTTTATTCAACAAATAGAGTATGAAAGTGAAAAATTACAAAATAATTTTGAGAATAAGGCGATATATCATTTATTAGATGGTTATTACGAATCTAATGATTATGAGAACTTTATAAGAAAACCTGATCATCTAAAAATTTTAAAAAATTATTATCACGAATTAATTAATACCAATGATTTTGAATATCTTGCTATATTTGATCAGTCCATTGTGTTAAAAGGGAAACAGTCTCTCAAGCAATTTACTGAAGGATATGAAAATGGCTCTGAAATCCGAGAAATGACTCGTGATAATAATTTTTATACTGAAGTTAAATCTATTCAAATAAATAGTAAAGCTATCGATTATTTCAAGTTGAAAGCAACAAAGGGAACATTGTGGACAAAAAAAGATTTTGATATGCCCAATAAAGTAATGCCTATAATTATGGGTTCTTCTTATAGTAAGATTTTTGATGTTGGACAAACTATTGAAATTGAATATTATAATGAGAATATTCAAGCAAAAGTAATAGGATTTTTAGAAAAAAATAGTCGGATATATTATCAAACTTCTCCAGAATTCTATTTAGATAACTATATTTTGGTACCTTATCGGAACTATAAAGAGCCTACTTCAGAAAAAGAAGAAGATTTCCAAAGAAAAAATTATTTTGCAATGAATAATGGTTATATAATAACAGAAAATAATATAAAGAATAAACAATTAATGCTAAAAAGAGTAGAAGCGATAGCGCAGAAAACTAATTTTGAAAAGTATTCATTTATTGGAATTAATCCCCACTTTATTCAATACAGAGGATTATTAACGGTCATGATTGAAAATAAAAATCTTGCTTATATTATCTTTTGCTGTAGCTTTATTATTAATATTCTTATTCTCATTCTTATATTTTTCTTACAGCAGAAAAAAAGATATTCAGATTTTTATATTCATTATATCAATGGTAGTTCGGAAAAGTACCTTACTAAAATGCAAATATTAGAAATAACTATAATAATTTTATTTAGTTATATTACAAGTTGGTTTATTTTAAATAAATTACTGAAAATTAGTGATGTTATATCTGATATATATGTATTTGTACTTTTTATATGCATGATTATTTTAATCAATTTTTTATTAAGTATAAATATAATGAAAAAAACATTTTTGAAGAATACAAATACAGAAAGGGAATAAAATGATACTTGAATTAACTGATATAAAAAAACAATTTAAAAATGGAAGTGAATTAACTTCTATATTTGAGAAAGTTAATTTACAAATTGCTCAAGGTGAATCTCTAGCTATTAAAGGAAAAAGTGGTTCTGGAAAATCTACTTTATTAAAAATTCTAGCTGGTTTAGTAACAGCCGATTATGGAAAAATATTATTTAATAATAAGAATATATCAGAATATAATAGTGAAGAACTTGCTAACTATAGAAAAAAAAATATTGGATTTATTACCCAATACTTTAACCTTCTGAATGACAGAAATGTATATAATAATATTGCTTTACCTTTACAATATATGAGAGAGAGTAAAAGCGATATAAAAGAAAAAGTAAGTAATATTATGGATGAATTAGAAATTAGTCACCTTAAAAAAAGACCAATAATTAATTTGTCTGGTGGAGAACAACAAAGAGTCGCTATAGCAAGAGCAATAGTTAAATCTCCTTCGATTTTGTTAGCAGATGAACCTACTGGAGCATTAGATGAAAAAACGGAAGAAACTATTTTGGAAATATTTCAAAACCTTAATAGAAAAGGAGCCACATTGGTTATAGTTACGCATGATCAAGTAGTTTCTAATTTATGTGAGAAGGTATATGAATTGAAAAATAAAAATTTGAATAGATTGAGTAATACAAAAACTATTTAAAAAAAGAGCAATAAAACAATTATTATAATAGTTGTTTTATTGCTCTTTTTTTTAATCCGATATAATTTAAAAATCGCAAATATTACAATATATAATACTTAAAATAACAACTGGGTAACAGCGCGAAAAATCATAAAAAATCCAAAACCTGCGATCAAAAAGGATACGCCCTTTTTGCGCCTCGCTTGTGAGAAGTTAAATACACTCAGGCTTACTAATGGAACGATGATAAAAGAAAATAAAAACAACATTACGTAAAAAGGCAGCGAAATGTCGGCAGTTCCCAACAGGTTCATGGCAGCTCTCTCCGTTTCACATTCGTTCGTATTGCATAACACATAACGAAATTATAGACCGAAAGAGCAATATATTTTCCACTAAAATAAGGCAATTTTACGTCAAATTTAAGATAAATATTTCACATTTGTTTTCAATATCATATAGAAATGTGTCCAAATCATATTAAAGGGATACTTTTACCCGACCTAAAAACTGTGAGACAGCCATATATGCTGTTCCAATTACAGTAGATTGATCTTGTAATTCAGAATATTGAATAATTAACTTTTGCCGATGATAAGGAAGAGTTCTTCTAGATACCACTTCTTGTAAATACTGATCGATCCAGGGCTCTGCCTGTCTCATATGCCCGCCAATAATAACTAATTCAGGATTGAATCCATTGACTAGATTTGTTATACCAATCCCTAGATATTCGCCGATCGTTTGAAATAAAGCTCTAGCTTCCGGTTCATCAAATTCAGCACGTCTGACCCAATCTGCGGTAGTGCTACCGGGAATCGGTTCTTTGACCGCATGATCGTAAGCCAGTTCAGAAGCATATAATTCCCAGCATCCTTGACTACCACATGAACAGGGCAGACCATACGACTCTACAGACATATGTCCTGTTTCTCCCGCATATCCGCGTGATCCTTTATAAAGTTCGCCTTCAATAATAATTCCTGATCCTATACCTGTACCAACACTGACATAGACCAGATGGTGAGCTTGTCTACCTGCCCCGAACTGCAATTCTCCTAATGCTCCTGCATTGGCTTCATTATCGACAATAACAGGAATATGAAATAGAAGCTCTAATTGTTCTCGTAAAGCTACACCTTCCCAGCCAAGATTGGGTGCAAATAACACATTTCCTTGTTCATCCACCATTCCTGGTACACCAACTCCCATACCGACAATCCCATGAATCGAATCAGGCAGATCGCGTAACAATACACTCATTTCTGTTTGTAGCTGTTGAATAACGTCATTGACTTGATGGCTGGCAAGTGCAGACGTTGAATTGGCAATAATTTCACCTTCTAAATTGGTCAGAATTAAAATAAGCTCGTTGACTGTAATCTCTACACCTGCCGCATAACCGGCATTTTTGTTAAATAACAAAATCAGTGGCTTGCGTCCACCACTGGATTGTCCTTGACCGGATTCAAGCACCAATTGATCATCTATCAGCTCTTGTACAAGATTAGAAACGGTTGCTTTATTTAGCCCTGTCGATTGGGAGACCTGTGTACGTGATAGAGGAGCATACTGGCGAATATTATCTAACACCAGAGACTTATTTATCTTTTTAACCAGTGCTTGATCACCTGTGATTTTCATGAGTTTCTTCCTTTCAGATAACGATTCATTAACTTTGTTTAACCGATAGACAAAGTATATCATATATGTTAGGATAGCGATGTAAACGATTTCTTTTTGGTCACAATAGGAATACGGTTCTGCTAAATGATTGTTAGATGATCGATTTTAGGCGCACCTTCTCTGCTTACTAAGCCGCTCTAAAAGAGATTTTTGTAACAATCTCCATACGAATGATAAGAGGAGGATTTTATTGATGGCTTACTTTACAAATATTGAAAAAATTACTTACGAAGGTGTTCAATCCAAAAATCCATACGCTTTTAAATTTTATAACCCGACTCAAGTGATTGCTGGTAAAACGATGGAAGAACATTTACGCTTCGGTATGGCTTACTGGCATACGATGGTAGCCGGTGGAGCTGATCCATTTGGTGTGAATACAGCAGTACGTCCTTGGGATTCGTATACAGGTCTTGATCTTGCCAAAGCTCGTGCTGAAGCGCTTTTTGAATTGATGGATAAGCTAGATATGCCTTACTTCTGCTTCCATGATGTTGATATTGCTCCTGAAGGAGATAGCTTGCGAGAATTTTACAGCAATATTGATACGATTGTCGACCTTTTAGAAGGATATATGAAGCAATCCGGTAAAAAATTGCTTTGGAATACAGCGAATATGTTCAGTAATCCACGCTTTATGCATGGTGCAGCTTCAACTAGCAACGCAGATGTGTATGCTCATGCAGCCGCTCAGATCAAAAAAGGTCTTGAAGTAGGTAAACGTCTAGGCGCTGAAAACTATGTGTTCTGGGGCGGTCGTGAAGGGTATGAGACATTACTTAATACCGATTATGCACTAGAGCAAGATAATATTTCACGTATGTTCCATATGGCGATCGATTATGCCAAAGAAATTCAGTTTGACGCTCAATTCTTGATCGAACCGAAACCGAAAGAGCCAACCAAACATCAATATGATTTTGATGCGGCAACTACGATTGCTTTCTTGCAAAAAAATGGTCTGGATAAACATTTCAAATTGAATCTGGAAGCGAACCATGCAACGCTTGCAGGGCACAATTTCCAACATGAATTACGCGTTGCTCGTACGAATGGGATGTTGGGATCACTGGATGCCAATCAGGGCGATCTATTGATTGGATGGGATACAGATGAGTTCCCGGTAGATCTTTATGCGGCAACGTTAACGATGTATGAAGTGTTGCAAAATGGCGGTCTTGGCAAAGGTGGCGTTAACTTTGATGCAAAAGTACGTCGTCCTTCGTTTGAGCCAGAAGATTTGTTCTTAGCTCATATCGCTGGTATGGATACATTTGCTAAAGGTCTGACCACTGCTGCACGTCTGATCGAAGATCGTGTATTCGAAGACTTTATCGACAAACGCTACAGCAGTTTCCAAGAAGGCATTGGAGCTGATGTATTGAGCGGTAAAGCTACATTGTCTTCCCTTGCAGAGTATGCGCTCAACAACGAGACTCCTCGTGCCAATGAATCCGGTCGTGAAGAGTGGTTGAAATCTGTTCTTAATCAGTATTTGGTGACGGAATAAGAGGGATACACTTTAGGGATTAGTTTGTGGGAATAGTGGGTGCAGTGGGATGGAGTTAAAGCGCTACGAGAATCTGTTCTTCTTGTCGTCGCCTTTAAGGTTGGATATCTTGGGTAGACTGCTGAGCAGTCGATATCCAACCTTAAAGGCGAGCGCTTCGCTCTTTCAGAAGAATAGATTCTCTTCGCTTGAGCGTGCAGTCAACTGTGGCTAAAGATATAAGATTAGAGCAAAAGATAACGCTAAAAGATAAGGTCAAAGGCATGTCTCCCTTATTCCCTTGTGGGGAGGGAGGCATTTTTTGATGAGGTGAGCATTTTGGGAAAATGCTTTTGGTTTTGATTAGGGTAGAAGAGAAAGATGATTGTGTGAAGAATAAAGTTGTTGTTGAAATGATAAGTGAATAGAATTATGAATTTTGAAATTTATATTGAGGTTTGAGAGATATATTTATGTTGTTCCAAAGCTTTGATTTTTGGATCTATATAAGGTAAACGAATGTACAAGGAGGGGTTAGAATGAGTTATGTGATTGGGGTCGATTTGGGGACGAGTGCGGTGAAGACGGTGTTGGTGGATAAGCAGGGGAATATTGCTTATGAGACATCTGAATCGTATCCGTTATCTCAACCGAAAGCAGGCTATAGTGAGCAAAGCCCTGAAGATTGGGTGAAAGGGACATTAACGTCGCTTCGTCGGTTAGTCGAGATTGCAGGAGTATCATCTGAAGAGATCGAAGGGTTGAGCTTTTCGGGGCAGATGCACGGCTTGGTATTGCTAGATGGAGACAATAAGGTGATTCGTCCAGCGATTTTGTGGAATGATACCCGTACCAGTAAGCAGTGTCGCCGTATTGAAGAGACATTAGGTGATGAATTACTACAGATTGCTCGTAATCGAGCATTAGAAGGATTTACGTTGCCTAAAATTTTATGGGTGCAGGAACATGAGCCAGAGCATATGGCAGCAACACGATTATTTTTGCTTCCTAAAGATTATGTACGTTATCAGTTAACCGGCGATCTAGCGATGGATTATTCAGATGCGGCAGGTACATTGTTACTCGATGTAACGGGGAAACAGTGGAGTGAGAAAATCGCTTCTGCTTTTGATCTGCCAATGTCGTTGTTCCCACGTCTAATCGAATCGTTTGAAGATGTGGGCGGATTGTTGCCAGAAGTGGCTGAACAAACAGGATTGAGTGTGAATACACGCGTCTATGGCGGTGGCGCAGATAATGCTTGTGGCGCGATTGGTGCAGGGATTCTAAGCGAAGGACAGACCATGTGCAGTATAGGTACATCCGGGGTAGTGCTGTCTTATGAAGAGCGCAAAGATTTGGATTTTGCAGGGAAAGTTCATTTCTTCAATCATAGTGAACAAGATGCTTTTTATATTATGGGTGTTACGCTTGCGGCAGGGTATAGTCTCGAATGGTTCCGCAGTGCATTTGGCAAAGACCTTTCATTTGATCAGTTATTGCATGGTGTCAATAATGTGGCAGCAGGTGCAGAAGGCCTGTTGTTTACACCTTATATTGTAGGGGAGCGGACTCCACATCCAGATGCAGATATTCGTGGAAGCTTTATCGGTATTGATGCCGCTCATAAGTTACCGCATTTTGCGCGTGCTGTATTAGAAGGCATTACATTTTCACTACGCGAATCGATTGATATTTTACGTGAATCTGGCAAAAATATCACTTCTGTCGTCTCGATCGGTGGCGGAGCGAAAAATGAGACCTGGCTACAAATGCAAGCTGATATCTTTAATGCCGAGATCGTTCGTTTAGAAAATGAGCAAGGGCCTGCGATGGGAGCAGCGATGCTGGCGGCTTATGGCAGTGGCTGGTTCCCATCTTTACAAGATTGCGCAGAGACCTTTTTACGACCGGCAAAGTCGTATCAACCGGATGCTGAGCGAGCTGAAAAGTATGATCAGTTGTTTGCGATTTATCAGGATATTTATACACAGACCGCAGAGTTGAATAAACGTTTGGCGGCTTTTAGAGGATAGATAGGCGTATAGATAAAAAATAATGAACAAAAACCCTTCTGTTACAATACAAAGAAGGGTTTTTGTTTTAAAGTGGAAATATATCACAAGTTCATTGTTGTAAAAACAGGAGTAGTACTTTTATGAAGAAGGTCTCAAGCTAAAAATGTAGTGTACAAATTGTTCTTTATAAGCGGTATACTCTTGAATGCCTTCAGTTTGCTGATCAACAAAAGATTGCTTAATATTCTGATACTCTATTTTCTTCTCTGGATGAGTATTTAGATAATCTCGAAAGAAAATAAGATTTTTCCATAACTCACTTTCGAACTGTACCATATGAATAAAATGAGTTTTGATCTCGAAATGAGTATCTTTAAATTTGGCATATACATATTCGTTTTCTCTTTGTACTTTCAAACGATAAAATCCAATCGTTTTCAAATACTCATCGTAGATAGTAACTTGCTCTAACTCATCAACTCCGACAAGGATATCGATAACAGGTTTGGCTTGGATATTTGATATCGCTGTGCTTCCAATATGCTGTATTCTACCTTCTTGCAATTGGGTAGCAGTACAGATACTTTTTTTAATCTTTTCAAACAGTGTATTCCAATAAGGATCGTAGTCCACAAGCTTCACCTGATTTTTAGCAATCCCTAGTTCGTTTTCCATACAGTAACCCATCCTTTGGTAGAAATAAAATAGTACAACTTGTTAAAAACTGAATAAGGAGGATAATTCAAATGAAATTACGTATTCCACTACTACTATTATCGTTAAGTACGGCTTTGTGTTTGTCTTATGGCATCGGCTCGATCTCGGGTGAAAGTACTCAACAAATAGTTTATATTGTATCGCTTATAGGTTTGATCTTTCTATTTGAAAAAACAAAGATCAGCGAGCAAAAAGTGAATAAGTGTGAAGGGGTAGTTATAGGGATATCTGCTGTAGTTGTAGGCTCTTTAGTAGAACCTCAAGATTGGTCATATCTGATAAACATACTGATATAACAAAGGAGAAAATAAGATGAAAAATAAAAATATTTCGATCACCATCTGTATTGTAGTCGTTATCAGTGCATTTATTTTTCATTTTGGAATAGAGTATTACAAAAAACAAGTTACTCAAGAAGTAATGAATTATTTAATACAGCAAAAAGGATATCAAAGTACAGACATTGCTGAAATCAAAACATATATTAGTAAAGCACCTGTAGTAAGCACCAGTGTAATATTCAAAGACGAAAGAAATGCAATGTATATGTACAAATCCGATAATGGACAAATGGAGCAGTACCAATGTATTCCTGCTATTAATGATTTGAAGCAAACATATATTCATACAGAAAATCCATCATGATGATTCCTACATATAAGAAATGTAAAAAGTAACGATAATGGACACGATATTGAAATCAGAACCAAGGCTTTGATAATGTTGGCTTTATACTTCTTCTTTTACTCCGTAATGATAAAATGTTTAGTATTTTAGATTAAATGTGTAATAATAGACATATGTTTAAATAAGTGTCGGCAGAATGTATTTTAGTATACATTTCTAATGTAAGATACACGATTTTTACATTACCAAAAGGAGGAACCCTGATGAATAAACGGTACTGGTTAATTGGTGGAGTGAGTGGAGCGGTATTAGCACTTGCAGGCACAAGAATGGTATGGAATACAGCAGTCAAAGCGCAGACGCCTAAGCGTATTCCTGTAGAACGCAAGCCGGATATGCCTTATCAAGATATTGAATTTGTAAGTGATGGACTGAATATTCAAGGATGGTTTATTCCGGCGATGGCTACGACAAATAAAGAAAATCCAGCAGATAACGAAAGCCCCCAAGATCAAGCAGATCTAGTAACGACGACAAAGCGTTCACCATTGATGATTATCGCTCATGGTTGGGGTTCTAATCGGTCTCGTGTGCTTCGTTATATAGAACCGTTATGGCAAGCAGGCTACGCGATCTTAATGTATGATGCACGTAGTCATGGACACAGTGATCCGATTGAAGCCCCGTCTGCGTATACTTTTCGGGATGATATTTTGGCGGCACTGGATTATGCGCTAAGTATTTCTGAGATTGATCCTGAGCGCATCGGAGTGTTAGGTCATTCGATGGGTGGATTGGGTACGATTTTGTCGCTTCCTTATGGATTGCCTGTGCGAGCTGTTATTACCGATTCGATGCCAGCTCAATTTGAAAGTGTGCTCGAAGCTGAATTTAAGCGTCGAGGTTTACCTCTATTTCCGATGGCAAATATTATTCCAAGAATCTGGTTTTACCGTTCGCATATTTCGCTCAAAGAATACCAACAGAAAAATACGATATTCTCTATCAATGAAGCACGCAAAGAAGCTGATTTACCAATTCTAATGATCCATTCTCGTGGAGACGCATTTATTCCACCGACGGAATTGGAATTTGTAATGGGACAAGTGACACCACCGATCGAGACGTTATTTGTAGATACGAATGGACATAGTTCTTCACAAAAAGATCCTCATTTCTGGGCGAAAGTATTGCCGTTTTTAGATGAACATGTGAAGCACGCTCAACCTAGAACAACAGCAATCACTCCACCATTAACATTGACTAAGGATGTTACTCGAAAAATAAACATTCGTAGATGGAAAAGTCCAATAACTTGGATCAAATCAGTAAACGAAAAAGCATTACCAACCGATAAGTAAGATATAGCTATAGAGTAATATTATTCGTTAGTAATATAAAAATGGATACATATATCTCATAAAAATATGCGGTTGTGTACAATCCAGTTTATAACGACTATAATTAAGCTTATAACCTATAAAGCCAGTAGATTTCATTCGAAGATCATATAAAGGATGATCGAGGTTATTATTGCTAAGTTGCTCACTCACTATAATTATGTTCACCTATTACCTACACGATGAAGGGCGGTTACGTCTGCATGAATAGATCAAGTCAACTTTGGGTCAAAACCCTTTTAGCAGGAACGCTAGTGTTCTCTGCCGTTCCAGCGATTTCGTTTAGTGGTAATACTGCATATGCGGCTACTTCGCAGATCACTGTAAATAGCACATCAGATATTGTCGATCAATTGTACAAAGGGTTAACGAATCGTAGTGCACAAGTTACATTTACGTATAAAGGCAGTACAGCCAAGCTAAAAGCGATGTTACAAGACTCATTTGAGACTGCATTGGAAAAAGATCCATATACGATGTATATCTTAGATAGCTATGGTCTAACATGGCGCAGTAATGCGTATTCTGCTCTTGTTACAGTAGATATGAAGTACCGCGAGACAGTGGCTCAGACAAAATATGTAGATGATAAAGTTGTTCAAACCGTAGCTCAGATTATTACACCAGGTATGAACGATCACCAGAAAGTCAAAACGATTCATGATTGGGTAGTACAACATCTGAAATATGATGAAACGTATACACGTTATACTGCTTATGAAGCATTGCATGACGGTACGGCTGTATGTCAGGGTTATGCATTATTGACGTATGCTTTGCTCAAACAAGCTGGCGTAGAAAATAAAATCGTTGAAGGTACAGCAGGTGGCGAGCTTCATGCCTGGAACCTTGTGAATATTGATGGCAACTGGTACCACATGGATACCACATGGGACGATCCGTTACCTGATCAAGGCGATGGAGTAGATACGAATTATTATCTACGCACCGATGCTCAAATGAAACAAGATCATAATTGGACCAAAACGTATCCTGCGGCAAATGTAGCTTACAAAGATACATTGAACACATTGATTGCTTCCGGTGGAGATACTTCAGGATTTTACAAACAATTGGAGCAAAATTTGAATTATGCTGTAGACAATTCTCCAGCATCTGTTGATTCAGCAACAGCTTTAAAAGAACAAGTGAAAAATGCCAAAGCAGGCGGACAAAGTTCGTTGGTATTCCGTTACAGTGGTAATATTACTAGCTTGAAAAGCGATCTAAGTCGTTTATCTGCTGTAGGAATCAAATCGATTTCGTACACTGTACAATCGTTAGGAAGTTCTAATGATCTTAAAGTTAACTTGTCTTGGAAATAAGATAGATATCAAAAGATTATAGATTACACTTCATTATTAAAAAAAGAGGGATCGGATGCAGTATCTGATCTCTCTTTTTGTTTTGTTCTTACTGTTTATAATTTAGGATTCATGTGATTGCTAGACTCAATCAGTATATTTATAATCTCTTTAGATAGAACAAATGGAGCCAGATTTTTAGCAAAAGAAAAATTGATATCGTATATAAAAAGCTAAATGTTAATTCGATATTATTATATGTGTACAAATGAATATAAATTTTAAACGATGAATATACCTTTTGATAATGTACATTTTTATTTATAAATTAATATAAAAGCTATTTAATTAATATATATATTAATTAAATATACATAAAAATACGACTACATTCATCCCTTTAAAGTTGCTTTAATATTATATTGTACATAATTGAAAGCGCTTTATAATTAAATATAGGCGCTAAACGTTGCAACAGTAACGTGCAGTGAACTTCGGAAGCAGGAGGCGAACATCATTCATATGAAACTGAAAAGCAAATTAGTTTTAATGTTGACCTTAACAGCACTTCTTTTTTCTGTAGTACCTAACGGTAAAATTTTTGCAGCACCCTGGGCATTATCTGGTGATGTAGGTGTACATGATCCATCCTTAATTAAAGAAGGCAATAGTTGGTATACCTTTTCTACCGGACAAGGTATTCAAGTATTAAAATCCGATAATGGCACGAACTGGTATCGTGTGCCTCAAGTATTCTTATCTCCTCCAGCTTGGTGGAAAACATATGTACCGAAGCAAACAACGAATGATGTCTGGGCTCCAGACGTAAAAACATATAACGGTCGCACATGGTTGTACTATTCTATTTCTTCTTTTGGCTCAAATACATCGGCGATTGGACTGGCTTCTGCTAGTAGTATTGGTGCAGGTAGCTGGCGTGATGATGGTCTAGTGTTACGCACAACTTCAGGTTCTAATGATTACAATGCGATTGATCCTGAATTAGTGATCGATGCTTCTGGTAATCCGTGGTTAGCTTTTGGTTCATTCTGGAGCGGTCTTAAATTAACCAAGCTCGACAAAAACACAATGAAACCAACAGGTAGTATCACTTCGATTGCGGCTCGTCCTAACAATGGTGGAGCAATTGAAGCACCATCAATCACGTACCGTAACGGATACTATTACTTGTTCGCTTCAATCGACAACTGCTGTAAAGGTGTAAATAGCACTTACAAAATCGTCTACGGACGTTCTACAAGTATTACCGGCCCTTATGTAGATAAAAATGGCGTGAATATGCTGAATGGTGGCGGTACAATTCTAGATAGTGGTAACGCACAATGGAAAGGCCCGGGCGGTGAAGATATCGTTGGCAATAACATTATTGCTCGTCATGCTTATGATGCCAATGATAACGGAGCGCCGAAGCTATTAATTAGTGATCTCAATTGGGATTCCAGTGGCTGGCCTACGTATTAACTTTATAATTTAAACGTAACATAGCAGAACAGATCACGTTATCCTATCAAAATAGTTGATACCAATAACGTAATTGTAAATGATGTCATACGATAGTTCTGAAAATACACTATGCTAAAAAAGAATTTTAGCAGCACACATCAAAAAAACACCTTCCTACCTCTCTAGCGATTCTGTCATTAGAGAGTGGAAGGTGTTTTAATTTTGTCTATCAAGCAACCTTATATTTTATGAACAGTATTACTTTTTATCTACATGAGAACCACTATTTAGGTCACATTCGGTTAAAGGAACTACTTTTGTATTTTTGATGAACTTATAACCAAGCCATAAGACCAAGAATAATGGCACACTAATATATGAAGCAAAAATCGATTTCCAGTCAATGCCTTCCGGTGTAATATACGATAGACTTTGACCGAGAATAACAATCGCACATAAGATAAAAGCAAATAATGGGCCGAACGGGAACCATTTTGCTTTGAAAGGCAATTCCTCCATACTTTTACCTTGAGCGTAAAAAGCACGACGGAAGCGGTAGTGACTAATCGCAATTCCAAGCCAGGTGATAAAGCCACACATCCCTGAAGCATTGAGTAACCACTGATATACAATCCCATCACCAAATAATGAAGCTAGAAATGCCAGCATACCTACCGCAGTTGTGAGCAATAACGCATTTTGCGGAATCCCGCGTCGATTCAATCGTCCGAACATACGAGGCGCTTTGCCTTCTTTAGCGAGTGCATATAATACCCGGGTCGAAGCATACATACCTGAATTACCTGCGGATAGAACCGAAGATAGAATAACAGCATTCATGACTGCCGCTGCAAAAGCCAGCCCTGCTTTTTCAAAAACCAGTGTAAATGGGCTCACTCCGATATCGGTTAGATCACCATTCAACAGAGAAGGCGTTGTATACGGAATAATTAATCCAATTACTAGAATCGCTAAAATATAAAAAATCAGAATACGCCAGAATACCTGACGAATCGCTCTGGGAACATGTTCACGCGGATTTTCACTTTCACCGGCAGCAACCCCAATTAATTCGGTTCCTTGAAAAGAAAATCCTGCCGCCATAAATACACCAATAAAGGCTAACAGTCCGCCATTAAAAGGCGCATCGCCTATAGTAAAGTTACTGAACCCTACCGCTTTGCCACCCAGAATCCCGAAGATCATTAACACACCAACTACAAGAAACAGAATAACGACCACAATTTTGATCATCGCGAACCAGTATTCGGATTCTCCATATCCTTTAACAGACAGAATATTAAGTAAAAAGATAACAGCCAAAAACAACAGACTCCAGATAAACGAAGAACTTTCCGGGAACCAGTACTTAATAATAATTGTAGCCGCAGATAATTCGGCTGCAATTGTAACCGCCCAGTTGTACCAGAAATTCCAACCCATCGCGAATCCAAACGCAGGATCAACATAACGAGCCGCATACGTATTAAACGAACCGGATTCAGGACGATAGGTTGCCATTTCACCCAGACTTGTCATTAAAAAATACACCATAATACCTACACAAGCATAAGCGAGCAATGCACCGCCAGGGCCTGCCTGAGCGACTGCGCCACCACTGGCGAGAAATAGACCGGTACCGATCGAACCACCCAAAGCGATCATTGTCATATGTCTTGCCCGTAGACCTGCTTTGAGTTCACGCGGTGGTGAAGAGGGAGAAGATGAAGATGCCATAATAGATAGATACACTCCTTACTGAATTAAGCATGTGAATTCATGCTGTGAATAGATAAAGGAAGTACATACACGCAAGAACACAACAAAAAAGACCACGTATATATACGTGATCCTTTGATTATGATCCGCACCATACTTTTCCTTTGTAAAGATAGCTCAACACAGGAACCATCCGAAGATGTTTCACTGTGACAGTTCTGTTCCTTTCGGAGACAGCCCCAGCATAACTAACAACAGAGCATTAGTTATACTTCGGCAACGATACCTTTTTATTTGGGATCAACAGCGGCTCTTACGCTTTCTCCAAATAGACTGATTATAGTTGCGACCTCTACCTCATCGGATACTGTGTGATGAGGCAATTATTATGAAATTAGTGTCATGGATAAGATGACTGTTTTCCAGTATACGTGTAGTCGTTCTTTTTGACAACTACTTATATCATGAATCTCTGATGAAGAACAAATAATCTCAATAATTATGCGTTATCTTTAGCACGACTTTTCGCCATTTGTTGCCAGATTGTACCTGCTGCTTGTTCACCGGATTCGATTCGTTCCAGAGCCATTTTGGCTTGTAGACTCACTTCAAATTCAGGATCATCGACAGCTAATTCTAATTCATCCCGAGCTTCTTCGGTTCCGACTTCATACAGGAAGCGTGCTGCACGCCAGCGCACCAATTTACTGCTGTCTTTGAGTGTAGCGAGCATTGCAGGGGTTGCCGTAGGATCACCGATATCTGATAACGTATCACCTGCTGTACGACGAACGGCTGCCGATTTATCTTGTAATGCTTTGTATAATAATTCCATTGCCGCAGGTGTTTTGAGATCACCGAGATAGACAACAGCCAGACGGCGCAATTGCATTTTTTCATCAAATAATGCTTTTTCGATTAACGGTAAGCTATCCGCGTCTGGTTGTAACAGATCGAATGCCGCATAACGTACACGCCAATCTGGATTTTCAAGCGCTACAGCAATTTCATCGGCATTCATTTCACGACGCTGTTCTACAAATTCTTCCTGACTGGCTCCATGAGAAATCGCTTGTTCAATAATCTTTTTCAATCGATCTTCTGGAAAAGCCGCTTCAAGCTCTTGTTCGACTTCACGTGCAATATCAGCAAGTTCACCATAACGAACACCATAATCCGTTAATTTGCGTTCTTTGATCATTGTCGCTACCGCCACTTCAGTCACTGCCTGTACAAATCGATCTGCTAGACCAATACGTTCTTCTTTGGTTCCTGATTTGACCCGAATCTGCATTGGAATCCCACGGAAAAATTGGACAAATACTTCTGCTTCTCCAAAGTGCTCACCTGAAAGATCAGTCGGCACTTCAAATTTATTTTCAACACCTTCTTGACCCATCTGTGCTTGTACTTCATTTAGAATATCAGACCAATCTGCGCTTGTTTTTCGATCTAGCGCTACAAAATCAGCAGTATGGAATACACTTTTGACTCCTGTAATATGAAGCATTTGCTGGATAAAAAGAGGCGCCGAGCGTTCATTAGCCAATGTATATGTTTTACGGATACCATGAGGTAATTGCTCATCAAGATGCAACATCATCGTATTCGGACTTGGTGTAGGTTCAATCGATGTGATTTTCATAATACTGTAGATACCCTCCTTAGGAATCAAATGACTGTTCTAGCAATAGCCATTTGTTTTACATTTAATAAACTGCCATCTTCATATTGTACCCCAAAAGAGACAGGTATGATTTACGGATTCTTAATCCCACCAGAAATACCAGATATCTTGTTCTAGAAGATAAGTAGCATACTGTCCTATCGAATCAAAAGATTCCAATACATAAGAACAGAATATAAAATGCTCTTGAGCTAGCAATAACGCTTCTTCGTTAGTAGATGGTTTAGTCGACACTTGTAGAATCCACATACTTTCACCAACCACTACAGGGATAGCATGATATTTATGATGCCAGTATTGGAATACAGAAGCTTGAAGGATAGGAGCAGGACATTCATTGAATCCACCCATCGGAATAATCAACGGAGCGATATATTCTTTGCCTGTTGGCAAAGGTAGTTCAATCCATTCGTCTGCTTCTTCACTTGCAGTCTGTAGATGAGATACCAAAGAATTCACTTGATTTGGAACCAATTGTTCATCCAATAAAGAATTTCCTTCCCATAGCTTGCTATACATCTCGTACAATGATGTCCAATCGATACGATTTATCTGTTCCACTTGTTCCGCTAGCTCCGTATCCAGCAGTTGATTACTCACTAATTGTCTAAAGGTATCTAGTGTAGTCATCTGTTGCATCTGCTCTAACTGTTGCTCAACATAATCGGTGATCGAATCATAATCATCCAGTGTATCTTCTATCATTTCCTCGATATTATCACCGGCTATCACAAGCAATGAATAAAATTGTTCTTGAGCTTGAATCGGAAAAGTTATCTTTTTTGCTTCTATAGATAATGGATTATACGGTTGCAAATAATTTAGTAGTTCTGAACTCATCAATATCCTGCTCCTTTATCATATCAAGTATGTATCTAAGTACTATATGCTTTTAAATATAACGTAATCACTCTTACGAAAACAAATCAAAAACAACCCTTCGATAATCGCGAGGGTTGTTTGGAGTACATCATTCATAATGATCTTGATTGTATAAACGTAATAATATGATATTTAAACGACAGCTTGATCATTGGAAGAGGAAAGAGGATCACGAACAATCTTTACATCATAAAAGGAAATTTTATTTTCGATAATATAATCCGGTGTAGAGCCATGAGCATGGGATTCGCGGAATGCTTCACTTTTGGTCCATCCTTGAAAAGCTTCTTTCGATTCCCAACGCGTGCTGATCGTTACTTCTTCAAACTCTTTGCTATTTTGATTGACTAACACTTCAAGCCCTAGAAAACCGTTCATGTATTCGACTTTGCCAACTTTGTCAAAACGCTCTACCAATAAGTGTGCACTACCTTTAGTTAATTTAGAAGTGTTCGTTACAATAATCATGTCAAATGACCTCCTGATTGATGATGGGGGATTACAGGTAAAATCACAGGATAACCACCCTCAAATTTAATTTGAGCTTGCATATGATAAATGTCTTGGATAAATTCAGTAGTAAGAATCTGCTGTGGAATACCGGACGTAGCGACTTGGCCTTGCTTGAGGGCAATCATATAATCACAATAAGCAACTGCTTGTTGCAGATCATGTAATACCATGACAATGGTTAATCCAGATTGCATATTAATCCGTTTTAGCATATCCATGACTTCAAATTGATGTGCAATATCGAGAAATGTAGTCGGTTCATCCAGTAGTAAAATGTCAGTCTGTTGAGCCAGTGCCATTGCTATTCGTGTACGCTGTTGTTCACCTCCTGATAAAGTATGGAACATGCGATCTCGATATTGTTCAATCCCTGTCCAGTGCATCACCTGATCGATCATAGCTGTATCTGTTGCATTAGCAGAGGTATGCCAGCTTCTTTTATAAGGTGATCGACCATAAGCAACCAGTTCATATACAGTCAATTGAGGAAGCATGTCTTTCATTTGGGTTAACATCGTAATTGTTGTTGATAGTTCACGTAGAGAATAATCGGTAATCTCACGATCTCCAATATGTACTTGCCCCTGGTCTGGCTTGAGAAGTCTTGTGAGAAGTCGTAATAAGGTAGATTTGCCAGAACCATTAGGGCCGACAATCGCTGTTAATTGACCTTTGGGAAGAGCAATATCGATCTGGTTCAGGCGAAAATGTCCATTATCGAGACAAAGTTGCTTGCCTTCAATCGCTGCTGCAATCGTAGAAGGGTGAATCGACTGTATCATGATAGACCCAACCTCCCTTTTCGTTTTAGCAGGAATAAAAAGAATGGTGCTCCGATGACAGCAAGCAAAATCCCAACTGGCAATTCTATCGATCCGAACCATGAACGTGCTACCGTATCCGCAAAAACAACCAGTGTGCCACCACCAATAATCGAGAAGGGGAGCAGAAAGCGATAATCTTCTCCAATCATCAGCCGGATCATATGCGGAACAACCAGCCCCACAAATCCTACTAACCCTGCTACACTCACCGCAGCTCCTGCTAGAAAAGCCGACAATAAAATAATAAGCAATCGATTCATTTCGACCCGTTGCCCCAACAATTGAGCAGCATCATCGCCAAGTAATAATAGATTGGCAGGCTTGATCGCAAATAAAGACAGGATCAACCCGCATATCGCATAAGGAGCCATAAATTCAAGATGATACCAGCTTCGTCCATTCAGTCCACCGGATAACCACGGAAGAACAGCTTGTACCCGATCACTGTAAATCACCATGATTCCGTTGGTTAATGCACCTAGTAGAGCATTAACAGCGACACCCGCCAGAATGATTTTCACAGGTGAAGCACCGCGATCCCATGCTAGTAGATAGATCAATACGGCTGTAACAAAAGCGCCTAAAAAAGCAGTTATCGGAAGCAAATAACTTAATTGTGGCAACATCACCATCGTGATCATCGCTGTAATTCCACCACCAGCAGACACTCCGATAATGCCTGGATCAGCTAACGGATTTTTCATCACGCCTTGTAATAGTGCTCCGGCAGTAGCCAGACAAGCTCCGACCAACCAACCAATCATCACACGCGGCAATCGCAAATCGATCAAAATTGTACGATATGCAGATGGCTCCTGTCCCCATAAGATTGGAATTACTTCACTCAGTGGAATAGAAATCGAGCCGTATAAAATACCATATAGACAAGCAATAATCGATAACAAAGGCAGAATAATAGCAACAAGCCATCGTCTGCGGTTACGTTGTTGTTTGTTCATCTTACGAACGTTCCGGGTACAATGCTTGATGAATCAAGTCCAAAGCATCAGTGACTTTCGTTCCAGGATTGGTACCGAATAGATGAGATGGAAGTACTTCGACAGCATTGTTCTGTACTGCTTTGATACTGTTCCATGCCGGATTATTTTGCATTTCTTTCAAAAAGCCAGCTTTCACTTCATCAGTATTCCCATGAGTCATGATCATAATGTAATCAGGATTCGCTTGTACCACTTGTTCTGTATTGAGCTGTGCATACTGTGGAAAATTTTGTAGACCGGGTAGATCAGCAGCGATATTACGACCACCTGCTACTTCGAGGATATTCCCGCTTAATGAATTAGGCAGAGCCGCCATATATGTTCCCGGTGCTCCATAGACAAGCAATACATTAGGTTTAGGAGCTGTAGAAGCAGATTGGCTTAATTGTTTGATATGATCCTGTATCTTTTGATTGAGTTGTTTGGCTTTGGTTTCTTGTTGCAATAGTTGTCCAAACAATGTAATTTGAGCCTGTATGTCTTGGATCGAGTTAGCTCCTGTTAAGATCAGCTTAGAACCAATACCTTCAATCGCAGGGATATCTTTTTCATTCATTGGATAATTTCCAAGCACTACATCAGGTTGTAAAAAAGTAATCTTTTCCAGATCAACTTCATGTGTTGAACCGATTTGTTCTACTTGTTCAGCAGCACTTACAACAGCAGGGCCATTAGAATTGGGTCGACCGACTACCGTTCCACCTAGCGCATAGATAATATCCATATCACCATTGCTGAGTGCAACAATACGTTGTGGGGTCTGAGTCAGCGAGATCTGTCTTTTGGCAAAATCTGTGATTGTGATGGAGGCCTGTTGTGTGGTAGCAGCATTGGCAGAAGGAGTAGTAACATTCGTTGCTGATGATGAACTACATCCGGTGACTGCCAATAAGAGCAATGCAGACGACCAGAGCAATGATGATTTCATGAGTATCCTCCTATAACTATCCTTGTTGCAAATGATAATCATTTTCAATTAATTCTATCTAAATGATAATTAATATCATTTGAATTGTCAATTGAAAATAAAATATTTTAGCTAAATTTTGGGATGAATGACATATCGAATTTGGAGACATATATAGGAAAAGGAATTTGAAAAAAGAAAGTTAAAATTCATATATCACAGATTTTATGATGATATTAACGTATTGACAAGCACTGGAAGGTTGCTCTAATATCGGAGTTGTATCCACTTTGTTTTGCGATCTTTTATCGTGAAAGGAGAGAATAAATCGCTCGTAAAGAGCTTATTTTTTTACTCTTAATTGAGAATGATAATCATTTAAATTTGGAATATTGTAGGGGGAATGCGGTCCATATGTATAAACGCTATTCCGTAATAATACTTTCTATCTTGATGATTAGTCTTTTTGTGATAGGAATAACGCCTGTTCATACTACACAAGCGGCTTCTTCCAAATTGGCTAACGGTACATATACGCTCAAGTACGACGTATTAAAAGCGGAAAATAACTCAGTCTCGATGGCAAATGATTACTTTGAGAAACCTGCCAAGTTATATGTAAAGAATGGAAAAATGACGATGCAGGTACAACTCAATCATAGTGAGTGGACAACGCAATTCAAAGTGAAATACAAAGGGAAGATCGTGGATACGAAAGTGATTCAAAGCAATAGCAAAAAGGATACGAGAATTGTGCAATTCCCAATTGCTGATCTCAAAAATCCTATTATTTCTAAAATTCACGTAACAGTGAGTTCGTACAATTATGATCATGACTATACGATTCGCTTAGCTTTAGATCAAAAAAGTATTAAGGCGATCAAAAAATAAAATCAAACAATAATAAGGAGAGTGTTGAATCATGAACGCAGTAATGAACCGTATGGAGAAAATGGATGTTAAAAAGGTATTGATGATTTTGATTATGGCAGCTTTAGTGTTTGCAGTATTGGCTCCATTATCTTCTAAATCTGCACATGCGGCTCTAGCAAATGGCACATACAGTGTAGATTACAAAGTATTGGCAGATGGAACAGACAATACGTCTCGTCTAGATAGCTATGTAGTGAAGCCGGCTACAGTAACCGTAGTCAATGGTGTAAATACTGTTCGTTTAACCATTAAAAGCAGTAATTTAATTACAGCATTCAAAGTAGAACAAAATGGACAACTGGTAGATACGACTGTTGTAAGTACAGATACTTCTGCCAACACAAGAGTAGTAGAATTTCCTATAGCTAACCTAGACAGCAAAGTGAACGCTTATGCAGAGATCAAAATTCCTGTTATTAATTACACAGGTAAATATAATGTACAACTGCAATTTGATACAGACAGTATTTAATTTATCACGCTATTCTGTTGGCATTGGGGTGCGATAGATGAGTACGGATTGGCATGAATGGTTAGACGTATGGCTTCAATTATTTACACCATTACCTGTAGAAAAGAGGATATATCGATGAATATGATGATGAATACAGTAGAAAAATTTTCATTTCAAAAAGTAGTAATGATGTTGGTTATGGCGGCTTTGGTATTGGTAGGGTTGTCTCCATTTGCAGCAAAATCTGCACATGCAGCAATTCCTAATGGTACTTATTCTATCGATTACATCGTCTATGCAGATGGCACTAACAATGCTTCGTATATGGATAGCTCCGAGTACTCTGTCAAACCAGCGACTCTTGTTGTTACAAACGGTGTAGCTAAAGTCAAAGTGACATTGAAGCACAAGGACTGGATCAAATCTTTTAAAACACAACAAAATGGTACGTATGTAGAAGCAACGACAACAACAAGCGGCGATACCAAAACATTTGAATTCCCTGTTAGCAACTTATCTGCTAAAGTGAACGCGCAAATTCATGTTGTGGTTCCTGCTGAAATTGCTGGTGTTCCTTACGACCATACGTATACAGTGCAATATTTGTTTGACGAAGATAGCATCTAAATTATCTTCGCTAATGTAGAGAGTATGTCCAAACACAACGCACTTCTCTGGAGCAGTTATGTTCCAGAGAAGTCTATTTTATTCACAGGGGGATTATGAACTTTGAAAAGGCAATTTAGAACTTATTTGATAGTATGTACTGTATTTTTGATGATGTTATCGTTGGTATCCCCGACAGTATCGGCTATTTTTGCAGAAGAATTAAGCCCTTCATCCAGCAGTACTTCAGGATCAAGCGTAACTGACGATACGTATTCCTCTTCGGACACTACGTCCACAACATCAAGTCCAGCACCAACCCCTGCACCAGAGAAACCACTATTTACAGTACAATCGAATCAAAATTCGGTCACTACTGCTACTTACGATACTTATGCAGATGGCGAATATACGATTGCTTACCAGGTTACACGTACCAATGCTTCCGGAAAAGTGGTTGCTTCAAATATTTTTAAATACGCATCTAATGCGACTACTCCAGGACAAATGATTATTAAAAACGGTCAATACCATTTCTTATTTGCAAGTGAAAATGCTTACTTATTTACTCAATTTAAAGCGACTCAGAGCGATCAGACACAAGAGGCAAAAGTGACTTTAAACGATGGAAGTACCACAAAAGGAACGGTTTCTTTTGACGTATATGATCTATCTAAAGAAATCAATATTGCATATACATTTAACGATTCTTCTTATAATGAACGCTTAACACTTGATCCTTCCACTTTGAAAGTTATAGACAAAACACCTCCTGTAACTACAGTTAAACCTGCTACAGGAACGGAGACCTCTATTGCATATACAGTATTAAAAGATGGAACGAACGAAACATCTATGATGGATAATTATCTACAAAAGCCAGCCAAATTGATTACCAATGGAAGTAAAAAGTATATTCAATTGACCTTGAATCAGAGCAGTTGGATCAAAGCATTACAGACTGATATCGATAAAGATGGAATCTACACCGATGTAGGATTGATCTCTTCCGATACAGCATCCAATACACGTCTTGTACAATTTGAAGCGGACTCATTATCTCAAAACAACACGGTTATTTATGCTAAAGTGCATGTTGTCATGCCAGCAGGTAGTATTCCAAATATGGGTGCTTATGATCAATGGTATACCGTTCAATTTCATTTTGATAAAGCGTCGATTCCATTAACATTAGCAGACGGGCAGTACAGTCTGAAAGTTGCTACGCTAAAAGAAAAAACAGATGATTCTTCTTCAATGGCTAATTACTTTGGTAATCCAGCAACAATCGTTGCTAAAGATGGTCAGTACAAAGTAATCATGAATATTGTCAAAGACAGTTCAGTGATCACTTCTTTAAAAACAGAATCCAATGAAGTTTTAACTGAAACAACGATTGTGAGCGCAGATTCAACAGCAAATACGCGAATCGTTACGTTCCCTATCGATAGTTTGGAACAAATTGTCAAAGCTCAAGTGCATATCAAAACAGCATATGCAGGTTCAGTATACGAAGCTGATTATCCAATTCGTTTCAAATTCGATACGACCAGTATTGCTCCGGTTATCCTGCCTGTTCCAGATAGTAGCACCAACATTAATTATCAGGTATTCAAAGACAATAGTAGTGAAATATCGGTAATGGATAAATATGTGGTAAAACCAGCTACATTGATTACCAAAGACGAGAAAAAGTATATCCAGCTTACACTTAAAAATAGCGCTTGGATCAAGTCATTACAAGTCGACGGTAACGGTGGAAAAAATTATACCGATGTCACTGTCATTTCGACCGATTCAGTAGCAAATACTAGAGTTATTCAATTTGAAGTGAATCATTTATCAAAGGCGAATCCTGTTTTAAATGCATATACACATGTGGTGATTCCGCCTGAATTTGAACTCAATTATGATCATTACTATACCATTCAATTCAAATTTGATGAGACTCAATTGCCTGAACCGACAACACCAACCGTACCAACACCTGTAGTACTCGAAAATGGAACGTATCGTATACCGATGTCTACATTGAAATCGACATCAGATGCTGTATCAACAATGGGTAATTATTTTGATTCTAACGTGACCTTGACTGCAATCGATGGGAACTATCAAGCTACTCTAAAAGTGATAAAAGATAGTTCAGTAATCACTGCTTTCAAAACAGATCAAAATGGCACACTTACCGATACCCAGATCATTAGCGAAGATACCACAAACAATACAAGAATCGTTACCTTCCCAGTAACGAATTTGAGTAGTCCGCTACATGCTCAAGTGCATATCAAAACAGCATATGCAGGTTCAGTATATGAAGCCGATTATCCGATTCGTCTTCAATTCGATCTAGCCAATATGACGGTGGTACCTGGCACGCCAGAAGAACCTACTACACCGACTGTACCAACCAACCCGACTGAAGTTGCAGACGGGAAATATAGCGCTAGCTTTATAGCGTATAAGTTTAAAGAAAAAGAAGTATCTGTGATGAACGAATATGTATTACATCCAGCAACGGTTATCAAACGTGGAGGTAAGCTATATGTCCAAATTACTTTAAAAGAAAGCGATTGGATCAAAACATTTAAAGTAGGCGGTACTGATGCACAAGTCATTTCAACAAGTGGGAATCAACGTGTCGTTCAATTTGCAGTGAAAGACTTGTCAGAGACAATCGTAGTAAACACGCATGTTGTTGTACCCGGACTTGAAATCGGTGGAGTTACTTATGATCATACCTACAATGTTGATTTCAAATTTGGATCATTGGGATCGTATGAAGAACCCAAAGATTCAGCAACAACTACACCAATCATTCCATTAGATTATGACAAGTTAAGCAATGGTAAATATAAAATGCCTTTCCAGGTAGTCGTGCCTAATTCAGCATCCGGTGCAATCTCACCTGTGCAGCGTTTTTTAGCGAAAGATCAACCTGCTCAATTCGTAGTTGAAAATGATCAACGTTATGTTTTTGTTACACTTCAAGATGCCAAAGAAGTAAAAACTTTACGTGTAAGCGAAAATGGAACATATCAAGATGCCGAAGTGACAGCCACTGATGAACAAGCGAATACCAAAACTGTACGTTTCAGTGTAGCTGACTTCAAAAAGAATATTCCAGCCCAATTAGTAACCACTAGCGGCGTAAGTATCGCTAGCACTTCTGCTGATAATGAAAATGCTAACGAAACGATATACGATTTTGAATTTAAATTCGATACTGCTAATGTGACCAAAGACAATACAGATTCAACAGCAGTCACAGAAAAAGGAAATAATAATATAGCAGATGGCGAGTATACTGCTTCATATCGTATTTTACAAAATGGTAGTGAACAAGATTCTGTACTGACAGATTATGTAGATCAGACAGCTCATCTGACGGCAAAAGAGGGCAAAGTCTATGCTACTATCACAATCAACAATAGTCAGGCTGTACCTAAGTTTCAGACCGATTTTGCAGGCAAATATACCGATCCAACAATGGTAACAGCTACAAGTAATGCCCGTACTGTTACATTTGAAGTGCCTAATCTGGATCAAAAATTAAGTATTTTCAGTCAAGTGTCTATTCCAGATCAGTATATGAACAATGAGAAAATAGGCGGACAAATCATATTTGATCGCAATACACTTCAAGCAGATAGAGTGGAAGAAGCAGTAACAGCACCGGTTCAAGACACACAACCGACAGTATCAACACCACCAAGCAATCCAATAACAGAAGTGCAAGCTACACCCGAACAAAAATATACGATTGCTTATAAAGTATACAAAAACCAAAGTGGTGAATTGTCTGTTATGAACGATTATGTAGACAAAAAAGCAACTTTAATCGAAAAAGATGGCAAAACATTTGCTCAAATTACACTTGATAAAAGTAGCTGGATGCCAGTATTGCAAGTGAAGCAAAATGGCACTTTACAAGATGTTGAAGTGATATCCACATCTGGAGATCAGCGTGTAGTGCAGTTTGAAGTGAACGATTTATCTCAAAAAATCAGTGCATACACCCATGTTATTGTGCCAGGATTAGTTATCGGTGGTGTCGCTTATGATCACTGGTACACTGTCCAATTCCAATTTGATCTATCAAGTAAGAAAAAGCAGTAACTCGATCAATGTCATGATAAAGTCTGTAAGTCTTGGTGCAATTGTGCCAGGACTTGTAGGCATTTAAAGGGACAATTTATGGAAAGAGGGGAAACCAGTGAATATAAAATATACAGCCTGGCTGTTGGTGATTGTTCTTGTATTAGCAGGATGTTCTACAGGTGCCAGAGCAGAACAATCACCACCAACCAGCACAGCTGCAACAGGTACAGCTTCATCTGCGCGAATTGTTGCTACCACTGTAGCGATTACTGAAATTATGTCTGCACTCGATCTTCCTTTAGTCGGCAAACCAACCAGTACCAAAACATTACCTGCACAATATAAAGATATTCCAGATGTCGGTAATCCAATGAGCCCTGATATGGAAAAAGTATTATCTCTACAACCAACAGATGTATTATCTGTCACTACGCTTCAATATGATTTAGAGCCTAAATTCAAAGATTTGAATATGAATGCAGAATTTTTAGATTTTGAAAGTTTACAAAAAATGGAAAATGAAATTTTAAAAATGGGAACCCAATTTGATCGAGTAGCCAAAGCGCAAGAAATTACAGGTGAACTGGATGCCAAAGTAGCCCAAGTAAAAAAAGCAGTTGCAGGCAAAAAGTCGCCTAAAGTATTAATTTTGCTAGGTGTGCCGGGCAGTTATTTAGTCGCTACCGAACATTCATATATTGGTGATCTGGTCAAGATTGCAGGGGGAACCAATATTGTGCAAGGAGAAAGTGTAGAATACTTAGCCTCAAATACTGAATATTTGCAACAATCGAATCCAGATATTATTTTGCGAGCAGCTCATGGAATGCCAGAAGAAGTCGTTAAGATGTTTGACGAAGATTTCAAAAGTAATGATATTTGGAAGCATTTTAATGCTGTTAAAACAGGGCAGGTCTATGATCTACCAGAGCCTTTATTTGGTACGACTGCAAGTCTTTCCGCTCCTCAAGCGTTAGATGAATTATTGAAAATGATGTACCCTTCCTCTTAATCAATCATATGAAGGATGTTACTAATGATACCTAAACCATCTACAACATACATGCAAAAAGAAACTGAATACAAAGGATCTCATCAACCTGCTTATATGCGTCAGAATCGTAAGCGCCTATGGAGCTTTATGGTAGTATGCTTGCTTTTGCTCGGAGTTGTGTTATTTTCAGCAATGACCGGTAGTCTCAAAGTCAGTGCTTGGCAATTAATACAAGGGTTATGGACAGGCACTGATAATCAGGTCAATGTAGTTCGAGATTTACGACTTCCACGTATTATTGTAGCGATGATGGCAGGAGCAGCATTGGCAGTAGCTGGCGTTTTATTGCAAGCCGTTATGAAGAATCCATTAGCAGATTCAGGAGTGATCGGTATATCTTCAGGAGCGGCTTTGGTTTCTTTAGTTGCTGTGACTGTATTTCCAACTTTGTATTTTTGGATGCCTTTATTTTCGTTTTTTGGAGGGGCACTCGCTTGTCTTATGGTATACGGATTTTCATGGAAATCTGGACTGCATCCGATTCGATTGATATTGATCGGTGTAGCAGTGAACGCGATCTTTTCAGGGCTCGGGCAATCGTTTAATTATCGGGGAAGTTATGCAGTGACCAGTATTAATCAGGTGACTACGTCTACATTAGCGATGAAAAAGTGGGTCGATGTAGAGATTATTTTGTTATATGGCGGTATTGGATTGATTCTTGCAATGCTCGTATATTCATGGTGCAACTTTCTAGCGTTACAAGAAAAAACAGCCAAAAATCTAGGTCTACATGTGACTCGTGCTCGTTTAATTATCTCTGTAATTGCTGTAATTTTGGCGGCAACAGCAACAGCTATTGCAGGAGTGATTGTTTTTATCGGATTGTTGATTCCTCATATTGCACGCCAGCTTGTTGGGTCTGATCATAAGTGGTTGATTCCTTTTTCCGCAGTTGCAGGGGCGTTATTGTTATTGCTTGCTGATACGCTCGGGCGAACCGTACTGGCTCCTAACGAAATTCCAGCTTCGATTATTATGGCAGTCATTGGCGGGCCTTTTCTGATTTTCCTCATTACAAGGAGTGACCGTATCTATGGACGTTAATGATATTACTTTTTCGTATGATCGTCGTATTGATCGACTGCATCAAGTGAATGCTCAGATCCAACATGGTAAAATCACTACTATTATTGGGCCGAATGGATGTGGCAAGTCTACATTACTGCATGTGATGTCCAACAATGTTGTACCGCGTCTCGGGCAAGTCATACTCGATGGCAAAACAATCGCTCAGTACAAACCGAAAGAACTAGCACGCAAATTAGCTGTAGTACATCAGCAAAATGAAGCTCCTACCGATCTTACGATCGAAAAGCTGGTTAGTTTTGGGCGATTACCGCACCGTACACTATTTAGCAGTTCACAAGAAGAAGATGAGCAAGCGATCGAGTGGGCGCTCAATTGTACTAATTTGCAAGCGAAAAGGTTTAGTACACTGGATCAATTATCGGGTGGAGAACAGCAACGGGTGTGGATTGCTATGGCACTCGCACAGCGTACACCAATTCTTTTTCTCGATGAACCTACGACATATCTAGATATGTATTATCAGTTAGAGATTATGGAATTGATTCATCGTCTTAATGAACAACATCAACTGACGATTGTGATGGTATTACATGATATCAATCAAGCGATTCGGTACAGTCATCATCTGATTGCGATGAAAGCAGGTTCTATTGTAGCTAGCGGATTGCCTACAGACATGATCACTACCGAGCTGATTCGTGATATCTATGGTGTCGAAGTGCTGGTAAGACGTGATCTCGAAGCAGGATTACACCTGATTCCGATAGGCGTAGGTCAGTAATATAATTACGTTCTGATTAGTGTTTTTTTGCCTATTGTATCTATGATTGGGAAAGTGTGTTTTGATACGCTTTTTTGAAAATAGGGTAATAGTGGAAAAAGAAAAGCGCTAAGGAGAGTGAGTAGCACATGCCGAAGATTCGCTATAACAATATGGATAATGTCAGTACAGATAAGACGCTCAAACAACTACGGCAATGGCGTGAAGAACGACGACTCAAAAACAAAGACCATTCTTATGTAGTGCCTAATCATCCACCTGAGATCGATTATTTACATCATAATCGTGAAGATGCTTCGATTACATGGGTAGGACATTCTACCTTCTTTATCCAATATGAAGGATTGAATATCGTTACTGATCCGGTATGGGCAAGTCGAATGGGTTTTCAAAAAAGAATAGGACAGCCCGGGATTCCGATTGTGGATGTACCTCCGATCGATATTATTTTACTTTCTCATGCCCATTACGATCATATGCATATTAGCTCAATTCGCCAGCTTTATCGCAGTTCAACACTGATTATTGTTCCACAAGGACTCAAAGCCAAAATGAAACGTAAAGGATTTGCACGTTGTCATGAAATGCAGTGGTGGGAGACATTTAAAGTAGGTGAGATCAATATTACTTTTGTTCCGACTCAGCATTGGAGTCGGCGCACATTATTAGATACCAATACATCTCACTGGGGCGGTTATATTATAGAACCGGTGCATCATCCTGTGAGTTCAGAACAGGCAGAGCATCCGGCTCATCATTCTATAGAAGAAAAAGTACCACCGACGATATATTTTGCTGGAGATAGTGGTTATTTTCCGGGATTCACAGAAATAGGCAAGCGCTACAAGATTCATATTACATTGATGCCAATAGGAGCATATGAACCAGAATGGTTTATGAGTTCTCAACATACGACACCCGAAGAAGCGCTTCGTGCTTTTGGCGATGTACAAGCGGAGACGATGATTCCGATGCACTATGGCACATTCCGTCTGGCTGATGATACTGCTCGTGAAGCGTTAGATCGATTAGAAGCAGAACGCCAACGTCTTGAGATCGACGAAGAACGTATTCGTGTGTTAGCTCATGGGGAAACTCTTATTGTGCATGGCAATGCTCAGTCTAAGCAATACATCGATAAGGTATAGAAAGAATACATGTATAGATAGAATAGTAGTCAAGAATACGTCATTCACCGTTTAACTGATTTCAAGTTAAACGGTTTTTTTGCTTTGATTGATGATAATAGCAGATTGAGTCATAGCTAAAGGTGATACGAGCTTCAAATATTCCAGCACATTTTTTCCAGTTTCCTCAATACTGCTGTTCGATTAGATGGTGTTGTGTGGTATACTATTGCCATCGGCAATTTTATGAAAACAGCGATGCTTATTTTCATAAAGGTCAACACGTTCTACAACAAATACTTCACTAACGATAAGGATGGTAATGAATACATGATCAATACAACAGGTGTCACGCTTCGCTATGGTAAGCGCGCGCTTTTTGAAGATGTTAATATCAAGTTCACACCGGGTAACTGCTATGGTCTAATCGGTGCGAATGGTGCAGGTAAATCTACATTTTTAAAAATTCTTTCTGGTGAAATTGAGCCTAACCAGGGTGAAGTCCATATTACACCGGGCGAACGTTTAGCTATTTTGAAACAGAACCAATCTGAATATGATGAATTTCCGGTGCTAGAGACTGTTATGATGGGTCACAAGCGTCTGTACGATATTATGAAAGAAAAAGATGCATTGTATGCCAAAGCTGATTTTACAGATGAAGATGGTATGCGTGCAGGCGAATTGGAAGCTGAATTCGCTGAAATGAACGGTTGGGAAGCAGAATCCGAAGCAGCAGAAATGTTGAACGGTCTGGATATCAAAACCGATATGCAATCCAAATTAATGAAAGAGCTTGGCGGTAATGAGAAAGTTCGTGTATTGCTGGCGCAAGCATTGTTCGGTCATCCGAATATCCTGTTACTGGATGAGCCTACCAACCATTTGGATATCGACTCGATTCACTGGTTAGAAAATTTCTTAGCCGATTATGATGGTACCGTTATCGTAGTCAGCCATGATCGTCACTTCTTAAATACAGTATGTACGCATATTGCCGATATCGACTTTGGTAAAATCCAAATGTATGTGGGTAACTATGATTTCTGGTACGAATCCAGTCAACTTGCACTACAATTGGGTCGTGAACAGAATAAGAAAAAAGAAGACAAAGTTAAAGAACTACAAGCGTTTATCTTGCGTTTTAGTGCGAACAAGTCCAAGTCCAAACAAGCGACTTCTCGTAAAAAAATGCTCGACAAAATTACGCTTGATGATATTCGTCCTTCAAACCGTAAATATCCATTTATCAACTTCAAAGGTGAACGTGAAGCTGGTAAGCAGTTATTGTTAGTAGATGGTTTGACGAAGTCAATCGATGGCGAAAAAGTAATCGACAACTTAACGTTTACTGTAAACAAAGGTGATAAAATTGCTTTGGTAGGGCCAAATGGATTACCAAAAACAACATTATTCCAATTGTTGATGGGTGAGATTGAACCGGATGCAGGTACATTCCAATGGGGAATTACTACGTCTCAAGCATATTTCCCGAATGATAACTCGGCTTACTTTGATGGTGTAGAAGATACATTAGTAGATTGGTTGCGTCAGTATTCCAAAGATCCAGATGAATCATTCTTACGTGGTTTCTTAGGACGTATGTTGTTCTCAGGTGACGAAGCGCTCAAAAAAGCGAACGTTTTATCCGGGGGAGAAAAAGTACGTTGTATGTTATCTCGTATGATGTTGATGGGCGGTAACGTATTGCTATTAGACGAACCAACCAATCACTTGGACTTGGAATCTATTACAGCATTGAATAATGGTTTGACTGATTTTGATGGTACTATTATTCTTACTTCTCATGACCATCAGTTTATCCAAACGATTGCTAACCGTATTATCGAGATCACACCAACAGGTCTGATCGATCGTATGATGAGCTATGATGAATACTTGGAAAATAAAGAAGTAAAAGAAATGCGTGAACGCATGTACCCTGTACAAGTATAAGGATACAAAAAGGATAAGATTAGAGTGAAACAGCGGCTCTTTACGGAGAGCCGTTTTTTATTTGCGCTCCGAGAAGGATTTTTCTAATAGAAGATAGTGATCTATATAGAAAGATTCCGCTCGTTTTTCCTATGGGCAAAAATGTTGTGCAATCATTACAAGATTTCGTCTGTCATACAACATTTACTTGGTCTCACAACGTTTGACCTAACCTAAAACGTTTCTCTAGACCCACTATGTATTCGTTTGATAAGATAAACAAGCCCTACGAACGTATATGTATGCGAAATATTTTAAAAAGATAATCTCAGCATTTTTTGAATGCTTAATTTATAGCAGGGGGAACAAAATGGTTGATGTATATCAAAATATTAAGGCAGGGGAACGCGGAGCATGGGTTAGCATTATTAGCTATCTTGTATTATCTGCTTTCAAATTAATTATTGGTTATCTTTTTTTATCGAGTGCACTCCAAGCAGATGGTCTTAACAACCTCACCGATATTGTAGCTTCGTTAGCTGTACTGATTGGATTGAAAATTTCGAGAAAACCACCTGATTCTGATCATGCCTATGGTCATTTTCGCGCAGAGACGGTAGCCGCGTTAATTGCTTCTTTTATTATGGCGATGGTAGGTATTCAAGTGCTTGTAAATGGTGTACAATCTCTGTTCGCAGGACGGGAAGAATCACCAGCTTTATGGACAGCAGGCGTAGCTGTACTATGCGCTGTAGTGATGTATTTTGTATATCGCTATAATATCAAGCTTTCTCAACAAACAGGCAGTCAAGCGCTCAAAGCTGCTGCTAAAGATAATCTATCGGATGCTATGGTAAGTATAGGCGCAGCAGTAGGAATTATCGGTTCTCAATTTGGGATGCCCTGGTTAGATATTGTAGCCGCTCTTGCTGTAGGATTAATTATTTGCAAAACAGCCTGGGAGATTCTAAGTGAATCGATGCATCGTTTAACCGATGGATTTGATGAAAAAGAATTGCCTGGATTACGTCAAACGATCGAATCGATTGATGGAGTAGAGCATATCAAAGATATCAAAGCTCGTGTTAACGGAAGCCAGACCTTGCTGGATGTAGTGATCGAGGTACAGCCAGATTTAACGATTATCGAAAGTCATGATATTACTGACGAGATTGAAGCCAAAATGGAATTGGTTCATAATATCCGATATGTACATGTACATGTAGAACCAAAAACGATAAAATAAACAGACATTATATTGTATAAAGGGGCAGCTTACATGTCCGGTACACGTTCTATAGCTCGGCGTATTCGTTTGTGGATCATTTGGATCATAAGTATTATCTTGATAGTTGGGATTGCAGGAGCAGCTACGTTATATTGGGTAGCAGCGCCTGAACGTCAACTCAATCTTAACTATACAGATGTAGATACAACAGCCAAAATTGTAAAGATGATCGAAACCAAAAAGTTACAGACTACCATTTCTCAAGAGGAATTTAATCAATTAGCCAAAAAAGAATTGATCGATCGTGAAGATGAATTTCCGATAGGTGTGCATATGACCGGAGCACAATTCACTTTGTATCAAGATACGGTCAAAGCAGATATAACAGGAACGTATCTGGGTATTCCTTTTGGAGCAGTACTGGATTTTAAGATTAGACGAGAAGATAATCTGTTGATTCTGGATCATCAAGCTACTTATGTTCGGCATGGAGATATACAAGGAGCTCTTATTGCTCCTATTCGGATATCGTTAACTAAATATTTTCCTGCTATCGCCAATGTAAGCCAAATGAAATTTGAACAGGATTATATTCAAGTATCATTCAAACTTAATTTGTTGAGTCTACCTCGATTGTTATTGCGATAATCGTAACGGGTACTTACATAGAAAAAACGCTTATCTCTTGAAGAGATAAGCGTTTTTTGGTGTTTTATCATTATTTCTAACAGCTTGTGCTTCGTTAGAAACTACGTTTTCTGCCTGTAAACAAGCTGATCACGAACAATACCAAGAAGATAAAGAATAACACTTTAGCAATAGAAGCAGCAGCTTCAACAATTCCGAAGAATCCGAAGATACCAGCTACTAATGCAATGATTAGTAGGATAACAGACCATTTCAACATAAGTAATCACCATTCCTTTTCAAATATTAAGTATAATTAAATAACGATTGAAATAAATCGTAAAACGACTTCGATTGAGTAGATATGTATGTATGATCTACGATGACTCAATGTTATGATGTCGTTGGTAGTTGTATCTTAACCGACAACGTTTAGCTTGAAACAATTTACATTGTTTAAGCAAGCGTATCTCGATGCTGGTCAGGCTATCATGTTTCGGTGACAAAACTGAAGGGTAGTTATTGAGTAACATCTTGAAATGTTGACAGATACATTTTCTACTAGAGAAATGTAGTAACACCAAATCATATTGTGAAGAAAAGAGAGGGAATGCCATGATTATTGAAATTAGTGTAGCCGTTATCGCATTAGCATTTGTAGCACTTGTTATTTTCCTTATTAAAGTGCTTCAATCTGCGGCAAAATCGTTAGACAATGTATCTTCTACTCTGGTAGACGTACAAAAAACGATCGAAGAATTAACGTATGAAGTGAAACAAACGATTCGCAACGTGAATGATATTACGGTAGATGTAGAACACAAGTTAAAACAAGTTGATCCTTTAATGGAAACAGTCAAAAACTTGGGTGAAATCTTAAATGAAGTAACATTATCTTCTAAAGATTTGTCGACTCGTGTTATTGAAAAAGTAAAACTGATTGGTGAAAGCAAACCAAAACCGGCTGCTTCTACAAAAACAGGCGTAAGCAATCAAGCAACTGCTTCTACACCTCAACAACGTACATTGCAATCTTACTCAGCTACATATAGCCACAGTAAAGCTACCAACTGGATGAAGTGGGTAGATACAGCGGCTACCGTATGGCAAAGATATCGTAAATAAAAGGACATTGTACATTTTTCAGATTATTAACCAAAGGTATAACCGATAACAACGTATATTGTATTGAGAGTTTATACCGCAAGAAAGGGTGAGACGATGATTACTTTCATGATGTTACTTGCTGGCATATTGTCCCCTTACTCCGGTTCTGCTCAAGTATCCGCTGCTACTCCAGTACAGGCTGTTACAACTGTGCAATCTGCTGATTATGAAGCAACACCGGTATCTTATACTGAAGTAGCGACACCTAAGTTAACAGCTTCGACTGCGGTGTATTCAACGACTGACTCTGTTTATGATGAACAATATAGCCGTTTGAATGGAATTTCTTTGGCAGATACCAGAGAAGATGTTCTACGGATCAAAGGGAAACCAATGAATATTGTAACGAGTCCGTTCGGTGATCAAGAATATCAATATAAAGATGTGAATATTGGTTTTCAAGATCAATGGATTACTTATATCAGTGTGCCAAAGCAAGCAGGCAGATTTACACTGGATGGTCGAACAGTAACGATAGATAAAGCCGACATCAGAAAAGAACTAGGTGTGCCTGATTTTTCAGCAGAAGATGGAGAAGGTTATACCAATGGAATATCTGCTCTGAAAGTGTTCTATGATTCCAATACAGGCGCTATTCGTAGCGTAGACATATTTGATGCAACGTCGCAATAATAACCGATTTTTAATGTTTCATTCCATGAGAAGTAAGGTTAATACTATTCCATCATAAGTATACAGAGGAGAGTGGAGAATGATGAGTTCAACAGAGTCCAAAGCTTATGCTAAAATAGTTGAAAATGGTGTACAAGCTGTCGAAGAAGCAAAAAACTTGCGTAATACAGGATATAGCTTTGATGATATTTATGTACTTGCACATCAAAAAGACCGTACTGAAAAAATTGCAGAAACAGCTAATGCCAAAGAAGTTGGCGTGAAAGAAGAAGGAATGTTCGATTCTGTAGCTAACTTTTTCCGTTCACGTGGAGACGAATTGCGCTCCAAAATTACATCTATGGGCTTTACGAAAGAAGAGGCTGATTTCTATGAAAGTGAACTCGATTTGGGCAAAGTGCTCGTTATTGCCAATCGTAAATCATAAAGAAGTTGTATCAAAATATAACATCGAATCGTCTACCTTCAATTTTACTTTTTAGTAGAATTGAAGGTTTTTTGACGAGTTTTGATACAGCTCCTTTTTGGACAAAACATGTATTTGATCTATAATAGAAACTGCACTTAGTAATGAATATCAATCAGTATACGTCTAAAAAAGCTGAAATAAGGCGACAAGGAGAAATTATGCATATATTAATAGTTGATGATAACCCTACTAATGTGATTATTATTCGTGAAATTCTTAAACGAGAAAAATATACAAATATAACGACCTCTTCTTCTGCACGCGAAATGTTTGGATATTTAGGTGTAGAAGATTCAGGGGAAGTCAATGTACCCAAAATGAACAAAGTAGATCTGGTATTGCTAGATATGATGATGCCTGAAATGGATGGGATCGAAGCTTGCCGGATTGTACAACAACATGATGAATTACGTGATATTCCGATCATTATGGTAACGGCTGTAGGAGATTCCAAAAAGTTAGCTGAAGCGTTGGATGCAGGGGCAGTCGATTATGTGACCAAACCGATTAACAAAGTGGAACTGTTAGCTAGAATCCGCCTTGCTTTACGTTTAAAACATGAAAAAGACTGGCATAAAGAGCGTGATCAACATATTCAAGATGAGTTAAAACTAGCAAGCCAAGTACAGCATGCTGTGTTAAGTGTGCCTATTCAAGAAACCAATATCCAAATCGAAGCGCTGTATAAGCCTTCATTTGAACTAGCGGGTGATCTGTATGCCTGGTATCCATTAGGTGAAGGACGATATGGAGTCATTTTGCTCGATATGATGGGACATGGTATTTCTTCTTCTTTATTCTGTATGTTTATTGCTTCTGTATTGAAAGATACAGTAACCACTTATGTCGAACCGGAAAAAGTCATTCAAGAGCTGAATCGACGTTTTAACCAATTGCATATTGAAAATCAACTGGTGCAATATTACTTTACAGCTATTTATCTTGTTGTAGATACCAAATACAAACGGGTAGATTATGTAAATGCCGGTCATCCACCAGGTCTATTTTTCCATGATAATAGTGAAATTACCAAATTATCCACTACTACATTTCCAGTTGGATTGTTTGACCGTATCGAAGCAGAACCCAAAAGTTTCTCATACGAAGGTGCTGCCCATCTTGTTCTTTATACTGATGGTTTACTGGAAATGGTTGAAGGCGATCAAGATGTACAATTAGAATTTTTGATCAATGAGTTGAAATCTAGTCATCACATCAATAAACAACAGATTGAAAAAGTATTTTTTGACGAGATATCTTCACAAGAACGTGATGACGATAAATGTTTAGTATGGATTTCTTTGGCTGAAGGGGCGGAGCTTGGATGAAAATTAGAACGAAGCTGGTTATAGGATTCAGCGTTATCATTTTAACAATGATGACGCTGGCTTTTATCAGTTATGATCGAATGAATTATATGAATTCACAATTAGATAAAGTGTATCAAGATCGATATTTAAAAGTAAGATATTCTACAAGCTTGCGCGGAGATATGAATAGTATAGCCAAAGCTTTAGCGAATCAATTGTTAAGTGCTTCATCAGAGTCGGTAGCCGAAAGTCGGGCTACGGTGCAGAAGTTAAGTGATGACGCTCAAAAAAATGTAGATTTGTTACAAAAGAGTGCGCAAACACTAGAAGAAAAGCAGATGGTGAATGAAGTCGCGGATGCTTGGACAGACTTTGATGCGTACGGCGATCAAGTATTGAATCTCTTAGAAGATAATCAGGTTGCTCAAGCGAACAATTACCGTACAGGAACAGGATTAGCCGCTCAAAATAATTTGGGTGCTCTTGCAAATGGATTAGCTGATTATCAAGACCTTGCAATAGATCAAGAAATTAAAAATGCAAATCAAGCATATCAACGTTCTATTCAAACAACCACCTTTGTTATGTTAGGTGGCATTTTGTTGAGTCTACTGATTATGTTATGGATTATTCCAAGCATTAGCAAAGGACTAGGTACTGTCTCATTGATGATAAATGGTTTTTCGGAAGGACGTCTACGGGCGATCAGCCGTATTAAAGTTCAATCCAAAGATGAGATCGGCGATGTTGCTCGTGTGTTTCAAGAGATGGCAACAGATTTGGAAGAGCAACGAGAAGCAGAACGTCGTTACCAACAAGCACAACAAGATCAATCATGGCTCAACTCCAACAGTGCACGGATTACAGAGTTGTTACGTGGAGTAAGCACACTAGAGCAAAGTGCACAGACATTTATTAATGAATTTTCTCCTACGCTAGGTGCACATTTTAGTGCCCTTTATGTACGTAAGATTAACAATCCTAATGAGCTTGCTTTGCAAGCATCTTATGCAGGCGAAGGGACATTACAAGCGAAGTCTACTTTACTGTTAGGCGAAGGTCTTGCAGGACAGTGTGCTTCTGACCAACATCCTATTATTTTAGATGATGTGCCGGATAATTATGTTTCGGTTCATTCTGCAACAGGGAAGAATCCACCTCAAAGTATTATGATTTATCCGATTTTATTTGATGATGAATTGTTAGGTGTTATTGAATTAGCTTCGTTAAACACATTTACAGACTTACAAAAACAATTACTTGCGCTGTTATGCCATAATTTAGGCGTGATTTTGAACAATATTAATCGTCGATTGCATATCGAAGAATTATTACGCGAATCGCAAGCAATGACTGAAGAATTGCAAAGTCAGTCTGAAGAATTGCAAATGCAACAAGAAGAACTCAAACGCACCAACGAAAATCTAGAAGAACAGACAGAAGAGTTGAAACGTTCTGAAGATTTGTTACAACGTCAACAAGAAGAACTAGAACATTTCAATAATGAATTAATAGCCAAGACACGTGAATTACAAGAACAAGTACAACAGGTGGAAGAGCAGAATCAAGAGATCGAACAAAGCCGCCATCGGTTAGAACAACAAGCACAACAATTATCGATCAGCAGTAAATACAAATCAGAATTTCTTGCTAATATGTCTCACGAACTGCGGACTCCACTGAACAGTTTATTGATTCTGTCTCAATTGCTTACTGAGAACAAGGGCGGTAATCTGACCGAGAAACAAGTAGAGTATGCTAGCACGATCTATATGTCGGGAGCCGATCTGCTGAAAATGATTGATGAGATTTTAGACTTGTCCAAAGTAGATGCGGGTAAAATGGATATCAATCTGGAAGCTGTACCGATGAAAGCAATCGAAACTTTTGTAAATATGAACTTTGCTCCGGTAGCTATTCAAAAAGGAATAGCGCTAAATATCAATATTGCTGATAATGTTCCAGAAGCTGTAGTTACTGATGATCATCGAGTGAAGCAAATTTTACGGAATATGTTATCCAATGCTTTCAAATTTACAGACAAAGGTCATATTGATGTCAATATTAATATTCCTGCTGCGGATCAGGTTCCTTCTTATCTGAATCGTAATCATGATTATATTGCGGTTACAGTCAAAGATAGTGGTATCGGTATTCCAGCAGACAAACAAGATATTATTTTTGAAGCTTTCCAACAGGTAGATGGTACAACCAGCCGTAAGTACGGTGGTACAGGACTTGGATTATCGATCAGTCGCGAATTGTCACGTCTGCTTGGCGGGGGAATAGGACTCGAATCAGTAGAAAATAAAGGTAGTGCATTTACCCTTTACTTGCCAAGACAAGATGCACTTACCGATGAACAGGTAGCCCAGGTAGAACAATCGGATACTCATACAGCTACTGGTGATGTATATACATCGGCTGATTTTACAGAGCAATTGCTTCGTAATTCACCAGGTTCAATGTCGCCTGGTAAAAATGATACGAATGAAGAACCAATGATTATTCCACAACCATTAGCCGATGATCGAGATCGTTTGAATAAAAGCGATAAAGTTATTTTGATTATCGAAGATGATGTGAATTTTGCTAAAATATTGTTGGAGATGGCTCGTGGTCGCGGATTTAAAGCTCTGGTCGCTATGCAAGGTGATACAGGTATGCATATGGCCAAAACATATATACCGGATGCTATCATTCTTGATATTCAGCTACCTATTATGGATGGTTGGTCCATTTTGAGTGAACTGAAAAGCAATGCTCATACACGTCATATTCCTGTTCATGTTATCTCTGTAGTCGATGATGTAAAACAAGGATTGATGATGGGTGCAATTGCATACCTCAAAAAACCATCTAGCAAAGAATCACTGGAACAAGCATTTTCTCATCTGGAATCATATACAGCTCAAAGTCTAAAACAATTACTGATTGTTGAAGATGATGAAAATCAACGTAAATCAATTATTGAATTGATCGGACATGATGATGTGGCTATCACTGCTGTATCTACAGGTGTAGAAGCTTTGAATGAGCTACGGAGCAAGCGTTATGATTGTATGGTGCTCGATCTTATGCTTACCGATATGACAGGTTTTGAATTATTGGATCGTATTCGTGATGATCAACAATTAAGTGATCTGCCGATTATTATTTATACAGGGAAAGAACTCGATAATAAAGAAGAAACCCAATTACGCAAATATGCAGAATCAATTATTATCAAAGATGTTAAATCTCCAGAACGTTTGCTGGATGAGACTACACTGTTTTTACATCGTGTCGAAGCTGATTTACCAGAAGATAAGCGTCGCATTTTACAAAAGCTGCATAACAAAGAAACATTGTTTGAAGGCAAACGTATTTTGTTAGTCGATGATGATGTACGTAATGTATTTGCATTATCCAGTGTGTTAGAAGGATATCGTATGGATGTTACATTTGCTGAAAATGGACGAGAAGCGATAGAAATTTTACAGCGGGATGATTTCGATCTGGTATTGATGGATATGATGATGCCAGAAATGGATGGATATGAAGCGATGCGTATTATTCGCCAAATTCCAGCTTATGAGAAATTGCCAATTATTGCACTGACTGCGAAAGCGATGAAAGATGATCGAGCGAAATGTATTGAAGCCGGTGCTTCTGATTATGTGAAAAAACCGATTCAAACGGATCAACTTTTGTCATTAATGCGTGTATGGTTGTATTCGTAAGTGAATAATTTGGGTAATGGATAGTAATACTGAACTTTTATACCTTTCACAGACATTTTACACTTGAAAATATACAAGAAATATTGAAGCGGGGCTGAATACTAATGACACAGACAGAACGTGACCAATTACCAATCAAATCCGAACCGCCCCAAGCGGATGAATTGATTGTCAATAATCTGGCAGAACGCGAAAATATCGAAGTTGATTTGCTTATGGATGGAGTGCATCGTCTATATGGTTACGATTTTCGCAATTATGCCAGAGCTTCTTTAACCCGAAGAATCTGGCATCATGTGCATGCAGAGAATCTTAAATCTATCTCAGCGCTTCAAGAAAAAGTACTTCATGATCGTGCTTGTTTTGAACGCTTGGTACAGAATTTATCGATACCGGTCACTGAAATGTTTCGTGACCCTTCACTTTTTCGTATGTTTCGTGAAAAAGTGATTCCTTTACTACGAACGTATCCTTATATTCGGATCTGGCATGCTGGATGTTCTACAGGAGAAGAAGTCTATTCCATGGCAATCTTATTGCATGAAGAGGGTTTGTTAGACAAAGCAAGAATTTATGCGACCGATATGAATAACCGATCGTTGCAACAAGCGCGTGAAGGTGTGTTTGGAATAGAACGCATGCAACTTTACACCAAAAATTATCTAGAAGCGGGCGGGAAGCGTTCGTTTTCTGAATATTATACAGCGAAGTATAGTTCTGTTATCTTTCAACCGTTTTTACGAAAAAATATGATCTTTGCAGAGCATAATCTAGCAACTGATCGTTCGTTTAATGAATTTAACGTTATTCTTTGCCGTAATGTAATGATCTATTTTAATGATGAATTGCGTGATCAAGTTCATGGATTATTTAACGAGAGTTTGAGTCGTTTTGGAATATTAGTATTAGGCTCCAAAGAATCAATGCAATTTACAGAATACAGTGATAGTTATGAATTATTGGATCGTGTAGAGAAAGTATATCGCAAAATTAATTAGAGATTGTAGGGGGATTCCATGAGGTTTCATGAACCGATTCATATCTTATTAGTAGATGATCGACCTGAAAACTTACTCGCTCTGGAAGCCGTTCTTGAAAGTGAACGTTATAATCTGGTTAAAGCAACATCTGGTGAAGAAGCATTACGCTGTTTGCTGAAAGATGAATTTGCTGTAATTGTGCTTGATGTACAAATGCCAGGGATGGACGGGATTGAAACGGCTAAGCTTATCAAAGCGCGTGAGAAAACAAAAGAAATTCCGATCATCTTTATATCTGCAAATAGCAAAGAATCTGAGCATTTATTTGCAGGTTATTCTGCGGGTGCGATTGATTATATGGTTAAGCCATTTATTCCACAGATCCTCAAGTCCAAAATTGAAGGATTTGTAAGTATGTATTTGACCAATAAACGTCATAAAACGCAATCCATGTTGTTACAACAGAAAACATTGGAATTGGAAAAAATTAATCAAGAATTAACAGTAGCCAAAGAAGCAGCCGAGATCGCGGCTAAAGCTAAAACAGAATTTTTGGCTATGATGAGTCACGAAATTCGTACCCCGATGAACGGTGTGATCGGCATGATTGATCTGTTGATGGATACGGAGCTTCAAGAAGAGCAAAAAGAATATGCTTCGATTATTCGAAGTAGTGCAGATACATTAGTAATGGTCATTAATGATATTCTTGATTTTACTAAAATGGAATCCGGTAAAATGGAACTGGAAGAACATCCTTTTTCTCTGGAAGCTTGTATTTCAGAAGTGTTCAGTCTGTTCTCTGTTGATGCTGGCAAAAAAAATCTAGAGTTAATGTATTCAGTAACTGAAGATGTGCCTGCATACTTGTATGGGGATATGGCTCGTTTGCGCCAAGTATTGATCAATTTAACAGCGAATGCTATCAAATTTACCAATGAAGGCGGAGTTTATCTAGAAGTAACGATCAAAGATAAACTAGCAGAGCGTTTAGAACTTGAATTTAAAGTAAAAGATACCGGAATCGGAATTGCTGAAGATAAGCGCGAACAATTATTCCAACCGTTTTCACAGCTTGATTCTTCAATGACAAGAAAGTACGGCGGTACAGGTCTTGGATTAGCAATTTGTAAAAATCTTGTTCAAATGATGGATGGGGATATTCGATTAGAGACTACACCGCTTCATGAAGGCTCAGGAGCTGTATTTGTATTTACAATTTGTACAGGGGAATATATTATGGACGACCCCACGCTTGGATTGTTAGAAGAGCGTGCAGAGCATCTATGGTCGAACAGATATTCATCTGCTCCTAATATTCTTGTTGTAGATGATCATCCCATCAATCAGAAGTTAATGGTAAGTATGCTTAACCGTTTAGGATATAACCCGGATATGGCAGATGATGGAGAAGAAGCGATTCGGATGGCTTCTGTTCATCAATACGATTATATTTTTATGGATGTTCAAATGCCTAATGTTGATGGTCTAGAAGCAACTAGAATGATTCGAAGTCTGCAAAAAGACGAGAGCCCTGTTATTATTGCGATGACTGCTGATGTCATGGAAGGAATCAAAGGTCGCTGTTTTGCAGCAGGGATGGATGACTATATTAGCAAGCCTGTCAAATTAGTAAGTGTGAAAAATATGCTAGAACATTACTCCACAAATCCTCATAACTATGAAACCAAAAAATCAGTCTTTTAAAAATAAGATAAGATCATCAATAAGAAAATAATATTTATGTCCTGTATTGATCGTATCATCACATGAGATAAAATTATTTTCTTATTTATACATTTGTTGAGACAATGAATTAAAGTAGTTTTATGACTCTATAGTTTATGTTATATTTTGGATGTTTCAGAAGTTTTGCAGTTGGGTTATTAGTAAAGAAACCATTGTTCAGGGGAGAATGTCTATGACTACTAATAAAAATGAGAAATTTAATGTTGTAACTGAAATGGATGAAAGAGCATGCACCGTATTTTTAAGTGGGGAAATGGATTTATCGGTTGCTCCAGAATTCCGTCTTGTGATGGAACCTCTTGTCGGGGAAGCTGAACAAGATTTAATTATCAATATGAAAGACCTGAAATATATTGACAGTACTGGTATTGGTATTCTACTTTCGATTCTAAAAGCACGGCACGGTATGAATGCCAGCTTTACTGTTGAAGAAGTTCCTCCGCAGATTCAAAAGTTATTTGAAATGACTGGTATTGCTAAGTTTTTTGTCCCTCAGGAGAATTCCCAATAGGAAAGGATCGAACATAGAATGAATGCTGATACTCAAAAAGTAGTTCTTAATTTGCCTGCGACGGCAGAATTTGTGGACGTTGTAAGACTAAATTTGTATGGAATTGCTTCTAAAATGGGCTTTTCTTATGAAGATATTGAAGATATGAAAGTAGCTGTCTCTGAAGCTTGTAATAACTCTGTGTTGTATGCGTACGGACAAGAGGGAGGACATGTGGAAGTGACTTTTGAAGTTGGTGAAGAAACATTATCCATTATTGTCGAAGATGAAGGGGAGAGCTTCGAATCAGTAAAGGATATGGGACAGAACAATACACTTCATGATAAAGACCTAAACGATGTACAAATCGGTGGATTAGGTTTTTATTTGATGCAAGCATTGATGGATAATGTGAGTATCGAAAATTCTGCTGGTCAAGGTACTCGTGTAGTATTGTCTAAAAACCTTGCTCTAAGCGAGGAAACTGTATGAGTGAAAGATTAACTCCCCCCGAGTCTATGGACGAGGCAATCAGTATGATCTGGGAGTATCAACAAACAAAAGATAATGACATCGCTACCGTACTTATCAAAAAGTATGAGCCTATGGTCAAAATGGCTTCGGGTAAAATTGCCCGTAACCGACCAGACTTGTATGAAGATTTGTACCAGGTAGGACAGATGGCATTAATCCGTTTGTTGCAGCAATATGATATCTCACTTGGGATTCCTTTTGAACCATATGCGATGAAGAGTATGATCGGGCATATGAAAAATTTCTTGCGCGATAAATCTTGGTACATACAGGTTCCCCGTCGTATTAAAGAAAAGGGAGCATTAGTACAACAAGCTATCGATGAATTAACTATGAAATTGGAACGTTCACCCCATGTGCGTGAAATTGCTCATTTTCTAGATCTATCTGAAGAAGAGACGATTGAGGTTCTTGCTGGACGTGAATGCTATCACTATGTATCTTTGGATTCTCCACTGTCACAAGAGGAGAGTGCAGCTACACTAGGCGAATTGATTAGTGCCGATGTGAATGATTACGATTCTGTAGAGAAACGTATGGATCTACAGCAAGCGCTTAGTCAATTAAAAGAGCAAGAACAAAAAGTGTTGTTATTGGCTTTCCAGGAAGGTCAATCTCAGCGTGCGATTGCTCAAAAGCTTGGTGTATCTCAGATGAGTGTATCCCGTATTCAAAAGCGGGCAACTGAAAAGTTGAAGCAGATCATGTCAAATGCTTCTACTTCAGGCTAAATGGACTGTATACATGCCAAGCAGTGTAGCAACGATGCTAGGATAACTTGGAAAATAGAAGATTGTTAAAATGCGCTTTATTGTTCCGAATCATGGAATAGTACAAGCGCATTTTTTGTGAAAAATTATATATATTCATCAAAAAACCTCTATATTCAATCCCTATAAAGTATAGGTGATATATTGAACATAGAGGTTTTTTGACTTTGATAGATATCATATCGATTTTATCTACCTTGCGAAGCTTTTACATAGTCTAGAATTTGTGCAATATAGTTTCCGATAAGAGGAAGAGAAACCAGTTGGCTTAATACAAAACCTAGAATAGCTAGAATAACAATAGTTCCTAGAGATAACCCTAGACCACGTGCTGCACCGGCAACAAAGTTAACAACCAGTCTACGCTTGACGCTACTATAGTTTTCAATAATATCTTGAATCTCTGCTTTGTCTAACGATTCAGCTATCTGATCGAGGCGCTCATTCAGGCGCTTTACTTCATGGCGCAACTCAAAAGGATGCTCTCCAATTTCACTAGGAGGTTTGACGAGTTCTGGAGAGCGCGGTGATACTTCTTTGGTGTCATTAGCCATCGATGTTCCCTCGCTTTCATATAATAATAAGATCCATTAAGTATATATTTCAGATGTTCTATGAACCGGACATAAAAATAGCCGACTGCAATGAGCCGGCTATTGGTGAATACCTATTAACGTGTAGGGAAACTTGTGTTGTTACTACCCGTTGTAGAATTCACTTCTTTTTTCACTTCATTGCTTTTATTTTGAGCTTCTTTAGCTACATCGTTAGAAGCATCTTTTACATCTTTACTTACATTATCAGAAGCTTCTTTAACGTCTTTAGCTACGCTTTGAGCAGCATCAGCCAAAGAGTTAGCTACTGTTTCTTTATTCTCTGTAATTGATTTAGCTACATCTTTAGCTTTTGTAGAAACTGTTTGAGCTAAAGAGACCGCAGAATCGCTTACTAGACCTGCTACTTGAGAAGTTTGATCTGCTACTGTAGTAGCGATCTCTTTCGTACGATCTGTTACATTACCTGCAACTTCTTTCGTTTTGTCAGTAGCAACAACGATTTTATCAGAAATGTCGCCGCGTAGTTCGCGACCTGGTTTTGGTGCGAACAACAATGCTGCTGCTGCTCCCAACAAACCTCCGATAAATACACCTTTTACAAATGTAGAACTTGTTTGGACTGGGTACTGTTTTTCGACTTCATTCATTATTAATCACTCCTTGATTTAATTTAGATCGATTTGTCTAAACAGATCAATCTTTGTAAGTAAGAAAACATTTAGCCATATGTTCTTCCTTAATAAAGCTGTTCTTGAAGTTCATGTATTCTGTGTAGCTTGCGTTAAGTATGGCTTGTATATGTGATGCTGGTATAGGCTCAGGCTGTTCTTCTGAACAATCTGGAAACCAAACCAAGCAAAAACACAAAGATAGCAGTTCCTAGTATAGCAGGAATAATCGCAAAATCTCCAATTGTTGGTCCAAAATGACCAAATAATAAAGCGCCTAACCATGCGCCTACAAATCCAGCAATAGCAGCGCCGATAATGCCGCCTGGCATTTCATTACCTGCAAGTGCATTACCAATAATGCCGATAATAACTGCCATAACAATACTAATAATAATGCCCCACATCGTAATCGCCTCCTTTGCTGAACAAGTCAAAATAGATATTGTAATATCGATCAGTTAGCAGTTTGTCTTACTTCGTATATAAACCCAGTACCAAAAGGTGAAACATTACATTTTTACTATTCAATAGCGAATAGAACCCCTTTGTTCATCGTAATGTCTCCATAAGTGTAAAGAATAAGCACAGGCAGACATCCAAAGTGAGCCAGCTATATAGCCACCAATAATATCTGTAGGATAATGCACACCCAAATACACTCTAGATAGACCGATACCTACGATTAGAAAAATACCACAAATAATGGGAAGAGTAATCGACAGGTGACGTCTTTTGCGATGCATCGACCAGATTACAAAAAGCATACCATACATCGCGGCTGCAATTGTAGAATGACCACTGGGGAAGCTATAGCCTGAAGCATGAGTCCAAAATTCAAGATCAGGACGTGGACGCATAAAGAAAGATTTGAGCAATACATTAATTTGCCATGCACCTGCTGTTGTCACTAGCAGAGCCAGTCCTTCACGATACATATTGTGGACCATAAACAAAATAGCAAAAGATAAAGCTACAAAAACTGTAGAATAAAAAGAACCTAGATAAGTGAAAAATAGCATAATCGTTCGGATAGGTTCTTCGTGGAATGTGCGTACATAAGCTTGAAGCCCTTTTTCCCATGTGTGGATATCATATAATGCTATCGATTCAACAATCCATACGATTCCTCTTAATAATAGGAAGGAAGCTACACCTCCACCTACTAATACCATAACAATAAGGAGCCAGATAGGAATAGAAGAAAATCGTTGGGGTTGCTCATTGTTGGAGTTGGAGAACTGCTCGGATGACATCTGTATCGCCTTCTTTCTTTACGTAGAGTTATGTTTAATTTAACCCTAGTTTAACAAATGAATCGAATATAAAAAAAGCCTCTCCTCATGATGAAGGAAAGACTCATTCATTTTATTTATTTTTTACGTAAGCGTCCTAATTCAGATACCAAAGCTTCTACTTCACTAATACTCAAGTTCGGCTTATTGATCACGATATCGTATACTTCTTGAATATCTTCATATTGTTCGGTCGAAAAAGCAGAAGCTTGCATTGCGGCTCCACTAGCCATCCGAAGTTTTGTTTTGATGCCTTCAATCATAAAAGCGATATTTTCTTGGGTAGGTTGAGACAAATCCATGAATGGGTTCTTCCTTTCTTCATTAAGCATAAGCTTATTTTTTGTATTGTATCATGGATAATGATGGGGAACCAATTATTTTGCGGTAACTTGTTGCATAAGGTAAAATGAGTATCGATAAGATATGCTTTCTAAGCTTACCTCAAGTACGTATATATGTTTATAAAAGGAGGGACATGGTTTTTATTATGATCAATCGTCGTTCCAGTCTGCTTCCTTATGATAATCAAGATCGTCGCAATGTAAATCAAGATGGACTGACTGATTTTTTTCGTGATATAGGAGCTATTCATTCTATAGATACATTAGCTTTTGTCTGTATTGGTACAGATCGTTCTACAGGGGATGCGTTAGGGCCTTTAACAGGTAGCGGGCTTGCTGCTTACGGATTACCTCATATTATAGGCACAATGGACTTCCCTTGTGATGCTCACAATCTTCACGAACGTATTCCTAAGATTGCAGATCATCTTCAAGTGATTGCAATCGATGCTTGTCTTGGTAGACATCATACAGTGGGATTATATAGTATAGGAGCAACTCCACTTTTTCCTGCATTGTCGGTAGGAGGACGTTTTCCAGGAGTAGGCAATTATAGTATCGCAGCGATTGTCAATGAAAATGGCCCCAAACCGTATTGGACGCTTCAGACCACTTCATTGCATACAGTAATGAAGATGTCACAAGATATTGTCCAAGCTGTTGTTCAAGGGCTGGGTATATTAAAATAAGAACAACAAACGCTATTTCGATTATTGATAGGAGATGAGGATATGAGTCAGCCAACAGAACAGCAACCGATCAAATTACAGTTTGTAGATAGTGGTCAAGGAGAACCAATTGTATTATTACATGGTTTTCTAGGAAGTTCAGCATATTGGGATGAAGTGCTACCTCTTTTATCCCGACATTATCGTTGTATTGTGCCTGATCTGCGTGGCCATGGTCATAGCCCTGTATCGACCGAACCTTATACGATAGAAGATATGGCGGCGGATGTGGTAACTTTATTAGATGAACTTGGACTAAAACAAGTCACTGTACTGGGTCACTCAATGGGCGGATACGTAGCCTTAGCACTGGTTGATCAATATCCTTCTTATATCAAATCATGGGGACTTGTACATTCGACAGCATACGAAGATACAGAAGAAGCGAAGCAGAAGCGCTTGAACACTATTACACAGATTCGTACAACCGGTATTATCGACTTTGTAGATGGATTTGCAGAAGGATTATTTGCTCCGCATCTAGTCTACAAATTACCTGAATCAGTATTAAAGGTAAAAGAAACCGGTTATATCACTTCTCCAGAAGGTGCATGTGGAGCGGCTGCGGCTATGCGTGAACGTCCTGAACGATTGCATATTATCCAAAATGCCAATGTTCCTGTATTATTAGTAGCCGGGGCCGATGATCCAATTGCTCCACCTGATCGGATGTTTGTCGCAGATTCTACGAATATTACAACAGCAGTTATTCCAGATATTGCACATATGAGTATGATGGAAGCACCTGAACAATTGGTCAATATTATTCATGATTTTATGCAAAATCAACGAAAAGATTAATATTAAAGGCGGGATAGGAATGTTCAGAAATGATTACCTTATGGGTATGATTGAAGATATGGCATCGGTAATTTCTAAAGTGTTCGGATTAAAGCAACAGAAGAAATTAACAGAAGCTCTCTGGGAATTGGATGATATGGTTCGCCAGAAGTTCCAATTGAACAATGGACTAATTAACCGATTGCCAGCAGAAGAAGTGATCGAACTATTCCGTATCGGTTCAGTTGTTGAAGTTGATCGTCTGCAAGCATTAGCAAGATTGATGCGTGAAGAAGCAGACATTTATGAATTAAGCGAGCAAGAACAAGAAGCAGCAGTACGTCGAATCAAGTCTTTACATTTATTTTTGTATTGTGCTGTAAATGATGCTGATCGGACGATGTTTGATTATCCAGAGCAGATCGATCAATTGACCGATGAATTGGCAGACTATGCACTTCCAGCGGCGGTAGAGCATCTATTTGTCCAGTATGAAGAGCAAGAAGGCTACTACGATAATGCAGTAGATGCTCTGCAACGTCTGACCGAGCTTGATGCTGTACAAGGTCATACCGAAGGTCAGGCGCTGTATAAGCGACTATTATTATTAACTGATGAACAGTTAGAAGAAGGTGGCGTCTCGCGGGCAGAACTGAATACAGCCTATGCCGAGCTTGAAGCCCAGTCAAATTAAGTTGAAAGACAGAAAGCGAGCTGTACACCATGGATTCACTGCAACGATTAATTACTCAATGTATCGAAGCTGGCGAGCTTATTACAGCAACACTAAGTCAACTTCGCAAAAAAGATAATGATGCTTTTACCAAAGTCATCATCAAACCTGTCGAATTGAAAAAGCAACTACATTATCAATTCGCTTATCATTACAGCAACAAAGTCACTCATGATAATCTGCTACCGGCAGAAGCAATAACAGTACTATTTACATTATTGCAAGAAACGATGCGTCAAGGCTTACTTTGTACCAAAGAAGCAGATTATCAAGTATTGATCAGCAAAAAGTATAAAGTGTCTATTTTAACCAAAACACCAACCAAAACATCAACCGATCTCAATCATAATCGCAAAAAGCAATATATTCTTGAAGATGGCGAACCTGTTCCTTTTTTGATTGAACTAGGTATTATGAATGCAGACGGTAAAGTATTGGCTCGTAAATATGATAAGTTCCGCCAGATCAATCGCTTTTTGGAAATGGTACAAGATGTTTTACCATCTTTGCCTGTGAACAAAGAACTCACGATTGTTGATTTTGGTTGTGGCAAATCGTACCTTACATTTGCACTGTATCATTATTTGAATATTCAACAACATCGTCCGCTTCATATTGTCGGTCTTGATCTCAAAGCAGATGTGATTCAACATTGTAATCAACTAGCAGAAAAGCTTCATTATGATCAATTGAAGTTTTTAGTAGGAGATATCGCTGATTATAATGAGCTAGATCAGGTCGATATGGTAGTGACATTGCATGCTTGTGATACAGCAACAGATGCCGCATTAGAAAAAGCAGTACGCTGGAACGCGTCTGTTATTTTATCGGTTCCTTGCTGTCAGCATGAACTATTCAGTCAGATTCAGAATGATACAATGAGCCCACTATTATCGCATGGTATTCTTAAAGAGCGCTTTTCTGCACTTGCTACTGATGCGATACGTGCCAAATTGCTTGATCTGTTAGGGTATAAGACACAATTGCTTGAATTTATAGATATGGAACATACACCTAAAAATATTTTAATTCGTGCAGTTAAATCAGACACAGAGCAACCCGCCGAAATGTGGCAGGAATATACAGCATTTCGAGATATGATTCAAGCCAAGCCATACCTTGAAAATGCGTGCAAAGATCTTCTACAGCCTTATCAAAAATCATTAGTATAATCTATATTTTATGGTATAATCCAAGCTGGATTCGTTGTTCAACAGCGAGTTCAGCTTTTTTCATGGTCAGAGGACTTTCAGTCACTTTGGTACACAGTGGAATGCCGTCGATAGGCTGTGCTAAAATAACAGAACATCGTGATAGCTGGCTTACTTGTACCGACATGGGAATACATAAATAGGGGATACAGAGATACAGAATGATACACATCTAACAAAAGCTAAGGAGGATTGGTGGCAATTATATCTGATATTATCGCCCAATTATTGCATTGGGTTCAACAACTTGGGTATTTTGGAATTATGCTTGGATTGATGATTGAAGTGATTCCAAGTGAGATTGTACTGGCTTATGGAGGATATCTAGTCTCCACAGGAGCGATCAACTATTTTGGAGCTGTCTTTTTCGGAACAGTGGGCGGTGTTATCGCTCAGCTATTTATTTACTGGATAGGACGGTATGGTGGTAGACCTGTTTTAGAAAAGTACGGCAAATATATTTTGATCAAAAAAAGCCATATCGATCATGCTGAAGCATGGTTTGATAAATATGGTTCGGGTGTTATTTTTACTGCACGCTTTATTCCGGTTGTTCGTCATGCAATTTCGATTCCAGCAGGGATTTCGAGAATGTCACATATGCGCTTTATTTTACTGACTGCACTTGCAGTGATTCCGTGGTCAGCACTCTTTGTATATTTAGGAATGGTGCTTGGTAGTCAATGGGAAAATATTGATGATATCGCTAGCAAATATACAGTACCACTGATTATTGCAGCTATTGTGCTGTTAGCAGCTTACTTTTTGGTTAAATGGAAGATGAAGAACAAAAAGAAGGGTGGCTAAATTCATGAACAAACCAAACTTAGCAGATAAATGGGAAAAAGGAATTTCTCCTCAGGAATTTATGGAGGGGATGACTCAAAATAAAGACGAATTTCATCATGGATACGAGTTGTTTAACTGGACAGATCTAGATGACCACGAGTTTTTCAAATTGCTTGCTCATCGCGATGATTTGCGCTCACTGATTCTGGCAGCAGATTGGTGCGGAGACGTAGTTCGCAACGTACCTGTGGTATTGCGTGCATTTGAAGAAGCTGAGATTCCAACCAAAATTCTAATTTTGGAAGAAAATTTTGATACGATGGATGATTATTTAACAATGGGTGGTCGCTCTGTGCCTGTTGTCATTATTACAGATACAGGTGGACATGTTCTGGCTCAGTGGGGCCCTCGTCCAGAACACGTACAAGAATTAATGATCGCTTTCAAACAGGAAAATCCAGATCGCGAAGCACCAGATTATCAAGAAAAAATGGCAGTTGTCCGTAAAGGGATGGCTGAACGTTATGGTGAAGGTTCTGCTTCTCACGCTATGATTATTCGTGAATTGCGTGACATTTTATCGGGGGTGTAATACATTTTGTTCAAAATAGAAAGTTTTTCGTTAGGGCCTTTACAGACTAATGCATATTTACTAATCGCTGAAAATAGTTCCGATGCGATTGTGATCGATCCAGGTATGAATCCAGGCGCATTGGTTCGTCGCATACAATCGTTGAACCTTAACGTAGAAGCGATTTTACTGACCCATGCTCATTTTGATCATATGGGTGGACTTGAAGAAGTGCGTACCTTATGTAACTGCCCTGTATATCTTCATGATCTAGAAGCAGAGTGGTTAACCAATGCCAAATTAAACGGTTCTGCGAATTGGTCTCAAGTGACACCGCCGATTACAGCTGAACCTGCTGAGTACGCGTTAGATGAAGGGCAACAATTGAAATTGATTGGACATACCTTCACTGTTTATCATACGCCAGGTCATTCACCGGGAAGTGTAAGCTTTCTTTGTGGAAAAGATTTATTTGCAGGAGATGTATTGTTCCGTATGGGTGTAGGTCGTACCGATCTTACAGGCGGTAGTGAACGTCAATTGATTGATTCGATTCGTACCAAGCTGTATCGTTTGGCAGATGATGTAACTGTCTATCCAGGTCATGGGCCCAAAACAACTATCGGTGCAGAGAAGTCCAGTAATCCTTACGTTCCTGCTTAATCTAAATATCATTCGTAACAATCTTCGAAAAGAATTTCAACACGCAAATCGAGATCATTTCTCAGGTTTGCGTGTTTTTTATTGATTAGCATTAGCGACTGACCAGTAAATGACACAAATCGACTTGAGATATAGAAATAAACGTTGTGCAAGTGTAATTAGCCTGATTTTTAGTAATAAAATTGGACATCATTATTTTTTTTTAGTATGATACAGAAATAAAGTAGATAAAGCTAGGGGGAGTTACACGATGCTGCATTTAGGAGAAAAAATCGTAGTTGTCGCTGATACCTTTGAGCAAAGTCTGCCTGTAGGAGATTACGGATATGTTATTGCATATGACCGTAACCCTGATAATGCCTTCGATTATGTCATTCGTATTCCTAAGGTCAATCGTAATTTTTTTGTTCCTTCCGGTGATATTGAGCCAGAAGAACGGTTGCTCCAACAGGAAGCTGAACGAGTCGGACGCGAGGCGCTAATCGATTATGCTCTAGCGACACATAATGAGAAATTATTTTATCATATTATGAATGGTGAAGAACTTCCTTTTGTGGAAGAACCTTTGACGGATACTGTAGCGCAAGCAGATTTTGTAAAACAAATTAATTTGCGTGCATGGATTTAAAGAGTCGGCTTGCCGGCTCTTTTTTATTATCTACAAATAACTAACGATTTATTATAGAACTTCAATTGAATTGTCACCTTATGTACCCTATAATTAAAAAAGTTATTTTCAGCGAGGGAGGAACCATAATTGAGTATTAATATCAATGATGTAGAGCATGTAGCCAAACTAGCACGTTTGGATTTGAGCGAGCAGGAGAAAGAAATGTTTACTGCTCAGCTTAGTGCGATTTTGAAATATGCAGAAAAATTAAAAGAATTAGATACAGAAGAGGTAGAGCCGACTACTCATGTATTGCATCTAAGTAATGTAATGCGTGAAGATGAAGTTCATGAAAGTCTTCCGATTGAAAAAGTGTTGCTGAATGCACCAGATGATGAAGACGGGCAATTCAAAGTACCTGCTGTACTGGAATAGATGCTACAACAAGATTAATGACTATGAATAACAGAATTGAAGGAGGAACCTGCATTGACTTTATTTGATTTGAGTCTGAATGAAATACATAATCGGCTTCATGCCAAAGACTTGGCAGTCACCGACCTTGTAGCTCAAGCATTCAAGACAATCGGTGAACAAGACGACAAAATACAAGCTTACCTTACACTTAACGAAGAAGGCGCAACCCAATCTGCCAAAGCACTAGATGAAAAGCTAGTGAGCGGAGAAGCGCACGGATTACTTTTCGGGCTTCCTGTAGGTGTGAAAGATAATATTGTTACAGAAGGACTCCGCACTACATGTGGTAGTCAATTTCTCAAAAATTACGATCCTATTTATAATGCAACTGTAGCAGATAAGCTTCGTCAAGCAGATGCTGTTACGATCGGTAAGCTAAATATGGATGAATTTGCTATGGGTGGCTCTAATGAGAATTCTAGCTTTGCACCTGTTCGCAATCCTTGGAATTTGGATTATGTTCCTGGAGGTTCCAGCGGTGGTTCAGCAGCAGCCGTAGCCGCAGGAGAAGCATACTTTACACTGGGATCAGATACAGGTGGATCTATTCGTCAGCCTGCTTCTTATTGTGGAGTGGTAGGATTGAAGCCTACTTATGGGTTGGTGTCTCGTTTTGGTCTAGTTGCTTTTGCCTCTTCCTTAGATCAGATTGGCCCTCTTACCAAAAATGTAGAAGATTCGGCGTATGTTTTGCAAGCAATCGCAGGCTATGATGCCAAAGATTCAACATCTGCTAAAGTCGATATTCCTGACTATGTAAGTGCATTGTCTGGCGAAATCAAAGGTCTCAAAATTGCGGTTCCTTCTGAATATATCGGTGAAGGTGTCGATGCAGAAGTGAAGCAATCTATTATGGATGCTTTGGCTGTGTTGGAAGGATTGGGTGCAGAGTGGGAAGAAGTGTCTTTACCACATACAGAATATGCAGTAGCTACGTATTATTTGCTTGCGTCTTCTGAGGCTTCTTCCAATCTAGCACGCTTTGATGGTGTACGTTATGGGGTACGTGCAGAGAACCCTGGCAATCTATTAGAGTTATATCATCAATCTCGTAGTGAAGGATTCGGTGATGAAGTCAAACGTCGTATTATGCTTGGAACATATGCGTTAAGTTCTGGTTATTATGATGCTTATTACCTCAAAGCACAAAAAGTACGTACATTGATCAAACGCGATTTTGATAATGTATTTGAAAAATATGATGTTATTATTGGACCTACTGCGCCAACAACAGCTTTCAAATTAGGTTCGCAATTAGACGATCCGTTAACAATGTACCTTAATGATATTTTGACGATTCCTGTAAGTCTTGCAGGTGTTCCAGCGATCAGTGTTCCTTGTGGATTTGCTTCTGGTCTACCTGTAGGGATGCAAATTATCGGCAAAGCCTTCGACGAACAGACGGTTTTGCGCGTGGCACACGCTTTTGAACAAAATACCAATCATCAACAACGGCCGCAGCTCTAAAACCGTATAAAGAAGGAGGAACCTATCAGTATGTCCAAATACGAAACAGTAATCGGACTGGAAGTTCACGTTGAACTACATACCAAGTCCAAAATCTTTTGTGGCTGTTCTACAGCATTCGGTGCACCTGCTAATACACATACTTGCCCTGTTTGTCTCGGTCATCCAGGTGTATTGCCTGTACTGAATCGTCAAGCTGTTGATTATGCAATGAAAGCAGCAATGGCTATTAACTGTAAAATAGGCGATGTTAGCAAATTTGATCGCAAAAACTATTTCTACCCTGATTCCCCGAAAGCATATCAGATTTCTCAATTTGACCAACCGATCGGCGAACATGGTTGGGTTGATATTGAAGTCAATGGTACAACCAAGCGTATCGGGATCACGCGTCTACATTTAGAAGAAGATGCAGGTAAATTAACACATACATCCGGTGGATATGATTCATTAGTTGATTTTAACCGTGTCGGTACACCACTGATTGAGATTGTATCGGAGCCTGATATTTCTTCACCGGAAGAAGCCCGTGCTTATTTGGAAAAGATTCGTGCGATTATGCAGTACTGTGATGTATCTGATGTGAAAATGGAAGAAGGATCACTTCGTTGTGATGCGAATATCAGTCTGCGTCCAGCAGGTCAACAAGAATTTGGTACTCGTGCTGAACTCAAAAATATGAACTCTTTCCGCGGTGTACAAAAAGGATTAGAGTATGAAGAATATCGTCAGGCAGAGATTTTGGATGATGGCGACAAAGTTATTCAAGAAACACGTCGCTGGGATGAAGCTCAAGGCAAAACATTATCGATGCGTGGCAAAGAAGAGTCGCATGATTATCGTTACTTCCCTGATCCAGATCTAGTGACATTGCATATTGATCAAGCATGGAAAGATCGTATTCAAGCATCTATTCCTGAATTACCTGATGCACGTAAAGCTCGTTACACTTCAGAATATGGATTGCCTGAATATGATGCAGGTGTGATCACCTCTTCCAAACCATTAGCTGATCTATTCGAAGATAGCCTGACGTATACCAGTGATGCCAAATCGGTAGCGAACTGGATGCAAGGAGAATTACTCGGTTATTTGAATGCCAATAGTCTTGAATTAGCAGCAGTTCCTTTAACAGGACAAGCGCTAGGTGAATTGATAGGACTGATCGAAAAAGGCACTATTAGTAATAAAATTGCCAAAACTGTATTTAAAGAAATGCTACAGTCTGGTAAATTGCCACAACAAATTGTAGAAGAACAAGGATTAACTCAGATTAGTGATGAAGGTGCAATCAAAGGTATTGTTGAAGCTGTAATCGCTGCGAACCCGCAGTCTGTAGAAGATTACAAAGCAGGCAAAGACAAAGCGATTGGCTTTTTAGTCGGACAAGTCATGAAGCAAAGTAAAGGCAAAGCGAATCCAGGTATGGTTAACAAACTATTGGCTGAATTATTGCCTCGCTAATCTGGCATCATCCCGGAATGATAAAGAAATATAGGGGCATGCCATCTGGCATGTCTCTTTTATTGTTTTGTGCTTTTGAATACATTATATCTGGCGATCAAGGAGTGATCTTGTGATTCAAAAGTGTGTATTAGAAGATGATCATACCGTTCAACAAATATGGGCGCTACAACATATTGCTTATCGCTTAGAAGCCGAATTGATCGGGTTCAAAGAACTTCCACCATTGATGGATACGATCGAAAGTATTCGTCGTTCTGGCGAAACGTTTTATGCGTATTGGAATGAGTACGAAGAAATTCAAGGTGTTATTTCTATAGAGCGAGAAGAACATGATACATTAACAATCGCTCGAATGATGGTTCACCCGTCTGCTTTTCGGCAAGGGATTGCTAGTCAATTGATAGAGCATGTATTTGCGGAATATCCTGCTGTTCCTTTGTATATCGTATCGACAGGGAAGTTGAATCAACCTGCTGTTGCTTTGTATGAAAAGTATGGCTTTCGTCCAATAGAGACTTTTGAAGTAGCACCTGGTGTGAAATTAACAACATTTCATCGGCTAAATCCTTCTCTCGCACAAGCAAAGGAGGAATTTACTGACTAATGTCTGATCCCTGGTATATTACGAATATTCATATTTTACTTCGTTTACTTGCATCTATGCTTATGGGCGGATTAATCGGTTGGGAACGAGAACGTTCCAGCCATGCAGCAGGACTCCGAACACATATTTTAGTATGTGTAGGCTCTACTTTAATTATGATGTTATCCGTATATGGATTTGCTGAATTTGTCAAAGAACCAAATGTACGACTTGATCCGGCTCGGCTAGCTACAGCAGTTATTTCGGGTATAGGATTTTTGGGTGCAGGAACTATTTTATTTACAGGGAAAGCAATCACCGGTTTGACTACAGCCGCTTCACTTTGGGTAGTGGCAGCGATTGGTTTGGCGATCGGAGCCGGATTTTATTTTGCTGCTTTTGTCTGTACATTGATCGTTTTGTTGAATTTGTGGGTACTTAATATCGTAGAACAACGTTATATTCGTCGTAGCAAAGATCATCAGATTACGATCGAAGGCATAGCAGGCACATTAACATTAGATAAAATCTCTCGCTTTATGGATAGCGAACATATCCAGATCAAAAAAGTAACTTATGTCAAAGAACGAGGCGGTATCAGTATGACCTCCGAGTTATTAGTCACCGAACTACGCTTGAATGTGATTATTAAGCATGAATACGATTCGTTAGAACTGATAGGAAGTATTCAGAAGATTGAGGGAGTTACTGCAGTTGCGATTGAGTAAAAGCAAAGAATAAGGAGGCATGATCAACAGTGAAGAAATCCCCTGCCAAACTACCTCTCAAACGTAAATTTATCGCTGTTCTTATCGCTGCTATTCTTCCTGGATTTGGTCATATGTATCTAGGATTGGCGCAAAGGGGAATACAGTTTATTGCTGTTTTACTGCTTGATATTGCTGCCCTTTTTTATTTCACATCGAAAGGCATTCAGATCAACGTACCTCTTTTAATATTGTTGGCGTTAATGATTCCTGTTATTTATTTTTATAATGTATATGACGTTTTACAATCAACAGATTGGATTAATTATCATATTCGTGCACTGATTCCCAAGTACAAGCGTCGCAAGTCATTTGCAGGAGTACGAGGAATTTCGTTCGGTTTGGTATTAATGGCTGAAGGATTATTAATCTGTATGTTTTTAGTACGGCCGTTCTGGCTACGCAATATAGTAAGTTTTTGGGGCGGTTATGTTATTGCCGTCATCTGTATAGTTATCGGAGTAGGACTGCTTGCTTTTCAAATTGTACGTATTTATCGTACGATCCAGAAACAAAAGTCATCTGCTACCTCTCAAGCTGTAGGAGGTGCTAACAATGACCGGTAGAATCAGAGTAGGACGAATTACCGCTTCTCTATTATGGATAGCATTAGGTATTTTAATTTGTATAGATCAATGGAGCAGCGGTAGTCAGTTGCTGATCCTTCTCCAGTGGTGGCCGCTTATTTTAGTGTGCTGGGGTTTGGAGTATATTATCTTTTATATGATTTCTCGGCGTAACCGTATGAGGTTTCGTTTAGATATCAAAGGGATACTGACTGCTGTGATTGCTGCTGCGGCTATTTTTTTCGTGACCGAGCAGAATCAATATTTATATTTATGGAGTAAAGTGAGCTTAGATTTAACAGCCGCTTCTTCTGAATTTAGTGAAGCATCAGGTAACCGAATAGAATTAACACCTGTTTCGATTCCGGTAGATAAAGATACGGACGAATTAACAGTAGAAGGAATCAATGGAGATTTAATCGTTCATCGCGGCGATGTCGACAAAATTGAAGTTCGTCCTGTTGTCTGGATCGATGAGATCGAAGCAGAGGAAGCACAAAAGATTGCAGATGCTACAACTATCGAAGTTTCAGAAGGTGATGAGATTTCGATTCGTCCACAGACTCAGACGTACGGAGAATCGAATAATCGCCAACCACGAATCAATATGGAGATTACATTACCTGAAAAAAGTCGGCTAGATATCAATGTTCAGACCACCAATGGTAAAGTTACGATGACCAATATTGAGGCATTGCGTAATATTGCTGTACGTTCAGGAAATGGTAGCCTGATTATGCGTAATCTTGTAGGAGATATCAAAGCTCAGACAGTTAACGGAAATATGGATATTTCATCTATTTTGGGTACAGTCGATGCGGATACGAAGCAGGGCACATACAAAGCTAGCGATATTAGCGGTGCGGCTAAGTTATATACACAAGTCGGCGATGTTTCACTAATAGGTGGGCTTGGTGATATTGATGTCAATACAAGAAATGGTAACATTCTGGTAGATGAAGCTAATTTTGCAGTCAAAGCTGAATCGTTAAATGGAAATATTGAGATTCGTTCTGTAAGTATTGGTGGAGATTGGTCTGTATATAGCGCTGTTGGAGTTATTCATCTTTATTTACCACCTACAGGCGATTACAAAGTTTCTGGATCGAATAGTTATGGCACGATCAATACCGATTTACCTTTAAAAGTTGAAAAAAGAACAATCACCGGCGAATTTGGTACTGCTGATCATTCGATTCAGGTAGATGGTAATGGTGACTTGAATATTATGCGTAATAGTGATGCTATGATCAAAGATAATGACGATCAGACAATAGATCCATCCAATGCTGAAGAAACGGATACATCCACCAATTCAGAATCTTCTAGCACTACGCCACCAAGTAAGCCAACTAACACAGATGAAGCAGTGACAGAGTCTACCTCGGCTAACTGAAAGAGGTCGCGTTGACAATCCTCTTCATCTAACCGTACAATTAAAGCTGACGAATGTCTGCCTTGTCTGGTCACTTTCTTCTTTTATTAGTTCTTACCGGACATACAGTTTTTTTCGGAAAGTTCAATAAGGCGGTGAATAAGATGACGACAAGTGTTCAACACGCATTAGAACAACTCAAAGTCAGTGGCGTACGGATTACACCTCAACGTCATGCGATTTTAAGTTATTTATTAGAATCAATGGAACATCCAACAGCAGATGAAATTTATCGTTCGTTAGAACCTCAGTTTCCAAGTATGAGTGTAGCTACGGTATATAACAATTTGAAAATGTTTATTGAAGCAGGTATGGTGCATGAATTAACGTACGGTGATAATTCCAGTCGATTCGATGCGAATATCACAGATCATTATCATGTCATTTGTCAGCAATGTGGCAAGATTGAAGATTTTAGTTATCCTTCTTTAGAAGCAGTAGAACAACAAGCAGCTAGGCATACAGGATTTCAGATTTCTGGGCATCGGATGGAGCTCTATGGAACTTGCGCACATTGCAGAGGCTTGAATCAACAGTAATTTCCAAAGCGCGAGAAACCGTATGGTTTTTCACGCTTTTTTTATTGGATGTATTGTTACTAGCAAAGTAAAAGTATAAAGAACATCACGAGCCTGAATCACGAAGCATAAGGAGGATACTTTGAATAGAAAAGAACGAGCACGTCTACGCAAATCAAACAAACGTCGTTGGTGGATACTAGGGTTTGCTGCTCTATTAGTTGTAGGTTGGATCATATTTGAGATTTTCCCTAACCCATTACATAAAGACCCGGATTGGAAAGGACTAACCAAACCTATTTTTATCAAAGGAGAAATACTCCCTTATTCCGCTATAGGTACAGGAGATTCTTTACAGTTGCCTTTGCCAGTTTTGCAAGAACAGATTGATCCTAATATTCGATATGAAGAAGCAACACAATCCGTTATTTTAACAACAGATCATAACCTCGTACAATTACAAAGTGGAAGTAAAGACGCACAGCTTAATATGAAATCGGTACAACTGCGATTTGCTCCTCAACAAGAAGGAGATATATTGTACGTACCGCTCGCTCCACTGAAAGAAACGTATGGCATTAATGTATACGAAGATCCTACTACCGGTGCTGTAATTTTGTTAAAAGCAGGAGAAAAAGTTCAATACGCACATACAGTCACAGGAGGATCAGATCAGACAGTAGCTTTGCGAGCAGAAGCAGATATTCATTCTCGTATTTACAAAGATGTGCCTGATAACGCTCGATTACGTATTTGGGAGACTGGAGAAGGTTGGTATACAGTTCAATTAGATAATGGATACGTTGGTTATATGCAGACCGATAACGTCGTTCTAGATGATTTAGAGACGGTATCAATGCCACAGATGCCCGATAGTCGAGTCAATAGAGACTGGGCTGGCAAAAAAGTAAATCTAACGTGGGAAGCGGTCTATGAACGTCAACCCGATACGACCAAGATTGGTGAGTTACCAGGAGTGAATGTAGTTAGCCCGACATGGTTTGAGATTGTCGATAATACAGGAAATGTACGCAGCAAAGCAGATATGCATTATGTGAATTGGGCGCATAACCGTAACAAAGAAGTATGGGGATTGATCAGCAATAACTTTGATGCTGATATGACCACAGGAGCATTATCAACCTATGAGAATAGAAGTAGAGTCATATCCCAATTACTAGAATATGCCGATCTGTATCAACTAGACGGGATTAATATCGATTTTGAAAGTGTGCATACAAGTGACGGCCCTAACGTAACTCAGTTTGTACGTGAACTAAGACCACTTGCTCTTCAAAAAGATTTGGTGCTTTCTATGGATGTAACACCCAAGTCCAATAGTGAGCTATGGTCCAAATTTTTGGATCGAGAAGCATTAGCACCTTCTTTAGATTACATGATGCTGATGGCGTACGATGAACACTGGGCAGCTAGCCCTGAATCCGGTTCGGTAGCTTCGTTGCCGTGGGTAGAAAAAGCAGTCAATCGTGTACTAGAAGAAGATGAAGTGCCAGCTAACAAATTAATTTTAGGTATTCCTCTATATGCACGCGTATGGACAGAAAAAACCGAAGATGGCAAAACCAAAGTCTCATCCAAAGCATTAGGCATGAATGGCATTGCAGAATTAATCAAAGAAAAGAAATTATCACCGAAGTTAGATCGTAGTACAGGACAGAATTATGTAGAGTATACCGAAGACGGAGCGCTCAAGCGGATTTGGATTGAAGATGAAGTATCTCTCCAAGCAAGAGTAGAACTTGCGCAAAAGCTTAATTTGGGCGGAGTCGCTTCATGGACACGCAGTTTAGGTGACGATCGCGCATGGAGTACATTATCCAAGATAGAGAAGTAAATCGTTAATAACGAATAAGACTTTTTCATCAACTCAAAAACAATATATTAAAAAGTAATAAATCAAAAAGTAATTTTCTTTTGCAAGGCTAGAGCACTTATAGAGCAGTATTCTATAAGCGTTCTAGCCTTTTTTATATTGTGTAGTGACCCTTAATAGTAATAGAAAATAACTACTTTATAGAAATACTCATATTGCAAGCAGGAAAGGGATTCCAAATTGTAGAAATAAGTTCTATAGCTAGAAAAACAATGAGTCAACTTTCAACCAAATGAAGGAGGACAACGTGGAATTAACTAATCTTTCTTTTCTACATGCACATTCCAATAACCACAAAATTATCGGAGCGGTTGCATCGAAAGGCCAAAACCAGCAATTCAACGGTTCACTTTTGCACGATTTTGAAGTTCTTATTATTGTAGTATGCAGTTATCACGAGCAGGTAGAAGTGATCGAACATCGTATTGATGGATCAAATACACATGTGCAAGTTATCTATGTCGATCAAGATATTTTGGAACATTGTATGATCACTGGAGATAACCGCATTATGATTGAACATTTTCTTAAAGGGGAATTGCTTTGGGATACCAATGAACAAGTAGATCATTTAAGAAAACAGTTTGTACACTTTTCCAGTCCTTTGCGTGAACGACGTATATTTTTAGAATTCACGCAATTTTTAACACAATATGTAGAAGCCAAGCATCATATGAAAGAGAATCAAGTAATGGATGCTTATAATAGTATTTTTCAAGCATTACAACACTGGGCAAGAATTGATCTGTCTGAAAAAGGGATCTATCCTGAATCAGCAGTATGGGAACAAGTAAGAATATGCAAGCTAGACGTATACAAACTATATGAGCAACTAGCGTTTAGCACCGAGACGATGGAGCAACGGGTAGAGTTGGTATTACTAGCATGCGAATTTTCAGTAATGTCCAAAATGAAAGAATGTTCAGCCATACTATTCCAAGTACTGCGAAGTCGCAAGCAGCCATGGAGTGTCAAAGAGCTGGTACAGCATCCTAATCTATCTCATGTAGGTAATATGCTACCTATGGTTATTCGCAAACTTGTATTTCGTTCATTGATCAATGAAGTCGTATCATGGAGACCAGAACAAGCAGGTGGAGAAAGAGAAATTCGCTATTGGATTAACCGATAACAACTGAAGAAATCAGTGTTCACAAACGAAGCGGAATACAACTATATTCAATCTATAATAATTTGCTAAATAAGTAGTTGACTTGTATCAACAATCTGTGATAAATTATAAAACGTTCCGCTTCAACGGATACAGCGATCAACACTATAATTTCTTCTATAATGTAAATACAACTTACGAAGGAAGAAAAAAAGTTCTTGAAAAAAAGTGTTGACGAAATGAAATGAGCATGATATATTATAAGAGTTGCTGATGCGATAACGCGTCGGTGCACAAAAGTAAAATAACGAAATGTTTGATCTTTGAAAACTGAACAACGAGTGAGTAAAACAAAGGTCTTAGCCGACCTTTACAAAATAGAGAACTT
>NZ_JBHUGF010000005.1:0-3720 GCF_042681745.1 Paenibacillus nicotianae | reverse complement strand
CTAAGCCACGAGAGCTGTAGCTATTCGCTGTGTTTTTGCCTGACGTATCGGTTTTGTCGGTCAGTTGTCCGGCTTCGTTGTACGCTTTGGTGTATAACGTTTCGCTTGTGCCAGCAGGGGCGTTCACAGTGATCTTCGTTAGACCTCCAGTGCCGTCGTACGCATAGCGAGTCGTCTGGTCGATCCCATCTTGCACAGCCGTGAGTCGGTTCAGAGCATCATAGGTATAGTTGCTGGTGACTCCATTGCTGTTTTGGGTCTGGTTTGGATCGGTATAACTTAGGATGTTGCCTTGCAAGTCATAAGTGTAACTTTCTTGAATCGGTTGGTTTTGAGATGCGCCGTCTTTGAACGCAGTCGTTGTCGCTAGATTGCCGTAAACATCATAGGATTGTTCCACTGCATTCAGGCGAATACTACGGTTATCTGCATTCGCACGATAAGCGGACACATCTGCGGCGGCAATCGCAAAATGATTGTTTTTCCGCTGGGTCATATGGTTAGCTGTAATATACAGGTTGCCGTATGGATCGGTCGCTTCGATTTGTTGTCCCCATGCGTCGTAACTCGCGGTCTGCGTATTTCCTAGTGGATCGATCGCATAAATGGCTCGTCCTTGATCGTCAGGATGATACTGGGAACGCGTCCAGCCGTTACTTTCATTGTACGTCTCATCCACTCGCAAAAAGCCAAATCCATCATAGTACGACGATTGACGGCTCAGTACAGTAACCGCTCCTGTAGCGGTGTTAGTGTATTGACGAATGGCATCGACACGCATCGTTAAGATGCCTGCATTGGTGCTATCGGCTTCGGTGCTATACGCACGATTGGTATAACCATATTGATCTTCCACGGCATAGATGGTTCCATCCAAGTTGGTGATCGATGGCGATACAATTTTCACCGGGCGACCTAGTGCATCATATGTTGTGGTCGTGGCTTTGCCGTTGCTGTCGATTTGTTCTGCCAGTAATTCAATGTTTATTAATTTAAAGATTTTAATGGCTTATAATATTTATTCTAAAAAAAATTTAAAATCAGATCTCTTTTATTAGTTGCTTATTCAACTAGACAAAAACCTTTAGCAAATTTAATATGCTAAAGGTTTTTGCTTGAATTTAACTAGATCGACTTTTCTAATTCAAAATATACTCCATTTGTAGAAAGTACTATCCTGTTGGGAAAAGCAGGATCAAATAATAGTATCCCTAGGCTCCATTGATTTTGATATCTATCATCTTTATAAATTTCAACATTGTAGATATGCTCGCCATCAAATCCAAGCTCATTTAAAGATGGAGCCCTTTCACTTTCTTCCATATGAGTAATATCAGTAAAAACATAATATGGTTTTTTCAAAACTGGAGTTGTATTTTGATCTTCTTGCATTAATATTTCTCTAATTTTGGAAGGCTCAGATGTAAACTCTTCATTGTTTATATTGAAGTATGATCCTTTTAAATCTTTAGCTACTTTAAGATCAATAGTAGTTATATAAGCATATTTAATAATATCTTTAACTATCCATTTTCCGTTTAATTTTTCTTGTAAATTATTTTTCATATTGATCTGTTCACCTACAATTTTATGGTCTTGTTCTGAAGCAGTCTTAATTTCACAACCTGTAATAATAAATATAAATATTAGAAATATAAGATTCATATTCTTCAAATAATGACCATCCTTTATAATAAAATTATTTTGAATAATAATTCAATCATCTCATTGCTAAGTTAGAAATTTAATCTTTCATTTTAATATAATCTTTAAAGTCTTGTTGTAAACGTCTAGCTTCATCAGTAGAATAATCCTCATAATTAGGAAATAACGTAATGCTAATTGCATTGTTTTTTAGTTTTTCTATTTGATAAGCATTAGAGTAAGAAAGTAATTTATCCTTTGCAATAAATTGAAAATATTCTTCTCCATAAATCATTTTCCAAGTTGATCCAAACCATAAATCATCAACGTACTCAGGATAACCTGGAAGTGAAATTGTATCAATAAAACTTTTGACTTTATTAAAAGGTATTAATTTAATATTTTCTAAGGATTTCCCCATTAATTCATATTGTTTGGGATCCGTATTTCTTTGCCAAAACAAATCGTCTTTAGGATAAATACAGGCTACTATCCCTATGTTCTCATTTTCAAAGAAATATTTAATATACTCTACCCATTGCTGCAAACTTGCTTGCAAATTGTAAATATGAAATAAAAGAAATGAATTTTTTTTTCCAATACCTAAAAGTACAGAATTTCCAGACGAATCTTTAAATTTAGAGAATATAGGGTATTTAAATGAATGTAGCTTTTCAAAAAATTCATTTAAATAATTACTTTTCCAAGCTACTGGTTCCTGAAACTTCTTTATATCATCTGCTTGAAAAAATGCCACTTCAAAAAAAGGAGCATTTTTTAACCAACGCATAACATTTTGATAATTAATATTTACAGTTGAAATATTGATTCTAAAACTTAACTCTTCGAAATTCTCTTGTTTCATTTAGAATTCCTCCACAGTAATTTGTATTTTACCAGCTTTATCAAGCAGACCCTTTAAGTCTACTGATTTTATATATCCTTTAGGTACTCTAATATCCAAAATTCGTTTTTCCATAGGAACTTCTTCACCAGCTATTACTATTTTGGCACTAGCTAGTTCTTTTAAAGCATTTGATAAATTCGTGAATAGTGCACCTGAACTATAGCTTCTAGGATCTACAGTTTTCAAACTTACTACTTGTCTGTCATTAGACTGAAAATCTATAACTGGAAAATACCCTTTATATTCTCTACCGATTTGATACCAATCCTTATAATCATACTCAGCAAGAACTTCCTCTATAAATTCTCCTCGCTGTGTCCCGGTCAAAGTATTCCATACCTCATTCGAAACATCATCTTTAACTCCTTCTTTTACAACAATTTTTGCAATTTCTGCAAAAACATTTAATCTATTTATTTTATTAGTTACTGAAGATGCTCTCTTTTCTAACTTTTCCCAATAAGTATGACCTTTTAGTTCAACAACAGAGGGAGGTTTGGGCTCGTTTAAGGTTCCAGGATTCACTTCAAAATTTGAATTACCTGTAGGATCAATATAACGCAAAGGATTATTACTCACATATCCGTAAATATTAAGTGTCAATGGATTGTTAATTTGTCCCTCGTAACTATCCTCATTCAAAAACCGTCCCTGACTTGGATCGTAATATCTCGCTTTCAGATAATATAATCCCGTCTCGCTATCATACGCTTCGCCTGCATACTTGAAAGTATTGGAAACCGTCTCTTGTTGCTTAACAATGTTACCCCACTCGTCATACCCATAGCTATTTACAATCGCTCCACTGGTATCTAGCATTTGCACCACATCACCATGTCCGTTGAACAGGTAGTAGTAGTCTTTACTTGCCGTCTGATCTTTTTTCACCAGTACTCGATCGCCACGGATGTAGGTGGACTGTTTTCCATCACTAGACTTTTCGGATACAACATTTTTCCAAGCATCGTACCCGTATTGGGTGGTCGTTGTACCTGTCGTTTTCTGAGAACGAAGTCCGTCCGGTAAATAGTCGATCGTTGTCTTATTTCCATCGATCGTTGCTGCAATCAGTTTGTTATCGAGATCGTAGCTATAACTGGATTCTTTAGTCGCCGATGCTTCCTGAGTATCACTCAGCGTTTTCCGATTGCCACGTAGATCATACGTGT
>NZ_JBHUGF010000004.1:0-59455 GCF_042681745.1 Paenibacillus nicotianae | reverse complement strand
CGACCGTTAAGCCCTCCAGCGCCGATGGTACTTGGACCGCAGGGTCCTGGGAGAGTAGGACGTTGCCAAGCAGCGAGCAAGACTGAAAGAGTGATTCCTTACTAAGGAGTCGCTCTTTTTTTGTGTTTTCTCTTGTTATATTTTTTTTCGTAAGATTCATTTATTGGAGAGTTAGATGGCTTAGTGTTAGGTCGATTAATTTAATAATTGAGATAAATAAAAAGAGCACTTCTTCAATCAAAAGAAGTGCTCTTTCATTTATTATCTTTTTTGTACATACATCATTTTTTCAGATTTCAATTTCGTTGGTTCTAATACTTTATCAAATTAATTTGCTTTCATTGAATAAAATGTGAAACCCCTTTTCTAATTTTCTAAAAAACTAACTATACAGTTTTTATACGTATTTATTTTTTATAATCGATAGATGTTTATAATTGCTCTTTATTATTTAAATAAGGGCGAAGAGCAACTGGAATATAGATGCTTCCATCTTCGCGCTGGTGATTTTCTAGCAAAGGGATAAGTATACGTGGTGAAGCTACAGCCGTGTTGTTAAGAGTGTGACAATATTGAAGCTGCCCCTCTTGATCTCTATACCGTATATTAGCTCGTCTGGCTTGAAAGTCATGGATATTAGAAGAAGAGTGAGTTTCACCATAGCTTTGTCTGCTTGGCATCCATGTTTCGATATCGTACTGTTTATATGTTTTTTGAGACATGTCTCCTGTACATACAGCTACTACTTGATAAGGAAGTTCTAGCAATTGAAGTAATTCTTCTGCATTGGCTGTGATTTCTTGATGAATATGCTCAGAAGTATCAACATTAGCTTCACAAAAAATTACTTGTTCGACTTTGGCGAATTGATGAACTCTGTATAGCCCTCGTACATCTTTGCCTGTTGATCCTACTTCACTACGGAAGTTTTGAGAAACTGCTGCTAAACGAATCGCTCCTTGAGACAGATCAATGATCTCATCTTGATAATAAGACACAAGAGCAACTTCAGAAGTTCCTGTTAACCATTTATCTTCGTTTTCTATTTTGAATGTCTGATCCATGCCTAAAGGGAAAAAAGCTGTATTACTTAAAGCAGAGCCTCTGACCAGGGTAGGTACTTCCATCGGAGTATATCCTTTGGCCAACAGAGTGTCTAAAGCAAGCTGTTGAACTGCTCTGTGTAATAAAGCACCTGTGCCTGTTAGGTAATAATTGCGGCTTCCTGCTGTTTTTACTCCTCTTGAAGTATCAATCATCTGATGTATTTCGCCCAATTCTATATGATCTTTAAAAGGAAATACAAACTCTGGGGGTGTGCCCCATGTACGAATAACGACATTATCGGCGTCTGATTGACCGATTGGAGTGTCTGGAGAAACATAGTTAGGCACTAATTCCATCAATTGATTATATTCTAATTGAACCGATTGACTTGTTTGTTCTAGTTGTTGAAGTTGAAGATTGATTTGTTTCACTTGATCTTTAAGATTTTGAACTGTCTCAGTTGGTAAGACCGACTTATTTTGCATATGGCCACTAATCGTCTGGGTGAGCTGGTTTCGTTGTTGACGAAGTCTCTCTATTTGTTGCAAATATTGATTTTTGAGTTGAGCTTTGTTGAGAAGTTCTGCAATAGATATGTTTATTTTTTTCTGATCTGCAACCTCTTGTAATGGTGTAGCATGACTTTTAATATACTGGATATCTAACATTAAATAACCGCTCCTTTTTCCTAATTTAAAGGTAAAATGCACAAAAAAGCCCCTCATCACTTGGGACGAGGAGCTTTTTGCTCGCGGTGCCACCCAACTTGATCAAATACACATAATGTATCTGATCCTCTTAGGTTTCGCGATAACGGGCGAAAACCGTTTAACTTAGGAAATAGTAAGCAGTATAAAATTGCTTGCTACTATCTCTTGGCGAGAACGCCTCCAGGTTGGATTCCTTTCGATGGCCGTTTCATAATATTAAATTTATTGTATTGTAACGTACAATTAAAAAAAGTGTCAACCTCTGTTTTAAGTAAAATGGGCTTCTAATTAGATTGTGAAAAACTAAATTCTAAAAAATCTAATTTTCTATATTATATTTTGCTATAACCCCTTGGCAAATTCTGAAAATATGTTATAATTAATTTAAAGTCAAAGAAAGTCAAAGTCAGCGCATAGTCAAAATAGTAACTAATATAGTTATTAGATGATGTGAGTATATCTGATGATTTGATGGTGAATAAGATTTATGAACTTTTGATTATAATGATCAGATTATTCATGAATCTATTGTTGTATCATTAAATGCTATATTCTTTGGTTTCTTACGATTAGGTTTATGGTTAAGTGATATTTATCTGCTATTTTGAACTTATGATAAATGGGTCAAATTTAGAATAAGTAAATGTTTTAAAACATGATGGAGGAATATACAATGCGTAATATCTCCGACATTATCGAACAATATCTAAAACGAATGCTGCAAGATAGTGGAGAAGGAGCAGTAGAAATACAGCGTAACGATTTAGCTGATCAATTCTCTTGTGTACCTTCGCAGATCAATTATGTAATTAGTACACGTTTTACATTGGAAAAAGGATATCTGGTTGAAAGTAAACGTGGTGGCGGTGGCTATATTCGTATACGGCGTCTTGAATTGCCTGCTCAAGCTATCCTTCATACTCATATTCATGAAAGTATCGGACAGCATATGAGTCAGACAGCTGCTGAAGGTTTACTATACCAGTTGCTAGAAGCTAGAGTGATTTCTAATCGTGAAGCGGAACTGATGCGTGCAGCAGTATGTAGAGATGTTATTTCGATCAAGCTTCCCTACAGGGATGAGATCCGTGCAAGAATGATGAAGGCGATGTTGATTGCATTGCTTCGTCCCTAATCATTCGGGAGAAAGGGGCAATACATGATGATTTGTCAAGAATGTCAGGTAAGACCGGCAACTCTTCATTTTACAAAGATTGTAAATGGTGAAAAAAATGAGTTTCATATCTGTGAAACTTGTGCCCGTGAAAAAGGTGAATTGATTCCCGGAACTTCAGGAGGCTTTTCGATTCATAGTCTACTATCAGGGTTGATGGATTTCGATTCGAGTAGTAAAGGGCAACTCGCCGGTCAATGCAGTGAAGATGTCCACTGTGAAGAATGTGGTATGACATATACTCAATTCCGCAAATTAGGAAGATTTGGGTGTAGCTCTTGTTACAAAACGTTTGATAATCAATTAGATCCTCTTTTTAAAAGAGTGCATGGTAGTACTGCTCATGCCGGTAAGCTCCCTAAACGGGGCGGGATCAAAGTGAAAATCCAACGTCAAATGACTGACTTGAAGCAAGAGTTGAAACAGCGTATTGCTGATGAGGAATTTGAAGAAGCCGCACATTTGAGAGATGAAATACGCGAGCTAGAAAAACAAATTTCACAGGAGTCATAAGGAGGAATAACTTATGCCGAATCTCCGTTTTACAGAAAAACCTTTGAGCGATTGGATGCAAAAGGGCGGAGAATATTCGGATGTTGTTATCAGTAGCAGGGTGCGTATAGCCCGTAATCTGATACATCACCCTTTCCCAATTCTGGCAAATATGGAGCAGGCGCAAGAGACACGGAACCAGCTAACAGAAGTGCTTAGTAATGAAGCGCTTCAAGCGCTTGGGCCGTTTGAGCCATTGCTTTTAGATGAATTAGAAGATGTAGATCGACAAGTCTTGATGGAAAAGCACTTGATCAGTCCGAATTTGTTGAATGACTCCAAAAGTGGAGCTGTTCTGTTAACAGATGATGAATCTGTTAGTATTATGGTAAATGAAGAAGATCATTTGCGTATTCAGTGTTTATATCCAGGCTTTCAATTGCAAGAAGCATGGGAACGTGCTACACAGATCGATGATGCTTTTGAAGATGTAGTGGACTTTGCTTTTGATGATCGTAGAGGTTATCTTACCAGTTGTCCAACAAATGTAGGTACAGGGCTTAGAGTGTCTGTTATGCTACATTTACCTGCATTAGCTATTATGAATCAGGTAGGTCGTGTATTGTCTGCTGTATCTCAAGTAGGGCTTGCTGTACGCGGTTTGTATGGAGAAGGCAGTGAAGCGATCGGAAATATTTTTCAAATTTCTAACCAGATTACATTAGGCTTATCCGAAGAAGAGATTATTGATAACTTGCATAGTGTTGTGTTGCAAATGATCGAGTATGAACATCATGCTCGTAGTCGTCTACTCAGTGAATCGAAGTTACGTGTTACAGACCGTATTATGCGCTCCTATGGAATACTATCTTATGCAACAATGATGGATTCCAAAGAAGCATTTCAACGTATTTCAGATGTCCGTCTAGGTGTAGATCTGGGTCTGATCGACAAAGCTTCGGTCACACAAATGAATGAATTAACGATAATGACACAACCGGGTTTTCTTCAGAAAACATTCGGTGTTAAAATGGGGTCAGGAGAAAGCGATATGTACCGCGCGCAATTGATCCGTAATACATTAAGTAAAGTAAACGTACAAGACTAAACCGTGGAGGTGCTTTAGATATGATGTTTGGTAGATTTACGGAACGTGCGCAAAAGGTTCTTGCGTTGGCACAAGAAGAGGCAGTTCGTTTGGGTCACAATAATATTGGTACAGAGCATATTTTGCTTGGTTTGATTCGTGAAGGTGAAGGCATTGCAGCCAAAGCACTTATCGGTCTAGGTCTTGGACTTGAAAAAATTCAAGATGAAGTTGAATCTCTTATCGGTAGAGGTCAAGAACAACCTACCAATATTGCTTATACACCACGTGCTAAAAAAGTCATTGAACTTTCTATGGATGAAGCTCGTAAATTGGGTCATACCTATGTAGGTACAGAACACATTTTATTGGGATTGATTCGTGAAGGTGAAGGCGTAGCAGCTCGTGTGCTTAATAATCTAGGTATTAGCTTAAACAAAGCACGTCAACAAGTATTGCAATTGCTTGGTAGTAACGAGGCTGTATCCAGTCATCATGGTACACCAGCTAACGTGAGTACACCTACTCTAGATAGCCTGGCACGTGATTTGACTGCTATTGCTAAAGATAGCAACTTGGACCCTGTTATTGGGCGTAGCAAAGAAATTGAGCGTGTTATTCAAGTTCTTAGTCGTCGTACCAAAAACAATCCGGTGTTGATCGGTGAACCAGGGGTTGGTAAAACAGCAATCGCTGAAGGATTAGCACAAAAAATTATCAACAATGAAATTCCTGAAACATTGCGCGACAAACGCGTAATGACACTAGATATGGGTTCTGTAGTAGCGGGAACTAAATATCGTGGTGAGTTTGAAGATCGTTTGAAAAAAATTATGGATGAGATTCGTCAAGCAGGAAATATCGTACTGTTTATTGATGAGTTGCATACGTTGATCGGTGCTGGTGGAGCTGAAGGGGCAATTGATGCTTCTAATATTCTGAAACCTGCATTGGCTCGTGGCGAACTACAATGTATCGGTGCAACAACACTTGATGAATATCGTAAATATATCGAAAAAGATGCAGCATTGGAACGTCGTTTCCAACCAATTACTGTAGATCAACCTTCTCCAGAAGAAGCTGTTCAGATCTTAATGGGATTGCGTGATCGTTATGAAGCTCATCACCGTGTAAAAATTACAGATGGAGCTATCGAACAAGCTGTTAAATTGTCTGACCGTTATATCACAGATCGTTTCTTACCGGATAAAGCAATTGATTTGATCGATGAAGCAGGATCTAAAGTAAGATTGAACTCTTATACGATCCCGCCAAATCTTAAACAATTGGAAAGTCGTTTAGAAGATATCCGTAAAGAGAAAGATGCGGCTGTACAAAGTCAAGAATTTGAAAAAGCAGCAGCTTTACGTGATACGGAACAAAAAATTCGTGAAGAATTAGATACAACCAAAAATCAGTGGAAAGAAAAACAAGGTCGTACCGATTCCGAAGTAACTCCAGAAGATATTGCTGATATCGTAGCAAGCTGGACGGGTATTCCGGTAACGAAATTGAAAGAAGAAGAAACAGATCGTCTGTTGAATATGGAAGATCTTTTACATCAACGTGTAATTGGTCAAGATGAAGCTGTTATCGCTGTGAGCCGCGCGATTCGTCGTGCTCGTGCTGGATTGAAAGATCCTAAACGTCCTATGGGTTCCTTTATCTTCTTAGGTCCTACAGGGGTTGGTAAAACAGAACTGGCTCGTGCTTTGGCAGAATCGATGTTTGGCGATGAAAATGCAATTATCCGTATTGATATGTCTGAGTACATGGAGAAACATTCTACTTCACGTCTAGTAGGGGCTCCTCCAGGATATGTAGGATATGAAGAAGGCGGTCAATTGACAGAAAAAGTACGTCGCAAACCGTATTCTGTAGTCTTATTGGATGAGATTGAAAAAGCTCACCCAGAAGTATTTAATATTTTGCTACAAGTACTAGAAGATGGACGTCTTACTGATTCTAAAGGACGTGTTGTCGATTTCCGTAATACGTTGATTATTTTGACTTCTAATGTTGGTGCAGATGCAATTCGTCGTAATTCTACACTTGGATTCACAGCTGCTGTAGATTCTGGTGCGGATTACAAAAACATGAAGGGTAAAGTAACAGATGAATTGAAACGTAGTTTCCGTCCTGAGTTCTTGAACCGGATTGATGATACAATTGTATTCCACTCCTTGGAAGAAAAACATATTGCTGAAATCGTAACATTAATGTCTGAAGAACTTCGCAAACGTCTACGCGAATATGCTGTAGATTTCACTTTGACAGATACAGCTAAAGCATTCTTGGCAAAAGAAGGATTCGATCCTGCTTATGGTGCACGTCCACTGCGTCGTGCTATCCAAAAACATATCGAAGACAAATTGTCTGAAGAATTGTTAACTGGTGGTATTGTTAAAGGTGATAAATTGATTATCGATGAAAAAGACGGTGCTTTGACTGTAGAGAAAGTAGCTAAAACAGAAGAGCCTGTTGAAAATGTTTCTATCGATTCTACAGAGTCAGATGAAGCAAAATCATCGAACTAAGTGTAACTTATTCATTCTAATTTACGTCTAATAAAAGGTTGATCCTCAAGAGCAGAAATTGCTCCGGGATCAACCTTTTTGATGTTATAATAGAGAAGATGTATCGCAAAGATGTAAAGTTTACAATATTGTTTTACGATAAAACGTATAGAATGTTAAGCTTATAATAAGTTGACATCAATATAGAGGGAGTTATCCATGGCTAAAGTCAAAACCAAGTTTTTTTGTACAGAATGTGGATATGAATCTCCAAAATGGTACGGTAAATGCCCGGGATGTCAGTCTTGGAATAGTATGGTGGAAGAAAAAGAAAGCAACGTAAAAACGCAAGGAATGAATTCTTCTTTATTTCAAACTAAGCAGAAACCTCAAGCGATTACTGAAATTGAAAGCGGGAAAGAACCTCGTATTCAGACCGGTATAGGAGAGCTTAACCGCGTGTTAGGTGGCGGTGTAGTTCCAGGTTCGCTAGTATTAGTAGGTGGAGATCCTGGTATTGGTAAGTCTACGTTGTTATTACAAACTTCACATGCACTGACACAAGCAGGACTACGCGTTCTTTACGTATCAGGAGAAGAATCGGTAAGACAGACCAAGTTACGTGCAGAGCGATTAGGAGCATTATCCGATCAGTTATTTGTGCTTTGTGAAAGTAATATGGATTTGATCGAAGAAGCAATAGATCAATTAGATCCTCATTTTCTAGTGATCGATTCGATACAGACTGTGTATCAACCAGAGGTAACAAGTGCACCGGGTAGTGTATCCCAGGTACGCGAATGTACATCACGCTTTATGAGAGTAGCGAAGATTCGTGGTGTCGCTACCGTTCTTGTTGGACATGTAACCAAAGAAGGCGCGATTGCAGGTCCAAGAATGTTAGAGCATATGGTAGACTGTGTTCTTTATTTTGAAGGAGAACGTCATCATACGTATCGGATATTACGAGCTGTCAAAAACCGCTTTGGCTCAACCAATGAAATGGGTATTTTTGAAATGCATGAAGATGGATTGATCGAAGTCTCTAATCCGTCAGAATTATTTATATCAGAACGTTCGATAGGAGTAGCAGGTTCAACAGTTGTGGCTAGCATGGAAGGAACACGACCAATGTTAGTTGAACTCCAAGCGCTTGTTGCTGCTACTCATTTTCCTTCGCCGCGCCGGATGGGGACAGGTGTAGATCATAATCGCTTGAGCTTGATTATTGCCGTATTGGAAAAAAGAATGGGGATGTTTTTACAAAATCAAGATGCTTATCTAAATGTAGCCGGTGGCGTTAAACTGGATGAACCTGCGGTAGATTTAGCGATTGCTGTAAGCTTAGCTTCAAGCTTCAAAGATGCTCCAACCAAACCGGATGATGTGATCTTTGGAGAAATTGGATTGACCGGAGAAGTTCGTGGAGTGTCTCGCGCAGAGCAACGTGTAAAAGAAGCAGCAAAATTAGGCTTTAAACGAGTGATTTTACCAGAAAAAAGTCTGAAAGGATGGAAGCATCCTAAAGGAATTCAATTAATTGGAGTTAATACAGTAGCAGAAGCATTAAAGGCTGCGTTAGATTAGGGGGACAAGATGATGAAAGAACTCGGTCAGCTTGAGAAGATGAATAATTTGTTGAAGATGGTTGCACCTGGCACTGCTTTTCGTGATGGCTTGGAAAATGTATTGCGTGCCAAAACAGGAGCATTGATTGTTGTTGGTTACAGTCCGCAAGTTAGAGAAGTTGTCGATGGAGGATTCTCAATTGACTGTGATTTTTCACCAAACTATTTGTATGAACTTGGTAAAATGGATGGAGCGATCATTCTAAGTGATGATCTCAAACGAATTTTATATGCGAATACACAGTTGATTCCTGACTCTTCGATCTCATCATCAGAAACAGGGATTCGACATCGTACAGCAGAACGTGTAGCGAAGCAAACAGGGGAACTTGTGATTTCAATTTCACAGCGTCGGAATATTATTACGCTATATCAGGGTAATCTTAGATATGCACTAAAAGAAATCGGTGTTATTTTGACAAAAGCTAACCAAGCGATTCAGACGTTAGAACGATACCGGGCTGTATTGAGTCAATCTTTTACCAATTTGACGGCTTCTGAATTTGAACAGTTAGTTACGATTACAGAAGTTGCGGGTGTAGTGCAACGTGTAGAAATGGTATTGCGTATTCAGACAGAGATTCGCCGTTATGTCAACGAATTAGGTGTTGAAGGTCGCTTGATTACGATGCAAATGGAAGAGCTGATCGGAAATACAGAAGAAGAATTTGTATTATTGTTGAAAGATTATGGTCGCGATACAAGTGAAGAACGTCTGAATGAAATTACGAACAGTCTCAAACGAACCACCGAGAATGAATTGTTAGATATTACGCAAATTATTAAGTTGTTGGGGTATCCGACAGCAGCCGCTCAATCCGAAGAAGTGATTGCTTCTAAAGGATATCGAGTTCTTAGTAAGATTCCACGTTTGCCTAATGTAATTATTCATAATTTGGTAGAACGATTTGGAGCATTGCATCATGTGATTGCAGCTAGTATTGATGATCTGGATGAAGTAGAAGGTATCGGTGAAGTACGTGCGCGGACGATTCGGGCAGGTTTGCATCGTATCCAAGATCAAGTATTCATTGACAGACAAATTTAATTTAGCTACAATCGTGAGATGAACTGGTTAATATATCCATCTTTGAGGTGAAAAAATGATAACAAAGTCAATTCCAAACATTTGTACACTATTTAACTTATGTCTTGGAATGGTAGCTATTTTAATGGCACTGAATGATAATTATAGTCTTGCAGCCATTATGATTATAATAGCGATGTTGATGGACGGTCTGGATGGTCGTATGGCACGCGCACTTAATGCGCAAAGTGAGTTTGGAAAAGAATTGGATTCATTGTCTGATCTAGTTTCTTTTGGTGTAGCACCTATCATCATTATGTACGATATAGCATTTAAAGAATTAAATCCGGTATTAGCAATAACGGCTTCTTTAATTTTTCCTATGTGTGGAGCACTTCGTTTGGCAAGATTTAATGTACGTGCTGGAGTTCCTGGCTATTTTACAGGGTTGCCTATTCCAGCAGCCGGTGGTGTTTTAGCTACCTTGTCTTTATTTCACAATGATGTAACTACACCGTATATGATTATCAGTACGATTTTATTGTCTTACTTGATGGTGAGTCGTGTACGCTATCCTAATTTCAAAAAAGCAGGTATTCCACGTAAAGCTTTATGGTTAGCTCCTTGGGTGATTATTGCTGCTGTATTTATTGCAGTGATGTTTCCTAATCAGGTATCTAAATTGATTTTTGTACCGCTGGCTTTATACGCATTGTTAGGTGTGAAGCAAAGTATAGATCGTCTTATACGTCGTCGTTCCAAAAAAGAAAAAGAATCACTTCGATAAACCGTCACAACACATGTTATGCTTAAAAGCATTTATTTCTCTACTTCCCGGGAAATGAATGCTTTTTTTCATGGGAAAAATAGATAATGTAAGGAGATTAAAGCATGTGGCAACAATTAATAGGATTTCCAAAAGGTTGGATTGAAGAGCAAGAAGGTATGAAAGAGTTATGGATTAGTGTTGCTGTTATCGTTGTTATGTTGGCTGTTGCTGTACTCAGTGTACGCAAATTAGTTCAGTTTGTAGAGTGTACCAAAAACCATTTATTAACTGTACCGATCTCGTTAATGATTACAGGAACGAGCGGACTTGCAATAGGGTTACTTCTTGGCTTACTTAGTTCATTTATTATGTTATGGCTAGGCAATATAGGCGAAATTATTCGAGCTATTTTAATGACTATTTTAGGCTATATTGGACTGCGAATAGGTATCACTAAAAGTGAAGATATTCTTTCTTTTTGGAAAAGGGAAGCTCTTGCTGAGAAAGTACCATCTGCAAAGTATAAAATGATCGATAGTAATATAGCGATAGATGGCAGAATTATAGAATTATGTCAGGATGGATTTATCGAAGGTGGATTACTTGTACCTGATTTTATATTACATGAATTGCAACTTCTTGCAGATTCTTCAGATACATTACGTCGTCATCGCGGAAAAAGAGGACTTGAAGTCATCACTCATTTACAACAATTAGAGCAAGTAGAGGTCATTATTCAAAATACAAATTACGAAGAGAATGAGCCTACAGATAACAAGCTACTTCGATTAGCTTTGGATCAATCCGCTACTCTCATTACTAACGATAGCAATCTACAACAACTGTGTCAGCTCCAACATATCCATGTGTTGAATCTCAATAATCTTGCTTCGATTATGAAGCCTATTCTGCGTGCAGGGCAAATTGTAAAAACAGCAATTATTAAATCTGGCAAAGAAGCAGGGCAAGGTATAGCTTATCTAGATGATGGAACCATGATTGTTGTAGAAGATAGCCAATCTTATATAGGACGAGAATGTGAAGTGATCGTGACCAGTGTGCTACAAACAGCCAATGGAAAAATGGTTTTTGCCAAATTACATCGTTCTGAATAAGTTCTGATTCAGAGACAATTCCTTTTAATTGTTGTGCTGTACCTATAGACGGGTATATTATTAAGGAATGGAGTTTGGCACTTTGATAGGACGAAAAGTGCAGGACAGTAGGTTAAGGATGGGGATTATGGAAAATAAAGCGGGTGTTATTGTTGTTGCAGCGGGTAAAGGTTCACGGATGGGCACAACAGAGAGCAAACAATATCTACGACTGCAAAATAAGCCGATCCTTATACATACACTGGAAGTCTTTGAACATTCATCAATTATTGATGAGATTGTTATTGTCACAGGTAAAGACGATGTACAGCGTTGTGAGGATTGGATCAAAGAGTATGAACTGACCAAAGTGAAAAAAGTTGTGGTCGGAGGTTACGATCGCCAGGAATCTGTTGCTAACGGGCTACAGTTTATACACTCTGATTGGATTATGGTGCATGATGGCGTACGACCTTTTATCACAGAAGATCAGATTATGGACTGTTATCATAGTGCAGTGACTTCAGGAGCATCTGTTTTAGCGGTACCAGTCAAAGATACGATCAAACAGGTGGATCAAGCCAAGCATATCATCAATACACCGGATCGTAGTCAGTTATGGGCGATTCAGACACCGCAAACGTTTCGCAGTACTGATCTTCAGCAAGCGCATCAACAAGCACAACATGAAAATTTTCGCGGTACAGACGATTCTATGTTGATCGAGCGAATGGGTGTGACAGTAGCTGTCGTAGCAGGCAGTTATGAAAATATCAAAATCACCACACCAGATGATCTCGATTATGCGTCTTATGTATTGCAACGCAGGGGAGAGAAAAAAGAATGATTCGTATTGGACAAGGATTCGATGTACACCAGCTTGTAGAAGGAAGAGATTGTATTATCGGTGGAGTTACCCTTCCTTATGAAAAGGGATTGTTAGGTCATTCCGATGCAGATGTATTATTACATGCTATCACCGATGCTGTATTAGGTGCTTTGGCGATGGGAGATATCGGTAAGCATTTTCCAGATACTGATCCTGAATTTAAAGATGCCGATAGCTTGAAATTGCTTAACCATGTGTGGGCACTTATTCGTGAACGAGGATATCGTTTGGGCAATATCGATGCAACCATTATTGCTCAAAAACCTAAAATGGCTCCATATATTCCGCAAATGGTAGAAATCATTGCAAAAGCTTTGGAAGCGGAACTTGATCAAGTGAATGTCAAAGCGACAACGACAGAACAACTTGGATTTGCAGGTCGTGGCGAAGGTATTGCTGCACAGGCAGTGGTATGCTTAATTAAAGAATCATAATTGATAGGCAGTGCAATAGATTGAAGGAGGAAATAACAAATGACTAACGAAATTCGAGTACGGTATGCACCAAGTCCAACAGGACATTTACACATCGGAAATGCACGTACAGCATTATTCAACTATTTATTTGCTCGCAGTCAAGGTGGCAAATTTATTATAAGAATTGAAGATACCGATATCAAACGAAATATTGAAGGTGGCGAAGAAAGCCAGCTGACGTATTTGAAATGGTTAGGGATGAACTGGGATGAAAGTATTGATGTAGGCGGCGACTATGGGCCTTATCGTCAAACCGAGCGTCTTGATATCTATCGTGAATACTGGCAAGACCTGCTAGATCGCGGTCTAGCTTATAAATGTTATTGCACCGAGGAAGAATTAGAGCAAGAACGTGAAGAACAGATTGCACGCGGTGAAAATCCTCGCTATTCAGGTAAACACCGTGATCTAACAGATGAGCAACGTGCTGCTTTTGAAGCAGAAGGTAGAGTTGCAAGTATTCGTTTCCGTGTACCGGAAAACAAAACATTTACATTCGACGATATCGTTAAAGGTGAAATTTCATTTACAACAGAAGACACAGGCGATTTCGTTATTGTTAAAAAAGACGGTATTCCTACGTATAACTTTGCTGTAGCGGTAGATGATCATTTGATGAAAATTTCTCATGTTCTACGCGGTGAAGATCATATTTCCAATACACCTCGTCAATTGATGATCTATGAAGCTTTGAATTGGGAAGCTCCTATTTTTGGACATATGACTCTAATCGTAAACGAGAACCACAAAAAATTAAGTAAACGTGATGAGTCTATTATTCAATTTATCGAGCAATATGATAATTTGGGTTATTTGCCAGAAGCGATGTTCAACTTTATTGCTTTGTTAGGTTGGTCTCCAGAAGGCGAAGAAGAAATTTTCTCTCGTGAAGAATTGACCAAAATCTTTGACGCTAAACGTCTATCGAAAAGTCCGGCTGTATTTGATACTCACAAATTATCTCATTTGAACAATTTGTATATCAAAAATGCAGATACAGATCGTATCACAGCACTGGCTATTCCTCATTTACAAAAAGCAGGACGATTGCCAGAAGAATTGAGTACAGAACAACAACAGTGGGCTCATGATCTTGTAGCACTATATCAGGAACAGATGACTTCTGCTTCGGATATCGTAGGGTTATCTGAAGTATTTTTCCGTAGCCATTTGCAAATGGATCACGAAGCGCAATTGATTATTGGTGAAGAGCATGTTAGTACAGTGCTTAGTGCTTTACTTGAAAAAATCAAAGCTTCAGACGAATTCAGTCCTACCCGCGCAGCAGCTTTGATCAAAGAAGTACAAAAAGAAACAGGATTTAAAGGCAAACAACTGTTTATGCCGATTCGCGTAGCATTAACAGGCGAAATGCATGGACGTGATCTTAACCATACGATCTACCTTTTAGGACGTGATCGTGTTATTGAACGTCTAGCTTCTCAAATAAAAGGCTAAATGGTGAACAGACTGTATTGTCTAATCGCATAGAGTTCGTTATAATGATGACCTGAGAATAATTGTTGTATACCTATAAATAGCGATGATCAGGAAAAGTAAAATGAGATTGTAAATCCCAGAGACGATGATCGGGTTAGATACATTATTATCTAATGTTGGCTGGAAATCATCTATTTACAACCATTTGAATATGCACCTGTAAGCTGTATATTTGAACCATATTTGCCATCTTTTATCCGTATTGATGAAAAGGTGGCAAACGATGAAGTAAAGTATACCGGTCGTTCCTCGTTAAGGAACATGATAAGTAGAGTTAGTCTATGTGTGTATTCGTCTTTTTACAAAAGCGGATAAAAGACAAGCTCAAGCAGAGTGGAACCGCGTCAATTCACGCCTCTGCAGCCTCTAAGGGGCTGTGGGGGCGTTTTTTAATGAAGCGCAAGTTAAAGGGGAAACGTAATGCTGAAAAATATGCGATCTGATATACAAGCTGTTTTTGACAATGATCCAGCAGCACGTAGCTGGTTTGAAGTGATTTTTACGTATTCTGGATTACATGCGATTTGGTGGCATCGGATAGCTCATGCTTTTTATCGTCGAGGTTGGTTTACAGTAGCACGCACATTATCACAATGTAGTCGTTTTATGACAGGAATTGAGATTCATCCGGGTGCTACGATCGGCAAAAGATTATTTATCGATCATGGTATGGGTGTGGTCATAGGAGAAACTTGTGAGATTGGTAATGATGTGTTGATCTATCAAGGAGTAACACTAGGCGGTACAGGCAAAGAAAAAGGCAAAAGACATCCTACAATTGGTAATAATGTGGTGATAGGATCAGGCGCTAAGATTTTGGGTTCTTTTAAAGTCGGCGATCAAAGTAATATTGGTTCCAATTCGGTCGTTCTTCGTGAAGTTCCTCCAGATAGTACTGTTGTTGGTATCCCGGGCAAAATTGTTCGCCAAAATGGTAAACCTGCTGATCGGTTAAGACATCAAATGCCCGATCCGATTACAAGTAAACTGAATGAATTACAATCCGAGATTGATCAATTGCGCAAACAATTAGCTAATTGTGAAGCAGAAATCAAAAAAGAATAAGAATCATTTTTACTTTTTCAAAAGATTCGATAAGTACTACAGCACCATATACGAAAGGGATGACAGTATGGCATTGCAAATATATAACACGATGAGCCGTATGAAAGAAGAGTTTGTGAGTATCACACCTGGAGAAATTAAAATGTATGTATGCGGCCCGACCGTATATGACTATATTCATATTGGAAATGCAAGACCAATGATCTTTTTCGATGTTGTACGTAGCTATTTAGAAAATCAACAATACAACGTGAATTATGTTGTTAACTTTACAGATGTAGATGATAAATTAATTCGCAAAGCAGAAGAATTAAACACAACAGTAGCTGATGTAGCAGAACGTTTTATTGCAGCTTACTTTGAAGATTTAGAAGGATTGGGTATTCGTCATGCTACTATGCATCCACGAGTGACCGAGAACATGGATATCATTTTAGAGTTTATTCAGAGCCTTGTGGATAAAGATTATGCTTATGCTAAAGAAGGCGATGTTTATTTCCGTACTCGCAAATTCGCAGACTATGGTAAATTGTCGCATCAGAAGCTAGATGAGTTACAATTCGGGATTCGGGTTGAAGTGGATAAACGCAAAGAAAATCCAGAAGACTTTGTCTTGTGGAAAGCTGCTAAGCCAGGTGAAGTATCCTGGGAAAGTCCTTGGGGAGCAGGTAGACCGGGCTGGCATATTGAGTGCTCTGCAATGGCGCGTCATTATTTGGGAGATACACTGGATATTCATGGTGGTGGACAAGACTTACAGTTCCCGCATCATGAGTGCGAGTGCGCTCAATCCGAAGCCGTTACAGGCAAGCCACTGTCAAATTACTGGATGCACAATGGATTTATTCGTATAGACGATGAGAAAATGTCCAAATCACTAGGTAATGGTATTTTGGTAAAAGATTTGCGTAAAGCACACAAACCAGCAGCGATTCGCTATTTTATGTTATCTACGCATTACCGTAATCCATTGAACTACAATGCAGATACGATCCAACAAGCAGAAAACAGTGTAGATCGTATTGCAAATGCTGTAAATAATGTAAAACATCGCTTGTCTGCTTCGGATCAATCTTCACCTGTAGAAGCAAGTCTAGCTGGACGCCTCACAGAGATTCGCCAGTTGTTCCATGAGAAAATGCAAGATGATTTCAATACACCGGATGCGATCACTGCTATTTTTGAATGGGTCAATGAAGCCAATCTACTATTGCAAAAAGAAGTGGTTGCCAAAGCTTCGCTTGAAGCATTGCTAGATTTGTTTAATGAAATGAATGAAGTGCTACGTATTTTTTGGCAAGAAGAAGAACTGGTAGATGCGGATATCGATCAATTAATTACAGAGCGTGTAGAAGCTCGTCAAAATAAAAATTGGGCACGTGCAGATGAGATTCGTGATCTGTTATCTGCGCAAGGGATCATGTTGGAGGATACTCCACAAGGCATGAGATGGCGCCGCAAATGAGTGAAGAATCTTTGAATCCAGCTCAACCTCAGAAAAGTAATGAAGGATGGTTCAACTTTGACCCTTCCAAACCTATAGAGCAGCTTCCCCCATTGGCACTTGCGTATATGGGGGATGCTATTCACGAAGTAGCTATAAGACAATATCTGTTATCTGGTAAAAACTTGCGTCCACATCATTTACATCGTGCTTCAACAAGCTTTGTCTCGGCAGGCGCGCAAGCCAAAATACTAGCACATCTAGAACCGTCGCTGACTGAAGCTGAAAGCAATGTAGTGCGTCAGGGACGAAATGCCAAATCAGGTACTATTCCTAAAAATGCCAGTGTGATTGATTATCGGTATGCGACAGCATGGGAGTGTCTTTTGGGTTATCTATATTATAAAGGTGAACATGCACGTATGGAGCAATTGATCACTGAAGGAATCCGTCATCTGGAAAAACAGTCCTGATACGGATGTATACAACATTAGGAGGAAATAGTATGGAAGAAGAATACATTGCCGGTAAGCATTCAGTAACAGAAGCTTTACGTGCTGGAAGAAGTATTAATAAAATTTGGATTGCAGAAGGATCTCAAAAAAATCTAACGCAACCTATTCTGACTGAAGCTAAGAAAAAAGGAATAGTCGTGCAGTTAGTAGATAAGCGCAAATTAGACACACTTGTACCTGATGTACAACATCAAGGTGTTATTGCTCAAGCGGCTCCTTATGAATATGCAGAAGTAGAAGATCTTCTTCAAGCAGCAAAAGACAAAAATGAAGCACCATTTTTGATTTTGCTAGATGAAATCGAAGATCCTCATAATCTAGGTTCTATTTTACGTACCGCAGATTGCACAGGTGTACATGGAGTGATTGTACCTAAGCGTCGTTCTGCTTCTATTACGGCAACAGTATCCAAAACATCAGCAGGTGCAGTAGAGTATGTGCCTGTAGCACGTGTTACTAATTTGGGACAAACGATCGATCGTTTGAAAGAACAAGGCGTATGGGTAGTAGGGACAGATGTAGATACAAAGAGTAGTCTGTATGATACAGATGTATTTACAGGGCCTGTCGCTGTTGTTATAGGTAACGAAGGCAAAGGTATGGGAAGATTGATTCGTGAGAAGTGCGACGTGTTGATCAAGCTACCTATGCAAGGTCAAATCAATTCACTGAATGCTTCTGTAGCAGCAGGTGTAGTGATGTATGAAGTGTTGCGTCGCAGACAATCTTTAGGGCAAGGTTAAATGCGATGACCGATTTACGGGATGTGCTTCTAGTAGATGGCTACAACATGATCGGAGCTTGGCCTGAACTGGCTCAGCTTTCCGAAATCGGTTTGGAGGAAGCTCGCGATCATTTATTAAAACGATTAGCTAACTATCAAGCTTTTTCAGATCGAAGAGTGATTGCTGTATTCGATGCGTATCGGGTGATTGGTCTGGGCAAGTCATTTAATCAAGGTAAAGTAGAAGTCTATTTTACCAAAGAAAAAGAAACAGCCGATGAAGCGATCGAACGGTTTGTTCGCGAGCTTGGACGTAAACGTAGACAAATTTATGTAGCAACTAGCGATATGACTGAACAACACGTTATTTTTGGACAAGGTGCACTGAGGGTATCGGCAAGAGAACTATTGATAGAAGTTCAACTGAGCGAACGAGAAGTAAAACAGAAAATTACCGATCATAAGCAAACTGGAGCTCGCAATACACTAGATGGCAAATTAAACTCAAAACAACGTGATCTGTTTGAAAAGTGGCGCAGAGGAGAGTAAGTTGTCAGTCAAATGACAGCTTACTTACGAACCTGCGTTCTATTTATTGTTAAATACGAGTAAATATGCGCAAATAAGCGGTAAATACCACATAAGTTGTTGACGATGTGAGGTTACATAATATATACTTGGGCTATATTTCATAGGGTAACGGAGACCTTGCGTTGCAACCGGAGGGATTGTTTGTGAGTGTCGACCTCAAAGATATGATGGTGTCACCGTACGATTACCAAAGTGATGAAGATCTTGTAGAAGCCGTCCGGCAAGGCGATTCTCAGGCACTGGAGTACTTGATCACCAAGTACAAAAATTTTGTGCGTGCGAAAGCCCGATCTTACTTTTTGATTGGTGCAGATCGCGAGGATATTGTGCAAGAAGGTATGATTGGTCTATACAAGTCGATTCGTGACTTTAAAGGCGATAAACTTTCTTCGTTCAAAGCCTTTGCTGAATTATGCATTACTCGTCAGATTATTACAGCTATTAAGACGGCAACACGGCAAAAGCATATTCCGCTCAATTCGTATGTGTCACTAGACAAACCAATCTATGATGAAGATTCTGATCGTACCCTGCTTGATGTCATTTGCGGTTCTCAGGTATCTGATCCCGAAGAGCTAGTCATTAACAAGGAAGAGTTCGTAGGATTGGAAGACAAGATGTCTGAGATTTTGAGCGATTTAGAACGAAAAGTTCTAATGCTCTATCTGGATGGTCGTTCGTATCAGGAAATTGCTGTTGATCTTTGTCGTCATGTCAAGTCTATTGATAATGCACTACAACGTGTCAAACGTAAACTGGAACGCTATCTCGAAGTACGTGATAATTGAATCCGGAAGCAATCAAGTAAAGACTCTTACTCTGGAGTCTTTTTTATTTTCTAAATGATGTATTGAAATAGTAACCCTATGAATGGAAAATATTTGTTGGTCGTTGTGCTTTATTCGTTGACAGGGTTGGGGCGCTATGATAAAGTGTTTTAGGTAGGCCTAATTTCGCCTGCTTTTAAATGTGTCAATCTTTGCTATCTAGCAAAATTAATACATTTAAAGCAAGTGTAACCACCCTGACCGCATGGGATGCGGAATGTACGAGTTCCAGAACTTGTGATTCTCATCATGTAACCAGATAGTCTTTTGGAGGTGTAGTCGTGGCACGAAGCTTCAAGTCTGTGTTTTCCTTTTTCTCCGAAAGCTGGGCTGAACTTAAAAAGGTTCGCTGGCCTAATCGTAAAGAGCTGACTAACTATACTCTTATCGTTATTGGTACGATTTTGTTTGTCGCCATTTATTTTTGGGTTCTAGACATCGGCATTTCCGCTGTGATCGAAGCGATAATTTAAGAAGGGTTCCAGGTGGCTTGATATGGAAAAAAGATGGTACGTCGTTCATACCTATTCAGGGTATGAGAACAAAGTCAAAGCCAATTTAGAAAAACGCGTTGAGTCTATGGGCATGGAAGACAAAATTTTCCGCGTTCTTGTTCCTATGGAAGAAGAAGTGGTAAACAAAGACGGTAAGAAAAAAACCGTTATGCGTAAAGTTTACCCCGGTTATGTTCTTGTCGAAATGGTTCAAACTGACGATTCTTGGTATGTAGTGCGTAATACTCCTGGTGTAACTGGCTTTGTCGGTTCAACAGGTGCTGGCTCTAAGCCAACTGCATTATTACCAGAAGAAGTAGAACAAATTCTCAAACACATGGGTATGGATGAGCCGAAGGAAACTATTGAATTCGACGTTAAAGAATCTGTACGCATTAAAGTTGGACCGTTTGCGAACTTTGTTGGCTCCGTGGAAGAAATTTTGGTTGAAAAGAGCAAGCTGAGAGTACATGTTAACATGTTCGGACGGGAAACCCCGCTTGAGCTAGATTATACTCAAGTGGAAAAGATATAGTAGGTTTCTAGGATGACACGGGGAATCGTTGTTGATCTTGTATCACAATGGCTCCTGATCAGTGCTTCCAGTTTTACCGCAGTGATATGGAAATTACGATTTTCATATGATGCGGCGTTTTGCGTGGGAGGGCAGCAATGTCCGTCTACCACTATTCGCAAGGAGGTGTTTTACATGGCTAAAAAGGTAATCAAAATGGTGAAACTGCAAATTCCAGCGGGTAAAGCGAATCCGGCTCCTCCAGTAGGTCCGGCATTGGGTCAAGCAGGTGTCAACATCATGGCATTCTGTAAAGAATTCAACGCTCGTACAGCTGATCAAGCAGGTTTGATCATTCCGGTTGAAATCACAGTGTTTGAAGATCGTTCTTTCACTTTCATCACTAAAACTCCACCGGCTGCAGTTCTTTTGAAAGTTGCTGCTAAGATCGAAAAAGGATCTGGCGAACCTAACAAGAAAAAAGTTGCAGTTGTTAAACGTTCCGCAGTTCGTGAAATTGCAGAACAAAAAATGCCTGACTTGAATGCAGCGTCCGTAGAAGCGGCGATGTTGATGGTTGAAGGTACAGCACGTAGCATGGGTATCACGATCGAAGACTAATTCACTCTTGTAGTGAATAGTCTCAGTACTGAGTTCATTTATGAACCCAGTAGTTGTGGGAGGAATATCCGCTAATACCACAAAGGAGGAATATAAAATGGCTAAACACGGTAAAAAATATTTAGAAGCTGCTAAGCTTATTGATAGCGAAGCAACTTACGAGCCTTCAGAAGCTGTTGAATTAGTGAAAAAGGCATCTACTGCAAAATTCGACGAAACTGTTGAAGCAGCAGTACGTTTGGGCGTAGACCCACGTAAACAAGACCAAGCTGTTCGTGGTGTAGTTGTATTGCCACACGGTACTGGTAAAACTCAACGTGTCTTGGTATTTGCTAAAGGAGAAAAAGCAAAAGAAGCAGAAGCTGCTGGAGCTGATTTCGTAGGCGATCAAGATATGATTAACAAAATCCAACAAGGATGGTTCGAATTTGATGTCTGCGTAGCTACGCCTGACATGATGAGCGAAGTTGGTAAATTGGGTCGTTTGCTTGGTGGTAAAGGTCTTATGCCTAACCCTAAAGCCGGCACAGTAACTTTCGACGTTACCAAAGCTGTTCAAGAAATCAAAGCTGGTAAAATCGAATACCGTCTAGACAAAGCAGGACAAATTCACGCTCCTATCGGTAAAGTATCTTTCAGTTCTGAGCAATTGAACGATAACCTTTCTGCACTTGTTGAAGCTCTTAACCGCGCTAAACCTGCTGCTGCAAAAGGTGTTTACCTTAAAAACATTGCGATTTCTTCGACAATGGGACCAAGCGCACGCATCAACGCTTCTACTTACAGATAATTAGTTGTTGACAATCGTCAATATACTTGATATCATGTAAAAGTTGTGAAAATGCTTGAACTTTGTACTTGCATTTACATTTGAATATGTTTAACCGTAGACAGTAGGTGCTGTAACAGGCTTAATTTCCTACCGAGGTGTTATGATAGAATACCGGATACTTGGGAGCGCAGATTAGTCTGCGTCTCGGTTCCGCTCAATCAAGCCTTCGTCATTCTGCGGGGGCTTTTTTTAATGTCCGTGTAGGAAAGTCTTTTCTTCTGACTTCTACGGAAACAGAGAAAAGCTAGAATACGATCAGGAGGTGTCCAATTTGGCAAACGCAAAAGTAATCCAAGCAAAACAAGAAGCGGTAGAAGTTGTAGCAACTAAATTGCGCGAAAGCACAACTACAGTTGTAGCTGACTATCGTGGTCTAAACGTAGCTCAAGTTACAGAATTACGTAAGCAATTACGTGAAGCTGGAGTTGAATTCCAAGTATTGAAAAATACATTGGTTCGTCGTGCTACTGAGTCTGCTGATCTTGCTGGTTTGAATGAAATTCTTACCGGTCCTACTGCTATTGCTTTCAGTAAAGATGATGCAATTGCTCCAGCTAAAATTTTGAATGACTTCGCTAAGAAAAACGATGCTCTTCAATTAAAAGGTGGAGTGGTTGAAGGACGTATTGTTGGAGCTGAAGAAATCAAAGCGTTGGCAGAATTGCCATCACGCGAAGGTTTGTTGTCTATGCTTCTCAGCGTGCTTCAAGCACCAATGCGCGGTTTTGCACTGGCTGTCAAAGCTGTTGCAGAAAAAGAAGAGCAAAGCGCGTAAGATTTTTGCTCAACCGTTACATCTGTTTGACAGATATAGCGATGGCTGTGTGATCAGCTAAAATCGATTTAAAAATAAAACCATTATATGGAGGGTTTACAAATGAGTAACGAACAAATCCTTGAAGCCATCAAAGGCATGACAGTTCTTGAATTAAACGATCTTGTAAAAGCAATTGAAGAAGAATTCGGCGTAACTGCTGCTGCTCCTGTAGCTGCTGCTGGTGGCGCTGGTGGCGGAGAATCTGCTGCTGAGCAAACAGAATTCGAAGTAATCTTGACTTCTGCTGGCGGATCTAAAATCAACGTAATCAAAGCAGTACGCGAAATCACTGGTCTTGGCTTGAAAGAAGCTAAAGAAGTAGTAGATAACGCTCCTAAAGCAATCAAAGAAAACGTTGCTAAAGAAGAAGCTGATTCTATCAAAGAAAAATTAGAAGCAGCTGGTGCATCTGTAGAAGTAAAATAAGAGGTTTCCTCTTATTTTCGGCAAACCCCTTGAATTCGTTCAAGGGGTTTGTTTTGTAGATCAGCTTGAAAAGAGGGAGCGGAGAATATGGGAGACCATTATTATTCCAATCAGCCAGGAGCGGCACACGATCGGCGAGTCCTGGAAGCAACCTTGCGAGGTAAAGTATTTCGTTTTACAAGCGATGCTGGTGTTTTTTCCAAAACAGGTATTGATTATGGAAGTCGCGTATTGATTGAAGCGCTGGATATTCGTGAAGATGCTCAAGTATTAGATGTAGGTTGTGGATATGGACCTATGGGGTTATCTGCTGCTTATCTTGCTTCCAAAGGTCATGTGACCATGATCGATGTTAACGAAAGAGCGGTTCAATTAGCAAAAGAAAATGCAAAATTGAATGGGATTCAAAACGTAACTATTTTGGAAAGTGATTTGTTTAGTTCTATCAAAGGAAAGATGTTTGATGTGATACTGACCAATCCACCTATTCGTGCAGGTAAATCGACAGTTCATACTATTTTTGAAGAGGCTTTAGAACATTTGAATACAAATGGTACATTGTGGATTGTTATTCAAAAGAAGCAAGGTGCACCTTCTGCCAAAGCAAAATTAGAAGAGTTGTTTGACACTGTAGAGGAAGTAACAAAGGATAAAGGCTATCGGATTTTTAAAGCGACTAAATAAAAGTTGCTTTAGAATCATTGACTCGAAGTTCTGAACATGGTATGATTACAAAATGTCAGTATTAAGATGCCCTTCTTGGCTTTAGTTTTCTGAAATAATCATGAAAATTATTCATCCACGAAGGTGTTTAATATTGTCTATAATCGTATATTGTGGGGTATTTCGGTCAATTTCAACCGTTATACAGCATTCAAATGTGTAATCACATTCGTTGATAGCTGATGCTGCTCTTTTTTCGAAAGCATTCGATAAGGGCTTTTCTCTATTTATGGATGTGAACTTCTATGTATGCACCTATTATACGTGATCCAAACAGTAGTTCGCAATGAAATTTTTAAGCGAGTAGACATTAAGGGGTGAGTTTAAGTTGGCAGGACATCTTGTTCAATATGGTCGACGCACTCGGCGAAGTTATGCACGAATTAACGAAGTTCTTGAAGTACCTAACCTGATCGAAATCCAACAAAAATCATATCAGTGGTTTTTGGAAGAAGGTTTGCGCGAAATGTTTCACGATATCTCGCCAATCCAAGATTTTACAGGCAACTTGGTTCTCGAGTTCATCGATTACAGCCTTGGTGAGCCGAAATATACAGTAGACGACGCAAAAGAGCGTGACGTTACTTATTCTGCTCCACTTCGGGTAAAAGTCCGTCTCATCAACAAAGAAACGGGTGAAGTCAAAGAGCAGGAAGTATTTATGGGTGATTTCCCGTTGATGACGGAAACCGGTACCTTTGTCATTAATGGTGCAGAACGGGTTATTGTCAGCCAGTTGGTTCGCTCTCCCAGCGTCTATTTCAGCACTAAAGTCGATAAGAATGGTAAAACATCATATACTGCTACAGTTATTCCTAACCGTGGCGCATGGCTTGAACTTGAAATGGATGCTAAGGATATCATTTATGTTCGTATTGACCGTACTCGTAAGATTCCAGTTACAGTACTACTACGCGCACTTGGATTCGGTACAGATGCTGAAATCTTAGACCTACTTGGTAATGATGAATATATCCGCAATACTTTAGATAAAGATAACACGGATTCCACTGACAAAGCGCTGATTGAAATTTATGAGCGTTTGCGTCCAGGTGAACCACCAACTCTCGACAATGCGAAAAGCTTGTTAGTAGCACGTTTCTTTGATCCAAAACGCTATGACCTTGCTAACGTAGGTCGTTACAAAATCAACAAAAAACTCCACATCAAAAACCGTCTATTCAACCAACGTTTGGCTGAGACGCTTATTGATACGGATACAGGCGAAATTATTGCTGAAGCTGGACAAATGGTAGACCGTCGTCTTTTAGACGAAATTATGCCGTATTTGGAAGGCGATTTGAATCATAAAACATATCATGTAGCTGGCGGCGTATTGGATGATAATGATATCCCAATGCAAAGCATCAATGTATTCTCTCCAATCGAAGATGGTAAAGTTGTTACTTTGATTGCGAACGGAATTATTGATAAAACAGTTAAAAATATTACTCCGGCTGATATTATCGCTTCAATCAGTTATTTCTTGAACTTGTTGAACGGTATTGGCGATACAGATGATATCGATCACTTGGGTAACCGTCGTTTGCGTTCTGTAGGTGAGCTTTTACAAAACCAATTCCGTATCGGTTTGTCCCGTATGGAACGTGTGGTTCGTGAAAGAATGTCTATTCAAGATGCTAATGTCATTACACCACAAGCTTTGATCAATATACGTCCTGTTATTGCATCGATCAAAGAGTTCTTCGGTAGTTCCCAGCTTTCACAGTTTATGGACCAAACGAACCCATTAGGTGAATTGACGCACAAACGTCGTTTATCTGCTTTGGGACCCGGCGGTTTGACTCGTGAACGCGCAGGCTTTGAAGTTCGTGACGTCCATCACAGTCACTATGGCCGTATGTGTCCGATCGAGACTCCAGAGGGACCGAATATCGGTTTGATTAACTCCTTGTCTACATTTGCACGTATTAATGAGTATGGCTTTATTGAAGCTCCATATCGTCGTGTAGATCCTAAGACAAACCGTGTTACAGATCAAATTGATTATTTGACTGCTGATGAAGAAGATAACTATGTTGTTGCTCAGGCGAATGCAGCATTGAATGAAGACGGATCTTTCGCTGAAGAAATGGTTATCGTTCGTTATAACAAACAAGCGGATAACATTTTACCAATGCCAAATGAACGTGTTGATTATATGGACGTATCTCCTAAACAGGTTGTGTCTGTAGCAACAGCATTGATTCCTTTCTTGGAAAATGATGACTCCAACCGTGCATTGATGGGTTCTAACATGCAGCGTCAGGCTGTTCCTTTGCTTATTCCTAAAGCGCCACTTGTTGGTACAGGTATGGAGCACAAAGCAGCTAAAGATTCAGGCGTTTGTATCGTAAGTAAACATGACGGAATCGTTGAACGCTCTACTGCTAACGAGATTACAGTACGTCGTATTGAAGTCGTAGATGGCAAAGAAGTAAAAGGCGATCTTATTAAACATAAATTACACAAATTTATGAGATCGAATCAGGGAACTTGTATTAATCAACGTCCAATCGTTAAAACAGGTGATTACATCAAAAAAGGAGATATCCTTGCTGATGGTCCTTCAACTGAGATGGGCGAGATTGCTTTAGGACGTAACGTAGTCGTTGCCTTCATGACTTGGGAAGGTTACAACTATGAAGATGCGATCCTATTGAGTGAAAAACTTGTTAAAGAGGATGTATACACTTCGATTCATATCGAGGAATACGAATCTGAAGCTCGTGACACTAAACTTGGACCTGAAGAAATCACACGCGATATTCCTAACGTTGGTGAAGAAGCTCTTAAAAATCTTGACGAACGCGGAATCATTCGTATCGGTGCTGAAATTGCTGCTGGTGATATTCTTGTTGGTAAAGTAACACCTAAAGGTGTAACTGAACTAACTGCTGAAGAACGCCTTCTGCATGCTATCTTTGGTGAAAAAGCTCGTGAAGTTCGCGACACCAGTCTTCGTGTACCGCATGGTACAGATGGTATTGTTGTAGACGTTAAAGTGTTCACTAGAGAAAATGGCGATGAGTTGCCACCAGGTGTTAATCACTTGGTACGTGCGTACATTGCTCAAAAACGTAAAATCTCTGAAGGCGATAAAATGGCGGGACGACATGGTAATAAAGGTGTTGTAGCACGTATTTTGCCAGAAGAAGATATGCCGTTTATGCCTGATGGTACTCCAGTACAAGTTGTATTGAACCCACTAGGTGTACCTTCCCGTATGAACATCGGTCAGATTCTTGAAGTCCATTTAGGTATGGCTTCGATGAAACTGGGTATTCATGTTGCTACACCAGTATTTGATGGAGCAAAAGAGTACGATGTATTTGATACGATGGAAGAAGCAGGTATGCAACGTAACGGTAAAACAATCCTTTACGATGGTAGAACCGGTGAAGAATTTGAACGTGAAGTAACTGTTGGTGTCATGCACATGATCAAGCTGGCACACATGGTTGATGATAAAATCCATGCTCGTTCTACAGGTCCTTACTCTTTGGTTACGCAACAGCCGCTGGGTGGTAAAGCTCAGTTTGGTGGACAGCGTTTCGGGGAGATGGAAGTATGGGCACTTGAAGCTTATGGTGCTGCATATACCCTACAAGAAATCCTTACAGTCAAATCCGATGATGTCGTTGGTCGTGTGAAAACATACGAATCCATCGTTAAAGGCGAGAATGTTCCTGAACCAGGCGTTCCTGAGTCATTCAAAGTTCTAATCAAAGAATTGCAAAGTTTGGGTATGGATGTCAAAATTCTCAACGAAAATGAGAATGAGATTGAAATGCGAGAATTGGATGATGAAGAAGAGACTAGCACGAACGATAAGCTAAGTCTTAATCTAGAAGGTTCTGAAGTCGGAGCCGAGTAACTATTGCCACTACACATTCCCTATGTGATCTAACAATGAAGGTAGACCGGAGATTTATCCCGGTCTATCCCTTATTGGTGAGATCATGTTTTGGGATTTATACAGCTTTTGATAAGAATGACAATAAACAGGATTTGGCCTTAGGAGGGGTGTCTTTTGATAGACGTTAACAATTTCGAATTTATGAAAATTGGGCTAGCTTCCCCAGACAAAATTCGTTCTTGGTCCCGCGGAGAAGTTAAAAAACCGGAGACAATCAACTATCGTACGCTTAAACCAGAGAAAGACGGGTTGTTCTGTGAACGTATTTTTGGACCAACCAAAGACTGGGAATGCCACTGCGGTAAATACAAACGTGTACGTTACAAAGGCGTAGTCTGCGATCGTTGCGGCGTTGAAGTAACACGCGCTAAAGTACGTCGCGAACGTATGGGACACATTGAGCTTGCTGCTCCTGTATCTCACATTTGGTATTTCAAAGGTATTCCAAGCCGTATGGGTCTAGCACTTGATATGTCTCCACGTTCTTTGGAAGAAGTAATTTACTTCGCATCTTATGTTGTTACTGATCCAGGTGAGACTCCACTGGAGAAAAAACAACTTTTATCTGAAAAAGAATACCGTAGCTACCGTGAAAAATACGGTCATGGTTTCCATGCAGGTATGGGTGCAGAAGCGATTAAACGATTGCTTCAAGACCTTGATATCGATAAAGAATTAGAATTTTTACGTGAAGAGCTACGTACCGCTCAAGGTCAACGTCGTAACCGTGCGATCAAACGCCTTGAAGTTATCGAAGCATTCCGTAACTCTGGTAACTTCCCTGATTGGATGATCATGGATGTATTGCCAGTTATCCCTCCAGAACTTCGTCCGATGGTACAGTTGGATGGTGGACGTTTTGCGACGTCTGACTTGAATGATTTGTATCGTCGTGTTATTAACCGTAATAACCGTCTTAAACGTTTATTGGATCTAGGTGCGCCTGACATTATCGTACAAAATGAGAAACGTATGCTTCAAGAAGCTGTCGATGCTCTTATTGATAATGGTCGTCGTGGTCGTCCAGTAACAGGACCAGGTAACCGTCCATTGAAATCTCTTAGCCATATGCTAAAAGGTAAACAAGGACGTTTCCGTCAGAACTTACTAGGTAAACGTGTCGATTATTCTGGTCGTTCGGTTATCGTTGTAGGTCCTTATCTGAAAATGTACCAATGTGGTCTTCCAAAAGAGATGGCACTAGAGTTATTCAAACCTTTCGTTATGAAAGAATTGGTTAACAAAGGCCTTGCTCATAATATCAAGAGCGCAAAACGCAAAGTAGAACGTGTAAGTCCAGAAGTATGGGATGTACTAGAAGAAGTAATCAAAGAACATCCAGTTCTTCTAAACCGTGCACCTACTCTGCATAGACTTGGTATTCAAGCATTTGAACCTATTTTGGTTGAAGGACGCGCTATTCGTCTTCACCCACTTGTATGTACAGCATATAATGCTGACTTTGATGGTGACCAAATGGCGGTTCACGTACCATTGTCTGCTGAAGCGCAAGCGGAAGCACGCATCTTGATGCTTGCATCTGGTAACATTTTGAACCCTAAAGATGGTAAACCAGTTGTTACTCCTTCACAGGATATGGTCTTGGGCTCATTCTATCTAACGATGGATAACGATGAAGCTAAAGGTTCTGGTATGATCCTGCGTACAGTAAATGAAGCAGTATCTGGTTATCAACGTGGTGTAGCTTCATTGCATGCTCGTGTAGCGATCCCTGTTAAAGCTTTGAACAAAACAAGCTTTACAGAGAAGCAACAAACAGGAATGATGGTAACAACTATCGGTCGAATTATCTTTAACGAGATTTTCCCTGAATCATTCCCGTACATCAATGAGCCAACACGTCGTAACTTGTTCCAAGGTACACCGGATCATTACTTTATCTATGATAAAGGCGTAAATATCCGTGAATTTATCAGTAGTGTTCCTCAAACAGGTGCTATCGGTAAAGAGTATTTGGGTTCAATTATCGCTCGTTGTTTTGAAATTTACCATACAACACTAACATCTATGATTTTGGATAAAATCAAGCAACTTGGATTCACTTATTCTACGCGTGCAGGTATTACTGTTGGTGTATCTGACGTTATTGTTCCTGTTGAAAAACAAGGAATTTTGGATGAGTCTGATAAAAAGGTTGCTGTTATTACGAATCAATACCGTCGTGGTTTGATTACGAATGAAGAGCGTTATGATCGTGTTATTGAGATCTGGTCTCGTACGAAGGACGATATTACAGAAGTTCTTATGAAATCAATGGATCGCTATAACTCTATTATGCTTATGGTTGACTCCAAAGCTCGTGGTAATAAATCGCAGATCACTCAGCTTGGTGGTATGCGCGGTCTGATGGCGAATCCATCCGGTCGTATCATCGAACTTCCTATCAAATCGAACTTCCGTGAAGGTCTGACAGTACTAGAGTACTTCCTTTCTACTCACGGAGCGCGTAAAGGTTTGGCGGATACAGCACTTCGTACCGCTGACTCAGGTTACCTAACTCGTCGTCTAGTTGACGTAGCACAAGATGTAATCGTACGTGAAGAAGATTGTGGAACAGATAAAGGTTTCACTGTAAGCCGTATTCAAGATGGTAAAGAAGTTATTGAAGATCTATACGATCGTTTAGAAGGTCGTTATTGCTTCGAAACTGTTCGCCATCCACAAACAGGTGAGATTCTTGCTCGTCGTAACGAATTACTGGATTCGGACAAAGCTGAAGCTATCGTTGAAGCTGGAGTTGAAAAACTTCAAATCCGTTCAGTGCTTAGTTGTCGTGCAAAACACGGAGTATGTAAAACATGTTACGGTCGTAACCTTGCTACTGGTAAACACGTTGAGATTGGTGAAGCAGTTGGTATTATTGCAGCACAATCTATCGGTGAACCAGGAACACAGCTTACAATGCGTACGTTCCATACCGGTGGTGTTGCAGGAGACGATATTACTCAAGGTTTGCCGCGTATTCAAGAGCTTTTCGAAGCGCGTAATCCTAAAGGTCAAGCAATCATCAGTGAAATTGATGGTATCGTTAAAGAAATTCGTGAAGCTAAAGACCGTCGCGAAATCGAGGTTGAAGGTGAAGCGGAAACTAAAGTTTATCCTGTCACTTACGGTTCCCGCCTAAGAGTTAAAGAAGGTATGGAAATCGAAGCTGGGGATGAATTAACAGATGGTTCGATTGACCCTAAAGAAATGCTACGCATCAAAGGTATCCGTGGCGTACAAAACTATATCCTGCAAGAAGTACAACGTGTATATCGTAACCAGGGTGTAGAAATCAATGATAAGCACGTTGAAGTTATGATCAGACAGATGCTACGTAAAATCCGTATCATTGATGCTGGTGAAACAACATTGTTGCCAGGTTCATTTGTTGATATGTACGAATACGAGAATGCGAACAGAGTAGCAATTATGGCTGACAAAGAGCCAGCAGTTGCTAAACCAGTATTGCTTGGTATTACCAAAGCATCTCTGGAAACTGATTCCTTCTTGTCTGCGGCATCTTTCCAGGAAACAACTCGTGTCCTAACTGATGCAGCAATCAAAGGTAAAGTCGATAAATTACTTGGACTTAAAGAGAATGTTATTATCGGTAAGCTAATTCCGGCTGGTACAGGGATGAATCGTTACCGTAGCGTTCAATTTGAGGATGCAGACAAGCTTGAACCAAAACAAGAAGGTCTGGAAACAGTAACTGTTGATTAATTAAAGAAGTAGCTATAATGTTATATTGCTCATTAATAAGTGGCTAAGCTGAATAATAAATTATATTATTCAGTTTTAGCTACAGTTTAATGGGTGCTACAAAGCGATATAACAATTATTTATCAAATAGAATTATAGTTATCTATTGACAGTATCCTTTAGCTAATGGTACTATAGCAAAGGTGCGTGAATAGAGTGCTGATCCCTGATCTTTTGGAGGAAATCGGAAGATGACTAATGACAAAGGATTAAAGGATGCCCGGATCAAAGTAGGCACGAAGCAGACAATGCGGATGGTCGAGACGGGTCAAGCTGAAGAAGTCTATGTTGCGCAGGATGCGGAAAATCATCTCATCTCGAAAATCGTTCAATTATGCTCGAATCATTCAGTTAAAATCACTTATGTGGATACAATGAAAGAATTGGGCAAAGCTTGCGGAATCGAAGTGGGAACTGCTATGGCCGTTGTCCTTAAATAATGCAATCAGGAATGTTTTTGCTGGTCGTGAGTGGCAGGCAAAGGCTTTTCATTTGTTCTTTTATGAACCACCTGGGTCTGTGGACTTAATATATGGTTTATATTGGAACTACAAATATGGGAAGGGGGTGGCAACACAATGCCAACTATTAATCAATTAGTCCGTAAAGGACGTCAAGCAAAAATTGAGAAATCAAAATCACCTGCACTTCAAAAAGGGTACAATGCTTTGAAACGTCAAGAGACGAACATTAGCGCTCCACAAAAACGTGGTGTATGTACTCGTGTAGGTACTATGACTCCAAAAAAACCGAACTCCGCACTTCGTAAGTATGCTCGTGTTCGTTTAACGAACCGTATCGAGGTTACTGCTTACATTCCAGGTATCGGTCATAACCTTCAAGAACACAGCGTGGTACTTATCCGCGGTGGACGGGTTAAAGATTTACCAGGGGTTCGTTATCATATCGTTCGTGGTGCTTTGGATACAGCAGGCGTAAACAATCGTATGCAATCACGTTCAAAATACGGTACAAAACGTCCAAAAGAGAAAAAATAATTCGTTAGCGCAGACCACTGCGCTGCATATCTAAGAAAGGGGGATAACCATGCCAAGAAAAGGTCCAGTAATGAAAAGAGACGTATTGCCAGATCCTATGTATAACAGCAAGTTGGTTACACGTTTGATCAACCGCATTATGGTCGACGGAAAGCGTGGGGTTGCTCAAAGCATCCTTTACAATTCTTTCAAATTGATTCAAGAACGTACAGGTAACGATCCTATGGAAGTATTTGAGGCGGCAATTAAGAACATCATGCCAGTTCTCGAAGTTAAAGCTCGCCGTGTAGGTGGCGCTAACTATCAAGTTCCGATCGAAGTTAAACCTGAAAGACGTACTACATTGGGACTTCGTTGGTTAGTGAATTATTCACGTAGCCGCGGAGAAAAAACAATGGAAGAACGTTTGGCAGCTGAAATCATTGATGCTTCTAACAATACAGGCGCAGCAGTGAAAAAACGCGAAGATACACACAAAATGGCTGAAGCGAACAAAGCATTCGCTCACTACCGCTGGTAGGATTAAAGCCTTAATTTCAAAAATTGATATTTTTGAAGGGAGCACCCGTTCATGGCAAAGAGAGAGTTCTCCTTAGAAAATACACGTAATATTGGTATCATGGCTCATATCGATGCTGGTAAAACTACCACTACAGAACGTATCTTGTTCTACACAGGCCGCACGCACAAAATCGGTGAAGTTCACGAAGGCGCTGCAACAATGGACTGGATGGAACAAGAGCAAGAGCGCGGAATCACAATCACGTCCGCAGCTACTACGGCTCAGTGGAGAGGCTACCGCGTTAATATCATTGATACTCCAGGTCACGTTGACTTCACAGTTGAAGTTGAACGTTCCCTACGTGTATTGGACGGAGCAGTAGGCGTATTTAGTGCGAAAGAGGGCGTTGAGCCACAATCAGAGACTGTTTGGAGACAAGCAGACCGTTATGGTGTTCCTCGTATAGCATATGTTAACAAAATGGATATTATTGGTGCTGACTACCTTAACGTTGTTAAAGACATGCGAGAACGTCTGCAAGCGAACGCAGTAGCGATTCAATTGCCGATTGGTGCAGAGAATGACTTCGTTGGTATTATCGATATCATCGAGCAAACAGCTATCGAATATAAAGATGATCTTGGACGCGATCCAATTTCTATCGACATTCCAGAAGATCTTAAAGCAACAGTTGAAGAACTGCGTGCTGACTTGATCGAAAGAGTTGCAGAACTAGACGAAGATTTAATGATGAAATACCTTGAAGGAGAAGAGCCAACAATCGCTGAGATCAAGGCTGCTCTACGTAAAGGTGTTTGTGAAGTTAAAATCTTCCCAGTAATCTGTGGTTCTTCTTACCGTAACAAAGGTGTTCAACCTATGTTGGATGCTGTTATCGACTACCTTCCGGCTCCTACGGATGTACCGGCAATTAAAGGTTTGCACGAAGACGGCACAGAGGCAGTTCGTCATTCTTCGGATGAAGAGCCATTCTCTGCACTAGCGTTCAAAATTATGACAGACCCTTACGTGGGTAAACTTACGTTCTTCCGCGTATATTCTGGCGTATTGCAATCCGGTTCTTACGTTCTTAATGCTACTAAAGGCAAACGCGAACGTATTGGTCGTATCCTGCAAATGCATGCTAACGCTCGTCAAGAGATCAGCGAAGTTTTCTCCGGTGATATCGCGGCAGCTGTTGGTTTGAAAGATACAGGTACAGGTGATACACTGTGTGATGAGAAAGAAACTGTTATCTTGGAGTCAATGAACTTCCCTGATCCAGTTATCGAACTCGCAGTTGAACCAAAAACAAAAGCTGACCAAGATAAAATGGGTATTGCTTTGTCCAAATTGACTGAAGAAGATCCAACTCTTCGTGCTCATACGGATGAAGAAACTGGCCAAACAATCTTGGCGGGTATGGGTGAGCTTCACCTTGAAATCATCGTTGACCGTATGCGTCGCGAATTCAAAGTGGACACTAACGTAGGTAAACCTCAGGTTGCTTATCGTGAAACATTCCGTCAACCAGCTCGCGTCGAGGGTAAATTTGTTCGTCAATCCGGTGGTCGTGGTCAATACGGTCATGTATGGGTTGAGTTCGAACCTCTTGAAGCAGGTACTGGTAGTCAGTTCGAAAGTAAAGTTGTCGGTGGTTCAGTACCAAGAGAATATATTGGTCCTGCATTACAAGGTATTGAAGAAGCTATGAAGAACGGTGTTCTTGCTGGTTTCCCACTTGTAGACGTAAAAGCTACTGTAGTGGACGGATCTTATCATGATGTCGATTCCAATGAGATGGCATTTAAAATTGCCGGATCTATGGCGCTTAAAGCTGCAAAAGACAAATGTCGTCCTGTATTGCTTGAGCCACTCATGAAAGTTGAAGTAACAGTACCTGAAGAATACATGGGTGATGTTATGGGTATGTTGAACTCTCGTCGTGGCCGTATCGAAGGTATGGATTCACGCGGTGGTACTCAAATCATTCGTGCAAAAGTACCTTTATCTGAAATGTTTGGATATTCCACAACACTTCGTTCTGGTACACAAGGTCGCGGTGTGTTCTCAATGGAACTTTCTCACTATGAAGAAGTACCTAAGAGCATCGCTGACGAAATTAGCTCCAAAGCAAACGGCTAAGATCTTAATCCGTTTTCACTTCTGGAATGTACAGGAAGTAGCATGACTGCTCTCTGTACACTCCAAACTAAAATATAAACAACTCTACCTTCAAGGAGGCAACGTTTAACATGGCAAAGGCTAAATTTGAACGTAATAAAACGCACGTTAACATCGGAACTATTGGTCACGTCGATCATGGTAAAACAACTTTGACTGCTGCAATCACAACTGTATTGTCTAAAACTTACGGTGGTGCTGCTGTAGCATTTGATCAAATCGATAAAGCTCCAGAAGAGCGCGAACGCGGTATCACAATCTCAACTGCACACGTTGAGTACGAAACACCTAACCGTCACTATGCACACGTTGACTGCCCAGGTCACGCCGATTATGTTAAAAACATGATCACTGGTGCTGCACAAATGGACGGAGCGATCTTGGTTGTATCTGCAGCTGACGGTCCTATGCCACAAACTCGCGAGCACATCTTGTTGTCTCGTCAAGTAGGCGTACCTTACATCGTTGTATTCTTGAACAAATGCGACATGGTTGAAGACGAAGAGCTTTTGGAATTGGTTGAAATGGAAGTACGCGACCTTCTTAACGAATATGAGTTCCCTGGTGACGATACTCCAATCACTCGTGGTTCTGCTCGTGAAGCATTGGCTAACCCTGATGGCGAATGGGCTAAAAAAATCGTTGAAATGTTTGAAGAAATCGATACTTACATTCCAGATCCAGAGCGCGACACTGACAAACCTTTCTTGATGCCTGTTGAGGATGTATTCTCGATCACTGGTCGTGGTACAGTTGCAACTGGTCGTGTAGAGCGTGGTACTGTTAAAGTCGGCGAAGAGATCGAAATCGTTGGTATCCATGAAGAAACTAAAAAATCCGTTGTTACAGGCGTAGAAATGTTCCGTAAATTGTTGGATTCCGCACAAGCGGGCGACAACATCGGCGCATTGTTGCGTGGTGTAGAGCGTAGCCAAATCGAACGTGGTCAAGTACTTTCTAAACCAGGTACTGTTAAACCTCATACTGAGTTCACTGCTCAAGTATACGTTTTGACTAAAGAAGAAGGTGGACGTCACAAACCTTTCTTCACTGGTTACCGTCCACAGTTCTACTTCCGTACAACTGACGTAACTGGCGTTATTTCTTTACCAGAAGGTACTGAAATGGTTATGCCTGGTGATAACATCACTGTTACTGTATCCCTAATCAATCCGATCGCGATTGAAGAAGGTACACGTTTCGCTATTCGCGAAGGTGGACGTACAGTAGGCGCTGGCGCTGTAGCATCTATCCAAAAATAATTAAATCTTCATTGTGAATCGGAAACGATTTGAAGATTTTAATATAAGCAACATTGTACTGTAACGAAGTAACATTGTACTGTAAACGAAAGACCAAATGAGGCCTGTTTCCTTATAAGGGAGACAGGTCTTATTTTTTTGTGTAAATGTTTCAAAAAAGACTTGCATAACTGTTTGTTATCATATACAATAATAAATGTTGTTCTGAGACGTTGCGATGACGTGAGAGGTTACCGACACACCCGGCTCCTTTGCCATGGACGGTATGCCGGAAAATTTTCACTGAGTATGTCCGATACCAAATTGGGCGATAGAAGGAGGGACTAAAAATGGCAAAGCAAAAAATTCGTATTCGTTTGAAAGCATACGATCATAGAATTCTTGATCAATCCGCAGAAAAAATCGTTGAAACAGCGAAACGTTCTGGCGCAGGAGTATCTGGACCAATTCCGCTTCCTACTGAAAAACAGATTATCACTGTTCTTCGTGCGGTTCATAAATACAAGGATTCTCGTGAGCAATTCGAGCAACGTACACATAAACGTTTGATCGATATTGTTAACCCAACTCCACAAACTGTGGATGCATTGATGCGTTTGGACTTACCGTCTGGCGTAGATATCGAAATTAAATTATAATCCACATAGATGTGGTAACACGTAAAATGAAAAGAGGTGTCAACATGAAAGGTATCTTAGGAAGAAAACTGGGTATGACTCAAGTCTTTACCGCGGAAGGTAACGTAATTCCTGTAACGGTTATCGAAGCTGGACCATGTGTGGTTCTGCAGAAGAAAGACCTGGAAAATGACGGATACGAAGCGGTACAAATCGGTTTTGCTGATAAAAAAGCAAGCAGATCTAACAAACCGGAAGCAGGACACGCTACTAAAGCGAATACTGTGCCTAAGCGCTACGTTCGCGAAATTCGCGGTGTTGACCTCGCTAATGTCGAGGTTGGCCAGGAACTCAAAGCAGACTTGTTTGCTCAAGGTGAGTTCGTTGACGTAACGGGTATTTCTAAAGGTAAAGGTTTTGCCGGCGTTATCAAACGTTGGGGCCAAAGCCGCGGACCAATGTCTCACGGTTCCCGTTATCATCGCAGACCAGGTTCAATGGGTTCTATCCAAGCGAACCGTGTACCGAAAGGTAAACGTCTGCCAGGTCACATGGGTCATGATACAGTAACGATCCAACGCCTCGAAGTTATCAGAGTAGATGCTGAACGTAACGTAATTCTCGTTAAAGGCTCTATCCCTGGTGCTAAAAATAGTTATGTAAAAGTAAGAGAAACGGTTAAAAAATAACCAGTCAAGAAAGGAGGAACAGGAAATGCCAAAAGTAGCACTTTACAGTATCGACGGTAGCCAAGTTGGCGAAGTTGAATTGAGTGATTCCGTATTCGGTATCGAGCCTAACACTCATGTGCTTCATGATGCAGTCATTATGCAACGTGCTTCCCTTCGTCAAGGTAATCACAAAGTAAAAGGACGCTCTGAAGTTCGTGGTGGTGGACGTAAACCATGGAAACAAAAAGGAACAGGACGTGCGCGTCAAGGTTCTATTCGTTCTCCACAATGGAAAGGCGGCGGCGTAGCATTTGGACCGACTCCACGCAGCTATGCTTACAAATTGCCTAAAAAAGTTCGTCGTTTAGCGATCAAATCTGCTTTATCTTCTAAAGTAGTAGCTAACGAAATCATCGTTTTGGATGCACTAAGCTTTAGCGCACCGAAAACAAAAGAGTTCGCAGCAATTTTGAATAACCTGAAAGTAGATCGCAAAGTATTGATCGTAACTCCTAGTTATGATGACAATGTTGCACTATCTGCTCGTAACATCCCAGGTGTTAAATTCGTTGCAGCTGACGGCGTTAATGTTCTAGACGTACTTACGTACGATAAGCTGATCCTTACTAAGGATGCAGTTCACAAGGTAGAGGAGGTGTTCGCGTAATGAAAGATCCTCGTGATATTATTAAGCGTCCGGTAATTACTGAGCGCACTGCCGAGTACATGAGTGAACTGAAATATGCTTTCGAAGTAGACATTCGTTCTAATAAAACGGAAGTTAAAAAGGCAATTGAAGAAATTTTCAAAGTGAAAGTGTCTAAAGTAAACACTCTTCGCATGCCTGCTAAACCGAAACGTTATGGACGTCATTCCGGCTACACTTCCGAGTGGAAGAAAGCTATCGTGACTTTGGCTCCAGAAAGTAAACCGCTTGAGTTTTTTGAATCTGTAGAGTAAGGAGGAATAAACAGTGCCAATTAAAAAGTACAAACCGACATCCCCGGCTCGTCGTAACATGAGTGTTTCTACATTCGAAGAGATTACAACGAACCAACCGGAGAAATCGTTGTTGGCTCCGCTTTTCAAAAGAGCAGGCCGCAACAACCAAGGTAAAATTACAGTTCGTCACCACGGCGGCGGACACAAACGTAAATACCGTATTATTGACTTCAAACGTACTAAAGATGGAATACCAGGTAACGTTGCTACAATCGAGTACGATCCAAACCGTACTTCTAACATTGCTCTGATCCACTATGCTGATGGAGAGAAACGCTACATTATCGCTCCTAAAGGATTAAAAGTTGGAGATCAAATTTTCTCTGGCGTAGGATCTGACATCAAAATCGGTAACTGCCTTCCATTGGAAAACATTCCAGTTGGTACAGTTATTCACAATATCGAATTAAAACCAGGTAAAGGTGGTCAGCTTGTTCGCGCAGCTGGTACGGAAGCTCAATTACTTGGTAAAGAAGAAAAATATGTCTCCATTCGCCTTTCTTCTGGTGAAGTACGTCGCGTACTTAAAGTATGTCGTGCTACAATCGGATCTGTTGGTAATGAAGATCATGAATTGATTAAAATCGGTAAAGCCGGTCGTAATCGCTGGTTGGGCAAACGTCCACAAGTTCGAGGCGTAGTAATGAACCCTAATGATCACCCACACGGTGGTGGTGAAGGTAAAGCTCCAATCGGACGTAAATCTCCAATGTCACCATGGGGTAAACCTACTCTTGGTTACAAAACTCGTAAAAAAGGTAAGGCTTCCGATCAATACATCATTCGCCGCCGCACGAAGTAAGATTTGTGCTTGAATGCTTGTAAAGTGTGAAGTGACGAAAAGATGAAGGGAGGATTCAACCTATGAGCCGTAGTCTTAAAAAAGGTCCTTTCGTGGACGGGTACTTGCTTAAAAAAGTAGAAGTATTGAACGAAGACGATAAAAAAGTCGTAATCAAAACTTGGTCCCGTCGCTCGACGATTTTCCCACAATTTATCGGACATACATTCGCTGTTTATGATGGTCGCAAACATGTACCGGTATATGTAACGGAAGATATGGTCGGACACAAGCTTGGTGAGTTCGCACCAACTCGTACGTACAAAGGTCATGCTAATGACGACAGAAAAACAAGACGTTAATATATAAGGATTTAAAGTAAGAGAGGAGGTCACGCAATGCAAGCGAAAGCACACGCAAAGTTTGTACGCATCGCTCCGCGTAAAGTTCAATTAGTAGTTGACTTGATCCGCGGTAAGCAAGTTGGAGAAGCGATCGCGATTCTGCGTCATACGCCGAAATCCGCATCCCCAATTGTTGAGAAGCTTCTTAACTCCGCAATTGCCAACGCTGAGTTCATTAGCTCAGAAAAAGAGTTGACTTTTGATGTTAACAACTTGGTAATTTCCCAGGTTTATGTTAACCAAGGACCAACACTGAAACGTTTCCGCCCTCGTGCAATGGGACGTGCAAGTAAAATCAACAAACGCACCAGCCATATTTCTTTGGTGGTAGCTGAAAAATAAGATAGAAGGAGGGAAAACGTGTGGGCCAAAAAGTAAATCCCGTCGGATTACGTGTAGGTATTATCCGTGATTGGGAATCTAAATGGTATGCTGGTAAAGACTTTGGCGATCTTCTTATCGAAGACGTTAAAATCCGTGAATACCTTAAAACCAAACTTAAAGAGTCTGCTGTCTCTCATATCGAAATCGAGAGAGCGGCTAATCGTGTTAACGTAACGATCCATACAGCTAAACCTGGTATGGTTATCGGACGCGGTGGTTCAGAAGTTGAAGTTCTTCGTACACAAGTAACTAAAATCGCTGGTGGTAAAAAAGTTCATATCAACATTTCTGAAATCAAAAATCAAGAACTTGATGCAATTCTAGTTGCAGAAAGTATTGCACAACAATTGGAACGTCGTGTTTCTTTCCGTCGTGCATTGAAACAAGCAATTCAAAGAACTATGCGTTCAGGCGCTAAAGGAATTAAAACAGCAGTTAGCGGACGTCTTGGCGGTGCTGAAATTGCCCGTTCTGAAGGCTACAGCGAAGGAACTGTTCCACTTCATACGCTTCGTGCCGATATTGACTATGGTACAGCAGAAGCGCATACTACTTATGGTCGTATTGGCGTAAAAGTATGGATTTATCGTGGAGAGGTTCTTCCTACGGCTAAGAAACAAGCTGCTCAGGAAGGAGGCAACTAATCATGTTGGTACCAAAACGTGTAAAACACCGTAAACAACAACGCGGAAGCATGTCAGGTCGCGCTAAAGGCGGTACTGAATTGAACTTCGGAGAATTCGGTTTGCAAGCTACTGAGCCTTCTTGGATCACTAACCGTCAAATCGAAGCTGCTCGTATTGCTATGACTCGTTATATCAAACGTGGTGGTAAAGTATGGATCAAAATTTTCCCGGACAAGCCAATCACTCAAAAACCTCTTGAGGTTCGTATGGGTAGTGGTAAAGGTAACGTAGAAAAATGGGTTGCCGTTGTTAAACCAGGTAAAATTATGTTTGAACTTGCAGGTGTTTCTGAAGAGATCGCGCGTGAAGCTATGCGTCTTGCTTCTCACAAGTTGCCTGTAAAAACTAAGTTTGTGAAACGTGAAGAATTGGGTGGTGAAGCAAATGAAAGCTAATGAATTGCGCAACCTTACCACTGCTGAAATCGAGCAAAAGATTGCTGGTTTTAAAGAGGAACTCTTTAACCTGCGCTTTCAACTTGCTACCGGTCAATTGGATAACCCTACTCGTATCAGCGCTGTGCGTAAACAAATTGCACGTGCTAAAACAGTAGTTCGTGAAAGAGAACTTGGAATCACATCGTAATCCAATATTTGAGAGCTTAAATGCTATCAGCTAGGAAGGAGATTAACTATGAGCGAACGCAATGCCCGTAAAGTACAAGTAGGCAAAGTGGTCAGTGATAAAATGGATAAAACCATCGTTGTTGCTGTAGAAACTTATAAAAAGCATGACTTGTATCACAAACGTATTAAATATACGAAAAAATTCAAGGCTCATGATGAAAATAACACTGCTAAAATTGGTGATGTTGTTAAAATCATGGAGACACGTCCATTATCTAAAGATAAAAACTGGAGATTAGTGGAAGTTGTAGAAGAAGCAATCATCATTTGATGAATGATGCTAACCTGTCTGGAAGGAGGAACTAACAATGATTCAACCATTTACACGTTTGGCTGTAGCCGATAACTCTGGCGCAAAAGAACTTATGTGTATCCGCGTACTAGGTGGTACTGGACGTCGTACAGCTGCAATCGGCGATTTGATCGTTTGTTCTGTAAAACAAGCAACACCAGGCGGCGTTGTCAAAAAGGGTGATGTTGTAAGAGCGGTAATCGTTCGTACAAAGAGTTCCGTTCGTCGTAAAGACGGATCTTACATCGCATTTGATGAGAATGCAGCAGTAGTCGTTAAAGATGACAGAGGCCCTCGTGGTACTCGTATCTTTGGACCAGTTGCTCGTGAATTGCGTGATAAAGACTTCATGAAAATCGTTTCTTTGGCTCCGGAAGTTATCTAAACGATTGTAAGATATAAAGGCTATGGCCTGAAGTGAGTTATAGGAGGTGTACACAAATGGCGAAAGTGAAAAAAGTGTTGGAATCTCACAACCACAAACTACACGTGAAAAAAGATGATACGGTTCTTGTAATCAGCGGTAAAGACAAAGGTAAAAAAGGTCGCGTTATCGCAGCGTATCCTCGTGAAAACCGCGTGTTGGTTGAAGGCGTGAATATGATCACCAAACACCAAAAACCAACTCAACTGAATCCGCAAGGAGGACGTGTTGAGCAAGAAGCGCCGATCCACGTTTCGAACGTAATGCACGTTGATCCTAAGGACGGAAAAAAAGTAACCCGTATCGGTTACAAAACATTGGATAACGGCAAAAAAGTTCGCGTAGCTAAACGCTCCGGTGAAACAATCGACTAATACTAATTGTTACGGAAAGGAGGACCTTCCAAAATGGCAACAAGAATGAAAGAGCTTTACTTGAATGAGATCTCCCCGGCTTTGGTGCAAAAATTCAACTATACAACGGTAATGCAAGTACCGAAAGTTGAAAAAGTTGTTATCAACATGGGTGTAGGTGAAGCAGTATCGAACTCCAAAGTATTGGATTCTGCTGTTAACGATCTTCAATTGATTTCTGGTCAAAAACCAGTTATCACACGTGCTAAAAAATCTATCGCTGGATTTAAGCTTCGTGAAAACATGCCTATCGGTGTTAAAGTAACACTTCGTGGCGATCGTATGTACTATTTCTTGGATAAATTGTTCAACATCACACTTCCACGTGTACGTGACTTCCGCGGTGTTTCTTCTAAAGCATTTGACGGACGCGGTAACTACACACTGGGTTTGAAAGAGCAATTGATCTTCCCGGAAATCGAGTATGATAAAGTAGACAAAGTTCGTGGTATGGACATCGTTATCGTAACGACTGCTAAAACTGACGAAGAGTCTCGCGAATTGCTTACCCAATTGGGAATGCCTTTCGTAAAATAATTATTGAAATGTACAGGGTTCGTATATAAACCCTAGTTCTCCGAAAATATTAGGAGGTGTCAGGCTAAGTGGCTAAAACTTCAATGAAAGTTAAACAACAACGCACACCGAAGTTCAAAGTACGTGCATACACACGTTGCGAACGTTGTGGTCGTCCACACTCGGTATTGCAAAAGTTCAAAATTTGCAGAATTTGCTTCCGTGAATTGGCTCATAAAGGCCAGATCCCTGGTGTGAAAAAAGCAAGCTGGTAAACATTTGATTAAGGGGAAGGAGGTTTACACACATGACTATGTCAGATCCAATTGCTGATATGCTTACTCGTATTCGTAACGCCAACGTTGTGCGTCACGAAACAGTTGAAGTTCCTGCTTCTACGATGAAGAAGCAAATCGCTGATATCCTAAAACGCGAAGGTTTCATTCGTGATGCTGAAGTTGTTGAGGATAACAAACAAGGAATTATCCGTATTTTCTTGAAATACGGTCAAAATAACGAACGTGTAATTACTGGTTTGAAACGTATCAGTAAACCAGGACTTCGTGTTTACACGAAAAGCAATGAAATCCCTCGCGTACTAGGTGGACTGGGAATCGCTATCATCTCTACTTCTAAAGGGGTAGTAACTGATAAAGAAGCTCGTCAATCGAAAAGCGGCGGCGAAGTCGTTTGCTACGTTTGGTAATTAACGTCATATAATAAGGAGGTGCAACTCTATGTCTCGTATTGGCCGCAAACCAATCGAAGTACCAAGTGGTGTTGAAATTAACTTGGACAATACTCAAATTACGGTTAAAGGACCGAAAGGTACGCTTTCCCGTGAGCTTCATAAAGATATGAAAGTAAATATCGAAGAGAACGTGATCACAATCGAACGTCCTTCTGATAATAAGACTCATCGTTCCCTGCACGGCACTACTCGTAGTGTAGTAAGTAACATGGTGAGTGGAGTTACTACAGGTTTCTCCAAATCCCTAGAGCTAGTTGGTGTCGGATACCGCGCAAGCAAATCTGGCGACAAAATTGTTCTAAACGTGGGTTACTCTCATCCAGTAGAAATTTCTCCTGAACCAGGCATCGAGTTCGATGTGCCTACAAATACGAAAATCATCGTTAATGGAATCGATAAAGAGCGCGTAGGAGCTTACGCTGCTAAAATCCGTTCTGTACGTGAACCAGAACCATATAAAGGTAAAGGTATCAAGTATGAAGGCGAGCGTATTCTTCGTAAAGAAGGTAAAGCTGGTAAGAAAAAATAAGATAAAGGAATACGTTCCTTTACCTTATGCGTGTTGAAGTGAGCCTGTGAAGGCAACGTGAAAGGAGTGAAATGTACAGTCATGATTACAAAAGCAGATAAAAATAAAGCACGTCTGAAAAGACACCTACGTGTTCGTAAGAACATCACTGGTACTTCTCAACGTCCACGTTTGAACGTATTCCGTTCTGCTAAACATATCTACGCTCAATTGATCGATGACGTAGCGGGTGTAACTTTGGTTTCCGCTTCGACTCTTGATAAAGAACTTGCAGATATTAAAAACGGCGGTAGCGTAGAAGCTGCTACTAAAGTTGGCGAACTGGTTGCAAAACGTGCATCTGAAAAAGGGCACACAGCTGTTGTATTTGATCGCGGAGGCTACTTGTATCACGGACGGATTCAAGCCTTGGCAGATGCAGCTCGTGAAGCTGGTCTTCAATTCTAAAACATTGTAAAAAGGAGGTTAACGACTTGCGTATTGATCCAAACACTTTAGAGCTAACTGAAAGAGTTGTAAACATTAATCGTGTAGCTAAAGTAGTTAAGGGTGGACGTCGTTTCAGCTTTAGCGCACTTGTAGTAGTGGGCGATGGTAATGGTTGGGTAGGCGCTGGTATCGGTAAAGCCGGTGAAGTACCTGACGCTATCCGTAAAGGCATCGAAGATGCTAAGAAAAACTTGATTCATGTTCCGATCGTTGGAACAACAATTCCTCACCTTGTTACAGGTAAATTCGGAGCAGGACGTGTATTGTTGAAACCAGCATCCGAAGGTACTGGAGTTATTGCTGGTGGACCGGTTCGTGCTGTACTAGAACTTGCTGGTGTAGGCAATATCTTGACTAAATCTCTGGGTTCTTCGAATTCCATGAACATGGTTAACGCAACGTTGGAAGGCTTGTCTCGTTTGAAACGTGCTGAAGACGTGGCTAAACTGCGTGGAAAATCTATCGAAGAGTTGCTCGGTTAAGGAGGGAACCTCATGGCTAAATTGGAAATTACCCTCGTCCGTAGCGTGATCGGTCGTTCAGAGAAACAACGTACTACTGTTAAAACACTAGGACTACGTAAACTGAACCACTCAGTAGTTCAAAACGATAATGCTGCTATGCGCGGTATGATCAAACAAGTGCAACATTTAGTATCTGTAAAAGAAATCGAAGGTTAATTTTCAAAAAATTAACCTACTATCAATAAGGAGGTGCAACGAACGATGAAATTGCATGAGCTTTCACCAAGCCCAGGTTCACGCAAGGAACGCAAACGTGTAGGTCGCGGTCCAAGTAGTGGTACTGGTAAAACATCGGGTCGTGGTCACAAAGGACAAAACTCTCGTTCAGGCGGAGGAGTTCGTCCAGGATTTGAAGGCGGACAAAATCCATTGTATCGTCGTTTGCCTAAACGTGGATTTGTTAACCCTACTCGTAAAGAATATGCACTCGTAAACATCGAAGATTTAAACAGCTTTGCTGCTGATACAGAAGTAACTCCTACGTTCTTGATGGAACAGGGAATCGTTAAAAATGCAAGAAGTGGAATTAAAATTCTTGGTAATGGCGACATCACTGTGAAATTGACTGTAAAAGCGAATAAGTTCTCTCAATCTGCGGTAGAGAAAATCGAGGCTGCCGGCGGTAAAACCGAGGTGATCTAATGTTCAAGACCCTAAAGAATATATGGCGGGTTGAGGATCTTAGAAATCGGATTATCTTTACCTTGCTGGTGCTCATTGTCTACCGTATCGGTGCGTTTGTACCGGTTCCGGGTGTAGACAAAAGTGTTTTCCAGTCTGCTAACGCTCAAGGTAAAGAACTATTCGGTCTTCTAAATACTTTCTCAGGGGGAGCTTTGGGGCATTTCTCCATTTTTGCCCTTGGGATCATGCCGTATATCACTGCATCCATTATAGTTCAGTTATTATCAATGGATGTCATTCCGAAATTTGCGGAATGGGCCAAACAAGGGGAACACGGTAAAAAGAAACTGGCACAGATTACCCGGTATGGTACTGTTATTCTGGGTCTGATCCAAGCCTTTGGTACATCGATTGGTTTCAACCGTTTATACAATGCAGAAATGATTCCTAATGCTACTGCGGTAGATTACATCATTATTGCGATCGTATTAACGGCGGGTACATCATTCTTGATGTGGCTCGGGGAACAAATCACTGAAAAAGGAATCGGTAACGGTATTTCGATCATCATCTTCGCTGGTATTGTTGCAGCTATTCCACAGCATATCCGTGATATGGTTCAATCGGATTTCCTGCAACAAGGTCAGACGTTCTTTAATGTTGCGAAGTTAGCCATTGTTGTTATTGTCGTGATTTTCATCGTTGTCGGAGTTATCTTTATCCAACAGGGTATTCGTAAAATTCCAGTACAATATGCAAAACGCGTTGTAGGTAACAAAATGTATGGTGGACAGAATACACATATTCCGTTGAAAGTTAACTCAGCGGGTGTTATACCTGTTATCTTTGCCGTTTCATTGCTACAATTTCCGATTATTATAGCAAGCTTCTGGTCTACTCATCTCTGGGCGAAATGGATTACTCAGAATTTGTGGTATGACAAACCGCTTGGTATGGTGCTGTATGTTATAATGATCATAGGTTTTACTTTCTTCTATACATTTGTGCAAATGAATCCTACGCAAATGGCCGATAATATGAAAAAGAATGGTGGATATATCCCGGGTGTTCGTCCAGGTAAGCCAACGGCTACGTATTTGACTCGTGTTATGACTCGTTTGACCATGACAGGATCATTATTCCTTGCGGTTATCTCGGTATTGCCAGTATTCTTAGGAGCTATTTCAGGTTTGCCACAATCTGTGCAAATCGGTGGTACATCGCTTCTTATCGTTATTGGGGTTGCCCTTGACACGATGAAAACGATCGAAAGCCAGCTCATTAAACGCCATTACAAAGGTTTTATCAATAAATAGACGGCAGGTTCCGGCTGGAATAAGTCATGCTTGTTCACAACCGGCGCCTTTCGTGCTGTTCTTGCAGCATTAGTCTTAGGGGGAGTGACATTACGTGAACATCATATTCATGGGGCCTCCGGGAGCAGGAAAAGGAACACAAGCAGCTGTGATTGTGAAAGAGCTAGGTATTCCTCATATTTCTACAGGCGATGCATTTCGTCTAGCGATCAAACAGGAAACTCCAATTGGAGTAAAAGCCAAAGAATTCATAGATCAAGGTTTACTTGTACCGGATGACGTAACGAACGGAATCGTGGAAGAGCGTCTTGCTCAGCCCGATTGTAAAAAAGGTTTCTTGCTTGACGGTTTTCCAAGAACTTTAGCTCAAGCTGAAGCACTGGATAAAATGCTGGCAGCAATGGAGCGTAAGCTGGACCACGTGATCAATTTAAAAGTAGATCTCAACAAATTGCTTGTTCGGATTACCGGACGACGTATTTGCAAGACTTGTGGAGCTACTTACCATATTCAATTCAATCCGCCGAAGCAAGAAGGCGTATGTGACATTGATGGTGGTGAACTTTATCAACGTGCTGATGATAACGAAGAAAGTGTAGGAACGCGTCTGAATGAGTATCATACGAAAACAGAAGCGCCTCTTATTACTTACTACGGTGATCAAAAGTTGTTGAGAGAGATTGATGGCGATCAAAGTATTGATGCAGTATCTAAGGATATTGTTTCATTGCTAAGAGGTTAGGCAGAATGATCATTTGCAAATCCGAAACAGAACTAGGCTTTATGCGGGAAGCAGGGCGAATTGTAGCTGAGACGCATCGTCTAATCAAGCAAGCGATCGAGCCAGGTATTACGACCGAACACCTTGATCAGATTGCAGACCGTTATATTCGCAGTCAAAATGCCTTACCGTCATTCAAAGGATACAATGGTTTTCCTGCCAGCATTTGTGCTTCGGTTAATGAGCAATTAGTTCATGGATTCCCGAATAAACGCAAATTGCAAGAAGGCGACATCGTTACACTTGATATTGGAGCTGAGTACCGTGGTTATCATGGAGATTCTGCATGGACATATCCGGTAGGTCAGATCTCTGATGATGCAAAAAAACTTTTGGAAGTAACTGAAGGTTCTTTGTATGCAGGACTTGAACTGGTCAAGCCAGATGTACGCTTGTTTACAATATCGCATGCGATACAGCGTTTTATTGAAGATGCCGGTATGTCTGTTGTACGTGAATACGTAGGACATGGTATCGGAACGAAGCTGCACGAAGCACCTCAAATTCCTAATTATGGAGTTAAGGATCGCGGACCGAGGCTGAAGCCGGGAATGGTTCTGGCAATCGAGCCGATGGTAAATGCCGGCACGCAACATGTCAAAACGCTTGAAGACAAATGGACAGTAGTTACTGTTGATGGCTCATTATGTGCCCATTTTGAACATACAGTTGCGGTTACACCGGACGGTATGGAGATTTTCACAAAACTAAACTAAATGCGTAGGTGATTCTTGTGAAAACAACAATGAACCCGCAGGTCGGTCAAATTGTGAAAGTGTTAAAAGGTCAAGGAGCTCCTCAACCTGCTGTTATCATTGCAATACCGGATGAGAAGTTTGTTTATATCGCCGACGGGAACAAACGAAAGTTTGACCAGCCGAAGAAGAAGAATCTGCTTCATCTGGAGCTAATGCCGGTGATTAGCAGCGAAGTAGTAAACAGTTTGCAAGAAAGCGGTCGGGTCACGAACGGGAAATTGCGTTATGCAGTTACCAAGTTCTTGGAATCTGCCGAAAACAGTGTTGAACAGAAAGGAGACTGACTGTGGCCAAGGAAGATGTTATTGAGGTAGAAGGCGTGGTTCTTGAACCCTTGCCGAATGCAACGTTCAAAGTTGAATTAGAGAATGGTCATCAGATTCTCGCTCATGTTTCTGGAAAGCTACGGATGCACTTTATCCGTATTCTGACTGGAGATAAAGTAGTTGTACAATTGTCACCTTATGATTTGACAAAAGGTCGTATAACTTACCGCAAATAGACACTTTAACACTAATCTATGTTATAATAGATGTTTATGAAATCATTGCTTGTCAGCAGATACAATGATTACAAGTAAGTTTTACGGACGTAAAACTTGAGGAGGTAATTAGCATGAAGGTAAGACCTTCTGTAAAACCCATCTGCGAAAAATGCAAAGTCATTCGCCGCAAAGGGAATGTAATGGTTATTTGTGAGAATCCTAAACACAAACAAAAACAGGGATAATTATCTAGGGGGTGTAGCGTAAAATGGCACGTATAGCTGGCGTGGATTTACCACGTGATAAACGCGTTGAGATCGCCTTGACATATATTTTCGGAATCGGTAAAACGACTTCCCAGAAAATTCTGAGTGATACTGGTATTGACCTGAACACTCGTGTCCGCGATCTTACAGAAGATGAAGTAGGAAAATTGCGTGAAGTAATTGGTAGTACTAAAGTTGAAGGTGATCTTCGTCGTGAGATCTCTCTAAACATTAAACGTCTAATCGAAATCGGATGTTACCGTGGTGTTCGTCACCGTCGTGGATTGCCGGTTCGTGGACAACGTACTAAAACTAATGCTCGTACACGTAAAGGTCCTCGTCGTACAGTAGCGAACAAGAAGAAGTAAGGGAGGTTAAAGCACAATGGCTAAAGCTAAAAAAGTCGTACGTACAAAACGTCGTGACCGTAAAAATATTGAATCTGGCGTGGCGCACATCCGTTCCACGTTTAATAATACAATCGTTACAATTACGGATCCTCACGGTAACGCGATTTCCTGGGCTAGCTCAGGCGGTCTAGGTTTCAGAGGTTCTCGTAAGTCTACTCCATTCGCAGCGCAATTAGCAGCAGAAACAGCAGCTAAAGCAGCAATGGAACACGGTATGAAAGCCGTTGAGGTTATGGTTAAAGGTCCAGGAGCTGGACGCGAAGCAGCAATTCGTTCTTTGCAAGCAGCTGGTCTTGAAGTTAACCTAATCAAAGATGTAACGCCAATCCCGCATAACGGATGCCGTCCACCAAAACGTCGCCGCGTATAATTGAAGCATGTCTCTTTATTTTGTAGTATAATCCCCGGCAAAGGTAAAGATACATTTACCGGGTATACTACTGCATGTCTATTTGTAAGTATTCAGCGACAGTTTCACAGGAGCGACGTTTTGAAGGAGGGATATTGCAGTGATAGAAATCGAAAAGCCGAAAATTGAGACCGTAGATGTAAATGATGAAGGTAACTACGGTAAATTCATCATTGAACCGCTCGAACGTGGTTATGGCACAACACTTGGCAACTCACTTCGTAGAATTTTGTTATCTTCTCTTCCGGGAGCAGCAGTAACATCTGTTCAAATCGATGGTGTATTGCATGAGTTCTCAACGGTTCAAGGTGTGATGGAAGACGTTACAGAAATCATTCTGAACCTCAAGGCCCTTTCGCTTAAGATCCACTCTGATGAAGAAAAAGTGTTGGAGATTGATGCGGAAGGAGAAGGGGCGATCACTGCAGGAGATATCCGTGCAGACAGTGATGTTGAAATCCTGAATCCGGATCTTCATATCGCCACTTTAGCTCCAGGTTCTAGACTTCACATGCGTATTTTTGCAAATCGTGGTCGTGGCTATGTTGCTGCAGATAAGAATAAACGTGATGATCAACCAATTGGTGTCATTCCTGTAGATTCTATCTATACTCCGATTTCCCGCGTTAACTATGGCGTGGAAAATACTCGTGTAGGTCAAGTAACGAACTATGACAAGCTAACTATTGAAATTTGGACGGATGGCAGCATTCGACCAGAAGAAGCAGTTAGTCTGGGCGCTAAAATTTTGACTGAGCATTTGATGTTGTTTGTTGGTCTGACTGACGAAGCAAAAGATGCTGAAATCATGGTCGAAAAAGAGGAAGATAAAAAAGAGAAAGTGCTCGAGATGACTATTGAAGAGCTTGATCTCTCTGTACGTTCTTACAACTGCTTGAAACGTGCTGGTATTAATACCGTACAAGAGCTAACTACGAAATCCGAAGACGATATGATGAAAGTCCGTAACTTGGGCCGCAAATCGCTTGAGGAAGTTCAAGAGAAGCTTGAAGAATTGGGATTAGGACTTCGTCAAGAAGACTAATCATTTAATAGTGTAATGAAGGAGGGAAAAACAACATGGCATACCAAAAATTGGGTCGTAACTCCAGCGCTCGTAAAGCTTTGTTTCGTGACCTGGTAACTGACCTGTTCTTGTATGAGCGTATTCAAACGACTGAAGCTAAAGCGAAAGAAGTTCGTTCTATCGCTGAAAAATTGATCACCCTTTCTAAACGTGGAGATCTTCATGCTCGTCGTCAAGTAGCTGCTTATGTTCGTCGCGAGTCTCTCGATGGTGGACAAGATGCTATCCAAAAATTGTTTTCTGATTTAGCAACTCGCTATGCAGAGCGTCCAGGTGGATACACTCGTATTCTTAAATTAGGACCTCGTCGCGGCGATGCTGCACCTATGGTTTATCTTGAATTGGTAGACCGCGCGTAACACGCAGATGAGGAAAGGGTGGACAGGGTCAACAGATTCTGACAAAACCCTTTTTTTCTCTGTTTGGAACATGCAGTGTTTGAGGATAATGAGGGAGGGAGCTCCATTAGGGGCTCCCTTGCTTTGTATAAAAGGTGAGGATATATGAGGAATCTTTGTATGACTGTCAATTACGATGGAACGAGATATAACGGATTTCAGACCCAACCAGACGGAAATACGATTCAGGATCATTTAGAAAAAGCAATTGCTTCGATCATTGGAGAAAAACCAAAGATTCATGGCTCAGGTCGTACCGATGCGGGTGTACATGCGATCGGACAAGTATTTCATTTCTTGACTGAATCCACTGTCCCAGCAGAACGTTGGCCACTTGCTTTAAATGGTCGTTTGCCCAAAGATATTATTGTTACAAATGCGCGCGAGGTTCATTTGGACTTCCACTCACGGCGCTCAGCTAAACGAAAAACGTATCGATATACGATTAACGCTAATCAATATCCAGATGTTTTTCTAAGGCATATGCAATTACATCATCCAGGCAAACTGAATATTGGAGCAATGTGTGAAGCTCTTTCCTACTTTATTGGCACTTATGACTTCACAACGTTTGCTTCAAAACATTCCGAAAAGCAAAGTCATATCCGTACAATCTATGAGGCACGTTTGGAAGTAGATTATTCTATGACCCGTCCCAACACAAGAGACCAAGGTATTTTACACTTTTATATCACAGGCAGTGGATTTTTACAGCATATGGTACGTATTATTATAGGGACTCTGGTACAAGTGGGAGAAGGTAAACACGAACCGGAGGCTATTCCTAATATGATTGCTGCAGAGGATCGCAGTATGGCAGGACCTACGGCAGTTAGCAAAGCGCTAACGATGTGGGGGGTTCACTATAAGGAGTTTGATACATAGTAAAATTTCAAAGCAAATGCCTACGAAAATTTTTCTAGAAAAACTTCAAATAGTTCTTGCTTAACATGTTTTTATGCTGTAAAATAAAGTTTGTGTTTTCTTAAGGCTATCCCACAGCCCCATTAAGAATAACACCACCAAAAATTTTTAATCCATCACTTAATGACTATGTAACACTGTGTACTAACAACACTAATTCAAGAACGAAGATATATGAGAATATATTACAATGATATATTTTCAAAAGCACACTAAGGAGGAACTTTTCATGCGTACGACGTACATTGCGAAGCCAAGTGAAGTAGAACGCAATTGGCACATTATCGATGCTGAAGGCAAAACGCTTGGTCGTTTGGCTAGTGAAGCAGCTGCACTTATTCGCGGCAAACACAAACCACAATTTACCCCTCATGTAGACGGTGGAGATTTCGTTATCGTTATCAATGCTGACAAAATCCACTTGACTGGTAAAAAATTGCAAGACAAAAAATACTACCGTCACTCTATGCATCCAGGTGGTCTTAAAGTTACCACTGCTGATGAAATGCTTAAAAACAAACCTGAACGTGTAATCGAATTTGCAGTTCATGGTATGCTTCCAAAAACTCGTATGGGTAACCAAATGAAGTTAAGATTGAAAGCATATGCTGGCGTAGAACACCCACATGCAGCACAAAAACCGGAAGTTTACGAACTTCGCGGCTAATTAAAAGGAGGACAGTTTCATGGCACAAGTACAATACTATGGGACAGGTCGTCGTAAACATTCGGTAGCACGTGTTCGCCTTGTACCGGGTGAAGGACGCATTGTCATCAATAAACGCGACATCAATGAATATTTCGGTTTAGATACACTTAAACTGATCGTAAAACAACCACTTAACTTGACAGAAACAATCGGAAGCTACGATGTAATCGTATTGGCTCACGGTGGCGGTATTTCTGGTCAAGCAGGAGCAATCCGTCACGGTATTTCCCGTGCATTGCTTAAAGCTGATCCTGAACTTCGTGGATCTTTGAAAAAAGCTGGATTCCTGACTCGTGACCCTCGTATGAAAGAACGTAAAAAATACGGTCTTAAAGCAGCACGTCGCGCACCTCAGTTCTCCAAACGTTAATATTCCTTGTATATCAAGGATTGCAAAAGCCTCTTGCCAGAAATGGTGGGAGGCTTTTTTGTGTTTATATTTCAATGGAGGAGCATTTGACCACATGTTGACCAAAGATAATTTGTGTATAACCCTGTGCATAATGTAAATCGATGATAACAATGTAAACAAAGTTATTCTAGTTATAAAATATTGTGAATAACTTGTGATTAACTTTTAAAATCCTATTGAATCCTTACCCATTAAGTACTATAATATACATAATTCTTAGTTGTTTAGTCGGTTTTAAATTGTGAATAATAAATAGTAACTTGTCGAATGTACTTAAAACCAAAATGGGAAAATGAATTCCAAAGATGGGGGAATTAAATATGAATCTATTGGAAAAAGAAGAATTGGCTAGAGTGAAAGCGGAAGAATTAGAACATGCTACAGCAGAACAAGTCATTCGTTGGGCAGTAGATAATTTTGAGAGTCTTACTTTTGCTTGTAGTTTTGGAGCAGAAGACGTAGTTATTGTTGATATGTTACAAAATATCAGCCCGTCCACTGATATTTTCTATTTAGATACCGATTTTCATTTTAAAGAAACATACGAAACTCGTGATCGTATGATTGAACGGTATGGTTTGGAGTTTGTAAAAGTAGATCCTAAGCTAACACCGGAAGAACAAGCTGCTGCTCATGGAGAAGCTTTATGGACTGTCGATCCTAATGCTTGCTGCAATATTCGTAAAGTAGAACCTTTAACCCGGATATTATCTCAATACGATTCATGGATCACTGGTATTCGTCGAGATCAAGCTCCAACTCGTGCCAATGCTAAAAAAATAGAGTACGATTCCAAATTTGGGTTAATGAAGTTTAATCCGATTGCAGATTGGACTTCTGAAGATGTATGGAAGTATATTCGTGATAATGATATTATCTATAACCCTCTTCATGATCAACATTATCCTAGTATAGGGTGCGAACAGTGTACACGTCAGGTAATGCCTGGTGAAGACCCTCGTGCAGGACGCTGGGCCAATTCAGATAAAACAGAATGTGGATTGCACAAATAAACAAATTCACTTCATGATAAATATAAATAACATAAGCCGACCAAGTGATTTGCCTAACCATCTGGTCGGCTTCATGTATACTTAGCACAGATTGACAATACAACATACACATTTATGATAAGACAGGAGCGATTACAGAATGACAACAATTTTGCCACATGGTGGTCAATTGATTCAACGTATTATAAAAGAGGAAGATCGCGATCAGTTGTTAGCTCAAGCTCAGCAATGGAAACACATTCCTATCAATACATGGACTATATCTGATCTAGATCTTATAGGGGTAGGTGCTTTTTCTCCACTAGAAGGATTTATGGAAGAAAAGGATTACCACTCTGTTTTGGAAAATATGAGATTGTCTAATGGCACTGTATGGAGTATTCCTATTACTCTAGCTTTAGACGAATCTATAACATCCACGTTGCAAATTGGCGAACAGGTGGCTTTGGTAGGAGAACAAGATGGAGTGATCTACGGTACATTAGAAGTACGTAGTATATACAATGTAGATCAACAGCAAGAAGCTGTAAAAGTCTTTAAAACTGATGATCCCGAGCATCCAGGTGTGCAAAAATTGCTTAGTCGTTCTTCTATTTATGTTGGAGGACCTATTCAAGTATTAAAACGTCCTCAACCTGAAAAGTTTGGAGAATTTTATTTTGATCCAGAACAAACAAGACAAATTTTTGCAGATAAAGGGTGGAAAACAGTAGTAGGATTCCAAACACGTAATCCTGTTCATCGTGCTCATGAGTATATTCAAAAAAGCGCAATGGAAATTGTAGATGCTTTATTTCTAAATCCATTAGTAGGTGAAACCAAATCAGATGATGTTCCTGCGAATGTACGGATGCGAAGTTATTTAGTACTTTTGGAAAACTACTATCCAAAAGATCGAGCATTTTTAGGAGTATTTCCAGCAGCGATGCGTTATGCAGGCCCAAGAGAAGCGATATTCCATGCAATGGTTCGCAAAAATTATGGTTGTACACACTTTATTGTTGGTCGTGATCATGCCGGTGTAGGCGATTATTATGGAACATATGAAGCTCAAGAAATTTTTAATCATTTTACAGCAGAAGAATTAGGGATTACACCATTATTTTTTGAACATAGCTTTTTCTGTACCAAATGCGGTAATATGGCTTCTAGCAAAACCTGCCCGCATCCTAAAGAAAATCATTTAACTCTTTCAGGAACAAAAGTAAGAGCATTGTTAAGAGACGGTCAATGTCCTCCACCAGAATTCACACGTCCAGAAGTAGCAGAAGTGTTGATCGAAGGTATGGCAGAACATATCAACTCATAAATGTGAGAACGACAAAACCGTTTTACTTGGGTCATGTTATGATGATCTAGAGTAAAACGGTTTTTTAGTATATAGATAATTCAATCGGTATATAGAACGGTTGGAATAGATGCAGAAATATTTTATTTGTATTTTTACAGCGTACGATTCGCGAATCAATATTATAAAATGGTATAATACAACGGATTGCGTTATGATCTCATGGTTATCTTTATAACGGTATATTCAATCTAATCACATAAGGAGTGCACCTCATATGTTATCAAGAGACTATGTTTTGGAATTATTAAGTACTGTTACAGATCCACAGTATGATTTTCCTCTAGTAGAAATGCAATTTATTCGCGATATTATGATCAAAGATTCCAGAATTTCACTCACAGTAGTAGGAATTGAGTTAGGTCAAGAATATAAAGACGCTTTAGAGCAGTCGATTCGTTCAGCTCTCAAAATTGTAGAGCCTATTGATCTACATATTCGTTTCAGAGCGCCTTCTGAGCTTGAAATGGCTACAGTACGTCAATTACTCTCTCCAGACACAAAAGAAGCATTACCGCCTGAATCTGAGACTCACAAAGGTCATGCAGCAGGACTGGAGCAGCTCCCTATTATTCATGCTAACTCTGGTGTGCGTTTTATAGCTGTAGCGAGTGGTAAAGGCGGAGTAGGTAAATCTACTGTTACTGTCAATCTAGCAACTGCATTAGTGCGTCAAGGAAAAAGAGTAGGAATTATTGATGCTGATATCTACGGATTCAGTATTCCAGATATGATGGGAATAGAAGAAGGCCCTACGGTAGAAGAAGGGCGTATTCAACCGGTAGAGCGATTTGGAGTTCAAGTCATGTCGATGGGATTCTTTATAAGAGAAAACAACCCAGTGATATGGCGCGGACCGATGCTTGGCAAAATGCTTCGTCAGTTTTTTGCAGATGTAGATTGGGATCAGTTGGATTACATGTTGTTAGATCTTCCACCAGGAACAGGGGATGTAGCCCTGGATGTTCATCAAATTTTGCCACAAAGTAAAGAAATACTGGTAACCACTCCTCATGCAACAGCAGCATTTGTAGCAGCTCGCGCAGGTACTATGGCATTACAGACTGATCATGAAATTTTAGGCGTTGTCGAAAATATGTCTTATTACCAGGCAAGAGATGGACAAAGAGATTATGTATTTGGTAGAGGTGGCGGTGGACAACTTGCAGAAACTTTGCATACAGAACTACTTGCTCAAATTCCATTAGGTGCACCTGATAACTTACCAACAGATCCAGATTTCTCACCTTCTGTATACAAAGATGATAGTGAAATCGGGCAACTCTATAATGAGTTAGCTTTGAAAATTATCGAGAAACACAACTAGATCTTATATTAGATTACAATGAATATATAAAGAATAGATAGAGAGGAAGGAGCAGTATACCTTTCTCTTTATTTTTTATCTTTTTATCAAATGATATTACAAAGGAGTAAACTTATGGGTTCATTATTTTCGATTCGTACCTTTTGGCGTGACCTCAAATCCAACCGATCTATGCTTTTGGTTTCAACTGTTTTATTCGCAGTAGGAATTATAGCCGGTATCCTATTAGTTGAACCATTAGGTAATTATCTAAAAGAGCAATTACAACAATTGCAAATAGTTAAGCAACAACTTGATCAAGGACAACACGTAGAACTTAACTACTTTGTGTTTATCTTTTTAAACAATGCAATCAAAAGTATCCTTATCATTTATTTAGGATTCTTTATTGGTATTGTCCCTGTATTCTTTTTAGTTATGAATGGAATGATTATAGGATTTCTATTACGGACTTATGATATGCAAGGACAGGATGTTGTCACTTTAATAGTGAAAGGATTATTACCACATGGCATATTTGAAATTCCAGCTATTCTTATCGCAGCAGCTTATAGCTTAAAATTGGGCAAGTTAGTATTAGATAGTCTGACTACTTGGAATCCAGCAGGAAGATATCAACTCAAAATAGCCTGGAAACAATTTATGAGATCTACCATTACAGCTTCATTTTGGATTGTAATTATCCTTTTTATAGCAGCAATCATCGAGAGTACAATAACATTTTGGTTGATGCAAGCTTAGTTATTTACAAAAAACCACATACAAACAGTTACAAGTATGCCTAATTAGGTTAATTCATCACTATCCAGAAGGCTGTTATGTATTATAGTTCTAACAAGATTTATGAATCGATAGATAACAGCCGGATAGATATAAAAGTGAAGAGTTACAATTTAGGGAGGATATTTATATGCTTGGAATGTTATTAAACGATAAAGAATGTAAAGAGATGGCGTATGTATTACGGAAAGAGCTAGACGAAATGTTATTTGACCTGAGTGATCAACGGTTAAATCAAGATATACGTAAATCAATCGATAAAAGATATAAAACTATTTTTCAAATGTATGCACGCTTTGCACCGCAAAAAGAACTATCCAAATACGTACGAAATGGCCGTTACAAAGAGACGAATAATTAAATTATAAAAAACTATTGACGTAATCTATAAATATATGATAAATTAATTCTCGCACTGTTTTTAATGTTTTAAAGTGATGAACGCAATGAAAGAGATTAAACAATTTCAACATTGAATATCGCTTGAAAAAAAGATTGAAAAAAAGTGTTGACGAAATGAAATGAGCATGATATATTATAAGAGTTGCTGATGCGATAACGCGTCGGTGCACAAAAGCAAAATAACGAAATGTTTGATCTTTGAAAACTGAACAACGAGTGAGTAAATTAAAGGTCTTAGCCGACCTTTACAAAATAGAGAACTT
>NZ_JBHUGF010000003.1:0-1566 GCF_042681745.1 Paenibacillus nicotianae | reverse complement strand
ATAGAAACACTTAGGTTAAGCTACTAAGAGCACACGGTGGATGCCTAGGCGCTAGGAGCCGATGAAGGACGTGGCGAACAACGATAACGCCTCGGGGAGCTGTAAGCAAGCTGTGATCCGGGGATGTCCGAATGGGGAAACCTAACTGGATTCATCTCCAGTTACTCACACCTGAATACATAGGGTGTGCAGAGGCAGACGAGGGGAACTGAAACATCTAAGTACCCTCAGGAACAGAAAACAAGAGTGATTCCGTCAGTAGCGGCGAGCGAACGCGGAACAGCCCAAACCAATGAGCTTGCTTGTTGGGGTTGTGGGACGTCTCTTTGGAGTTACAAAGGAACATGGTAGGCGAAGAGGTCTGGAAAGGCCCGCAAGACAAGGTGAAAGCCCTGTAGCTTAAATCATATTCTCTCCGAGACGGATCCCGAGTAGTGCGGGGCACGTGAAACCCCGTATGAATCTGCCAGGACCATCTGGTAAGGCTAAATACTCCCTAGCGACCGATAGTGAAGCAGTACCGTGAGGGAAAGGTGAAAAGGACCCCGGAAGGGGAGTGAAATAGAACCTGAAACCGTGTGCTTACAAAAAGTCAGAGCCCTATTTATGGGTGATGGCGTGCCTTTTGTAGAATGAACCGGCGAGTTACGTTCCCGTGCAAGGTTAAGGTGAAAAGCCGGAGCCGCAGCGAAAGCGAGTCTGAATAGGGCGACTGAGTACGTGGACGTAGACCCGAAACCAGGTGATCTACCCCTGTCCAGGGTGAAGGTACGGTAACACGTACTGGAGGCCCGAACCCACGCACGTTGAAAAGTGCGGGGATGAGGTGGGGGTAGCGGAGAAATTCCAATCGAACCTGGAGATAGCTGGTTCTCCCCGAAATAGCTTTAGGGCTAGCCTCGGAAGGTGAGTCGTGGAGGTAGAGCACTGATTGGATGCGGGGCCCGCAAGGGTTACCAAGTTCAGTCAAACTCCGAATGCCACAGACTTTATTCCGGGAGTCAGACAGTGAGTGCTAAGATCCATTGTCGAAAGGGAAACAGCCCAGACCATCAGCTAAGGTCCCCAAGTGTGTGTTAAGTGGGAAAGGATGTGAAGTTGCACAGACAACCAGGATGTTGGCTTAGAAGCAGCCACCATTGAAAGAGTGCGTAATAGCTCACTGGTCGAGTGACTTTGCGCCGAAAATGTAACGGGGCTAAACACACCACCGAAGCTATGGCTTGATACTTAGTATCAGGGGTAGGGGAGCGTTGAATGAAGATTGAAGGTGTACCGCAAGGAGCGCTGGACCTCATTCAAGTGAGAATGCCGGTATGAGTAACGAAAAGATCAGTGAGAATCTGATCCGCCGAAAGCCCAAGGGTTCCTGAGGAAGGCTCGTCCTCTCAGGGTAAGTCGGGACCTAAGGCGAGGCCGAAAGGCGTAGTCGACGGACAACAGGTTGAAATTCCTGTACCACCGAAAGCCGTTATGAGCAATGGGATGACGCAGGAGGGTAGTGACGCGGACTGATGGATGTCCGTTCAAGCAGTGAGGCTGGTATGTAGGCAAATCCGCATACCT
>NZ_JBHUGF010000002.1:0-56176 GCF_042681745.1 Paenibacillus nicotianae | reverse complement strand
GATGGCGGAGGGGTTCCACACGTACCCATCCCGAACACGACCGTTAAGCCCTCCAGCGCCGATGGTACTTGGACCGCAGGGTTCTGGGAGAGTAGGACGTTGCCAAGCAGCGAGCAAGACCGAAAGAGTGATTCCTTACTAAGGAGTCGCTCTTTTTTTGTGTTGAAAATCTTTTATTGAGTGGTAAAGCAGTGAGGGACAAGGGTCTAAGAAAGAGAGAGTGGAGTTGGGGAAGATAAGTTATAGGGCATGTGGGTAGGATGTTGTTGCTAGGTAGCTTACAACTAAGGTGGTACCCAAGCTTGTGATCTCTGGGATCTCTTGGTATGGGATGAGTAGGGCTCTGTAGTGTTGGGGTTATTGTTCTGTGTAGCTATGTATCCTGTGTCACTTACCTATGTTATCTCTTGTCTCTCTGCTTTTCTTGCTATCCTTACCTGTAGTATCCTCATTTCAGTATCTTCTATTGACTATTTCTTTCCTTATAGGTACCTCTGTAAGTACCTTGTAACGTTCTTTTGTCTTGCTGCTCTGGAGAGATTTCTATAGGCATCATTCGCTCTAATTATTATTCTTTCCTTTACTTTGATGGGCTTTTTGTTGTGCGGGAAGAGGACATCGATTTTTAATACAAGTTATTGTGATTAATCTTTGCAAATTACTCAGTAAATTGCTTTGTAAGTTGTTTGGAACTAATGATCAGCAGCCTATAAAAGTCAGTATTATGGTGATTATCATTTTAATTGAATTGGTTTGGTTTATGAAAAAGACACAGTAAGTCTAAAACAAAACGATAATTGATGGTAATAGACTGCGATAGAGTTTCAATACAGATTAAATAGAATTTTTCACATTTTAATTTCAAATAGCTCTTAATAGTAAGAACATTAAACGTTTCAGAAGATCTTTTAAGCGATAAATCAATACTTACTTAATATTAGAAGAAATATATAAGATTTTGTATCTTCATCTCTTAGAAGTGTAACTGTTTTGTTACAGAAGTTGTTGAAACAACAGTTATAATAGATAAAAGTAATAGATAGGTCTAAGGTCATGATGACTGAAAAAAGTATTTTTGAATTATGTACTGAAATTGTAGAATTGATTGAAAATAATCGGAAAATATTTAAAGCGTAATTACGTAGTATTTGAAATGCGTTAAGTGTATAATTATACATTATGCAATCGTCTTATTCATTAACGACTTATTAAGTAGAAAATGAACTGAATATAAGTGGATGATTGTGTTAGTAAGGGGGACGATGTGATGTGGGGGAAAAGCAAACATCGAATATGGAATATAGTATGGGTAGGTGTTTTTTTAGGAATATTAGCAGGTTGTTCTCAATCTAATATTTCATGGACTCATTATCAAGGTGCTTTTGTAGAGTCCAGCTTTCCTATTCCAGAAGAAGTTAAAGATATGGATACAATCATTAATAATAGTAAAATGAACTATGTACGTTATGAATTGCCAGGTATTGAATCTTCTACTTTGCCAGAATCATATTTGCAAGAGATCAAAAACTGGGGCTGGAAACAACAACAGGAAAGTGTAAGTGAAGGTAAGACTAATTTGGTATTTATTCAAGGGGATCGTACGTTACAATTGGTATTGCAAAAAAATTACTTAACAGTGATTGTACCTGATAAAAGTTCACGAGCACCTATTGCTGAAGCTACGATTAATCCATAATATGAAGAAGTGATTAAAGCTATTATGCTTGATACAAGGCATATAGAAATAGACATCAACAACAAAAGTAACACAAAAAAGACGGTATCTCTTTTGGTAGAAGATACCGTCTTTTTTATGCGTATTCTATGTAATTGTTATTTATGTTTGGACTACCAATCTCAACATGTACATAACAAACAGAATACTTTTTTCAAAGAAATGACTGTTTACTAACTACTATATTATGAACGTTTGATTTTATTATTCGTGTGCTATTGATACAGTAATCGAATATTAATATTGTATTATCTTATGAATTATATTGCTGTAGTATCCCGTTTACAACTTTACCTAAATGGATAGTTTTAGCTAAAGTGAAAATTGCTAGGCACCATGAATTAGTATGTGGAACGTTATTAATTATGATCATACAGGATGAATAAACAGTATGAATAAAATAGTAAAGCTACTGAATATAATAAGAGACTTCTTCTTTTGTTAATTTAATAATCCCATCTTTACGTTTACGGAATAAACGAATCAAGATAATCAAACGAGGCAAGCAAAACCAAATATGCCACATAACTAAAGAGATTGAGAAGTCGAGTGGAAGCCACATCCATAAAATAGCGGCAAAACAAAATCCGATCCACGTTGTATGTAATAACACTCTGCGGAATGTAGAATAGCCCATAAATTGATCTGGTAAGTAACCGATCCATGGAAATTGTATTTGAAATTTCCAACGTTTACGCAAATGATTAACCGTCATGATCAATACAGAGCGAGAAATGACATATTGAATCCATAACACTAACGGAAAAGAAAGTAACCAAAATCCAACACTAGACCATGAAAAGTAATACAGCTCAATGATTAACGTTACAATAGGTACTAATAAATAAATCCAGTTCCACACTCTAGTAACTGGCCATTTTTTGATAAGTTGGTATTGATAAAATGTTGCATTTTGTTGAGCTTCTGTTACCATTCAATGCGCCCCTCCTTTTAGTTATAATTTGCTATTAAAAATTACAATATCGGAATGTTTATTATTGGTAGTATTCGTAATAAACATCATGTATTGAAGTGACTGGTTATTATCATTATATCGGTCAAATATGTATCTTTTGAAATACACAAGCTTAAATTATAAGTCTTTTTGAATATCAAAGCGAAGTTGAGACGATATCTGTTATTTTGATTATAATAAGAATAGGGAACAATACACAATAAATATTATGGGAATGACGATATGAACAATACATGGATACCTTCTACAACGAAACAGTGCAAAGCTCCTTTATATGATGCTTTATCTCAGTATGCTTCTTCACCTCAAAAAAGCTTCCATGTACCTGGACACAAAAATGGTATGATCTATACTGATGTACTCCAGCAAATGGCGGGGCTAGAACTATTCTATCCTGTATTACAATGGGATGTTACTGAAATTAGCGGTACTGATGATCTTCATCATCCTGAAGGCGTTATTCAAGAAGCGCAACAGTTAGCCGCACAGTGTTTTGGCGCTGAAGAAAGTCATTTTCTTGTAGGTGGTAGTACGGTTGGTAATTTGGCTCTTATTTTAACAGTATGTAGTCATCCTGGGGATATTATTATTGTACAACGTAATGTACATAAATCTGTTCTAAACGGATTAATGATAGCAGGAGCCAAAGCTGTCTTTTTGACACCAGAGACTGATCATGCAAGTGGGCTAGCTGTAATTCCTAGTATGGAAACTATAGAAGCAGCACTTATACAATACCCTACTGCTAAAGCCGTTTTTCTTTCGTCTCCTAATTATTATGGAATGGGGAAAGACTTGAGTCATATTGCTGCTACTTGTCATCGTTATCAGATCCCTTTATTGGTAGATGAAGCACATGGAGCACATTACGGTCATCATCATCGTTTTCCTACCAGTGCACTAAATGCAGGGGCTGATGGTGTTGTACAATCAACTCATAAAATGTTATCGGCGATGACTATGAGTGCAATGGTACATGTACAGGGTGATCTACTACATCGTTCTTTATTGAAGCAACGGCTAACTATGGTTCAGAGTTCAAGCCCTTCTTATCCATTGATGGCTTCTTTAGACTTGAGTCGTTATTTATTAGATTGTTATGGAGAGCAAGTCTTTGACACCGGACTACAAGCTAGAGATACTTTTATTCATGAATTAGAGCATCAGCAAAGATTTGGTTGTTTATCGTTCTCCGAGGGAAATTATACACAAGATCCTTTTAAAGTAGTGATCTATGATCGGAATGGTTGTTTATCTGGTGAAGTCTTGCAAGAGCGGTTAGAGTATTATGGATGTGTGCCGGAGATGAGCGATGATCGCTATGTTGTGTTGGTATTTAGTATGGGTTCTACATTAGAAGATAGTTACTGTCTGTTAGAAGCTCTTACCAAGATTGCTCAAGAGCCTCTGCAATCGATGATGTCAGGCGATACTGCTTATACTGGACAGCATAGCAAGCTTATCATAGCAGAGCGTACAGACGGTTCTGAGGTTGCAAATGACAATTATGTCCAACAGAAAGACCATACAGTTTATACAGATCAACATCTAGCTAATCTATCTGAGCCTATTTTGTTTACACTGACACCGATTGCTGAAGATAAAATAGAAGTGATTCCTTTAGAACAAGCAGAAGGACGAATATGTGCAGAAATGGTGATTCCTTATCCTCCAGGCATTCCAATTTTGTATGCGGGAGAAACGATACATCCATCTGTATATGCTAGTCTATTAACGTTGCGAACACATGGTCATAAAATACAAGGTACTGCTGATGCTACATTAAATACATTGCGTGTCTATCAATAGAAGTCTACCCCAACGTAGTCTACAGAAAGCAGGAATAACAGTGAAGTCAAAAGGTTTATTTATTGTATTAGAAGGTATGGATGGTAGTGGTAAAACAAGTCAGCTTGAACATATTAAACGTTATCTAAATGAACAAGGCATTGATTTTTTATCGACTCGTGAACCAGGAGGAATCTCTGTTTCTGAACAGATTCGTGAAGTGATTTTGAATGTAGATAATCATATGAGTGGTCTAACCGAGTGTCTGCTATATGCTAGTGCGCGAAGAGAACATTTGATTCAGAAAGTGATTCCTGCACTGAATGATGGACGAATCGTAATCTGTGATCGGTATGTGATGTCTTCTTTGGCTTACCAAGGGTATGGACGTGAACTGGGTAAAGCTGTACTGGATATTAATCAATTGGCTATAGATGTAGATGGTCAGCAGTATTGGGCGGATATGAATATCTATATCGATGTTAAGCCAGAAGTAGGTTTAGAACGCATTATGTCCAAATCAGGTGAACGTGAAGTCAACCGGCTTGATCTGGAAACGCTGGAATTTCATCATCGGGTACATAAAGGATATATGGAACTGTCCGAGCAACATGCAGAGCAGTTTGTAATGATCAATGGTGAACAGGATGAGGACAGTGTTTTTGGCGATATTAAGCAGGTGTTAGATCAATTAATTCAAGAGTACCGCGTATAACAATAAGGAATATGCTTCTGATTTGGAGCAGTCGGTTACAATATGAATAAAGAGTAAATAGAGGTATTATCCGTACAGATGTCGAATAAACTAAACAGGGCTAGGTGCCTTACAGATCTGTAAAAGGAGGGCTATTATAATGAAACTGATTATTGCGATCGTGCAAGATAAAGATAGTAACCGTCTATCAGGCGAATTGGTAAAAGCTAATTTTCGGGCTACCAAACTAGCCAGTACAGGTGGATTTCTACGTGCTGGAAATACAACATTTATGATTGGTGTGGATGATAGCCAGATTGAAGCGGTTATGGAAGTAATTCGCAACAGTTGTAAAATTCGTGAGCAACTGGTTACTCCGGTCACTCCAATGAGCGGTACAACCGATTCATATCTTCCATTGCCAGTGGAAGTACAAGTGGGCGGCGCTACAGTATTCGTGATGCCTGTTGAACGCTTTGAGCATTTCTAAAAAATATTTTGATATTTATTTCAAAAAATACGCAAAAATCGTTATATCTTTAAACATAATAGAATAATAAAGAGTATAATTAAGAAATAAACAGAGGATCGGTTACGTTATTGAGAACCGGTCCGTCTTTATTATCTGCTCCCAATCGGTTATTGTTCAGCAAGCCAATACGTAAAAATTGAAGTTTTTTCATTTTACTATTCGCAAATCATACCATTTGAACGATACTAATTAATAACGACTCTGTTTAGCAACTGCTAATTGATATATACAACACCCAAGCATGTATACAGAAACGTCTGTCATATACAGCTAGAAGTCTAATGCCAGCAAAGAAAGGAAGAGAATAATGAAAATCAACCCCGGTTATCCTCCATTAAAAAGTAATCCAATCGTATCCGATACTCCCAATAAAGTTGTACAGCAAAAGAACTTTTCAGATGTTCTTCATAATCATGGTGCTCAAGCAACCCATGATGATATTCAACGTCAATTTAAAGAAATTCAAATGCAGGGTGACCGGCTTGCAAAATCAATGACACTACGCGAACTCAAATCGTATCAAATGTTAGTGAAACGTTTTTTGGAAGATACGGTTCGGCGCGGTGTTAAAGTAAAAGAAACGCAAAGCTTTGATCGTCGGGGTCGGGGCAAAAAATATAAATTGTTAGATGAAGTGGATTCGATGTTGCTGAGTATGGCAGAAGAATTGCTTCAAAGTGAAGAAGGAAGAATAGAATTATTACAACGCATGGGCGAAATTCGCGGTATGCTGATTAATTTTCTATATTAATAAAGTATAATAGATGTGTTGAAGTGAGTGGTTCAGTAAGGAGGCACCATGTCTTTTCAAGAAATTATCGGGCAAGATATTGCCAAGCAGATGCTCCAAAATGGTCTGCGTAATCAAAAGATTTCTCATGCGTATTTGTTTAGCGGACCGGCTGGTAGTGGACAAATGAAAATGGCTAACAGCTTTGCTCAAGCTTTGGTATGTATTCATAAAGGTGATGAAGCCTGTGGAGAATGTATCCAATGTCGCAAAATGAAAAATGGTAATCATCCTGATTTTCATGTGATCGAGCCGGATGGTGCTTCGATTAAAATTGAGCAAATCCGCGATATTCAGCGGATTTTTTCGTATCGTTCAGAATCGGGAAACCGTAAAATATATATTATTAAAGATGCAGATAAAATGACGATACAAGCGTCTAATAGTCTGTTAAAATTTCTAGAAGAACCACCCGCACCGGCAGTTGCTATTCTTTTAACCGAAAATGCACAGTCGGTATTACCTACGATTCGTTCTCGGACACAACCTATAGTATTTACGCCACCTGATCCTCAGAAAATGGCTCAAATCTTAGGAGATGAAGGATTTCCAATGCCTTTAGTACGATGTGTTGTTCATATTGCGTCTGATCTAGATGAATGCCGAGAATTGCTAGCAGAGAATTGGTTTGCAGAAATCAGAAACGTAATGTTACAATTAGGGAAGGAATCCGCAGGTAGAGGGAGTATGAGCCTTATTACCGCTCAGCAAAAGCTGTTCAAAGGCGGACTTGGAGATCATATTGAGCCTGTATTTGATCTTTTCCACCTATGGTTTAAGGATATGATTCATATCCAGATTGGAAGGCACGAGAGTATCGTTTTTATAGATCAGTTAGAGTCTCTCTCCAAAGTGGCTACCACTCGTGATATGCAGCATTGGATATCTTGTATGTCGCTTGCTGCAGAGTGTAAGAAAATGCTTCGTTCTCATGTGAATCCACAGTTATGCATGGAGCAATTTCTTATAGGCGTTAGCGGTTGAAGGAGCTTCATCACAGACCGGACGGTGTATAACATCATGCGGAGCGCACAAGCTTACCAAACGCACACTTTTTGAATACGTCATGTCAGGTGAACACAAGAAGTAATTCTTCAGATCGGAATTTTTGCCGTAGAGTTGAAAAACGGTATTGGCAAATGAGGGGGCTTATCTTTTGTATAGTGTAGTAGGAGTCCGCTTTAAAAAAGCGGGTAAAATATATTATTTCGATCCGTTAGACTTTCCAGTCGAAAGTGAACAACACGTTATTGTAGAAACTGCACGTGGGATTGAATATGGTAAAGTAGTGATTGGAAAAAAAGAGGTAAATGAGTCTGACGTTGTTCTTCCTTTGAAAAAAGTGATTCGGATTGCAGAAGATCATGATGCTCAAGTAGTTGAAGAAAATCGGATTGCAGCTAAAAATGCTTTTACAACCTGTTTAAACAAAATCAGAGAGCATGAGCTGAAAATGAAGCTTGTCGATGTAGAATTTACATTTGATCGTAATAAAATCATTTTCTATTTTACAGCAGAAGGTCGAGTCGATTTTCGCGAACTGGTTAAAGATTTAGCAAGCATTTTCCGTACCCGTATCGAATTGCGTCAGATCGGTGTGCGTGATGAAGCTAAAATGCTAGGCGGTATAGGCCCTTGTGGACGTATTCTATGCTGTTCTTCATGGTTAGGTGATTTTGAGCCGGTATCGATCAAAATGGCTAAAGATCAAAGCTTGTCCTTGAATCCGACCAAGATTTCTGGATTGTGTGGACGTCTAATGTGTTGTCTTAAATTCGAGCATGATAATTATGAGAGCGTGAAGGAAGAACTTCCGGCTATCGGTAAATTTGTCGTCACTTCGCTAGGCGATGGTAAAGTGGTCGGTATCAATGCCGGTTCGCGTACTGTACATGTTCAGATCTTTGATATTAGTAAAGTCAAAGAACTGCCATTGGATGACGTGGTCGTGAAGTAAACCCGATCAAGGCTGCTTTTGAGGTGGGAACTTGGAGAAGAAAAATCTTTTTACACACATTCACGAATTGGAAACAAAGATGGATCATATGCATGGCGATATGGGCAAAATGAAGCAGGCTGTGAAAGAGTTGTTAGAAGAAAATCAACGTCTAAGTACTGAAAATGAACAATTGCGTCGAGTTCTAAAAAAAGAAGTTCCTGTTATTGAACCGAAATCAGTAGGAACATACTCTTCTAAATTGTATTCAGACTTACCTGATCTCGAAGTTGTTGGAGAAGGTTATGATAATCTAGCACGTATTTATCACGAAGGCTTCCATATCTGTAATGTGTATTATGGACATTTGCGTACAGAAGGCGATTGCTTGTTCTGCCTTTCTTTTTTGAATAAATCTGAATAGTCTTATTATCCAAACCGCGGACAGCAATATGCCGCGGTTTTTATATAGTATAGCTCTAAAAGTGTAGAATCATTGCTAAACAAAGCAAGATCAGAAAGGAAATACCATGAACGAACAACCACTTCTGGCAGATGAGCGTATTGATGATCTGCTCACGTATAATCTTAAAATTATTCAAAGTCGAGAAGTATTTAGCTTTTCGATGGATGCAGTATTGTTAGCACGATTTGCAAGTATTCCGAAGCGCGGGAAAGTGATTGATCTATGTACAGGCAATGGAGTGATTCCTATTCTGTTGTCTACACGTACTCAGGCTAGTATTGAAGGAGTAGAAATACAAGAACGCTTGGCAGATATGGCAATCCGTAGTGTCATGATGAATGGCTTACAAGAACAAGTGAAGATTCGCGTCCAAGACCTTAAAGAAATGCCTCTTGTTGGCGAGCGAGAAGCGTATGATGCGGTAACAGTAAATCCACCTTATGCGCCTGTAACCGGTAGTGATATGAAATTGAATATCCATCATGCGATGGCAAGGCATGAGATTGGTTGTACATTAGAAGATGTCATTCGCACAGCTTCCAAACTGCTTCGTAACGGCGGTAAACTGTCTATGGTTCATCGTCCTCATCGATTAGCAGATATTATTCTGTTGATGCGTCAATATGGAGTAGAACCGAAGCGTATTCGATTTGTACATCCTCGTCAACATATGGAAGCTAATATGGTATTGATCGAAGGATTACGTGGAGGTAAGCCTGAAATGCGTATATTACCGCCACTGATCGTATATGATGAGCAGGAGCAATACACACCAGATCTCAAAGCAGTCTATTACGGGTTAAAGGAGTCACTATGAGCATACAGATTCAAAAAAGTTTTGCCAAAGGAGAGTCTGCTGTTCTGCATGAAGGAGCAGGTACATTATATTTAGTTGCTACTCCGATTGGTAACTTGGAAGATATGACTTATCGTGCAGTACGAACATTGCAAGAATGTGATATCGTAGCTGCTGAAGATACCAGACAGACACGTAAATTATTGACTCATTTTGATATTACTCCAGGTAAATTACTTAGCTATCATGAGCATAATAAAAAAGCGAGTGGGCCTGAGCTGATCCGTCTTATTATAGAAGGAAGTAATCTTGCACTTGTAAGCGATGCAGGATTGCCTGCTATTTCCGATCCTGGTCAAGAATTGGTGAAGTTAGCACTAGAACAGCAAATTGCGGTTGTACCTATTCCTGGAGCAAATGCGGCTTTGTCTGCTTTGATTGCTTCTGGATTATCGACAGATCGCTTTACATTTGTAGGATTTTTGCCAAGAGATAGCAAAGGTCAAGAAGAAGTACTGGGTAGTGTCAAACATGGAGCAGGTACATTATTGTTATATGAATCTCCACATCGAATTATCAAAACTTTACTGGCGATTGTACATCATTTAGGAAATCGTAATATAGTGTTAGCACGTGAGCTGACAAAGCGTCATGAAGAGTGGACACGAGGCAGTGTAGAAGAAGTACTGCAATGGTTAGAAACGCACCCACCTATCGGTGAATATTGCGTTGTGATTGAAGGGCAATCACTGATCGAAGCCAAAGCAGAAGCCAGTGAATGGTGGCAACATATGAGTATCGAAGAACATGTGATACATTACGAAAACAAAGAAAATATTTCACGTAAAGATGCTATGAAAAAAACAGCTAAAGACCGCGAAATTTCTAAACGTGACGTGTATCAAGTTCTTTTGCATGAACAAGAGTAAAATCTCTAAAAAAGCTGTATCAAAAGTCCATTTTAGATCATCTATTTATAATAGAAGAAACTCGTTATATCTATTGTTTTTTTACGAAAATAAATATCAAAATAAGTACTATCAAAAAGGAATCTTAACTGTTTAAGATTCCTTTTTGATGTGTAAATTGGAAGTACTATGCAAAAGGAAGTATAATAAACGCCAAGCCTTTTTTTGAAAACTAAAAGAAAGCAAAAAAATACCTTTACCCAGACAAAATGCTGAGTAAAGGCCCAAGGAGATATTAAAAAGGTTAGAATTAATAAGTTGATAGTTCTAGTATAACCTATTTTATTTATTTTGTCACAGGGACAGGAATTTCGGAAATACACTCATTACAAACGATTTTTCCTTTAAAATAAGTTACATTTTCAGCGTTACCACAGAAAATACAAGCAGGCTCGTATTTTTTAAGCATAATGCGTTCGCCATCAACGTAGATTTCCAAAGCGTCTTTTTCTCCGATACCTAGTGTACGGCGAAGTTCGATAGGAATTACTACGCGGCCCAATTCGTCTACTTTTCTTACAATACCAGTTGATTTCATCATTACTGATCAATCCTCTCAAATTTAAATATATTAGTTGTTATTGTTTTGTTTGATGTGCTATCATTCGACAAATTTCTATGTTTTATGATATTCATAATACCAACGTTTCCCAAATCAGTCAACCTATAAATTGAGAAAAATAGAGTTTTTTTCTGATTTTTTTGAAAAAATATTTTTATATAGCGGTATTATCAGGTATTATAAGCATAAAATTATTTTGTCGATTTGGAAATTCGTAACTTGTATATACCGACATCATTCGACATTATAGACGAATAAATTATTTTTAATTTTAAATAGTTATGGTTTAGAGATAGAAGGAGGAGTTTGTTTTGAAGCCTGTACAACCTTTAGGAGAAGAAAAAGTATTTAAAGATCCTGTACATAATTATATCCACGTGCAAGATCGTTTAATCTGGACATTGATTAATACACCTGAATTTCAAAGATTACGTCGTATAAGACAACTGGGAACTTCGTATTTAACTTTTCATGGAGCAGAGCATAGCCGCTTTTCTCATTCATTAGGTGTATATGAAATTACACGTCGTATTATTTCTCAATTTGAACGTGGTGGTTATGAAGATTGGCCACGAGATGAAAGTTTAGTTGCTTTGTGTGCTGCTTTATTACATGATCTCGGTCATGGGCCTTTTTCACATTCTATAGAAGAAGCATTCGATATGGATCATGAAGAATGGACATGTCGCATTCTACTTGGTGATACAGAAGTGAACCGGGTACTGGAAGAAGCAGAAAGTGGTCTGGCTGAACGAGTCGCTTCTGTTATTCGTAAAGATTATGAGAAAAAAATCGTTGTGAATCTGGTGTCGAGTCCACTGGATGCGGATCGTATGGACTATTTGTTACGTGATGCTTATTTTACAGGCGTTAATTATGGAACGATTGATGTGGATCGTATTTTGCGAATGCTTCGTCCTCATAATGGTAGAGTCGTTGTCAAAGAATCAGGGATGCATGCGATAGAAGATTATTTGATGGCACGTTATCAAATGTACTGGCAAGTATATTTTCATCCGGTGACTCGAAGTTCGGATATTGTTTTGCGACAGATTTTCCGCCGGGCGAAAGAATTGTTTGATCAAGGATTTGAATTTAAATTTTTACCTTATCCATTACCTGCTTTATTTGAAGGTAATATTCAAGTACATGATTATTTATTGCTAGATGAAGCATTAGTACAGACTGCTTTTATGCAATGGACACGAGAAGAAGATGAAATTCTTGCAGATGTGTGCCATCGATTTATGCAACGTAGACTGTATAAATATGTAGAAACCGATTTGATTGATTTGGAAACGATTGATAGTATTCGAAATGAATTTGCTAGAGTAGGATTGCATCCTGAATATGATCTAGAAATCGATTTTCCAACAGATCTTCCTTATGATGTATTCCGTCCGGGTGATCCTAAAAAAGAAAAACAAATTCTATTGTTAGATCGCCAAAATCGGATTCAAGAAATTTCAGAAGTATCGGATATTGTACGTTCGATCAGCGGTATTCATCGTGGTCGATATCATCTTTATTATCCGCAAGATAAATTGGAAAAAGTTATTCATCAGTTATCAGAAGAAGTAGCGGCGATATTTGAAAATAAAATCAATCCGCCTCAAATGGAGTTTGAAATCTAAAATAAAAGAAAAAAGTGTGTAAAACAGAGAAGGAGCGAGAAAAACATATGTTATTTGATACACATACTCATTTAGATTCGATTGAATTTGCTGATGATCGCAAAGAAGTCATTGAACGTGCTTATGCACAAGGTGTAACCCGTATGATCAATGTTGGCTTCAACCGCGAAACGATTCCAACTACGATGGAATTGGTAGAAAGTTACGAATTTATATATGCAGCGATAGGTTGGCATCCTGTAGATGCGATCCATATGCAACCTGGCGATCTGGAATGGATTGAATCGTTATGCAAACATGAAAAAGTAGTCGCTATTGGCGAGATTGGTCTTGATTATCATTGGGATACTTCTCCAAAAGAAGTACAACACAAAGTATTACGGGAACAAATTGGGCTAGCGCGTTCAATTAATATGCCAATCGTGATTCATAATCGTGATGCACACGAAGATATTGTGAAGATTTTGCGTGAAGAAAAAGCACATGAAGTAGGAGGCGTGATGCATTCGTTTTCAGGGAGCTGGGAAACAGCCAAAATGTGTCTTGATATGGGCTTCCATTTATCGTTTGGAGGACCAATTACTTTCAAAAATGCAAAGCAACCTAAAGAGGTGTTACAAAAGGTTCCTATGGACCGTCTTTTACTTGAAACAGACTCCCCATTTTTGACACCACATCCTTATCGTGGAAAACGAAATGAGTCCGGTTATGTGACACTTGTAGCCGAAGCGGCTGCGGAGCTAAAAGGGATATCACTGGAAGAAATTAGTACAATTACAACTAAAAATGCACTGGAACGATTTGGCATTCGATGAAAAACAGAGTAAATCACGCAAAAAACATCGTTAAATCGATATATGAATAAATTATCTTTAAAAAATCGGAGAATATGACAACTTTTTAACCATTTATTCAGAAAAACGTGCTTGCTGGTCGCTTTACATGAGGGTTGGGTTCGGGATATTATTTCATCAGTGATTTAATCTTGCTGTTATCACGCAAGATTCCATGATTCGGTCTCGCTGAGTTTCCTGCATAGGAAAACGGGGGAACCAACATATGTCTTCAAGCCATTATTATCAGAATACCGAAGTCATTATGTATGATTCCTTTTACAGGGTCTATGGGGTGAATTGGAGGTACTCGCGCCATGAGCGGAGGATCCTTCACAGGGCAGGCAATATGATATGTCCGAATCCGACAGCTAACCCCGTAAGCGATGCAGAGGCAACCTCGTATTTTCTAACGTTTTCCGAACTGTATTCAAATACGTCGGGAGCCAAGGAAAAGTTGCTCTTGCTCTTTTCCAGAGGCTTCTTTTGTTTTGGCTAAAAGGAAAAGATACAGAGATACGATATTTGAAGCTTGATCTTTCAGATATTAGGTATGTCCCTTAGACTGACCATGGCGCAGGCATTTTTGAACATCACGAAAGATTATCACACAGATTCGATAATCTTATGCTTACGATCAGCCTGTGAAAATTCTGTTATATAGTCGCGTCATATACTATTACGTCACAGCTAGACGGCGAGACTATGAAGGAGGACGGAAGAAGTGGCAATTGCTCCTTTCGAAAAAACCCATGGTTCGCGCTCATCCAGCATGTCTTACGCGCTGAGTTGGAAGCAACAAAACCTACGCTATGTATTGTGGGCTGCATTATTGGTCATCGCTCTTGCAGTGATGCTATTGTCCCTACTTTATAATCAAGCGGGTAAAAATATTTCTGTAGTCATTGACGGCAAAGCACAAACGGTGGAAACACGTAAATTGATGCTTTCTCAACTGCTTGATGAAAATCAAATTAAAGTCGCACCACAAGATAAAGTATCTATGCCGATGAATGGCGCGCTTCAAGATGGGGATAAAGTTTATATTAACCATGCGGTTGCAGTAAACATTACGGCAGATGGTGGCACTAAGAAAATCTATACCACCTCTAAAACAGTTGGTAACACATTGGAGCAAGCTGGATTAACATTGTCAGGTGAAGATCAACTTACACCAGCAATGGAATCTTCAGTTCATGACAATATGGATATCAAGATTGTTCGCACCAAATCTTTTGTAGCGAAAAAAGTTGTAAAGATTCCTTATCAAACGGTTAAAAAAACCGATGCTTCTCTGGTTGAAGGTAAAACAAAGCTAGTACAAAGTGGTCAAACAGGAAAAGTGGTTCAATACATCGAGAAAGTATACGAAGATGGAGAATTCGTCTCCAAACGTATGGTTGATAAAAAAACAACCGCAAAAGTGCAAGACAAGATTGTAGCAATAGGTACGAAAAAAGAAGAGCCTAAGCTTCTTGCAGCTGCTTCATCTAGTGGAGGTTCCAGTAATAGTACTTCCAAAGCAGGTGTAGATTTCTCTTATGCGAAAGTACTGAACAATGTATCTCTTACTGCTTATTCGTCTCAAGAACCCGGTCTAGGTACAGTGACTGCTTCTGGAGCACGTGTAACAGAAGGTCGTACGATTGCAGTCGATACGAGTGTCATTCCGATGGGATGGTGGGTATACATTGAAGGCATTGGCTTCCGCCGTGCTGAAGATACCGGTAGTGCTATTAACGGTAATAAAATCGACGTATATATAGACAGCTTGAGCCAAGCGAGAGCATTTGGACGTAAATCCGGTTACACTGTATATGTAATCGGTCCGGTTAAACCCTAAGTAGGGTGTTGATTGGGATAACGCCATTGCTTAAGCCCAGTCATCTGTTATATGATATAAATAATATTAACCATGAGCGTGAATAAGGAAAACAAAAAGAAGAGGAATATTCCTCTTCTTTTTGTTCTGTTAAGATCAATTTAGAGTGAATCGATAGAGGTCATTATTTACAGAGTGAAGGGAAGCGTACAATCAACGTGATTAAAGAAGTGATTGTGGTGGAAGGTAGAGACGATACAGTAGCCATCAAACGAGCTGTAGACGCAGATACGATCGAGACAGGCGGTTCAGCGATAGGAGCTCATGTAATTCGTCGGGTGAAGTTAGCTCAAGAACGTCGCGGTGTGATTATATTAACAGATCCTGATTTTGCAGGTGAACGGATACGGAAAATCGTCGCGCAGAAAGTACCAGGCTGTAAGCATGCTTTTATTCCTGAAAGCGAAGCGACGCTCAAAGGTGATATCGGTGTTGAAAATGCTTCTCCTGAAGCGATTCGTGAAGCACTGGCACGTGTACATTCGGAGATGCCAGAAGCGGAAGTTTTGATCGATTGGGAAGACTTAATTATGACAGGACTTGTGATGAGTGCTGATGCGGCAGAGCGAAGAATGAAAATGGGCAATTTGTTAGGGATAGGATATGGCAATGGAAAGCAATTCCACAAGCGTTTGCGTATTTTTGGCATTAGCCGTGAAGAATTTGCAGCAGCTCTTTCACAAATGGAAGCGGAGGAAGAATAATAATATGGATGAACGACTAGATATAGCGACACCCAAACGAACCAAAGAAATTATTAATAAATACGGCTTCTCGTTTAAAAAAAGCTTGGGTCAGAACTTTTTGATCGATTCGAATATTTTGAACAAAATTGTAGAAGCAGCCGAATTAACACCTGAAAATGGAGCGTTAGAAATTGGGCCGGGGATTGGTGCATTAACAGAACGTCTTGCTCAGGAAGCAGGCGCAGTCACAGCAGTTGAGATTGATCGTCGCTTAATTCCAATTTTGAAAGAAGTGTTAGAGCCTTATCCGCATGCTAAAGTACGTCATGATGATGTACTTAAAGTAGATCTACATCAACTATTTCGTGAAGACTTTAGTGAAGTCGAAAAAGTAAGTGTAGTTGCTAACTTGCCTTACTATGTAACGACACCGATCGTGATGAAGTTGTTAGAAGAACGTTTACCGTTAGACAATATCGTCGTCATGATCCAAAAAGAAGTCGCTCAGCGCATGGCAGCTCCTCCTGGAGGCAAAGACTACGGAAGTCTAAGTATTGCGGTGCAATATTATTGCGTGCCTGAATTGATCTGTATTGTGCCCAAAACAGTATTTATCCCACAGCCTAATGTAGAGTCTGCGGTAATTCGTTTAAAACTGCGTGATCGTCCGGCAGTCGAAGTGGAAGATGAAGCTTACTTTTTTGAATTAATGCAATCTTGTTTTGTACAACGTCGTAAAACGATTGCTAATAACTTGCGTAGTCGTTACTTTGAAGGCGGAGACCGTACGCAATTAGAGCAGCTTTTGGCAGAAGCAGGAATTGAACCTTCTAGACGTGGAGAAACGCTTAGTTTGCAAGAATATGCGACTTTGAGCAGTGTATTTTTGAAAGCAGGTATCCGCTAAAAAAATTCGTTGACAAGATAAATTTAATACTGCTATAATTTAATGTTCATTTGACAAACTATCTTTTCTTTGATATAATTAAGGAGGAAAGAGGTGGTTGTAGTCAATGGCTAACAATGCGCTTTTGGAAATCAAACGTAGTCTTGATGCTCATGTAGGGCACAAAATTACGTTACGTGCTAATGGTGGTCGTAAGAAGACCATCGAACGAACCGGAGTTTTGGAAGAGACCTACCCTTCTGTTTTTATTGTCAAGCTCGCTGAAGAGCATCAGACATTTGAACGTGTGTCTTACAGCTATGCCGATATATTGACAGATTCTGTGGAAGTCACCGTCTGTGATGACGATTGTCAGACACGAATCGAATATGTTGGGAATTGAATAACTGTTTTATCATAAGACAGTCTTTATCTCCTTTCGGGGTAGAGACTGTTTTGTTTTGTGACTACATTTTATAGATATGAACGGAACCCGATACCCATATTAATAGACTTTATACTTCATTTTTTTTATAATATGGATTATTCGCAATGATAAGCACAGGAACCCGTACGCAGCGTATCAAATCGTTCGGATGGAATGTTGAGGGTGGAGGAACAGCATGAAGATATATGAAAAAGCGCCAGCGAAGATTAACCTGATGCTGGATGTGTTACATAAACGACCGGATGGTTATCATGAGGTCGAGATGATTATGACGATGGTCGATTTAGCAGATCGGCTGACGATTACTGAATTATCTCGAGATACGATCCAAATTTCCAGTCAAGCCGGATATATTCCTTTGGATGAGAAAAATCTTGCTTTTCAAGCTGCTCAAAAAATCAAAGCAAAATATAATATTAAGCATGGCGTACATATTCATATCGACAAGCAGATTCCAGTTGCTGCGGGTCTAGCTGGAGGTAGTAGTGATGCCGCTGCTGCACTTAGAGGATTGAATCGTCTCTGGAACCTTCAGATTCCTCACAACGATATGATGGAGCTAGGTGCTTCAATCGGTTCTGATGTGCCGTTCTGTATTACAGGCGGTACAGCGTTAGCAACAGGGCGTGGAGAGCTGTTAACCCCGCTTACCAGTCCACCGGATTGCTGGGTTGTTCTCGCGAAGCCACCGATCAATGTATCGACTGCTGATGTGTACGGACGTTTCCGCGCTGATAAAATAGCCAAACACCCTTCTGCTATCGAAATGCAGAAAGCGTTAGAACATAAATCATTTGATGAAATCTGTCATCAGCTTGGCAATGTACTCGAAGATGTGACGCTGACTCACTATCCGCAAGTACAGCAGTTGAAGCAAGCGATGATCCAGCTTGGAGCTGATGGCGTATTAATGTCAGGCAGTGGACCTACAGTATTTGGATTAATTTCAAAAGAATCTAAAGTAGCTCGTGTATACAATGGGTTAAGAGGATTTTGTAAAGAAGTATATGCTGTACGAATACTAACGTAACTGATTTCAAATCGCAGTCTTTTTTACTCCATATGGTGCTCGATAAGAAGCCATAAGAGAAAAAGATTGCGATTTTCTTTTACAAACACGTACAAAAATGTTATATTCACTTTAATTATTCGGGTTTAGGGTATAAAATGTCAATATTTTGTAGATAGCGAGGCGTTACGGTGAAAAAATTAAAGAGAAGCGCGCGGTTAGTTGAATTAACTCAATATTTAACTTCACGACCACATACGCTAATTCCATTAACCACTTTCGCTGATCGATACGGAGCGGCCAAATCATCGATTAGTGAGGATCTGACCATTATCAAAGAAGTTTTTGAAGAAGATGGCACAGGAGAGTTGTTAACACTTGCAGGAGCAGCAGGTGGAGTGAAATATATTCCCAAGCTTGCTAAAGAAAAAGCATTTTCTTTTATGGAAGAACTATGCGGTCAATTGGGACAACCTGATCGTCTACTTCCAGGTAACTATATTTATATGTCTGATTTGCTAGGGCAACCTGCTATTTTGAATGAAGTAGGTAAGATTTTTGCTTCTGCGTTTGCAGATACGCCGATCGATGTGATTATGACGGTAGAAACAAAAGGGATTCCGCTAGCTCATGCGACAGGTACACAATTGAATTTGCCTGTAGTATTGGTACGACGTGATCATCAGATGACAGAAGGATCGGCTGTAAGTATTAATTATGTATCCGGTTCACATAAGAGCTTACACACGATGACGTTGTCGCGCCGCGCTCTAAAAGAAAAATCCCGGGTATTGATTATCGATGATTTTATGAAAGCTGGCGGTACGATTCAAGGCATGGTTGATCTTTTGGGAGAATTTAATGCAACTGTCGCTGGTGTAGGGGTACTACTGGAATCGGGTTCTGTCGACACTGATGATCGTTTGTGGGCGGATTATGTATCACTTGCGAAAGTAACAGATATTGATCCTAAAAACAAAAAAATTACGGTACAACCTGGAAACTACTTTGAAAATGATTCTAATTAAGCTTGTTCACCAATGATTTTCATTTTAGTAATGAGAACGAATATCATTAAAATCAGGTGAAATCGGTAGAAATCGAGCTTAAAAATAAATAAAATAAAAAAATACACAATTAATTTGGAGAAAAAAGAAGGAATTTGACTTCTGTGTGTGGAATTACACAATCTAAGTCTTTATAGACAAAGGTGGTGAACACATATGGAAATAACGGATGTAAGACTCCGCCGAGTGAATTCCGAAGGCCGAATGAAAGCAATCGCATCCATCACAATTGATAGCGAATTTGTCGTTCATGACATTCGCGTAATTGATGGTAATAATGGAATGTTTGTTGCAATGCCAAGCAAACGGACACCGGATGGTGAGTTTCGCGACATAGCGCATCCTATTTCTTCTGGCACTCGCGAGAAGATTCAGTTAGCTGTATTGGCTGAGTATGAACGTGCAGGAGTGGAAGAAGAAGAAGTGATCGAAGAAGGTGCTTAACGTTTACTTATTGGGGTTTGAAAGAAAAGGGAGCCACAGGGAGCTACATTGTGGCTCCCTTTTCTTTTTGTCTGGAATAAGATATATTCATTAGGGAGTTTTAACAACATATCTAATAAACAATGATCTAAATATATGAGTTTTACAAGGAGGTCTGTAGTGTTGGATTCGAAAAGAATGGCAATTATACTTGCAGCAGGTAAAGGCAAACGCATGAAATCCAAATTGTACAAAGTACTCCATCCGGTATGCGGTAAGCCGATGGTCGGTCATGTACTAGATGCTGTACAACAAGTACAGTGTGAACGAAGTGTAGTTATTGTGGGTCATGGCGCTGAAGCAGTACAAGCTTATTTGGGAGATCGTGCTGAATATGCACTGCAAAGTGAGCAGTTAGGAACAGGTCATGCGATTCAACAAGCGGAATCATTGCTTGGTACTGAACAAGGAACAACGATCATTATTTGCGGAGATACACCTTTGGTTACTCCTGAAACGTTAGAAAACATTATTGCGAATCATGAAAGTCAGGGTGCAGCAGTAACGATTTTAACAGCTTCGATGACTGATCCTACAGGATACGGTCGTATTATTCGTGGAGCAGATGGTAGTGTACAGAAGATTGTTGAGCAAAAAGAAGGTACACCTGAAGAATTAGCTGTTCAAGAAATCAATACAGGTACGTATTGTTTTGATAACAGTAAATTGTTTCAGGCGCTTTCTCAGATTACCAATGATAATGCGCAACAGGAATATTATTTGACCGATTGTATCAAAATTTTGCGTGAACAAGGCGAAATGGTCGCTGCTTACGAAACATTTGATCTGGCAGAATCGATCGGTGTTAATGATCGTCTAGCATTGTCTGAAGCAGAAGGCTTTATGCGTGCACGTCTTGCCAAAAAACATATGTTAAATGGCGTTACTATTATCGATCCATCTGCTACTTATATTGGAGCTGATGTGGTGATTGGTTCGGATACTGTACTTTATCCAGGAACGATCCTAAATGGTCATACTGTTATCGGTGAAGATTGTATCATTGGCCCGAATACAGAGATCGTAGATTCAACGATTGGACATGGTTCGACTGTACGTCAATCGATTCTTTCTGAAGCAGAAGTAGGGGCTGAAGGTAATATTGGTCCATTTGCATATTTGCGCCCGGGTACAAAGTTAAGCGATCAAGTGAAAGTTGGCGACTTTGTAGAACTCAAAAATGTAACAGTAGGACAAGGCTCCAAAATTCCTCATCTAAGCTATGTAGGTGATGCGGTTGTAGGTTCAGGAGTGAATATTGGTTGTGGAGCGATTACAGCTAACTATGATGGACTCAACAAAGCGATTACTGAAATTGGCGATAATGTATTTATTGGTAGTAATTCTAACTTAATCGCTCCTGTACGTGTAGGCGATGGTGCTTATGTAGTAGCTGGTTCTACAATTACCCAAGATGTAGAAGCAAACGATATGGCAATTGCTCGTCAGCGCCAAGAAAACAAATCAGGATATGCTGAGAAAATTCGTGCAAAAGCGAAAGCAATCCATGATGAAAAGAAATAATTAACAGTTATAGCAAAAAATAATGCGCTAGAACTAAAATTATTATCGATTCTTACCAACAAAATGCCACTATTCGCTAAAGAATTATTATATAATATGAAATATATAATGCTTGTTGTATGATTTGACGGATCTAAAGAGAAATGAACGCCGAGTTGATAAGCATTCCAATGAACCACCACGGAGGGTTTTAACCATTATGACTTATTGTGATTCTAAATTAAAAATTTTCACTTGTAATTCTAACCCTAAGTTGGCGGGACAGATTGCTGACTATATTGGTATTCCTATGGGTGAATCTCGTACGACTGGATTTAGTGACGGAGAGATTCAGGTGAAGTTGTCTGAAAGTGTTCGTGGTTGCCATGTCTATGTAATCCAATCTACTTGTGCACCTGTCAATGATAATCTGATGGAACTGCTAGTTATGGTAGATGCCTTAAAACGTGCTTCTGCTAAAAGTATTAATGTGGTAATTCCTTATTACGGATATGCACGTCAAGACCGTAAAGCACGTTCACGTGATCCAATTACAGCTAAATTGGTAGCGAACCTGATTGAAAAAGCAGGCGCTCACCGTGTAATCGCTATGGATTTACATGCTATGCAGATTCAAGGATTCTTCGATATTCCTGTAGATCATCTACTTGGAGTGCCGATTCTAGCTCAATATTTCCGTTCCAAAAAAATTGAAAACCCTGTTGTCGTTTCTCCTGACCACGGTGGTGTAGTACGCGCGCGTAAGCTTGCTGATCTACTAAGTGCTCCGCTTGCGATTATCGATAAGCGTCGCCCTGAACCGAATGTGAGTGAAGTAATGAACATTATTGGTAATATCGAAGGCAAAACAGCGATTTTGGTAGATGATATTATTGATACAGCAGGTACAATTGTGTTAGGTGCAAATGCTTTGATCGAAGGTGGAGTCAAAGAAGTGTATGCTTGTTGTACACATCCAGTATTGTCTGGTCCTGCGATGGATCGTCTGGAAAATTCACCACTCAAAGAAGTTATCGTAACTGATACGATTCCAATTACGCATCCTAATCCTACAAGCAAATTAAAAGTATTGTCGGTAGCACCTCTTATGGGTGAAGCGATTATTCGTGTTCATGAAGAACTATCGATCAGTAAACTATTTGAAATTGAATAAGCGTTGATGTAATAAAAGGGTTACTTGCCCCATCTGAGGCGAGTAACCCTTATCGGCGTATCTATTAATACCCAGGTCTTGAAAGAAACACATGACGTTGCCGATGATACAATACACGATTCACCTCGATAAACTGGTGATCATACGCCGTAATCATTCCGATATCGACAGGAATATCACGACGATAAATCTGCACAGGCACTTCCTGTTTAAAATGATCATAAAAATGACGGTTTTTCAGCAATTGCTGCCCAAAGGTGTACATGCTGAATCCCCCTCTCTATACTGGTTAGTCGTGAAGTTGATCATTTGCAGATAAGTATCAAAAGGATGATACGTATTCAATAATTTGATTTTAGCAAAAAATGTTAGTGACTGCACGATAATATAGCATCCTTTACATTTTGCATGATTGTATATTTCCAAAGAAAAGAGGATATGCACCAATGAAATGGATTGTAGGTTTGGGCAATCCCGGATCTGAATATGCCAAAACCCGTCATAATGTTGGTTTTATGGCATTGGATCGTTTAGCAGATCGACACGGGATCGCTATTAATCAAGCTAAAAGTAAATCACTGATCGGTGAAGGACATATTGATGGCGTAAAAGTCGTTTTAATTAAGCCAATGACCTATATGAATTTATCTGGTGAAGCAGTCAGAGGCTATATGGATTATTATAAAGTGGCTTTAGAAGATATGATTGTAGTCTATGATGATATGGACACCGAAACAGGTAAAATTCGTCTGCGCTATCAAGGTAGTGCAGGTGGACATAATGGGATCAAGTCTATTATTCAACATACAGGCACACAGACATTTGATCGTATTCGCATGGGTATTTCAAGACCAGCTCCTGGTTATGCGATTGTCGATTACGTGCTTTCTCCTTTTGCCAAAAAAGAAAAAGAATTGCTAGATGAAATGATCGAAAATGCTTGTAATGCGATGGAATATAGTCTGAAGCATACCTTTGAGCAGACAATGGCTAAATTTAACGGTTGATGCTATAATAAGCCTTAATTCATAAGCAATTACAGACATTGACAACTGTCCCAAATTCATAAGTACCGCCTTTGATGCTGATCTGTAATACAGGTTAGAGAAGAAGGCGGTTGTTTGTAGGCAAATCGAGATGAATCCGATTTGTCGTTTTACCGTTTTTACCTAAGGATAAGTGAGGTGCCGTTTTGTTAGAAACTCTGATACAAGCATTTGCCAAAGACAAGGATTTTGGTTCTGTTACATCTGGTATTGTGTCCGGGATGAAAGAACAACTCATCTCCGGTTTATCCGGTTCTTCACGCCAGATCATGATGGCTAGTCTGTTCACAGAAGTCCAAAGACCATTATTGGTCGTCACTCATAATATGTTTGCTGCTCATAAGCTTGCTGAAGATTTACAGGAAGCGCTAACACCTGAGCAGGTTTTGTTATATCCAGCTAATGAACTGGTAGCCGCAGAATCAGCCATATCAAGCCCGGAGACATTAGCACAACGTATCGATGTATTGATGAAATGTGCTGCTGGATTTAGAGGCGTTGTTGTTGTGCCTTTTTCCGGTATTCGACGTTTTGTACCTGCGCCAGAGTCATTAGCAGGAGCTGAGATTGAATTAAAAGAAGGCGGTACACTGGTTCTTGATACGTTTTTAACCCGTATGATTGAACTTGGATACGAACGCGTAGAACGTGTAGAATCGCGTGGTGAAATGAGTGTGCGCGGTGGGATTATCGACTTTTATCCTGCTACAGCGAGTTTGGCTTATCGGATTGAATTATTTGATGAAGATATCGATTCGATTCGTACATTTGATCCTGATGATCAGCGTTCTATCGATAAAGTGAAATCGATCACAATTACACCTTGTCGTGAAATTATTGCAGATCGTACCCGTATGAACAATGCAGCAGATTTGGCTTCTGCTCGTCTTGAAATGCAAATCGAAAAAATGACAGATCGCCAGGCGAAAATTCGTCTACGTGAAGAAATTGGTCGCGAGATTGAATTGATGCGCCAACATATTTATTTCCCGGAAATTTATAAATACATCAGCTTGCTTTATCCAGAGCAGGTCACTTTGTATAACTACATGCCTGAAGATACGATTCTAATTATGGAAGAACCTGCACGATTGCTGGAAACCGCTAAGCAATTAGAGCGTGATGAATCCGAATGGAATATGCATTTATTACAAAATGGCAAAAACTTACCTTCGCTTGAACTGGCTGGAGATACAGACGATATTATGTATCGCAGTGGCTTCCAAACGATCTGGACATCGATCTTTTTACGTCAAGTTCCGCATGTGCTTCCAGGCAATATCGTTAACTTTGTTAGTCGTACAATGCAGGATTTTCATGGACAAATGAACGTACTCAAGTCCGAGATGGAACGCTGGAAAAAAGCAGGCATTCAAGTATTAATGGTTGCGAATGGCGAAGAACGGATGGAGCGCGTACGCCGGGTACTTGATGATTACGATATTGAGACCCCTATTATGATAGATGGTAGTCTACAAACAGGATTTGAGTTGCCATCGATTAATCTAGCCGTTATTACCGAAGGCGAAATGTTCTCCAAAAAGCAACGCAAAGTTCGTAAAGTGAGCAAAAATGTAGATAATGCAGAACGGATTCGTAGTTATACCGAGCTTAAAGTGGGGGACTATGTGGTTCACCAGAATCATGGTATCGGTAAATATATGGGGATCGGTACGCTTGAAGTAGCCGGTATTCACAAAGACTATATGCATATTATGTATGCAGGTGGTGATAAGCTATCTGTACCGATTGAACAGATTGATCTGATCCAGAAATATGTAGGCTCAGAAGAAAAAGAACCTAAAGTCTACAAGCTTGGTGGTAATGAGTGGACTAGAGTCAAAAGTAAAGTTCGTTCTTCTGTGCAAGATATTGCAGATGATCTTATCAAATTATATGCAGAGCGTCAGGAAGCTTCTGGGTATGGATTTGAAAAAGATACGGCTGAACAGCAAGAGTTCGAAGATATTTTCCCTTATGATGAGACTCGTGATCAGTTACGTGCGATCGATGAGATCAAAAAAGATATGGAAAAAACGCGTCCAATGGATCGCTTGCTTTGCGGCGATGTAGGATACGGGAAAACAGAAGTTGCTATTCGTGCAGCATTTAAGTCTGCTATCGAAGGCAAGCAAGTGGCTATTCTTGTACCAACTACGATTTTGGCGCAACAGCATTATGAGACATTCCGAGAACGGTTTGCAGAGTATCCTTTTAATATCAGTGTATTAAGCCGATTCCGTACGCGTAAAGAGCAGAACGATACGATTAAAGGAATCAAACAAGGGACAGTTGATATTGTTATTGGTACCCATCGACTATTATCTCAAGATATTATTTTCAAAGATCTAGGTCTGTTGATTGTCGATGAAGAGCAACGGTTTGGTGTGTCGCATAAAGAAAAGCTCAAACGTCTCAAAACCAATGTCGATGTACTGACATTAACAGCGACACCGATTCCACGTACACTTCATATGTCGATGCTAGGTGTGCGTGATCTTTCTGTTATTGAGACACCACCAGAGAATCGATTCCCTGTTCAGACATATGTTGTTGAACATAGTTATACATTGGTTCGTGAAGCAGTAGAGCGCGAATTGATTCGTGGTGGTCAGATTTATTACCTGTATAACAAAGTGCAAGGGATTCACGAAATGGCAGCTCAAATCTCAGAACTGGTTCCAGATGCAAGAGTCGCTGTTGGACATGGACAAATGTCTGAGCAAGAATTGGAAAAAACGATTCTTGATTTCTTGGATGGCGAATTCGATGTACTTGTAAGTACCAGTATTATTGAGACAGGCGTCGATATTCCAAACGTGAATACGCTGATTGTACATGACGCTGATAAAATGGGGCTTTCTCAGTTGTATCAGTTGCGTGGGCGGGTTGGACGTTCGAATCGAATCGCGTATGCTTATTTTACGTACCAACGGGATAAAGTGTTAACTGAGGTCGCAGAGAAGCGTCTACAATCGATCAAAGAGTTCACAGAACTTGGTTCAGGCTTCAAAATTGCGATGCGTGATCTATCGATTCGTGGAGCAGGTAATCTACTGGGGGCAGAGCAATCAGGCTTTATTGCTTCAGTCGGGTTCGACCTGTATTCGCAGATGCTAGCTGAAGAAATTCAGAAACGTAAAGTAACTATGCTGGGTGAAGAAGATACCAAAGCGAACGATTGGAATACCGTTATTGATCTATCTATTGACGCGTATCTTCCAGCTGATTATATTTATGACAGTATCCAAAAAATAGAAATTTACAAAAAGGTCGCTGTACTGTCTGCATTTGACGATGTCGGCGAACTTGAAGATGAACTGTTAGATCGTTTTGGCGAATTGCCTGAAGCGGTATTACAGTTGTTACAAGTGGCAAGACTCAAGCTGTATGGCAAACGCTATGGTATCGAAAATATTTCGCGCCGTGGAGACGATGTGTTGCTGAAGTTCCATACAGGGCAAGAAAAAGCGTTCAATTTGAGCAAACTGTCCCAAGTTGGCAATCGCTTCGAAAGACGTGTACAATTTAATCAGGGTTCCAATATGGTTATTCAAGTCAAAGGTAAAGGACTAACGGATGGCGAGCTGCTTGAACTGCTTTGCCAATTCCTCGAGGCTATCATGGAATCATTCAAACTAAAGGGGGAACTACAGGATGTGGCCAATTAAAAAAGCTGCGCAGAAAACGACGATGTTAGCAGTAGTTGCTGTTCTGTGCATCAGTCTGTTAGCAGCTTGTAACAAAGGAACAACCGCGGAAACAAAGAATGATGAAACGAAAGATACAAGTCCGGTGGTTGCCGAGTATAAAGGCGGTACAATCACTGAGAACGAATTTAATCATGAAGTAAGTATGATGAAATTCTTCTCTCCTCAATACGCTCAAATGTTTGATATGGATGAATATAAAGAAATTTTGCTAGAGCAAGAGGTAGCTTACAAATCTCTTGATGACAGTGCAAGCGAAGCAGCAAAAACTGCTGGTGCTAAACAAGGTGAAGAACAACTGAAACAATTCAAAACCAGTGTAGACCCTGAACAACTTGCTACTATGCTCAAAGAAGCTAATTTGACAGAGCAAGATGTAAAAGACTATATGACACGCGTATTGACAGCATCTGAAGTAATGAAAGAAAAAGTTACTGATGCAGATGTTGAAAAATACTACAATGACAACAAAAAAGATTACACAACAGCTTCTGTACGTCATGTATTGATCGGACTACAAACTGCTGATGGTAAAACTCGCACAGATGCAGAAGCATTGAAATTAGCTAAAGAAGTAAAAGCTAAATTAGATGGCGGAGCAGACTTTGCAACTATCGCTAAAAAATATTCTGACGATACAGGTTCTAAAGACAAAGGTGGTCTTTACGAAAACTATAAAGTTGGAAACTGGGTTGAAGGCTTCAAAAATGCAGCATTGGAACAAAAAATCGGTGTAATTGGTGATCCGGTTAAAACAGATTATGGTTACCATGTGATTAAAGTAGAATCTCGTACCGAAAAAGCATTTGCTGATCTAACAGCTGAAGAAAAAGAAACAATCAAATCTCAAATTGCTTCTCAAAAATTCAGCGAATATATGTCTAAAGAAGTTCCAGGTATGATTACGAAGAAAAATCTACCTAAATCCGAAACAGCTCCGGCTGCTACAGCGCCTACAGAAGGTACAACAGCGCCAGCTACAGAGGGAACAACAACTGCACCTGCAACAGAAGGTACTTCTACAGAAGCACCGGCAGAGAGCAGTAAATAATATTTGATGACGGATTGGCTTCTATAGCAAAAAGTAGATTGAATGGGTAAAACAAATAGCGCGGAGTCTCCGCGCTATTTTTGTGTAATTTATTCCGAAAAAAGAATGCCACGACTGGCTAGAAAGGAGCACCGTGCATATGAAAGAATCCTCTCCATCTTCGCGTATGCTTAAAGGAGCATTTATATTAGCATTGGCAGCTGTATTATCTAAATTAATCGGTACGATTCAAAAAATACCGTTGCAGAATATCGGAGGAGATGGAGTATTCGGTATCTACAATGCGGTGTATCCTTTTTACACGCTGGTTCTTCTTGTCGCTACCGCTGGATTTCCAGCAGCAGTTTCCAAATTTGTAGCTGAACGCATCGCAGCAGGTAATGAAGAAGGAGCAAGGCGTGTTTTAACAATCTCATCGGTGATGCTGATTGTTTTAGGCGTAGTGGGCGGCATTCTTATGTACATAGGAGCACCTTTACTAGCAGATTGGATCGATAATCGTCATACAGAAGCCGCGATACGTAGTTCAGCGCTAGCTTTGCCTTTAGTGCCGATTATGGCGGGGTTACGGGGTTATTTCCAGGGAATGCATAATATGATCCCTACAGCGGTCTCTCAGGTCGCTGAGCAGACGATTCGGGTAGCAGCGATGGTTATTTTGCTATTGATGTTAGATCGCAATGGAGCCGCAGACGATTGGATCGCTGCTGGTGCTACATTTGGTTCTGCCGCGGGTGGAGCCGCTGGATTATTAGTCATGTTAATCTACTGGTGGATTTATCGTCAGAAATCAGCGCACAGATTATCGCCATCTTCGATAACAAATAGTGTCCATGAACCTGTATTTCCATTACTCAAAGCATTATCGCTTTATGCACTACCAATCTGCTTAGGATCATTGTCTGCTCCTCTAATCAGTCTGGTAGATACATTTACAGTGCCACGTCTATTAAAAGGAATAGGCTGGAGCGAAGCAGAGGCTATGGTACAATTCGGGATATACAATCGAGGAATGCCTTTAGTACAGTTAATGTCGATGCTAGCTACTTCATTATCAGTACTATTTATTCCTGCGCTTGCAGATGCTAGAGTACGTGACCGTATGGATCTGGTGCAATCCCAAAGTCGTCAGGCACTAAGCTGGTTTTGGTTGCTCGGGCTTGCTGCTTCAGCCGGGGTAGCAGTATTAGCTGTTCCTCTAGATATTATGTTGTATCAAGATGATGCAGGTAGTGAAGCGATGCGCTGGTTAGCTTTTACAGGTGTAGGAGCTACAGTATCTATCGTGACAGCAGCGTTATTACAAGGGATGGGTTCTGTTAAAGCGCCAGCAGTACATTTATTACTTGCCACTGTCGTCAAAGCAGTGCTTAATATTATATTGGTTCCTTATTTCGGTATTATTGGTGCTGCATTCGCTGGCATTATTGGCTATGCAGTAGCTGCTATTTTGAATACATGGTTATTAATACGATTAACCCGTCTACAAGTGACCTGGAAGCAAGATTTGGTCAAGCCGTTATTTTTGGTTCTTGTCATGTCCGGTGCTGTAATCGCATGGATGTTAGGTGCGGAATATCTATTTGATCGTTGGGGATTGGATGGACGTATTCAAGCATCACTGATTACATTAGGTGGAGTATGTATCGGTGGTCTCGTTTTTGCAGGCGGGATATTCCAATTGAAAATCATGACCACAGCAGAGATTATTGCTTTGCCGAAAATAGGTAAGAAATTAGCTAAATTACTGCAAAAATTCAAACTGATTTCATAACAAAATAAAGTCGATATACAATGGTTAGGAGGACAAATATGAGTGCAAAAATTACAATAGTAGGGCTTGGTTCAGGAGATGTGGATCAATTAACAGTCGGTATTTTTCGCAAATTAGAACAAGCTGAAAAGCTATTTGTTCGTACCAAAGATCATCCAGCATTAGAAGCATTACAGGCTGATTTTGTCACATTTGATGAGGTCTATGAATCTAAAAATTCATTTCCAAAAGTGTATGCAGAAATCGCTAATCGGTTGTTACAAGCAGCAATCGAAGGATTAGATACAGAAGAAATCATCTATGCTGTACCCGGTCATCCGATGGTTGCTGAGAAGACGGTTCAGATTTTGCGTGAACAAGGACAAGCGCTTAATATCACTGTAAATGTACTGGGCGGGGAAAGCTTTTTGGATGAAGCTTTTACACGTCTAGGATTCGATCCTATCGAAGGATTTCAGTTGTTAGATGCGGCTCAGCTCAATGCTCAATTGCTTCAACCTCAGCTTCATACCGTTATCGGGCAAGTCTATGATACTTTTACGGCTTCCGATGTGAAATTAAGCTTAATGGAGTTGTATCCTGACGATTTTGAAGTGATCGTATGTCATTATCTAGGAGTACAAGGCAAAGAAGTTATCGAACGCACACCTGTATACGAATTAGATCGTACTGAAAATTACGGCAACTTATCACTAATCTATGTACCTCGTACAGAAGATGAGCAGATTCGTAATCGCACGTTTGCTCGTCTGCATGAGATTGTAGGAATTTTGCGTAGTCCAGGTGGATGTCCATGGGATCAAGAGCAGACACACCAATCGCTTCGTCAAAATTTTATCGAAGAAACGTATGAAGTACTAGAAACGATAGATGATGATGATCCAGAACATATGCAAGAAGAATTGGGCGATGTATTGTTACAAATTATGCTTCATGCTCAAATTGAAGAAGAAACAGGTGCATTTACTGTCTATGATGTGATCGAAAGTCTGAACCAAAAACTGATCTTCCGTCATCCGCATGTATTTGGTGATCGTGAAGCCAATGATGCACAGACTGCGCTTCAAAATTGGGATGCGATGAAAGTCGAAGAGAAAAAACTTAAAGGCACGTTAGATGTTACTGCTTCTCTGTTAGATGGTGTTCCGCGTGATCTGCCTGCGCTACTTACCGCTTACAAAATTCAGAAAAAAGCAGCTAAAGTAGGCTTTGATTGGGAAAATGTTGAAGGTGCTTTTGCCAAAATGGATGAAGAATTACTAGAGTTAAAAGAAGCTGTACGCGAAGGTCATGATGCACTGGATCAGCAATTAGAACTCGGCGATGTCCTTTTCTGTGCAGTCAATATTGCTCGCTTTATCCACGCTGATCCCGAGCAATCTCTAGCACTGGTTAACCGCAAATTCAAACACAGATTTCAATATATTGAACAAGCCTTACACACGCAGGGCAAAGATATTCGTTCTATGACTTTGGTAGAACTTGATCAATTATGGGATGAAGCTAAATTGCAAAATAAAGGATAATCAATTATTTTGAAAAAAATAAGCAGAGCATACGTTCTTATGTTATGATCTTTCTAGCAGCGTTGAAGCACACGCTTACGGTATGCTATGATGCATATGGCACCAATGACTCCAGTAAAATAGAGGAATTTGGGATGTCACGAAGAATGTAATATACTGTAGGCAAGCAACTTTGCGTAAATAGATTGTTATCTAGATACAATCTGAATAACGCAGCTATATTTCTTTGAATATTTGGGAGGCTTTGAATAATGAATAAAACAGACTTGATTAACAACATTTCTACAAGCAGCGGATTGACAAAAAGAGACGTTGAAACAGTATTAAACGGTTTCCTTGGTGAAATCACAGACGCATTAACAAAAGGCGATAAAGTGCAATTGATCGGTTTTGGTACGTTTGAAACTCGCAAACGTGCAGCTCGTACCGGACGCAACCCGCAAACAGGTGAAGAAATCAACATTGCGGAATCCAATGTTCCTGCATTCAAAGCAGGTAACAAGCTTAAAGAAGCGGTAAACTAATGCGTCTGGACAAATTCCTGAAAGTATCGAGACTGATCAAGCGCCGTACTGTGGCAAAAGATGTGTCCGAGCAGGGACGAGTCCTGTTGAATGGACGTGAAGCCAAGCCTAGTGCTACGCTCAAAGTTGGTGACGAGATTACGGTTCAGTTTGGACAAAAGCTAGTCACTATACAAGTAGAACGTTTGGCAGATAGTACGCGCAAGGAAGAAGCAGCAACGATGTATACATTACTCAAAGAAGAGCCTATCGTAAGACAGGATGATATTTTTTCTAGAGAGTAATATTTGGTGAATATCCAAATCATACACAGGTTGCTTATTACTGAAAAAGGTTGTTCTTATGTCTGCGGACGTGAGGACAGCCTTTTTTGTTTTTTCTTTTAATTTGTCGACAAAGTGTTACAAATCATTATTTTGTGGTAATGTTAATTAAAATGTAATGTTGGTGATGTAATGACGACAGACCATCAAGGAGGCAACCCAATGATCTCAAAACCTACGCCGATTCGAAGCGGTAACTACAAAACAAACAATCAGTCATCTCAGGGAAACAATGGGGCGCGCAGACGGCTACGGATTTGGATGCTTTTCATGGTGTTATTCCTGGGCTGGGCGATTTATACGTTCATTATGCAATCTATACATTTAGCGGAGAAAAAAGACGAACTAGCTCAGCATCAAATCCAGAAGCAAAAAGCAGATGCAGCATTTGCTCAATCGCAAAGTGAAGTGAAGCGATTGGAAGATCCAGAATATATCGGACAAGTCGCTCGTAAGCAATATGGTATGTATTTACCAGGCGAAACACCGATTTGGGCAACCGATGCAACAGACAGTAAATGAATAATGAAGTGAAATAAGTCGTAAAACTGAGTATTAGTGAGTTGACCTTATTTTCGGCTTCCGTTATAATTTAATCAACGCAGATTGTAATCCGTAAGGGATTTTACTGTATATTTTAAGGGAGGATTATTTTACTCTATGGCAATTGAAGTGGGCACCAAGTTAGAAGGCAAAGTGACAGGAATAACACACTTTGGAGCATTTGTAGATTTGTCGGGAGGTGTCACTGGTCTTGTTCACATCTCGGAAATTGCCGACAACTATGTAAAAGACGTAAATGACCATCTTAAAATGGGCGACGTCGTTACTGTTAAAGTCATCAATGTAGACAAAGACGGTAAAATCGGACTTTCGATCAAACAAGCAGTTGACAAACCAGCAGAACCAGCACCATCTTCTAGACCACCTCGTCCAGAGCGTAGCTTTGAGCAACGCAACAGCGGTGGCGGCGGTAGAGATGGCGGAGAGCGTTCTGGAGGCGGCGGCGGATTTAATCGCGGCGGTGGCGGTGATCGTGGAGGTCGTTCTTTCAACAAGCCAGCAGTTGGCAAGCCTTCGTTTGATGATAAATTGACGCGCTTCATGAAAGATAGTGAGGAACGCATTTCTTCACTCAAAAAAAATACGGAATCCAAGCGTGGAGGCCGTGGTGCCAAGCGTAGTTAATCCTTACCTTGCATATAGAACATATCAATAATGACCGTAGGTGCTCTGGCATCTGCGGTTTTTTTGCTATTTTTTTGCTATAGGTATGGTACACTAAATTTAGACTGCCCTCAGAGGAGAAGGAGAAGCCCGGTGTCAATATCAACTAATTCGGAATTGCCGCCAGGTACTATGATTAGCGGAAGAACTAGAGGACAACAGTATATGGTGCAACGCGTACTGGGCAACGGAACCAATGGAACCGTTTATTTAGTGTCTGCTATAGTGAACGGCAATCTGTACGCTTTGAAAATGGGCACCTACAATCGTACGTTACAATCCGAGATCAAACTTCTTTTTTCGTTACATAAGCATTGGAAAGAAACAGGAAAAAATCAGGTGAACCGTTATCTGTATGATGCGGATGATTATGAAGAAGATGGATTAATCATTCCTTTTTATGTGATGAAATATGTAAAAGGTCAGACGCTAACCAACTTTCTACGTGCAAAAGGCAGTGAAAATCTCGGTAAAGCAGGTTTGGGTGTGCTCGATATTTTACGCGAATTGCATGAAGCTAACTGGGTATTTGGTGATCTCAAAGCCGAACACGTTATTATTACAGATGAAGGACAAGTAGAATTGATTGATTACGGTGGGGCGATTCAAGCTGGACGAAGTCTGCATCAATTTACAGAATGGTATGATCGCAAATTCTGGAAAGCAGGTAATCGAACAGGCGATTACGCGTATGATTTATTTGCTTTTGCTGTGATGTGTATCAAGTTATATAACGAGCAAGGCTTGCAAAAGATTATATCGACTCAGTTGCCACAAATACGAGGTGTTGCTGATCTTGTGTTACTGATTGATCAGACCCCCGGATTGACATTATATGCAGATTGGTTAAAACGTGCTTTGCGCGGAGAATTTAAAAGTACAAACGAAGCTTATCATGTATGGAAAGCAGTGAGTAGTTCACGCTTTTTAAAGGGAAAATCCAGTCATGGTGATCCGGTGACCAGACGTTTAAAAAATGCGTTTATCTGGTCGCTTATTATTTTGAGTATTGCACTATTTATCGCTTTATTTTTTAAAACGTAAAAAACGACCAAGAAACGGAGAGAGTGATGATGAGTGGACAGACATGGCAATCATTGCTAGAGCATGTCAGAACACTTGTACATGACCAGCAACTTTGGTCTAGCGGGGATACGATCGTTGTCGCTGTTTCAGGTGGCGCTGATTCTGTAGTGCTACTTCATGTTTTGCATGCTTTATCCGATGAATATCAATGGACACTGATTTGTGCTCACTTGAATCATGGATTTCGACCTGAAGAGTCTGCTCAAGAAGCGAAGGTTGTTCGGCAGATCGCTTCTGATCTAGGGATTGCTTTTGAGTTAGAAGAAGTTAATACCCCTGCGTATATAGAGCAGACCGGTCAAGGCCCACAAGAAGCAGCCCGTACATTAAGGTATGATTTTTTGCACCGAATCGCTACCAAATGGTCAGCACATTCTATCGCACTGGCTCATCATTTAGATGATCAAGCAGAGACCGTATTGATGCGTATATTGCGCGGAGCAGGTGCTGAAGGATTAAGCGGAATAAAAATGCGAAGAACTGAAAAAAATGTGGAACTTATACGTCCGTTCTTACGTATATACAAGACGACCTTGATTCGTGCCTGTGAAGAATGCCATTTTGGGTATATTACAGATAGCAGTAATCTTCACCGCAAGTATACACGTAACCGTATTCGATTGGATGTTTTACCATTTTTAGAGCAATTTAATGAGCAGCTTGTGCCGTCTCTGGCAAGGCTTGCTGAAATTGTTGGAACTGAAAATGATTATATTCAAGAGGAAACAGGGACGTTATACGCGGAATTGGTTAAAGAAGAAGAAGGATCGTTTTCATTTGAAGTTGCTTCTTTCGTCGAAGTGCATGTCGCTTTACAACGGAGGTTGATTAAACTAATATTGAGTTATCTGTCACCATCTTACGAACAATTTGATTTTTCCAAAATTGAGATGGTTCGGGGGCAGATTATGAAAAGTGACCTTACCACTTGGAGTTTGGATATCGGAGACAAAGTCATTTGTCGCCGGGAATATCAGAATATCCAATTTACGCAAGGTACACCAAAGCTTTATGAACCATATTGTATTCCGATTTTGCGTACTAATGAAGTGATATCTGTTCCTTTTTCACAAAAGCAATTAGATATCCGATTATTACCATGGAGTAGGAATGATTCAGATCAGATGGAACTTTCTTTGGAAGAAGCATTTTTTGATGCGGACTTACTGACTTTTCCGCTTTGTTTGCGTTCTCGTCGTCCAGGCGATGTTTTCAAACTAAACGAAAAAGGTGGTACGAAGAAAGTTAAAAATCTTTTTATCGATGAGAAAATACCATTATCTCAGCGTAATACTTTGCCTTTAGTAGCTGATGTGCACGGTCAGGTGCTATGGATTCCAGGAATTCGACGTTCGGGATCAGCCTTGATACACCCGGGTACTTCTTGTGTAGTACATATGAGGCAAATAAAAACTGAAGAAAATGTTTGATTATCGTCGATTCGGCTTGATAAGTATAATGTAGGAGGTTCAACCAAGTTGCGCAATGACATTGAAGAAGTACTCATCAGTGAAGAAGAGATTCAGCAGAAGATTTTAGAACTTGGCAATAAGCTAAGTGAAGATTACAAGGGTCGCAACCCGCTTGTGATTTGTGTATTAAAAGGTGCTTTTGTATTTATGGCGGATCTGGTTAAACGGATCGATGTACCGCTTGAGATTGATTTTATGGCGGTATCCAGTTATGGAGCATCTACCAAATCATCCGGCGTTGTCAAAATCATTAAAGATCTAGACGTTTCTGTAGAAGGTAGAGACGTACTGATTGTAGAAGACATTATTGACAGTGGACTCACGCTTAGTTACCTTATGGAGGTATTGCGCGGTCGTAGTGCTAGTAGCGTACGTGTAGTTACTCTTTTCGATAAGCCAGCAGGCAGAACGGTCAACTTAGAAGCAGATTATACTGGTTTTGTTATACCGGATGCTTTTATTGTTGGATACGGTCTGGATTATGCTGAGAAATACCGGAATCTACCCTACATTGGGATTTTAAAGCCGGCAATTTATTCAAACTAATTACCTATGCTCTGATAACAGTTATATCCAAGTGTCGATATATTGTCCGATACCCTAATATCTGTTATTTGACTTCGAGCTCTATTGAGAACGTAAGTCTTGCTATGGTAAAATAATTTAAGTGTCTCGAGAGGAGGTAGGGGATGAATCGGTTCATCCGGAATTCGGGTTTCTATTTAATTCTTTTTTTAGTCGTGGTGGGCATTGTTCGTTACGTTAGTGACGGAAGTGAAGCTACCGATAATCCAAGATATGATCAGCTTAAAGCAGCACTTGCTGCTGGTAATGTCTCCTCTGTTACGGTTCAGTTTGATAACTATGCCTATTTGGTTACAGGTGAATACAAAAATAAACCAGCAGATGCTAAATCTAATGCGTTTTCTTCTTACATCCCTGCCACTGATGCGGCGATCAACGAGATCGAAACAGCTAGTGACAATGGGGGTACACAAGTAACCATCAAGCCGATGGAAGGCGACAGCATTTGGTTGTCATTTATCACTTCGATGATACCGCTTGTGATCATGTTTATTCTATTCTTCTTCCTTTTCAATCAAGCTCAGGGTGGCGGCGGCAAAGTCATGAACTTTGGTAAAAGTCGTGCTCGCTTGTATAACGAAGAGAAGAAAAAAATTACATTTGAGGATGTAGCAGGGGCTGACGAAGAGAAACAAGAACTCGTCGAAGTTGTTGATTTCCTTAAAGATCCACGTAAGTTTAACGCAGTGGGAGCTCGTATTCCTAAAGGGGTACTTCTTGTAGGTCCTCCGGGTACAGGTAAAACATTGCTTGCTCGTGCAGTAGCAGGAGAAGCAGGCGTTCCGTTCTTCAGCATTTCCGGTTCTGATTTCGTGGAAATGTTTGTCGGTGTCGGTGCGTCGCGTGTACGTGATTTGTTTGAGAATGCGAAGAAAAATGCACCATGTATTATTTTCATCGATGAGATTGATGCAGTCGGTCGTCAACGGGGCGCAGGTCTTGGTGGCGGTCATGACGAACGTGAACAAACGTTGAACCAACTCCTTGTTGAAATGGATGGTTTTGGAGCAAACGAAGGTATTATTATCGTAGCTGCAACGAACCGTCCAGATATTTTGGACCCTGCATTGTTACGTCCAGGTCGTTTTGACCGTCAAATTACGGTTGATCGTCCAGACGTGAAAGGTCGCGAAGCTGTATTGAAAGTTCACTCACGTAACAAACCACTTACGTCTAACGTAAGATTGGATACAATTGCGAAACGTACAACAGGTTTTACAGGTGCAGATCTGGAGAACTTGATGAACGAAGCAGCATTGCTTGCTGCACGTCGTAATCGTCGTGATATTTCGATGACTGAGGTTGATGAAGCAATTGACCGTATCATCGTAGGTACAGAAAAACGTAGTCGTGTTATTAGTGATCGTGAAAAACGCATCGTTGCTTATCATGAAGCGGGTCATACGATTGTAGGTTACTTCTTGGAGCATGCGGATATGGTACACAAAGTTACTATCGTACCGCGTGGACGTGCTGGCGGGTATGTTATTATGCTTCCCAAAGAAGACCGTATGCTTGTAACGAAACAGGAATTGTTGGACAAAGTAACTGGTTTGCTAGGTGGTCGTGTTGCTGAAGAATTATTTATCGGCGAGATTGGTACTGGAGCATACAGTGATTTCCAACAAGCAACTGGTATCGTACGTAGCATGATCGTTGAATACGGTATGAGTGAGAAGCTTGGACCGATGCAATTCGGTACTGCTCAAGGTCAAGTATTCTTGGGTCGTGATATCGGACACGAGCAAAACTATAGTGATAAAATCGCTTATGAAATTGATCAAGAAATGCACCGTTTTATTACGGAATCTTACGAACGTTGCCGCGAATTATTGCAAAAACATTCAAGAGAAATGCATTTGATTGCTCAAACATTGCTTGAAGTAGAAACATTGGATCTAGAGCAAATCAAAGAATTGATTGAAACTGGATCTTTAAGTGATACAAATGGCGATGGTAACACAAGCGGTTCAGGGGAAACACCAGAAGGTGGCGAACCTACTGTAGATACAATTGGTGGTTCTTTGAGTTTGGAGAAAGATAACACTCCATCTACACCTGGATTAGGTAAAGACGGAGATATTCCAAACAGCCCGACCAATGGCCCTGGTGAAGATCGTGGACCAAATGGAACAGGTGGAAGCACACCTACTTCTTAATCAATAATGAAGATGCAACAAATATGAAAGCCCGAAGATGATAATCATCTTCGGGCTTTTTTGTGCGATTAGATCAATGTGCTAATTCACTGATTGACAAATAGCTATGCGATTGTGTACATTATTGGTTGAACATTGATCACAAATTAGACACAAGTTACACGATAGTACGAGATATTTTTCACAAACTTTATAGATAGTAATTTTCTATTCATCTAGAACCTACTTGTCTGTCTAACATTGTGAAATGAATCTCAAACAATGAAAAGGAGTGATTACGATGGAAGCGTTAGCAATGGAAAAGAAAGCAGAACGGGATGCAGAGCTTAAAGAACGTCTTTTACAATTAAAAAAAGAACGCAATGCAATTATTTTGGCTCATTATTATCAACGAGATGAGATTCAAGAAGTAGCTGATTTCCGTGGTGACTCTTTTTTGTTAGCGCAAAAAGCGGCTCAGACTGAAGCCGATACGATTGTCTTTTGTGGGGTTCATTTTATGGGCGAAAGTGCTAAGATTCTAGCACCTAACAAAACAGTGATTATTCCTGATGAGCGTGCAGGTTGTCCGATGGCAGATATGGTCAATGTAGATGGATTACGTCGATTAAAGGAAAAGCATCCCAACGCAAAAGTAGTCACTTATATCAATTCGTCTGCTGAAATTAAAGCCGAAACTGATATTTGCTGTACTTCGGCTAATGCAGTTAAAGTGATCCAATCCGTAGACTCTGATGAAATTATCTGGGTACCTGATAAAAATTTGGGACATTATGTACAACAACATACGGATAAAAAAATGATTATCTGGGAAGGCTACTGCAATACTCATGATATGTTGACCGTCAAAGACGTGATGGAGATGAAAGCGAAATATCCTCAGTCTGAATTTGTAGTTCATCCTGAATGTCGTCCAGACGTAGTCGCATTAGGAGATTTTGTAGGTAGTACTACAGCGATTATCAAATATTGCAAAGAATCACCTTGTCAGGAGTTTATTGTAGGGACAGAAGATGGTACAGGATATCAGCTTCGCAAAGACAGCCCGGATAAAACATTTCGTTTTGCGAGTAAATATTTAGTATGTCCGAATATGAAAGTAAATAATTTAAAAAAATTAGTCAATTGTCTTGAGCAAATGAAACCGCAAATTTATGTACCGCCTGTTGTTGCTGATCAAGCTCGTGTTTCTTTAGAACGGATGCTACAAGTATCTTCATCTTGAATGATTGAGAGGAACCCAAAATGATTCCAAATCGCCTAATCGATTATCAATTGAGTGAATATATTCACAAACAAGTAGATGTTATTATTATCGGTTCAGGAATTGCAGGGCTGTTTGCTGCTATTTTGGCAAGTGAATATAAGCACGTTCTTATGATTACCAAGAAATCGTTGTTAGAAAGTAATACCCGTTATGCTCAGGGCGGGATAGCGGCTGTGATTGCAGCAGATGATTCTCCTCTTTATCATCGTCAAGATACATTACTGGCAGGCGCAGGACTTTGTTCTTCATCTGCGGTAGATGTGCTTGTACAAGAAGGGCCCGCAGGGGTACAAGAATTGATTCGGCTCGGGACTTTATTCGATACGATTGATGGGCAGTTAGAGTTAACCAGAGAAGGAGCGCATAGTCACCGTCGTATTTTACATGCCAATGGTGATTCTACAGGGTATGAGATTGTTAGAGCACTATCTCAACATGTAGCTGAACATCCCCGTATTGAAGTATGGGATGAGCATTTCGCTATAGATTTAATAACAGAACATAATGAATGTACAGGTGTCATCGTCAAGCAACCGGATGATCGCCTAGTCTATGTCCAAGCAGAAGCAACAGTGATTTGTTCAGGAGGTAGTGGGCAGTTATATCAATATACGACGAATCCTGATGTTGCTACAGGCGATGGAGTAGCGATGGCATATCGTGCAGGCGCACAGGTACGAGATATGGAATTTATTCAATTTCATCCGACAGCATTGTGTTATCCAGGTGCACCACGATTTCTAATTTCAGAAGCGTTACGCGGAGAAGGCGCTATTTTACGGAATCGCAAAGGCGAAGCTTTTATGGCAAATTATCATCCGTTACTCGAATTAGCACCACGCGATATTGTAGCTAGAGCGATTATCAGTGAAATGGAAAATGAAGATAGTGCTTTTGTATATCTGGATATTACCCATGAGACAGAAGAAGTACTAAAGCGCCGTTTTCCAACGATTTATGAGACCTGTATGAGTTATGGTTTACAACTTGCTCAAGATTGGATACCGGTAGCACCAGCCGCTCATTATATGATGGGTGGGATCAAAACAGATCTTCAAGGAGCAACCAGTATACAGCGATTATTTGCTTGTGGTGAAGTATCTTCTACGGGTATTCATGGAGCGAATCGGTTAGCTAGTAATTCGTTATCAGAAGCAATTGTTTTTGGAAAAAGAGTCGTACAGCAAATTCTTCAACTGAATCCGCTCGATACTGTACACACAGATTCCTTTTTACCAACATCTAATTTTTTTTATAACAAGAATGTACCTGAATTCACAAAGTCTAGTGAGCAGTGGATCAGCTTGCGATTAGAATTACAACAGATTATGGGACAACATGCAGGGCTTCGTCGCACAGCATCTTCTCTTCAAGACGGATTGAATAAGCTAGAAGCATTAGCAGTTATTTTCGAATACCCTTTGCATACCCGCGAAGCGATAGAACTCGCTAATATGCTCACCTGTGCACTACTTGTTATGCGTTCTGCTCTTTACCGAGAAGAAAGTCGTGGCGGACATTATCGAGAAGATTTTCCAGAACGTAATGATAATCACTGGCAACAACATATTGTACAACAAATTGATCAGGAGCTAACAAAGGAGAGTAGTGATGATGTTTAATGGTTATCAGGAAAATCTTATACAATGGATCAAGTTGTGGCTTCAAGAAGATGTAGGCGCTGGCGATATCACAACAGCTACTACCGTTCCGCAAGGACATATTAGTCGCGCGGTTATTCATGCTAAGCAAGACGGTATACTTGCTGGACTAACGGTTGCAGAATTAGTATTTCATACGGTGCATCCTGATTTAACTTTTCAACCTATCGCTCAAGAAGGACAAAAGCTACACAAAGGTGATATCATTGCAGAAGTAGAAGGCAATACTCATCATCTACTCACAGGCGAGCGACTAGCACTCAATTTGTTGCAGCGAATGTCGGGGATTGCTACTCGTACGCGTGAATATGTAGATGCGATTCAAGCATTACCGGTACGATTAGTCGATACACGCAAAACCACACCAGGACATCGTATGCTTGAAAAATATGCGGTACGTGTTGGTGGAGGTCATAATCATCGTTTTGGATTATATGATGCAGTTATGATTAAAGACAATCATATCAAAGCAGCAGGCGGGATTACAGAAGCTGTGACTTCTGCACGCCAGCAGATTCCGCACACGATGACGATTGAAGTGGAGACTGAAAGTATAGAGCAAGTACAAGAAGCTTTGACTGTGGGCGCAGATATCATTATGCTTGATAATATGCCGATTGAACGTATGCAAGAAGCAGTGCGTATGATTCGTCAGCAAGCACCACATGTTAAAATCGAAGCATCAGGCAATGTATCTTTGGAAACTATTTATAATTTGGCCGCCACAGGTGTTGATATTATATCGGTAGGGAGATTGACGTATTCTTTTGAAAATCTGGATATTAGTCTGGATTTGGGTGCGAAGAAAGGGGAGTGACGCACTTTGATAGTTGTGATCGATATAGGGAATACGAATATTGTGCTAGGCGTGTATAAAGGAGAACAATTGCTTCATCATTTCCGCATCAGTACGAATCGACAAGCAACACCAGATGAGTACGGTGTGATGGTGCATAATCTTTTTCAAATGTCTAAAATTGAAATAGATCATATTCAAGGTATTATTATTTCTTCTGTTGTGCCACCAATTATGCATACGTTAGAAGAAATGTGTAGAAAATATTTATATCATACTCCTATGATTGTCGGACCGGGCATACGCACCGGTCTGAACTTGCGTTATGAGAACCCGCGTGAAGTAGGAGCAGATCGGATAGTGAATGCAGTTGCAGCTGTTGCCAAATACGGTGGCCCGGTGATTGTAGTTGATTTTGGCACAGCGACAACATTTGATTGTATAGATAGCAAAGGCGATTATTTAGGTGGAGCGATTGTACCTGGAATTGGTATTTCAACAGAAGCTTTATATCAACGAGCTTCTAAATTACCCAATATTGAACTCGAAAAACCTAAAAAAGTGATTGGACGCAATACCGTTCATGCGATGCAATCTGGTATTATATATGGATACGCAGGTCAAGTGGATGGTATCGTCAAACGAATTCATGCTGAAATGGGCGTTATTGGTAAAGTCATTGCGACTGGTGGTTTGGCAGAACTTATTTCCAGTGAAACCGAAACGGTAGATGAAGTGAATCCGATGCTTACTCTTGAAGGATTGCGTTTGATTTATGAACGTAATATAGTTACAACCAATATAGACAAAACTTTTGGTACGCCTAAAGCGTCTAAATAAAAATAGAAGAACATGCTCATTGGAATATACAGCAAGAGCAACGAGGGGAGCTATTACAAATGGAAAATCAAAATCATACAAAACCGGATCTTTTGGTTCGTGGTATAGCATTAGGTGGCAAAGTACGTGCATTTGCTATTCGTTCTACTCATTTAGTGGAAGAAGCACGTCAACGTCATGATACATGGCCTACAGCAACAGCAGCGATGGGTCGTACCTTAACAACAGCAGCAATGATGGGTGCGATGCTTAAAGGTGAAGAAAAATTAACGTTGCAAGTCAAAGGTGACGGGCCTCTTGGTCAGATCGTAGCAGATGCTAATGCTAAAGGCGAAGTTCGTGGATATGTCGATAATCCGCATGTACATTTACCAAGTAATGCAATGGGTAAATTGGATGTAGCTGGTGCAGTAGGTACAGAAGGATTTGTGTATGTAATCAAAGATTTGGGGCTTAAAGATCCTTACCGCGGAAGTGTACCGATTATCTCAGGAGAATTGGGTGAAGATTTCACCTACTATTTTGCGAAGTCTGAACAGACTCCTTCTGCTGTAGGAATAGGCGTACTGGTCGATACAGACAATTCTGTTATTGTAGCAGGCGGATTTATTATTCAATTGTTGCCAGGTCTTACCGATGCCGAGATTGATCAAATCGAACAATCGATAGGCGCTTTGCCGCCGGTAACTACTCTTTTAGCAGAAGGATTAGAGTTAGAAGAACTGTTACGCCGTGTTGTGCCTGATGCAGAAGTGATGGAAACATCGGATGTACGATTCTATTGTTCTTGTTCCCGTGAACGTGTAGAGCAGACATTGATGAGTCTAGGCGAATATGAGTTAACACAATTGATTGAAGAAGATGGACAAGCAGAAGTAGTATGTCATTTCTGTGGTGAAAAGCATTTATTCAATCGTCAAGATCTGGAATCTATTCTTGCTGAAGCTAAAAGTTAAGGAATACGAAATATATGACTAGAGGCAGATCACCTGTATGGACAGCCGTCTTGGTCTTATTATCTGTAATTATTATGCTGCTCGGTGCCTTTTGGGTGATCCGGGCAGTTCAACATTCTAGCTCTTCTACAGTAGCGATGGTAGGTAATGAGTCAATTAGTGAACAAGAATGGGTCGATGAATTAAAACGAAGATACGGCAAAGAAATTTTGACACAAATGCTCAATCATCAAGCCGTTAAGCTTGAAGTACAAGTACGCCATATTGCGGTTAGCGAAGAAGAAATTCAAGATGATCTAGCAGAGCGGATTAGCGGATATTCTTCACCAGCAGACTTTTATCAGGAAATGAATACTCAATTTGGATTGAGCGCTGATGACCTGAGACAAGAATCGGAATATCAGATTGAACTCGAAAAGATTGCCACAGCAGATATCAAAATCACCGATGCAGAAGTAGATGCGTATCTAGAACAATATAAGCAATCGATGACCAAGCATCAATTTGATTTGTCATGGATTGAATTGGACAATGAATCGTCTGCGCAACAAGCAATAGAACGTATCGATCAAGGTGAGGTTTTTTCAGCAGTTGCACAGTCCATGTCTGTAGATACATTTTCAGCACCACAAGGTGGAGCACTTGGATGGATTGATCAAGATGATCCTTTTCAACCACCTGAAGTATTAAAAGCGATTCAAGATATGCAAGCAGGTGATATCGTTGGGCCGATTGCGCTGAGTACAGGTCATTATGCGATTGTACAAGTCACCGATATTCGTCCTGCTCCCTCGTCCGAACAGACGTTAAGCCGGGAAACAGCAAGACGTAAAATCGCACTCGGGCAAGCCAAACCGTTAACAGAAATTGAGCAGCAATTACGAGAAAAATACAATGCGTATATTTTATCTGTAGCAGAGTAAAAATATTTACTCTATCTGCTCAATTTCCTATTGTTTTTGCTAAATGCTAGATTGACAACACTGTGACACATTGATAATATAAAAGTATATTAAAACCTACTATTTTACTCGGAATAGCGTAGATTAGACATATAGAATATAATTTATATTCGCAGCTACGTTCAATCATTTGAAGGAGGGCTATAGGCATGGCAAAAGTCGTCAATAACATTACAGAACTTATCGGAGGAACACCGCTAGTTAAGTTGAATAGTATCGTTCCTGAAGGAAGCGCAGATATTTATCTGAAGCTTGAATATCAGAATCCGGGTTCCAGTGTCAAAGATCGAATTGCAATCAGCATCGTAGAAGAAGCGGAAAAACAAGGTTTACTTAAACCTGGTGGTACGATTGTTGAAGCAACCAGTGGTAACACAGGTATTGGTCTGGCTATGGTCGCTGCTGCTAAAGGATATAAATGTGTAATTGTAATGCCTGAAACGATGAGTATTGAACGTCGTAATTTGCTTCGTGCATATGGAGCAGAATTAGTTCTTACTCCAGGATCAGAAGGTATGAATGGAGCTGTCAAAAAAGCAGAAACGATTTTGAGTGAAAATCCAGATTACTTTATTGCAGAGCAATTTAAAAATAAAGCAAACGTTAAAATTCACCGCGAAACAACAGGGCCTGAAATTGTTGAAGCGATCGGTTCAATCGGTGGAACGTTAGACGCGTTTGTAGCAGGAATCGGTACAGGTGGTACAATTTCTGGTGCGGGTGAAGTGCTAAAACAGTCTTTCCCAGAGATCAAAATTTATGCTGTAGAACCTGCAGCTTCTCCTATTTTGGCAGGTGGACAACCAGGTCCTCACAAAATTCAAGGGATTGGCGCTAACTTTATTCCTGAAATTTTGAACCAAAACATTTATGACGAGATTATTCACGTTGAAAATGAAGAAGCTTTTGAATGGGCTCGTCGTGTAGCCAAAGAAGAAGGAATTCTTACAGGTATTTCTTCAGGTGCAGCGATCAAAGCCGCTCTACAAGTAGCAAAAGAATTAGGTACAGGCAAGCGTGTAGTTGTTATCATCGCAAGTAATGGTGAACGTTACCTTAGTACACCATTGTATAACTTTGAATCTTAATCCTGATACCAGAATAATATAAAATAGTGTTGCTAGATGTACTGATGTTTCCGTATTGGAATTAAGTCATCTATTGATAATTATTTTATATTCTGATCAATATCTATAATAAGCTTCTACCCTTGTCTATATGGCTGAGGAGTAGAAGCTTTTTTATTTCTCGCATCTTCTCATTCGATCTACGCTTTAGTATACTAACGACAACGAATAGATCATGAAGTTGGAGGAAGATCGATTGACCAAAGTATATACATCATTTCAACAATGGATAGACTGGCAAGCAGCAGGATATACACAGTTGCCTTATATTGTGCAGATTCCTTTGCAAGATCAACTATTGCCGGATAGCTGGGAACAATTATGGCAAGAACAGATGCCATATTCGTTTATATTGGAAAATGGAAAAAACGGCAGATACAGTTATCTTGGACTTTCTCCGATCTCGATCCTGAGCGGTCAAGACGGGCAAGCACATATTCGCAATGCAACAAGCATCACTCCTATATTATCGTGGCAACATGTACAACCTGAATATGTAGCTGATGCATCGTATACAGGCAAGCCTTTAGATATACTGCGAACATGGATGTCTACCGATCGTGCACCTAGATTAGAAGAAGTGCCCCCTTTTACAGGCGGATGTGTTGGTTTTCTAAGCTATGATGTAGCTCGTTCTTTAGAAAAATTACCAGATCGGTTGAGTAATGATCTTGGAATGCCTGATTATCTATGGATGAAGTTCAATCAAGTATGGGTAATCGATCATATCGAAAAGCAATTGTACTGTTGTGTGCATACATTGATCAATGAACATACAGATCATCAACAGGATTATGATTATGCGGCTACATGTGCAATGCAAATGGCTGAAAAGTGGAAACATATGATCCAGCAGTCACAGTTATCTTCTACATTGGCACGTAAGCAATTTTTAGCTGAACATCCTGTAGCATTAAGCGATTCACGTACAGATGGTTATGGATTTGAGACTGGATTTGATCAAGTTCAATTTGAAAAAGCAGTGCAAACGATTCAGGAGTATATCCGTCAGGGTGATGTATTTCAAGTCAACTTATCTTTACGCAGTCAGCGACCGTTAACTTCAGCGCCGGAATCTGTGTATGAATGGTTACGTTTGACTAATCCTTCTCCATATATGGGATTGTTGCGTACACCTGATTTTCATTTAGTATCGGCTTCGCCTGAACTGTTAGTGCGTGTAGTAGATGGCAAAGTGTCTGCACGACCGATAGCAGGTACAAGACGCAGAGGAACAACAGACATAGAAGATCAGGCGATGGAAGACGATCTGTTATCCAATGAAAAAGAACGTGCTGAACATATTATGCTGGTTGATCTTCAGCGTAATGATCTAGGGCGAATCGCCAAATATGGTACAGTGCGCGTACCGGAATTGATGACGATTGAGCGCTATTCGCATGTGATGCATTTAGTATCGGGAGTCGAAGGAGAGTTAGCCGATTCCAAAGATGTGTATGATGTAATAGCCGCTGTATTTCCCGGTGGAACAATAACCGGTGCACCAAAAGTACGTACGATGGAAATTATCGAAGAGTTAGAACAGACACGTCGGGGTGCATATACAGGTTCGATGGGCTGGATTGACTATAATGGTAATATGGAATTAAATATTATTATTAGAACATTAACTGTTAAAGACAATATAGCTTATATGCAAGCCGGAGCTGGTGTAGTGATCGACTCGGTACCTTATCGTGAATATCGCGAATGTTTTAACAAGTCTAGAGCGATCGCTAGAGCAGTGATGTTAAGTGAACAATATGATCAAGTGCAAGCAGAGAAGGGGAGAATATTATGATACTCGTAATCGATAACTACGATTCATTTACGTATAACCTTGTACAATATTTAGGCGAATTGGGTGAAGAGGTTGTGGTTCGTCGCAACGATGAGATCGATATGGCAGGTATTCGTGCAATGGCGCCAGATCACATTTTATTATCTCCAGGTCCATGTACACCAACAGAAGCTGGTATTACGATAGACGTTATCGAAAATTTCAAAGGCGAAATTCCGATCTTTGGTGTCTGTCTCGGTCATCAAGCGATCGGTCAAGCTTTTGGCGGCAATGTGATTCGTGCCGAACGATTAATGCATGGTAAGACGTCACCTATTTTGCATGACAAAACATCTGTTTTTGAAAATCTACCGTCTCCGTTTACAGCGACTCGTTATCATTCATTAATCGTAGAACGTGAAAGTTTACCCGATTGTTTAGAAATTACGGCTGAGACGGCTGAAGGCGAAATTATGGGTCTGCGTCATAAAGAGTATGCAGTCGAAGGTGTGCAATTCCATCCAGAATCAATTGTGACCGATCATGGACATGAAATGTTGCGTAGCTTTTTGAGTCGTAAAGTAGATAAAGCACCAACTGTATGAACTATGTATCGTTAAATGGTCAAATTATTGCTACAGATCAAGCCGTGGTCTCTGTCATGGATCATGGCTTTTTGTATGGGATGGGATTGTTTGAGACGTTTCGTACCTATAATGGACAGCCTTTTTTATTACAACAACATCTAGCACGATTATCGGCAAGTTGCCAATCATTAGGAATCATCTGGGATCAGTCGATCAATGAGGTATCTGCGCAGATTCAGCAATTAATGATCGCCAATCAATTATCAGATGCTTATATTCGTTATACCGTTTCAGCAGGAATCGATATATTAGGTCTACCTTCAGGAGAATATGAACAGCCTACTATCGTGATCTATGCCAAATCATTACCTTCAGCACGTCCTGATTCTATTTCGCTTACTGACCATCTGTACAGTCATAGCAAGTCATTACGTCGCTTACACACATTACGCAATACACCGGAAGGTGATATTCGTCTCAAGTCGCTCCATTATATGAATAGTATTTTGGGCAAGCGTGAATTAATCCAATATCAAGATAACCCTGTTACCGCTGTAGAAGGATTGATGCTAACCAAGGAACAATATCTAGCAGAAGGCATCGTAAGTAATGTGTTTTTTGTAAAAAATCAACAATTGCACACCCCTGCTATAGATACAGGGATATTGCCAGGGATTACACGCGCTTTTGTAATTCAATTAGCAGAGTCTGCTGGAATCACAGTACATGAAGGTCATTATACATGGGAGCAGTTACTAGAAGCGGATGAAGTCTTTTTAACCAATTCGATTCAAGAAATAGTACCTGTAAATCAACTGTTAGAACATGCAGCAACATACAAGCTTCCTGAACTTCTTTCTAACTCTATTACTTTTCAATTAGCTTATGCGTACCAGAAGGAGGCTTATCAGCAGTGAAACAGCCTATTCGCTATACACGAACATATCATATGGGTTCTGCTACCGTAACACTTGGAGATTCAACATTACTGATGGGCATTTTGAATGTTACACCGGATTCTTTTTCCGATGGTGGACAATATACAGCAATAGATCGTGCAGTTGAACATGCTTTGCAAATGATGCAAGATGGAGCTGATCTAATTGATATTGGCGGAGAATCTACTCGTCCGGGGCATGAGCCGGTATCTGCCGAACAAGAATTAGAACGTGTACTTCCGATTATTGAAGCGTTGCACCGGGAAGCTCCACATATTCCGTTATCGATTGATACGTACAAAGCAGAAGTAGCCAGACAAGCATTACAAGCAGGTGCTCATATCATCAATGATGTATGGGGCGGACAAGCTGACCCTTTGATGTTACAAGTTGCCGCTTCTGCGCAGTGCCCGATTATTTTGATGCACAACCGAGACAATATGGATTATACGAACTTTATTGCAGATGTACGTCATGACCTTCAATATTGTATCGATCAAGCGCTACAAGCAGGTGTACAAGCAGAACATATCATTTTAGATCCAGGAATAGGATTTGCCAAAACAGCAGATCATAATTTACAGCTAATGATGGAGCTTAATCAACTATCCTCACTAGGGTATCCGTTATTGTTAGGAACCTCTCGCAAAAAGTTTATTCGGACTGTTCTAGATTTACCTGCTCATGATGTAGTGGAAGGAACTACAGCTACTACTGCTTTTGGAATTGCTCAAGGCTGTCAAATTATTCGTGTGCATGATATTAAGCAGAATAAGCGTATGGCAACGATGTGTGATGCGATGGTGCAGTCTACTCGTAATCACGAAAACGAACAATTTGATATATAGAAGGAGTATGTGTAATGGATAAAATGATTCTGACGCGTATGGAATATTACGGGTATCATGGTGTTTTTGAAGAAGAGCGTCGATTAGGTCAACGTTTCTATGTCGATTTAGAATTAGAAATGGATCTAGCAACAGCCGGTCAGACCGATGATCTCAGCACTACAATCAACTACGCTGAAATTCACGAAAAATTAAAACAAGTGGTAGAACAGCAATCGTTTAAATTGATTGAAGCTCTCGCAGAATGTATTGCATCCTCTTTATTGGACGCTTATACTGATGTACATGCACTAACGGTAAGAGTAACCAAGCCTCATCCACCATTTGATATTCATTTTCAAGGTGTTACTGTGGAATTGCGGCGTACACGAAAGTGAGAATCTGTCATGAAGTCATCTGTTCCCTCTGAATATTCAGAGGCTTATATTGCTTTAGGCGCTAACTTGGGCGATCGTGAGCAGACATTAACCGAAGCTATACAGATGCTGAATGATCATTCCGATATAGAGATTGTTCGTTGTTCAGGTCTGTACGAGACTGATCCTGTCGGATATATCGATCAACCTTGTTTTCTCAATATGGTATTGATGTTACGTACTACATTAGAGTCGGAATCTTTATTAATGAGTATGTTGGATGTCGAAAATCGGTTAGGTCGGGTACGAGATATTCGCTGGGGACCACGTACAGTAGATCTGGATTTGTTATGGATGGACAATCAACAACTGCATACCGAACGTTTAGAATTACCTCATCCACGAATGTATGAAAGAGCTTTTGTACTGGTTCCACTAGCAGAATTAGTATCGTCTGATCATCATCCCGAGTTATTTCAATCGATTCAGCAATCGTTAACTGATATTGAAGCTGAACAACAAGGGATTCATTATGTTAAAGCTTTTACTATGCCCTTATAGTTCAAAATTAAAATAAACCGCAGATCACAGAATCTGTTGCTTGATAAAGGGAATCAGTCGCTTGTTGGGATGCTACATTATGGATAGAGATACAAGGAGTGAACCCGAATGCTAAAAATCGGTGATATAGAAATGAAAAATCAGGTCGTACTCGCACCTATGGCTGGAGTATGTAATCCTGCTTTTCGTTTGATAGCCAAAGAATTTGGTACAGGTCTTGTCTGTGCTGAAATGGTAAGTGATAAAGCTATTCTGAATGGTAACAAGCGCACACACGAAATGTTATTTGTTGATGAGCGCGAGAAACCGTTAAGTTTGCAAATTTTTGGTGGAGATCGTGAATCTCTAGTGGCAGCAGCCAAAGTGGTCGATCAAGATACCAATGCAGATATTATTGATATCAATATGGGTTGCCCTGCCCCTAAAATTAACAAAAGCGATGCAGGAGCGAAATGGTTACTTGATCCGAATAAGATTAATGAAATGGTAGCCGCTGTAGTTGCCAACGTAAGCAAACCAGTTACAGTGAAAATGCGTATCGGTTGGGATAGCGATCATATTTTTGTTGTCGATAATGTCAAAGCGGTAGCAGATGCAGGTGGTAAAGCTGTGAGCGTTCATGGTCGTACCCGTCAGCAACTATATACAGGACAAGCCGATTGGTCTTATATCAAACAAGCCAAAGAAGCTGTTTCTATTCCTGTTATCGGGAATGGTGATGTCGTAACTCCTGAAGATGCGAAGCGTATGCTAGATACAACTGGTTGCGATGGAGTAATGATCGGACGCGGAGCATTGGGCAATCCGTGGATGTTATATCGTACGATTGAATTTTTAAAAACAGGGCAATTGCTATCCGAGCCTACAGCAGAAGAAAAAATCAGAATAGCGATTTTGCATATGGATCGTTTGATTAATCTCAAAGGTGAGCATGTAGCAGTAAGAGAAATGCGTAAACACCTTTCCTGGTATTTGAAAGGGATCAAAGGATCAGCCAAAATCAAAGACTCGATCATGGAAGAAGTTAAACGTGATGAAATGGTACAGATTTTGCACAATTTCTTAGAAGGATTACCTCAAGGTGAACTAAGTTCCCCAGGAAACGAATTAGAAGAAGTAGAGCAAGTGTGCAGTATCTAAATCAACACAATAAGTAGCAATTATAAAGGCAGGATACAGTGTTAGATACTGTTCCTGCCTTTTTATTGACATTTCGTAATCATTCCCATATACTTTTTCAGTATAAATTTGCCTGAACTAAAGGTTTAGATACAGTAATTAAGCCTCTTTGGGGAATCCCTAATCCAATCATCATTTCGACAAGAAACCCCGAAGCGCGATGAGCGAAAATTATTCACATGACAGGAGAATCGGTTGAGATGAGCGACAAAGAAGTCATTTTAACACAGGACGGTCTGAAGAAGCTGGAAGACGAGCTAGAAATGCTTAAATCTGTAAAACGACGTGAAGTAGCAGAGCGAATTAAAGTTGCTATCGGGTACGGTGATATTAGTGAGAACTCCGAATATGAAGATGCTAAGAATGAACAAGCATTTATCGAAGGACGCATCATTACACTTGAAAAGTTGCTACGCAACGCTCGTATTATCAATAGCGATGAGATTGTTACCGATATCGTAAGTATTGGCGCTACTGTAATCGTAGAAGATATGGAATTTGGCGATACGATGGAATATACCATTGTAGGTAGTGCTGAATCGAATCCTTCACAGAATAAGATTTCAAATGAAAGTCCTGTAGGTAAAGCTATTCTTGGTAAGCAAAAAGGAACAACCGTTGATGTTAGCGTTCCTGCTGGCGGTGTAATTCAGTACAAAATTCTTGAAATCAAAAAATAAGATTGTCTTATGTATGTTGAGATAAGCAGATCGTATTTATGTTATATCCTATGAAAAAGCTTCCTTTGGGAAGCTTTTTTCTTGAAATGAACACCTAATATATGGACATTTCACAAATGTTGCGCAGATATTATCAATTAAAATCGTTTTATAGATTTATGAATACAGTCAAATCAGGTACACTATAGTCATAGTGTATATTTCATAGCATGTATGTGAGATTATCAATAGATATGAAATATAGCCAACAGGTACTACTTTGAAGGAGTTGAAGTTCAGCAATGTCTGAAGAAAATGTAAACCCTAATCCAGAAGAGATGGATAATGAAAACGAAATAAGTGAGCTATTACAAATACGTAGAGACAAGCTAGATGAATTACGCGGTCTAGGTATTGATCCGTTCGGACAAAAGTATGTACGTACTTCTACAGCAGCAGATGTAATCAGTCAATACGATAGCTTAACCAAAGAAGAGCTAGAAGAAAAAAGTATCACAGTAAGTTTAGCAGGACGTATTATGGCTAAACGTGGTATGGGTAAAGCAAGCTTTGCACATATTCAAGATTTGAGCGGACGTATTCAAATCTATGTTCGTCAAGACAGTACACCAGAAGTGAAGTACCAAGCATTCTCTATTCTTGATCTTGGAGATATCGTTGGGGTAACAGGTAAAGTATTCAAAACCAAAACAGGCGAAACTTCTATTAAAGTAAGCGATCTAGAAGTATTGTCCAAATCACTTTATCCATTGCCAGAAAAATATCATGGTCTCAAAGACGTTGAATTGCGTTACCGTCAACGTTATGTTGATTTGATTGTGAACCCGGAAGTACAACAATCATTTATCACGCGTTCCCGTATTATTCAATCGATGCGTCGTTATTTGGATTCTCTAGGTTATCTAGAAGTAGAAACACCTACACTACATTCTATCGCAGGTGGAGCCGCAGCCAAACCGTTTATCACTCATCATAATGCGCTAGATATGGAACTATATATGCGTATTGCGATCGAGCTTCATTTGAAACGTTTGATTGTTGGTGGTCTTGAGAAAGTATACGAAATCGGACGCGTATACCGTAATGAAGGAACATCAACCCGTCATAACCCTGAGTTTACGATGATCGAATTGTATGAAGCATACGCAGATTACAAAGATATTATGAGCTTAACCGAAAATATGATTGCTCATATCGCTCAAGAAGTACTAGGTACAACACATATTCAATATCAAGGACAAGATATTGATCTAACTCCACAATGGCGTCGCCTTTCTATGGTAGATGCTGTTAAAGAAGTCAAAGGTGTAGACTTTGGCGTACAGATGACCAATGAAGAAGCTCATGCACTGGCTAAAGAACACCATGTAAAAGTAGAACCACATATGACATTCGGTCATATTTTAAATGAATTTTTCGAGCAGTTTGTAGAAGAGACGCTAATTCAACCAACCTTTATTACAGGACATCCGGTTGAAATCTCTCCACTTGCTAAACGCAATGTAGAAGATCCGCGTTTTACAGATCGTTTCGAATTATTCGTTGTTGCTCGTGAACATGCTAATGCATTTACAGAGCTTAATGATCCGATAGATCAACGCCAACGTTTTGAAGCGCAAATGGTAGAGAAAGAAAAAGGAAACGATGAAGCTCACGAGATGGATGATGACTTTATTCGTGCATTAGAATACGGTATGCCGCCTACAGGTGGACTTGGTATCGGTATAGACCGTCTAGTTATGCTTCTAACAGATGCAGCGTCTATTCGTGATGTACTACTATTCCCACATATGCGTAATCGTTCAGCAGAGTAATCACTAAGCGATCATAGGAAGATAGATACTTCTAACGGATACCGAATAAAGAAGGATAAGGCCGATAATAGACTCTGGCTTTATCCTTCTTTTTATTCTATAACCTTGTTATACATATAGTATGGCAGTATATAAATGCACCATCTATTAATTAATACTTTCAACAATATAAAAATAGTTTATAGAAAGTGTTGCACTAATGAAAAATATGTGGTATTCTATAAATCCAGTCAACAACTGGCACCACGGCGTTTAAGCGAGTTGCAAAAACAACTTAAAAAACTTTTTCAAAAAAAGTGCTTGCCAAGTGGTTGGAAACATGATATGATATAAAAGTTGTCAGCGAGAAACACAGATAACGAAAAATGAAATGTTTGATCTTTGAAAACTGAACAACGAGTGAGTAAAACAAAGGTCTTAGCCGACCTTTACAAATAGAGAACTTCGGTTCTCGCCAGTTTCAATTGAGCAAGTCAAACACTTTATGGAGAGT
>NZ_JBHUGF010000001.1:0-380629 GCF_042681745.1 Paenibacillus nicotianae | reverse complement strand
TCGTTGTTCAGTTTTCAAAGATCAAACATTTCGTTTTTGTTGTCTGTGTTTCTCGGTGACAACTTTTATATCATATCATGTTTCCAACCACTTGGCAAGTACTTTTTTTGAAGTATTTTTTCAAGTTGTTTTCGTATGATATTTGTGTTTGTTGTCGTTCGTTCGTGACAACTTTTATAATATATCATGGTTGAATTTATTTAGCAAGCATTATTTTATATTTTTTAATTTATTATTCTATTAGTACGTATTAAGTAGAAACCTGATTGTTATTCCTATTGAAGTTTATTTATTATATTCCTTTAATAGTCGAGCCAACAGAGTCTCTACTCTCTACTCTCTACTCTCTACTCTCTACTCTCTACTCTCTACTCTCTACTCTCTACTCTCTACTCTCTACTCTCTACATTATTCTATGATTGGGCGAATTAAAAATGAAAGTTTATGATATGTGTATTCTTTTCTTGACTGTCACGTAAGGGGATACTTAATAATGGAATCATTATCTTTGACAGGGGAGTGATTGCAATGAATATAAAGGCACTACGTTCAGATCGAATATATCAAGCAATTATAAATACCTCATCAGAACAAAAGGTAGAACAATATCGCACACAGATGTTGCTTCCTTTTATAAAGAAATGGGATATTCAGCAGATCCCTTATCGAACAGATGCTTTTCATTCATTTGATGTGATTACATTGAATAATATAATGAATATTGCTCCACCAGATATTACCGAGACTCTGTATCCTCTTTTAAAAGCAATCTCATCTGAGCAGTTCTGGAAAGATTGTGACGCTGCTGTTCATAATAGCTTGAACTTATTTGTGCAAAATCAAATTCATTTGAATGTTACTCAATATATATATACCGTTTTATTAGGGGATTCTAATAGTTCCGTATTAGCGATCAATGAAGGAATCTGTGGAGATGGTGGAATTCCTGGTCACATTCTAGTTACACTGATTCCAAACGAATACACACTTCCTCGTATTCAATCTGTACTCGCACATGAATGCAATCATAATGTAAGATATCAATTTATTCCTTGGAATTATGAGCATATAATGTTAGGAGAATTAATTGTTAGTGAAGGTTTGGCTGAAAATTTTGCTACGGGTCTATATGGTGAACATTTATTAGGTCCATGGGTGTCCAAAACAGATATGAGTACTTTAAATAATCAAATTAAACCACTATTAGAAGATAAGCTTGACCGAAGTGGCTTTCATCAAATAAGCCCTTATTTATACGGTGATGAAATTACTAAATTGCAATATGGTGAGCCAGTAGGTATGCCTTATGCAGGTGGTTATGCTTGTGGTTATTATTTGATTCAGTATTATTTAAAGAAAACTGGAAAAAGTATAATAGAAGCAACTATTACGCCAGCAGAACTTATTCTTGCTGAGACAAAGGAATTTTGGCATGAAATCACAACTATTCACGATTAAAGATATGCTGCACATTACGGGAATCACTAAACGAACATTGCATCATTATCATAAAATCGGTTTGTTGCATCCAAGTCATATTGGTGAGAATGGATACCGATTATATGATCGACAAGCACTTGCGACGTTACAGATGATTTTACTATTTAAAGAAATGGGCTTTTCACTTACAGAGATATCCACCATACTTCCTTTATCTAAGGATGAACAAACAGAGATTTTGCTTCAGCAACGCAGTCTACTCGAACGCCAAAAACAAAAGTTAACAACAGTTATCGAACAATTGGATCATTATATAGAAGGAACAGATATACAGAAGCTGAATATATTCGATGATTCTTCTACTTTTTCTATTGAAGATCAGTATGATACAGAAGCAAAATTGGTGTATGGAGCTACTAAAAAATATCAGGAATTTCAAGCCAACTTAGAACATTTATCTGATAGTGCTAAAAAAGAGAAATACACACAATTTTCGGCAGACATTGAACATATTTTTCATAGGATAGCTCAATATGAGCAACTTTCTCCATCTGCTAATGAAGTACAAGATTTAATCAGTCAATGGAGTCGTATGCTAGGGCGATTTATGGTTTGTGATGGAGCTATTTTATTGTGTATAGCAGAGACCTATATGACTGATGAACGTTTTGTTCGTTATTTTGATCGGTTTGGCGAAAAAGGTTATTTGGACTTTTTGTATCGTTCTATTGTTTATTTTGTGAAAGAGCATAAAGAATTGAGTAAAAATTAAATAGCTAGAAGCAATAAGATCAATTTAAGAAAATGAATTCGGTTCAATGATATAGAAAAAGAATAAATTGAATAGATCCAGCATATCCATTGAAAATATACACTATACTCATGAAAAATATAGGCTACAAAATAATAAGTAAATAAATGAATAAGTAAATGAACCAAATATAATAATCTAAATATACATGAACTACATCAAAAACCCCTTTAACGGCTTTGTTAGCTGTTAAAGGGGTTTTGAGTTTTGTTACTCTTTAATTCGTTTCGGGCTTGTTTATTATTTGTTTATTACATTTTTAGTTATTCATGAATTTGTTGGTTTCATCATTTGTGGTGTTACTCCGCCAGACTTGCGTCCATTGTGGAAGAATCCCTACTGCTGTTCCTTTTCAAAGGATGAATTAGCATTAAATCATGAATGTTTCACTAGGATGATTTGATTTTGATTCGAAAATATAATGTGATGATACCCGATTACTCTGAACCCAGGAATACATAGCGACAGATCACCAGAATAGCTAGCAACCACATCAACCAGTGTACTTTTACTTTGCGCGGAGAAGCAATATTGCTAAAGAATCCTAAAACGACGAAAGCAATAATACCTGCTGAGATACCGTTAGCAATACCATTTGTAAATGGCATAAAGATAATCGTTAAGAAAGCAGGGAATGCTTGCATAAAGTCGTCCCATTCAATCTTGCTTACTTGGCTCATCATCAATACACCAACAATTACTAATGCTGGAGCTGTTGCCGCAGACGGAACAACCAATGCTAATGGAGCAATAAACAATGCACATAAGAACAATACGCCTGTTGTGATTGCTGTCAAACCTGTACGTCCACCTTCAGCTACACCTGCTGTACTTTCTACATAAGAAGTAATTGTACTTGTACCTAGAACAGCACCTGCACTTACCCCTACTGCATCTACCAACATCGCTTTGCTGATTTTCTTTTCGCCTTCTTCTTTGTTTTTGAACAATCCTGCACGTTCGGCTGTACCAACAAGTGTACCGAATGTATCGAATAGTTCTACAAACGTAAAGATAAAGATGATTTCAAATAGTCCTATACCGATTGCACCTTTGATATCTAATTGTCCGACAGCTAGATTATCGAAAGAAGGAATCCAGTGTGCCGTCGACAAACTACTTAGATCAGTAACACCCATTGGAATACCGATTAACGTCACAACGATAATACCAATCAATAATCCACCTTTAACTCGCAATACCATGAGTATTCCGATTACGAACAACCCGATAATAGCAAGCAGTGTATCCGGGCTATGCATGAAATCTCCTAATGCTAATTGGAAATCAGAACCTTTAACTGTGACAGGCGCTGCTAACTGTGCAACATCTGTAACATTTTTAACTGTAGCTGATACTGAAATAACATTTCCCAACTTCAAACCAATAATCGTTACAAACAATCCTATACCTACAGTGATCGCAAATTTGATCGATTGCGGTACAGCGACCAGTAGCAACTGACGAACTTTGGTAATCGTTAAAATAATGAAGATAATCCCCGAAAGAAACACAGCGCCTAAAGCCGCTTGCCATGTGATCATTCCGTTGGAGCTAAGTACAACTGTCATAAAGTAAGCATTCAAACCCATACCTGGTGCAAGTGCTACCGGAATATTTGCAAATAACCCCATTAAAATGGTTACCAATCCAGCACCTACTGCTGTAGCAAAAAATACGCCTTCCGCAGGTATGCCTGCTCCACCTGGTCCCAAGAACAAGTTATTAACGAATAGAATGTAAGCCATTGTGATGAAGGTTGTTAACCCTGCAACCATTTCTGTTTTTACACTCGTACCGTGTTCCTTCAACTTAAAGAAACGTTCCATTATTGCTATCTTCCTCCTCTTGGAAATGAATAGATAAAACGACAAAAGACCCCGATGGACGAGCTGTTCATCGGGGTCTCTAAAATCAGAATAAACGCGTATGATGTTATCTTCAAAACTACCTACTCTATATCTGTATAGATAGTAGACTAGATGTCAAAGAAAATTCATACTGCTATTTCTTCATTCCGTAGAGAGATCATTCCGGTGATCCGTAGAGACTCCTGAGCCTATTCTCAGGATTATACGAAGTGTTTTTCAATTGTCGCCAAACTCTATTCGCTGTCTTTGATACGTGTTGTTATTTTCATATCAAACAGCTTTACTTGTTACATTCTAGGACAGGATTATATTGTTGTCAATCAAAAAGCGAATGTTAATTATACACATATGAATAATCGTTCGTTAATCTGTAAATTTTATGCACAATATTGCTTCACTTCTCTCTTTTTATTGTCAAAAAATGATAGATTTCTTCTAATTTTAGCGGTTACAACGATGATCTGGACAAAATGACTCAATTTTATGATAGCAATCTTACTTTTTGTCTAGTGCTACCTATTCATATTACATTTAATATGTTAGTTAATCGAACATTAAGTCATATTACCTAACATATTATATTGATTTCGTTTGAATTATTGATTATGATGTGACTTATCCAGTTAGATTAAGCATCATAATATGTTTTATGAATCTTTAAAGGGGGAAACCATATGTCTTTGACTGCTTCGACTGTCACGCATCAAACACACATACCTGAGATTCAGCTAAACAATATTGAAATGCGTTACTCTACAGATACTGCTGATGTACTGGCTCTTCATCAAGTGAGTCTAGATATTGCCAAAGGAGAGTTTGTTTCTCTATTGGGGCCTTCTGGTTGTGGAAAAACTACACTGCTGCGGCTTATGGCTGATCTAATTCAGCCTACTAATGGAACTATTCATGTCGCAGGTAAAACTGCTAAAGAAGCACGATTATCACAAAAGTATGGGATTGTATTTCAAAGTCCTGTGTTATACGACTGGCGCAAAGTAAAACAAAATGTAGCTTTGCCGCTAGAACTAACAGGTGTTAGTAAAAGTGAACGTGAACGCAAAGCACTCGAATTATTAGAATTAGTAGGGTTAGAAAAATTTGCAGATCAATATCCATGGCAACTTAGTGGTGGGATGCAACAACGAGTAGCGATTGCTAGAGCTCTTGCTATGGAGCCTGAAATTTTACTGATGGATGAACCATTCTCCGCTTTGGATGAATTTTCAAGAGAACGATTAAATGAAGAGTTATTATCTGTATGGAATCAAATTCAGAATACGATTGTATTTGTGACTCACAGTATTCCTGAATCGATTTTTTTGTCAGACCGGGTATTCGTGTTATCGCCGCATCCCGGACGTTTATCTGCTGTAGTGGAGATTCCTCTGCCAAGACCACGTACACAGGAAATGCGTAACAGCCCGGAATTTTTTGAATTAATTGCGCAGATTCGCGATAGCTTTGAAGGGGTGTGACGTATGAGAGGAAATAGCCTTTTTTTACGCAATCGCCTTTTGCCTGCTGTTGTATGGATCGCTGTTATGTTGGTGATCTGGGAGATTACATCTTGGGCTATCTTAAATGTAGGTCATCTTCCTTTGGCGCAATCCAAGCTTCCTTATCTTCATGAAGTAGTTGCAACCAGTATTCACTATAGCGGCACATTGATACAAGAAGGAAGTGCTACCTTCGGAAATGCTGGAATTGGATTTCTACTGGGTGCACTAGCAGGTGTAATACTCGCTATATTAATGAGTGTCTCTACCTGGATCGAAAAATTAACATTTCCTTATGCAATAGCTTCACAGATGATTCCGGTGCTTGGACTTGCTCCTATTATTTATGGAATTGTACGCGATGAATATATCTCTCGCATTATTATCTCAGGTTATATCACTTTCTTTCCCGTAGCGCTAAATATGTTGCGTGGATTACGTAGTGTAGAACCTTCGGCGCTGGAATTAATGTATTCTTATGCGGCAAAACCTTGGAGTATTTACTGGAAACTACGATTGCCTGCTGCTATCCCTGGACTTTTCAGCGGATTAAAAATCGCTGCTCCTCTAGCTGTAACTGGCGCTATTCTAGTTGAACTGATGGGAGCACAACATGGCATAGGCGTAATTATGCTTCGCAATCTATATTATGGCCCTTCTCATGTGTATATGTTCTGGTCGACTGTCTTTGTAGGTGCATTGCTTGGCATAGTCAGCTATTGGTTGATTAGCTTGATCGAACGTATCGTATCACCGTGGCAGCCAGAATTCCGCTCTAAAGGAGGCCGCCATTAATGGAAAAGCCATCGTTACAAAACAAAAAATTAACAGCTACATATCTATCTGACACTTCATCTACAGCAATTGATTCTTTTCCCTTGCAACCAACAGATCAATCTTTGCATACACGTAATCGTTCCAAAAAATCATTTCTAGGTGGTGGAAAAGTATGGTTTCCTCTTTGTTTAGGTATTTTGTTCGTGCTGTTATGGCAAATCGAGGTTTTTCACAAGATATTTGATCTGAAAAAGTATCAACTTCCTCTTCCATCTGCAATTGCTTCATCTATACAAGAAAATTGGAGTCTACTGCTGTCCTATACAGGATATACATTGACTGAAGCTGTATTGGGGATGATTATAGGTTCTTTGTTTGGATTTGTGATTGCTCTTATCGCTACTGCTTCTCCACGATGGGGTGCTGGCAGTCTAACGCTGGTAGCCGCTCTCAATGCTGTCCCTATTGTAGCCCTCGCTCCTATTATGAATTTGTGGTTTGGTGACGGTATCGGTTCTCGTATTGCTATCGTCACTGCAACAACGATGGCTGCAATGGCTCTCAATGCTTATAAAGGCATGTCATCTGTGAATCCGTTAGCTCTTGATCTGATGTATTCTTATGCAGCCAATAAAGCAAAAGTATTTCGTTATTTGCGTATCCAAAACAGCTTACCTTATGTATTCACCGCTCTCAAAATTAACGCTACAGCCAGTATGATTGGAGCGATTGTAGGTGAATTTTTCTTTTCTTCGCAGGGACTCGGTTACCTCCTCTCCAACTCGATCAAAATTGCCAAAATGCCATTGGGCTGGTCATGTATCGTGCTTGCTGCTATTGCAGGCATTCTATTTTATATGATCGTAGAACGATTAGAAAAAGTATGTATTCGCTGGCATCCTTCTCAGCGTACATGATGTTAAATGTACACATTCTACTTAATCGGAATCAACACCTATTTGTATAGCATGCATCTGTTGGATTTGGATACACATCTATTCAGGATAGATCAACTATTCAGGGGGAATGAAAGATGAAGATAAAACCACAAAAAATTCAAGCCAGTCTTGTGATTATGCTGGTGATTATGATCACTGTACTGGTGGGATGCGGTGGAATGAAAAGCGCTTCAACAGATGCTGGTGCAGCAACAAGTACAGGCGAGTCTACTTCCACTGAACCTACAACAGTGAAATTACAATTAAAATGGGTGCCACAAGCACAATTTGCAGGCTATTTTGTTGCTAAAGATAAAGGCTACTATGAGCAAGAAGGGCTGAATGTTGAAATTCTTCCTGGTGGACCGGATATTGTTCCCGAACAACAAGTTGCGGGAGGCTCCGCAGATATTGGAGTGGATTGGGTAGGAAGCCTACTTACCAGTCAAGAACAAGAAATGCCATTGATACAAATCGCTCAGATTTTCCAAAAAAGTGGTCTGGTGCTTGTATCCAAAAAGTCTGCTGGTATCAACACCCCTGCTGATCTAAAAGGTAAAAAAGTAGGGAATTGGATGGGCGGAAATGAATTTGAATTGTTAGCTTTATTCGATAAGTATGGACTGGATCCGAATAAAGATGTGAGCTTTACGAAACAAGGATTTACAATGGATCAATTTCTAGGTGGGGAATTGGATGCCGCTTCTGCCATGACATACAACGAGTATCAAATCTTGTTAGAGTCTGGTCTCAAAGATAGCGATCTTAATGTAATTGATATGAATGATGAAGGTGTAGCGATGTTGGAAGATAATCTTTTTGCAAATAAAGAGTGGTTAGATGCTAATAAAGAAACAGCAGCCAAATTTGTTCGCGCTTCGTTAAAAGGCTGGAAAGATGCTATAGCTGATCCTGAAGCCGCTGTTGATAGTGTCATGAAGCAAGCCGAATCGGGCAGTACTACTAAAGAGCATCAACTTAAAATGATGCAAGAAGTCGCCAAATTGATCCAACCACAAGGAATGGATGAAGCTAAAATGGGATATACTGACGAAAAAATGTTCCAGCAGACGGCTGATATTGCTTTGAAGTTTGGAGTCATTAAAGAAGCTGCTAATGTGCAAGAAGCGTATACCAATGAAATTGTAGATATGGCTAGCAAAACACAGTAATTATTTCGCTCCTCTATCAGCTATAGCACTATTGCTCTTATTTATTGCTACTATCTTATGTTCTCGATTTGAAAGGAGTTCTTAGAGATGTCTGTAATCAACAAGACGATACAGAAAGTACAAAACTATATCGGTGGACAATGGGTAGAATCGACCACTACCAAGTGGGATGAAGTGTACAATCCTGCTACAGGTGAACTTATAGCTTATGTTCCGTTATCCAGTAGTGAAGAAGTGGATCATGCTGTGGATGTTGCTCAAACCGCGTATCAAAGCTGGAAAAAAATCGCTGTGCCTAAGCGAGCCCGTTACTTTTTTGATTATCAGCAATTGCTTGTTAAGCATTGGGATGAACTTGCAGCATTGATTACACTTGAAAATGGAAAAAGCCTAGAAGAAGCGTATGGCGAAGTACAACGAGGCATTGAATGTGTAGAATTTGCCGCCGGTGCACCTACGTTGATGATGGGTAGTCAGTTACCTGATATTGCAACAGGGATTGAGTCCGGTATGTATCGTTATCCGATCGGTGTTATTGGAGGTATTGCTCCTTTTAATTTTCCGATGATGGTTCCTTGCTGGATGTTTCCTTTAGCTATTGCTTGCGGTAATACATTTGTCCTCAAGCCTTCTGAACGGACACCATTACTGGTTAATCGTCTAGCAGAATTATTTGCTGAAGCCGGATTTCCGCCAGGGGTACTTAATATTGTGCATGGTGCTCATGAAGTAGTGAATACATTGCTAGCTCATGAAGAGGTCAAAGCAATCTCTTTTGTCGGCTCGCAACCTGTTGCTGAATATGTATACAAAACAGGAACAGCGCATGGCAAACGGGTGCAAGCTTTAGCAGGAGCAAAAAATCATTCGATCGTACTACCGGATGCTGATCTGGATAATGCAGTCAAAAATATTATTGCCGCGGCTTTCGGCTCGGCAGGTGAACGTTGTATGGCTTGTGCTGTCGTCGTTGCACATGAACAAATTGCAGATGAATTGGTCGAGCGGTTACGTATTGCTGCTAACGAGATCACGATAGGAAATGGTGCAGATCAAGGTGTATTTCTAGGACCTGTTATTCGTCCTGCCAATAAAGAACGGACGATTGCTTATATTGAATCAGGAGAACAGGAACAAGCTACATTAATACGTGACGGTCGACAAGATCAGGCTGTGCATGAACAGGGTTATTTTATCGGCCCTACGATCTTCGATCATGTCACAACTGAAATGAAAATCTGGCAAGATGAGATTTTTGCACCTGTATTATCTATTGTGCGAGCTAAAGATATCAGTGAAGCTATAACAATTACCAATACTTCTCCATTTGCTAATGGTGCTTGTATTTATACTGACAGTGCCAAAGCAATTCGTGAATTCAGGGAAGAGATTGATGCTGGTATGTTAGGCGTAAATCTGGGAGTGCCTGCTCCAATGGCTTTTTTTCCTTTTGCCGGCTACAAAAAGTCGTTCTATGGCGACCTGCATGCTAATGGACGTGATGGGGTTGAATTTTATACTCGCAAAAAAATGGTAACAGCTCGCTATTGAAATAAGCCTTACTACACTCGCTACAAACATCTAACTATTTAATTATGAAATCACCGAGAGGAGAAATCATTATGCTCGAATTAGGAACGGATTACGAATCAGCTATTAAAAAGGATCAACAATATCTGTGGCATAATATTACTCCTTATAATGAAGCTGCTCCACCGATGATTGCGGCTACAGGTAGTGGATCATGGGTAACCGATACAAATGGTCAGCGATATATGGATGGTATGTCAGGTCTATGGTGTGTAAATGTTGGGTATGGGCGTAAAGAATTAGCAGAGGCTGCTTATGAACAATTGCTACAGCTTCCTTATTTTCCATTAACACAAAGTCATATGCCTGCTATTGCGCTAGCAGAAAAGTTAAATAATTGGCTTGGTGATGATTATGTGATCTTCTTTTCAAATAGTGGTTCTGAAGCGAATGAAGCCGCCTTCAAAATTGCTCGTCAGTATCAACAACAGATTGGTCAACATTATCGCCACAAATTTATTTCACGTTATCGCGGATATCATGGAAGTTCTATGGGTGCACTTGCCGCTACAGGACAAGCTCAGCGCAAATATAAATATGAACCGTTGGGCGGCGGATTTCTGCATGTAGCTCCACCGGATAGTTATCGTCGTCCAGCAGGGCAAACGATCGAAGAATTCAATCTACAGTGTGCGCAAGCAATCGAAGATATGATCATCTGGGAAGGTGTCGAGACGATCGCGGCTGTCATTATGGAACCTGTTATCACCGGCGGTGGTATTATTATCCCTCATCAAGTGTATATGGATCGTGTACAAGAAATCTGCCGGACTCATGGTGTATTGCTGATTATTGATGAAGTGATCTGTGGATTTGGACGTTCCGGTCAAAAGTTCGGCCATCATAATTTTGGAGTAAAACCTGATATCGTTACGATGGCTAAAGGATTAACCAGTGGTTATCTGCCGCTCTCTGCTACTGCTGTACGCAAAGATATCTATGAAGCGTTCAAAGATAAAACTGATGATTACGGACACTTTCGTCATGTGAATACATTTGGTGGTAATCCAGCAGCATGTGCCCTAGCACTGCGCAACCTAGAAGTCATCGAACAAGAAAATTTAATCGAACGTGCTCGTCTGTTGGGGCAACGTCTCCATACAGGGCTGTTAGATATTGTAGATCATCCTCTCATTGGTGATATTCGTAGCTTCGGTCTAGTAACAGGTGTAGAACTGGTCGAAGATAAAACCAGCAAAAAACCAGCTTCCTTAGATATCGTAAAATCCATTATTGCCGGTTGTAAAAGTAAAGGATTGATTATTGGCAAAAATGGCGATACGGTCGCTGGCTATAATAATGTACTTACATTTGCACCACCATTATCTTCAACAGACGAAGACTTGGAGTTCTTGATGACTACGTTCAAACATGTGATGAGTGAGCATTAGGTAACGACATTTTCTCAGGATACAGAAATTGATAGGCACGCAAAGCTACTTGAATCGATATACGATTTTCAGGTGACATATAATCTTCACCTAACAATTCGGTGATTTTGTCCAAACGGTAATACAGCGATTGACGTACGATAAATAATTTCTGGGCTGCAATCTGCTTGGAACCATCATGATCAAGATACACTCGTAGTGTAAGCAATAATTCGCTACCTTTGGTCTGATCATGATCAATTAAAGGCCCTAGATAGTTGCGAATAAATGTTTGCAGCGTTTTGCCATCGTTGAGACTAAGCAGTAATTGAAAAACACCTAATTCTTCATAAAACAACAACGTATTCTCAGAGCAAGTATAAAGAGACAATGCCTGCACCGCTTCCTGATAACTGGCTGAAGCATTTTTCAAATGATGACCTGCTTTACTGACACCGATAATTAATTTCAAATGCTTGAGCTTATCATCGGAATGAATCTGTTGCAATGATTGTAATGCCTGCTGAAGTCTTGGCTTCGCGGGCATTTTGGCTTGTCTATCTAGCGCTATCACAGTCAGACGATTGTTTTTGAGGGTGATTAACGGATGGAACAGATACTTCTCAAAAATAGAACGCAATACTAGAGAAAGATGGAATGTGATCGATTCCCACTCATTTTCTGAACTATTCCATTTCACATCTTGAGGATTTTCAATCTCGATCAGACAGACACGATAAGGCAATTCATTCATCATATTAAAATCAGGGCCGATCAGACTTTTGAGTCGGTTCTCGTCTTCGATACGTCCATAGATCAATTCCTCCACCCATAGATTCTCTGAAAATAATTTGCGTTCTTCCATATAACGGGTACGCAACAATTCTTGAGCAATCGAAAGTGAAGCCGAATCTAATAATAAACAATCATATTCTTGCGGTTTGTGCGGACAGATCAACATGATATATGCCCATGTTTGATCTAGAGCTCCTACAGGTTTTAAGACAATACTTTGCTGTTGATATTCACGAAAATAGGGTGCTGTGTCATGCTGTATCCCATCCATACTTTCGTTAAACTCTGCGAAAAATTGCAATAAAGGGCGTTGTTTCTCAGGAGATAATGCGGGAAAAAAAGTAGGCTTACCTTGCAACTGTAAATAAACGACCTGCTGATGGGTACTTTGATGCAATAGTTGCAATACTTTATGAGTGCCTTGCGAAGTTAATGTCAGTCGATTAAATTCACGAGAAATACGTTCTAGCTTTTGGAGCATCCGGTGATGGTGATTGATAATCAATGAATGGAGATCAAGTGTAATATCTACAAACCGTACAGTTTCTTTGAAGATGATCAATGGAAAATCATAACGATCAGCAAGTTCAATCATTTCAACTGGAATCTGTTGAAAAAAGTCTCCTAATTCAATACAAAGACACGCTGCTTTTTTCTGAATTAAATTCTCCATAAATTCAAGCGCTGTTGTAAGCTCGCTATGGAATTGTATCCCTGTTGTCAAAATCATTTCTTCGCCATGAATCAAACTTTCGAAATTGGAACTTTCCAGAATATGCACCCAGCGAACAGAATTCGATATGCCTCTACTTCCACCGATTACTTCTGCTTGAGCAAATAATGGTCTTGTCATCGCATCTTCGATTGTAAACATACGGTTACTATCCATATTCCCCCACCTTTCTGTAAGCAACGAATAGATTGTATTCTGCTCAAGTAGCGCTCAACCGGACCTGTATCTGCACTATCCCGGGCTTCATTTCTCTATTCAAACGATTCAAAAACAGCCGTCAAAAATTAACTTTCGAAATTAGACACTCTGTCTAGTGTAAAAAAAAGAGACATTGTCTATAGTTTTAATATATAAATGTCAGAATACATAACCTATATAGATATAAATTATACTATATTTATGATTTTGATGGTATTTATAAATATTTTCAACAAAAATATCTAAATTATATCGAAAACCTATTAAAATGTGTTACATTATTTAACATTATAAAGATAAGAAACTCTAAGGAGGTTTACCCGATGGAACATTCTTCTACATTTACTTCATTTTCACCAGATATGTTTATGCGTAATTTTGCTGAAGCAGAGCCTGGTCTAACCCATAAGGGAGCTATAGAAGAATCGAATCGCTGTCTGTACTGTTATGATGCGCCCTGTATAACAGCTTGTCCTACCGGAATCAATATCCCTTCTTTTATCAAACGAATCGCTACCGACAATCTAAAAGGTGCTGCGTATACGATCATGGATGCTAATCCTGTTGGCGCCAGTTGTGCTCGTGTCTGCCCAACAGAAGAACTATGTGAAGGCGCATGTGTACTCAATGAAAGTTCCAAACCAATAGATATTGGTAGATTGCAACGATATGCAACTGATTGGGCTATCGAAAACAATGCTCAATTATTCGAAGCAGGTATCACAAATGAGAAAAAAGTGGCTGTTATCGGTGGAGGCCCTGCTGGACTAGCAGCCGCTCGTGAATTGGCACGTGAAGGATTTCAGGTAGTGATCTACGAATCCAAACCACTTGCAGGCGGACTGGATACTCATGGTATTGTGTCATTCCGTTTACCTCAGTCGATCTCTCTCTGGGAAGTGGAACAAGTTCAAAAGTTAGGTGTAGAGATTCGTACCAATATGAAAGTAGGCACAGACATTACTTCCGAGCAGTTACTTGCTGAATATGATGCTGTTGTATTAGCAGCAGGTATGGGTTATGTCCCTCCTATCCGTATTGAGGGTGAACAACTAGAAGGTGTCTATGATGCAATTCAATTGGTTGAACAGACCAAAACCGGTCAACCCAATATTAATCTACTCGGCAAAAAAGTAGCTGTCATTGGTGCAGGAAATACTGCCATTGATGGAGCTACCTGTTCAGTACGTTTGGGTGCTGCCAATGTAAAAATGGTTTATCGTCGGACACGTGAAGAAATGACAGCTTATGATTTTGAATATGAATTTGCCAAACAAGAAGGTGTCGAATTCAACTGGTTAACGCTACCTAAACGAATTATCGGTGATGCTACCGGTAAAGTTACCCATCTAGAATGTGTACACATGAAATTAACAGGCGAGATCGGTAAAGATGGACGATTGGTACCCATGCCTGTAGAAGGTTCTGAATTCTTAATGCCTGTAGATGCTGTTGTAACAGCAATTGGACAAGAACGTCGGACAGATCTTATCGAACACTTTGGATTGGAACATTCATGGGGCGTTGTCACAATAGATACTACAACTCACCGTACATCTAATCCTAAAGTATATGCCGCTGGTGATATTATATTTGGAGCAGGCCAAGGTGAAGCAATGGTTGTATCGGCAGCACAACAAGGCAAATTAGCTGCTTATGCGATTAGCAAACACTTGCTTCCTCAACAAGATCATTCACTGAGTTCGATCGTATAATATGTTGTTGTTCCTGATCTAGATGAAATGATATTTATAGGAGGTTGTTAATTATGGCAGATTTGAGTATTGATCTTGCAGGTATTCGTTCCCCTAACCCGTTCTGGCTCGCTTCTGCGCCGCCTACTAATACAGGGTATCAAGTACAGCGTGCTTTTGAAGCTGGTTGGGGTGGTGCAGTCTGGAAAACGCTAGGTGATCCGATTATTAATACATCTGCCCGCTTTGCAGCCGTTAATTTCAATGGACAACGAGTCGCTGGCTTTAACAATATTGAATTGATCTCAGATCGTCCGTTGGATGTGAATCTCAAAGAAATCTATGAAACGAAAAAACGATTTCCCAACCATGCGGTTATCGCTTCACTGATGGTTGAACCGACACAATATAAATGGCACGAAATTGTAAAGCGAGTCGAAGATGTTGGTGTGGATGGACTTGAACTTAACTTTGGTTGTCCTCATGGTATGGCTGAACGTGGAATGGGAGCTGCTTCTGGTCAGCAACCTGATCTCGTGCAAGCTCAGACCACATGGGCTAAAGAAGTTGCAACTACTCCTGTTATTGTAAAATTAACACCAAATATCACAGACATTACTGTCGTTGCCCGTCATGCTGTTAAAGGTGGTGCAGATGCGATCAGTCTGATCAATACGATTAATAGTCTAGCCGGTGTTGATATCCATAGCTGGAATACCATTCCTCATGTAGGGGGTAAAGGTGCACATGGCGGATATTGCGGCCCTGCAGTAAAGCCGATTGCACTCAATATGTTAGCAGAGTGTGCACGTGATCTAAATGTAGGTGTACCGATATCCGGTATCGGTGGTATCTCTACATGGCAAGATGTGGTTGAATTTATGTTAATGGGTGCTACAGGTATTCAGGTCTGTACGGCAGCCATGCATCATGGATTCCGTATTGTTGAAGAAATGATCGATGGTCTAAATAATTATTTGGATGATAAAGGTCTGACATCGGTTCATGAACTGATTGGTCAAAGTGTATCCCGTTACTCCAATTGGGGGGATCTGGATCTTAATTATCAGGTAGTAGCTCGTATTAATGAAGAAAATTGTATTAACTGCAACAAGTGCCATATTGCTTGTGAAGACACTTCTCACCAATGTATTGATATGTTGACTAATGCTGAAGGTAAAAGCATTTTGCAAGTACGTGAAGAAGATTGCGTAGGTTGTAATCTATGTTCGATTGTCTGCCCGATCGATGGAGCAATTGATATGATCGAAATTGAAAATGGCATGGCACCGATGAGTTGGAACGATCGTCAAAAAATGATCGGTTCACTGAATAATTCCTATACCGGAGCAGAGGTGATTGGATGAAAAAGATTATTCGAAATGGAACGATTGTCACAGCATCCGATACGTACGTCGCTGATTTATTAATCGAAAATGGGATTATTGCCAGTATAGGACTTCATATCGAAGCTGAAGAGGCAGAAATAATTGATGCAAGTGGTTGTTATGTTTTTCCAGGAGGGATAGATCCTCATACTCATCTGGATATGCCTTTCGGTGGTACAGTCACTGCTGATGATTTTGAAACAGGTACCAAAGCAGCCGCATTCGGTGGAACAACGACAGTCATTGATTTCTGCTTAACGACTAAAGGCAATACATTGCAAAGCGCTGTAGATACATGGCATCACAAATCACGAGACAAAGCAGTGATCGATTATAGCTTTCATCTTATGGTGTCCGAGATTAATGATATCGTACTGGATGAATTACCTCAGATTATTGAAAATGAAGGCATCACTTCTTTTAAAGTATTTATGGCATACAAAAATACATTTCAAGCCGATGATGGCACATTGTTTAGAACGTTACAGACAGCTAAGCGCGAAGGCGCATTGGTTATGGTACATGCTGAAAATGGCGATGTCATCGAATATCTGGTCGAACAAGCACTGGCTGCTGGACAGACTGATCCGATCTATCATGCACTGACTCGTCCTCCTGAATTAGAAGGCGAAGCAACTGGACGTGCCGCTTACCTTACCGGTCTTACCGATTCGCAATTATACGTCGTACATGTAACCTGTGCTGAAGCTGTCTACAAAATTGAAGAAGCTCGCCGTAAAGGTCTACGTGTATATGGAGAAACGTGTCCACAATATTTACTGTTGGATCAGACCGATCTGGAGAAGCCCGATTTTGAAGGTGCAAAATATGTATGGTCTCCTCCACTACGTGAGAAATGGAATCAAGATGTACTCTGGGATGCGCTCTGGAATGGCAGTCTACAAACAATCGGCTCCGATCAGTGTTCATTTAATTTTAAAGGACAAAAAGATCTGGGAATTGATGACTTCTCCAAAATTCCGAATGGTGGTCCAATGATCGAAGATCGATTCAGTGTATTGTATTCAGAAGGGGTCGCCAAAGGGCGGATCTCACTTAACAAATTTGTCGATATTATCGCTACAGCCAGTTCACGTCTATTTGGACTCTTCCCGCAAAAAGGGACACTTGCGATCGGTAGCGATGCAGATATCGTTATTTTCGATCCTACTGTAAAACGAACAATCTCCGCACAAACACATCATATGAATGTCGATTATAACGCTTTTGAAGGAATAGAAATTACAGGGGAACCGGTATCTGTACTCAGCCGGGGCGAATTTGTGATTCGAGATAAGCAGTTTGTTGGTACACCGGGAGCCGGTCAATACTTGCACCGTAATCGGTTTGAAGTACCTACGGTAGAGTTATCTTCTACAACAGAAAAAGTAAGCGGAGGGGTACTATAATGTCTGCGTTCGCTGATTTTGAAAAAGAAAAGCTGGCGATCGATCAATTACTGGATAACGGATATGTGGTAATTGCGATTCAGGAAAGTCTAGAAGGTGCATTGATCAAATTCGCTAAAGATCGCGCTAGTGCTCAACCTGATGATCTGCATCTTATTACTGCGGATGCTCGTAAATATCTAACCACTCGCTTACTGATGAATCAACAGCTCGCTCGTTCGGTGTAATCTCTCCTCGCTTACCCATTTTGCATACTACTATTCAAAAAAGCCCATCTACACCGAACCAGTACCTCTTACTGGATTCGATCAGATGAGCTTTGAACTGTATGCGTGTTTGAAATACAATGTAAACATTTCAAAAACTAAACTGAACTTAAAATCATATAGAAAATATAAAATTATTGCAATCTCGCAAGCAATTCCCAGACATCCGATGTACCTGGCGCTTCTCCACTTGTCCACCATTTGGCACGATACGTTTTGCCATTATAACTTACAGTGTCTCCGCCAACATAAATAGCAGAAGCAGTCCAAGCATTAGCAGCAGGCGTCTCTGGATCAGGTGTTGGTGGTGTGCCTCCTGTGCCCTGACCTGTAACATTCACATCGATCACCTGATAAAAAGCATTAGCGGTATCACTAATATCCCATACGCCCAAAATCACATGATAACCACTACGATCTGATGGAATTGTAATCGTCTGACTCACTGTTGCGGCAGGCTTGGCTCCATTATCGTTGATAACAGCGATTTCCTGTAGTGAACTACGCTTCAGCGGCTCATTTGGATTCCAGCCTTGTTTGGTCATATAATATTTCCAACTGGCTGTTGCATGTTGAGCAGTTAATTTCCATTGCACTTTAAGTGCCCCTGTTTTGATATCGGTTTTGTGCCAGCGGGTGGATGTCTGCTCATCTAATGGTGCAAACCCTGCTACCCCACCACTAGCGATATGTCCATCTGCTGGCCCTGCCGCAGGATATCCTTTAAGTGCTTCGATACTTTGTGGTTCATATTGTGCACTGCCTACATTCGTATTAAGTCCCAGTGCATTCGAACCTTTGTAAGCACGACTAGCAGGCTGTTCGATATAACCATGTGCCCATATGGTACTGCTTATCAGCAAAGCACATGTACTGATAGCAACTGTTGCTGTCATTACTTTTCTCCAATTCATCTACAGACCTCCCCAATGATAGACTTCGCTATGCGGTATACATGAATCTGATCAAAGCATGTATTATAGTTGTTGCCATACATCGGCTTGTCCTGGTGTCTCACCGGTAGTCCACCATTTGGCACGATACGTTTTGCCGTTATAGCTCACTGTATCTCCGCCAACATATACAGCAGATGCTGTCCATGCTTTGGCTGTCGGTTGTTCAGGATTAGTTGGTGTAGTCGGTGTTGTAGGAGTCGTTGGCGCAGTTCCGTTATAGATCAAGTTATAGTATGCATTAGAAAAGGCTTTGTTATACGGTGTTCCGGCGCTATTGCTACCCAGATCCCAGTTCACCGACCATGTCATTACACCTTTGAGCGATTGCCCTTGTGATTGTAATTTGGAAAATACGTTATAGACTACAGTTGGATCTTTGACCGTTCCATTGCCACCTGCATCTGGATTCGCTGGCAACCCTAGCACTAATTTGTCGGCTGGAATCTGTAACAATCCTCTTGTTCCATGAATAAAGGAATCTGCCATATAGTAAAGGAAATTGTATTTGTCTGCATCTGAATTTTGCGCTAACCATTTGCTCACTTCATCTACCCAAATACCGTCACCTGCTTGATTGTATAGTTGAGGCGCTATAAAGTCATAATAACCGGCTAGACTGGTTAAGTACGGTTCGTATGCACCACCTGGCTTGAGGTATGGAAATTCTGGAGCCATGCTGATCAGAAAGTTCTGTCCTTGTGCTTTGTAATGATTTTTGACGATTTTGAGCGCGGCTGGAATAACGGTTGTGTTACTGCCTGCTTTGATCGAATTTTGCTCTAGATCGATATCTAATCCATCAAATCCATACACATCGACCAGGCGAATAATTTCATTGGCAAATGCTTGCTCTTGTCCTGCACTAAGTTGCACATGAGCATCTGCTCCACCTAACGAAAGAATAACGGCTGTTCCTCTTGCATTTAATGTAGCGACTTGCTGACGAAATTCAGCATCGGTTCCTCGATCCGGCTTAAATGTAGGAATACCATTTCCAGTCATAAAAGCAACGGTAACCACATTGTACGCTGTTGGAGATTCGCTTAAAGCGATCGTGCGTGAAGTTCCTCCTGCATATCCATCTTTGGCAGAAGACGTCCAATTTTGCCAGTAGCCCACCATAATTTTTTTACCACTAATACTTGGCATAGTTGAAGCACTATCTGCGGCTTGAGTAGTAGGCATAGAGGTTGCTAATAGCGAGCAACTCATCACACCAGCGAGTACCCATTTCATTAATTTGCCTTTTTGAATGATATTCATTATATGCACTCCTTCAAATAGTGGAATAAGATCATGCGTTGTACGACGGTTGCTTCTCACGACATCTTGATAGACGATTCAATCACGAACAGACGAATATCCTCCTTTTCCAATAAATTCCTTATTTCAGGTATAACTGAATTATAATGCTTATATTGTGAAAAACTTATGTATATCCGCATAATATAAGGCGAATTGTTCATCCAAACATCTGCCTTTCTATGCGTTATTGGATAAGTCAGTTAGAAAGACAAAAAACCTTCTCCATATGGAAAAGGTGAACGATGTATATAGATAGTTAATAGAACAGACTATCGATCAATATGTGCAAAATAAATCTTGTAGTAACTTTGATCTAGCGTAACACTGCTCTGCTTTGAACTGTTGTCCGATCTGCTCATAACTGTAGCCACATTCATAATACAGTTGATCGAGGTAATAACCAATTTTACGATTTTCACAATAGCGAATACCTTGTGTCGCATATTCAATAGCCATCCGGTAATCTTGTGTATCCGAGTAAGCTTTAGATAAATAATAAAAAATAGGCGTAAACTGATCATTATCCTCACGATACACATGAAGTGCACGCAAGCATTTATGTAACCAACCAATACACGCTCTGTAATCTCCATCGAATCCATAAGCAATTGCCAGTGCTTGAATGACTTCGATCTCATACAAAGCTGGAATCCGTTCGCAATGATATGTTAATTTCAGTGCTAATTGAATCATAGGAAATCCACGATCTACAGCTCCTAGATGCACATACGCATTTCCTTTCTGATACAGTACAAATTGCTGATCCATCAACGAATAACGACATATCGCTTCCACTTGATGATCTTCAATATACTGCAATAACTCCTGATACATATGCTTTTTTTGCAAATATTTAATATTTTTACGAATAGTCTGAATCTCATTGATCTGCTGTTCGTTCATATCGAAAAAAATACGGATATCGAGACTAAACTTATGTGCAATCTGAAATAAAATCTCAGCAGACACCGATTCGACTCCTTTTTCAATACGACTGATCTGTGATTGATTGCAAATACCTAAAGCCAATTGTTGCTGTGTTAATCCACGTTGCTGTCGAATTTCTCGAATCCGTTGCCCGATCCAGCGGTAATCCAGTACAGTCTGGCTAACCAATGTGCACTACCTCCTGAATACTTCTGTTATACCTCTATCATAAGGATTAAAGTACGTTAGCATCAGGTGTAGAAATACGCATATCGAGAGAATTTCTTAGTATCTATTAGAAAAGAAGATCATTTTGGTGGTATCTTAGATTTGATACTATTTTAGATAAACGATTCGTGATTGTGTTGAATAGAAAAATAATCACCCGGTATTCTCTAGACTTTATGGATAATCCAGTGTTCCTTTTACAACGATATACTTGCCTTTATGATCTTCAAATACTTTGACATGGATTTTTGTACCTTCTTGAAATTTGGCAAGATTCATTGTGTAGACAGTTGTCTTAACGGTGGCTTGAAAAGGAATAGATGTTGGTCGCTCAATCTTTACTACAAGTATAATCTCCGGTTGTCCACTGTTATATTGACCTGTCGGGGTCATCGAAATAATGGTGGCTCGTGCAGAATAACCTTCCAGTATCGTCTGTTCGGTTATACTTTTTCTGCTCAAGACTCGTGGTAACACAATCGCAACCACTGCAAAAAAAATCAGTAACCCGATACAACCTAATATCAGCGTGAATGGTTCCAATACTCTAATCTCCTTTGGCTTGATAGATACCTGCTCTCGCTCTGATTCAAGCGTTAGAGTATTCAAGTATCTATCAGTGTATTATGTATATTCTTATTGGGATAAAAATACTGTTTTCGTATACATTATGCTTCGTACGTGTAAACTTTTTATTCTATTGCACTGCTTATATCTTATCATGTTCTAGAAGTAACCTCTAAGAGAAGTGATCTCATGAATATAGGATTCAAGTGTATATCTTAATCAACAATAAAAAAAGCTACCTTAATAGATGCAGTAGGTAGCTCTTTGAGATGTTGTTCTTTTCAATATGAGGGTTATTACTTCAAATAAGTAATTTCTGGCACAGGAACAACCTGCTCTGCTTCGACAAATACACATAACTGTTGCAAAATCGATTCAATCGTTGGCTTATATTGTACGGCTTGAGCTGAATCAAATAACGTTAACTTTTGCACCTGTAATTGTTGGCGTTGACGATCGTTTTTGAGATCAATCACCCCGACAATCTGTTCTCCAATCAAAATGGGCATCGCAAAATAGCCATATTGTCGTTGTTCTTTCGGCATATAACTTTCAAGCTTATAATTTACGTCAAATAACTTCAACAACCGCGACCGATCTCGAATCATATTATCAAAAGGAGACAAAAATGTCGCCGCGCTCCCTTCTACTTTTTCCAAAGTAGTTAGTAACGGAACATCCTGTGTACGAATAAAATGTTCTTCGGCAAATTCTTCGATCTGTATACGTTGGATATGTCCTTGCTCCAACTGTTGCTTCACATAGTCGCTGACTGCCGTTTTAGTGAGATTAAAGCAAGCTTTTAATTCTTTGAGTGTAGCTATTCCTAAATTCTCAAACGTTAAATCAAGCAAATACGTATTCAATGTTGGTTCATGTTCGATTGTGCGATGATCTTCTATATTCTGCTCTGTTCGTGTATATAACTTATTGAAATGGTGATCTCGACTGACTTTGATTAAGCCTGCACGCCATAATTGGTCTAATGCTCGCCTTGCCGGTGTCATACTCCATGTCGCTCCACTTGATGGATGATCATGTTCAATATCACGCGAACGCAATGGCTGATCGACCTGCACTTGCTCGTAAATATTCAATAACAAATCGATATTGGATTGATTCGTCATTTTCAAATAATGGTGTGCAAAATAGTGATGCAAATGCTCATAAGAGGATGCTGGCAACAAACACAAAGCAAACAGATACACTTCAAATATCGACTGCTGATCGTACAGCTCCAACAACCATTCCCGCTGATACCGATGATCTCTTGACCAGAAAAACAAATCTTGACTACGAGATAACACATTCATCGTATCAAGCTGGACATACCCGAGACGGTTGAGTATATGTAAGACTCCACTAGCATCCTGATAGTGATTAAGGTGAGGTTGTAGTAGTCCTTGTTGATGCAATTGCAGACGCTTCATCTGTGCTCTGGTCGTTGTCAGCATGAAATCCTCCTGTTATTGATTGCATAGGTTATTGATACACAAATTGCAGGTGGTGATCATTGCGTTCGTAGTAATATTCCATCAATTGAATCGTTCGTTCGCGTGTTCTAGACAATTGAGCACTGACTGCACTGACTTGCCCTTGAGAACCAAAATACGCATCTTTCAAAAATGTATCTTCGACAAACTCTGATTCTTCTTGATCATATGTTGCCCAACCTTTTTGAGATTGTTGCAACAAAGTGTACTGAGATGCAGATAACTTGGACTTCAATTGTTGCATTACATGATCCATTTCGATATCCCATAATTTTAAATATTTTCCTTCAAGTGCAACCCAACCAGCAGTCGAGAACTCACTAGAGTTCTGAAATTCATTATACTCTTTATGATAAGCCTGATCTAACGGATTGTTATGAATCAGATGATTAAATGTATCTTCCGGATCCATCTGGTAGTCCCCATAATATTGAGTATCTTCTGTAGATTCTTCCGATTGCTCTGTAGAAGTCTGATTGGCTTTGGTTGTATTTTGATTAACTTCAGCCGACGCTGTAACACTTGGTTTGGATGTGGCAGTAGCTTCTGGTGTCGTTGCCTGATGATTCGATTGACCACAAGCTGTTAATACCGTGCATGTTAAAAGTAAACTAATCGTCCATTTCATAAATATTCTCCTTGTATACGTTAGTTGTATCTGATTGTAGATTACAATTAAATTGATATGTAGAATCAAACCGTTATTTGGATATTTAAAATCACGAATTTTCTGGATCATGATCTAATGTAGCTAAAATCTCTTGTGCTGTAATATGACTTTCCGTTTCATACTCCCATTTTGTCGGTGAATCAGCTATACGACGAATTTCTGGTTCTAGTTTCCGAATCAAAGCTACAGGTAAAAAACCAACAATATATTGCAGACACCATTCGATCCATTCGGTATCATCCGTATGCAATACGTCTCGCACATGAGGAACAATTTCATTAGGAACGGTAAGCAGTATTTTGGACATCGGTATAGCAACAGGCCAGTTGATATCCTGCAACCATACAAGTAACTCTGGCAGAATAGGAATTAATTGTTGAGGTTCTAATTGCTGTAATCGCTGGATAGCGCCAAAATCAAATTTGGACTCTGGGATTAAATGGTTGGATTCAGTCATTTTCAAGCCTCCTTTTCTTAACCATATAATAAAATGAAAAAGTAAAATTTACAGGCTTGATTTCTTTTGATTTCATTTTGGTATTTTTTGAGGACTAAATATCTAAATATAAGGCGATCCTTTTCTTTATCTGGTATTTAAGATTTTCTTATAGAAAGGTATCTTAAAAAATAAGAAAAAAATCCTTACTATTTATTAAATAAACAACAATTGCGATTTTTATAAATAAAAATAAAATATTTATGATAAAATAATCATTAAAAAAACGATTATTACGTTTATATGAGGATGTGAACATAAATGAGAATTCTAAAAATAAAGATTTCTGGATTAGACTTATTTAAGGAAGGTCTTGAAATTAGCTGGTTGGCACAACAAAATGTTACAGAGGATAATAATCAGGGGCTTCATTCATTGTTTTCTAATATCTTCACACATAATGTGCTATCTATTATAGGTATTAATGCCTCAGGAAAAACAACAGTTTTAAAAGTTGTTACTGCTATTATGGATATTTTCTTAGCGAATGAAAAGTTAAATAGTTCTCAAGCTAAAGAAGTACTTATTGGTAAAAATATCATGATTGAGACTTACTACTACAGCGATTCCAAAAACATAATAAAACTTCAATCTTATATAGATAAAAATAAAGAAAACGAATTATGTTTTTCTGAAGAAATATTATGGCAAAAAAAATCATCTAGTGTTAAGAGTAAAAATAAACTATTTGAATTTGATCAAAAAAAATATGCTAAAAAACGTTCTTTGGAAGATCATCAATATTTAGCAGATGACATAAGTATTTTTATTGCTGAAATTAAACAAGAAAAAATAAAGATTCAAATCCATGATTTTATTCGATTCACCAACTTTAATTTTATGGGGATTTCTGGTGAAATACCTGTTGAAGTCATTAGCTTTCTAGATCCTAGTATTGAATATGTAAAAGTAAGTCACAAAGATAATGATTATAAAAAAAGCTTAGTACAATTAAAATTCACTCAACAAAAACAGCCTATTGAATTTAGTAATATTTTAGATTTAGATAAATATCTTTCTTCGGGAACTATAAAAGGATTAAATATGTTTGCTTATATTTATTCCACTTTAAAAAATAGTGGATATCTTATTGTTGACGAAATTGAAAATCATTTTAATAAGTCTATTGTGCGTACTATTATTGAATTGTTTAGAAATCCTAAAGTAAATCCACATGGAGCGATGCTTATATTTTCCACTCATTATCCAGAATTGCTAGACGATTTTGATCGTAATGATAGTATCTACATTACTAAAAAAACAGATACACTTACACTAACTAACTTATCACAATTATTAAAAAGAAATGATCTCAAAAAGAGCGAAGTATACCAAAGCGATTATTTAGAAGGTACAGCACCTAAATATAATGCTTATATAAATTTAAAAGAAAGTATTAGCAAACATGCTACCGAGGTATAACAAATATGAGCAACTATCTAATTGCTTGTATTTGTGAAGGTTCTTTTGAACAAGCTATTATCGAAATTCTTTTAGAACATGATCAATTGATTTTTTCGATAGATCAACTTTTGGAGAAAGAAGTACTTCGTTGCCGAAAAGCAGCTAACTTTCAAAATCGTTATTTAGATAAAGCAATGAATAAACCTATCAAAGTCTACAGAATACTAGATTCAAGAAATGAAAATTTTAAATTATCTAAACCGTATGCTAAAAAAGTTGAAATTATCAATATTATTACTGCTCCAGAAATTGAAATGCTTATTATTCACGCAGAAAATAAATACAATGAATATTCTCGATCTCGTATGAAACCTAGCGAGTTTGTAATTTCTGCTTTAAAAATGAGAAGTGTAAAAACGTACGATTTTGCTAAAAACTATTTTTCTAATATTGATCAATTACTTGATGCTATACAGCAGTATCATTCTAAAGCAAATTTACCGAAAAACGAGCTGACATTAAAAGATTTATTAAAATAATTTCTGAATTTCAATTCACAATTTTATAAAAATTAGAAAGTAATTACCTTAAACAGATTCAATGGTATTTTTAAAGTGAAGGATTGTAAAATAAAATGAGCCTATCATTTCGTTCAAATTCAAAGTAAGAATTTTTAACAGTTCATGAATAGTTCTTAGAGCAATTTTCTCACTTCGTTTAATAATCTGTTCTATAAAAAATGAAATCAACTTTGAGGAGTTGATTTCATTTTTAAGAATTGTCCTATTTATTTTTTCTTATTGTCCATTTTATAATGATATTCTCATCTGTTTCTTCCTGATCCAGATCCGTTGAATAGCAAAAGCTTAGATTAGTATCTGCTCCTAATCGTTCGTATAAACTAGGTCTATATAATCTTGTCTTATTGTCATTAAATGGACTTCGTTGTCCCAATCTATTATCTTTTTTTACAGGATTTCTTTTAACATAAAAACAGTATTTTTTCTCAGGGTCTTCTAAATCACTTTTGCTTAATGAGCGACACATTGCTTCTTTCTGATGTTCATTCTTATTATCGCTGACTTCTTCTGGAATAAATTTAGCAAGTTCCCTACTAAACTGTAATAAAATATCGCCCAAGTTACTACTGTATTCAATACCAAAGTATTCCCTTAATGTTTTCGCATCAGTAAGTAATTTTGATGAATTGGCATATACAACTAAAATGTCTGAAAAATTATTTTCTTTCAAAAATTCAAGTTTTAATAAAGCATACTCTGGAAAATTTTCGTTTTTTTCAAATAACTTTACTAATACAATATAATTTTGTTTTTTATAATTAAAGTAGAAAGAATCTATCACCCAACCTTTACTTTTCATATCTTGCTTTAACAGTTTTAAATTCTCAAATGTATTGACCATAGTTCATTCCTTTTCGTTTGACTTCATGATTAAATTATCAAATGTGCTTTTATAAACTCATTTAAAATATTCAAATGTTAAACAAAGTTACATTCATATTACCAAATTTCTTTTTTTATTGGCTATTTTAAAAAAATAATACCAGTAAAAAATTTCTTTTATAATTTATATTTTCTAGCTTAAATATTGGAATTTTAAAAACATTTTAAAGAATTTAGAACATACCTAACCTTATGTATAGTTATACCATACTTGTACTTTCTTATTTTTGTATTTTTTAATGTTTTATTTGATTCTGTATTCCTTGATCCACTTTATTTTCTCCTATATGACACATATTAAAAGATATATGAATTCAAAATAAGATACACATAGGGTATATTAATAAATGGATAATCTAACTCATAAGATTCCTAGTTCGGCATTTCCGACATTTTTTTGAAATTGTATCTTACAAAGCTATTTTATCAAATTTTAAATCAACGAAAATACTATTAAACAAACTTTCTAATATCAAATTAAAAACCACAACCTCTAAATTTAGAAGTTGTGGTTTTTTTAACCTACTCCCACTCAATTGTAGCTGGTGGTTTGGAGGTAATATCATACACGATCCGGTTCACATTATCGACTTCATTGACAATACGTACCGAAATCTTTTCTAACACATCCCATGGGATACGTGCCCAGTCGGCGGTCATGCCGTCGATCGATGTTACTGCACGAATACCTACGGTATACGAGTACGTACGAGCATCGCCCATCACGCCTACGCTCTTCATGTTAGGAAGAGCTGTGAAGTACTGCCAAATTTCGCTTTCTAGACCTGCTTTAGCAATCTCTTCACGCAAGATATAATCGGAATCGCGAACGATTTGCAATTTATCTTCAGTCACTTCGCCCAAGACACGAATCGCTAGACCTGGACCTGGGAAAGGTTGACGCCATACGATGGCTGCTGGCAATCCGCATTGTTCGCCGACTTTACGTACTTCGTCTTTGAATAGAGCTTTGAGTGGCTCTACCAATTCAAAGTGCATATCTTCTGGCAATCCACCTACGTTATGGTGAGATTTGATCGTTTGTGCTGTTGCTGTACCACTTTCTACAATATCGGTATAAAGTGTACCTTGTGCTAGATAAGCGAAGTCGCCTAATTTACGAGACTCTTCATCAAAGCAATAGATAAATTCGTTACCGATGATTTTACGTTTTTGCTCAGGATCGTCAACGCCTGCCAATTTGGACAAGAAACGTTCTTGGGCATCAATTTTGACAACTTTCATATCAAATTTACCAACAAACGTCTCCATTACGCTTTCAGCTTCGCCTTTACGTAGTAGACCGTGGTCGATAAACATACATGTTAATTGAGGACCGATCGCTTTGTGCAAAAGAATCGCAACTACCGAAGAATCGACACCACCACTTAGTGCGCACAATACATTTTTGTCGCCGACTTGTGTACGAATCTCTTCGATTGTGTCTTCGATAAATGTCTCCATACTCCATTCGCCCGCACATTTACAAATTTCATATAAGAAGTTACGGATCATTTCGTTACCGAACACAGAATGACGTACTTCTGGATGGAACTGTACAGCATACAATTGACGCTCTGCATTACTCATTGCAGCAATCGGAGCCGATTCTGTACTTGCATCCAAAACGAATCCTTCTGGCAAGCCGACTACATGGTCACCATGACTCATCCATACCGTATGACTGGATTCCATCCCTTTATTCAATGCACAATGAGCCATAAAGTCTACATCTGACTTCCCGTACTCACGCTTCGCAGAACGTTCTACTTTACCGGACAATTGTTGAGCCATTAACTGCATACCGTAGCAAATACCGAAGATCGGCACATTTAGATCATAGATTGCTGGATCGACATGCGGTGCATTTTCTGCATATACGCTAGAAGGTCCACCGGAGAAAATGATCCCTTTCGGTGACAATTCACGAATCTTTTCGACCGGGGTATTAAAAGGCATTAATTCACTATACACCCCTAGATCACGGATACGTCTTGCGATCAACTGGTTGTACTGTCCCCCAAAATCGAGAACTACAATTATTTCACTTGGACTATTCATTCACGAACCTCCCACATTTCAATGAGTCTAATTATACCTATGTGCAAAAGCCACCGTCAAGGCTTCTCACCTTACTACCACAATTAAAAGTGTACTTTCTGCCACTCTATCCCAAGATTACGTTTACATTTTAGAAATAACGAGATTTTGTTTAAAATAGACCTATTAATAGACTTTGTACTTTCCGATAGATTATGATGTAATAGATTGTTTTATTTTAGGATCAATAGTCAAATATAGAGAAATCATAGCACTACGGAGGAAAGCTGATGCAATTGATACATTATATAGAATCTCTTTTTACACATCATGGTTATCTAGTGCTTTTTCTAGGACTGTTGCTTGAATTTATCGCTCTTCCTTTCCCTGGTGAAACTACGATGGGATATGCTGGCTATTTGTCTTATATGGGTCGCCTGAATATGGCGTTGTTATTGCTTTGCGCGTTTGCCGGTACAACAATCGGTATGACGATCACTTATTTTATCGGTCGAAAAGCAGGGCTTCCGTTCTTGCGGAAATACGGAAAATGGCTGTTGTTGCCAGAGTCCAAGCTGGATAAAGCACAACTCTGGTTTGGTAAATATGGATATACGCTTGTCTTCTTTGGCTATTTTATACCGGGAGTGCGCCATTTCACCGGTTACTTCTCCGGTGTCATGAACTTTAAGTTCTGGCGATTTGCTGCTTACTCTTATAGTGGAGCATTGATCTGGGTAGGTGTCTTTCTAGCACTGGGTCGAATTTTCGGACCACAATGGACAATGGTGTTTCACTGGATTCATGAATACTCGTTTGAAGCGATAGCGATTATTGTAGTATTGATCTTATTCTTTATTATTGTGAAATTCCGCAGACGATTAGGAATTGCACTCGTGAATCGATTTGGGAAAAAGAAACCCAATGATTCGACTGAGGAATAGAATATAGTATAAAAAAACAGCGAAGAACATGACAGTGGATGCCGCGATCTTCGCTGTTTTTTTAGTTACTTTATATTGAAGGTGATACTATTAGAGGATATGCTCATACTGCTATTAGTACTTTTAGCAGCTTGGGTAGGCGTTTTAGGTGCACCGTCCACAGTAATGTTAGTTACTGATGAGTTTACCTGACCTGAAGCTTTTATATCTGTATCAGCTATAGTAGCTAGTATCTTATAAGCAGCGATATTGGAAGTTCCAGTTCCATTTTTCTCCATTATTACTGCCAATTTTGTTGGAGAAGCATTTGAACATGTAGAATTAGCGCATTTAGCTAAACCTTGCAATTTAAGTCTTGTAGTACTTACATTATCATGAACATAATTTTTCCAAAAACTTACTTGTACTTCTTCACCAGGGATATATCCGTTTTGAAATTGAACTGCATCATAACCGTTAAGCATAGTATTTGTAGACCAAGGATCACTAGAACCCAATTTTAAATACGGTTTCCAGACCTGATAACCATTTGATTGTCCATTTAATGAACTATATTGCAGTCCAGCATCAGCTTCTGTACTCCCGGTAAATCCTACATATGTGTATGAAGTACCTTTATTTAGATTTAATTGCTTTATATTTCCATCTGTGTGTATTCTTGCTTCTAATAGATTACCAGAAGGTACAGTTGCTCTAGCACCCATTCCTCCTGAGATTGGAGCGAGTGAAGCTAAGTTCTGAGTATACATACTGTTAGAACTTGATTTAACAGAAGTATCAATCGACGAACGAGTATTTAGATCAACAATTTTGGCAATAGGATTAGAGTTAGAAGAATCTTCATAAAAATATAAATCTTTATTATCTTCATCAATATAAAAATAATCGTAAATCTCTTTATTTGCTACTAACATTTGAGAAAACTCAGATGGCTGAGAAGTTTTCCTATTTTCTTTGATAACACTTTGTGCTTGAGAGATAAATTTATTTACATTCTGGTTAGAAACATTAGCTGTATTAGTTACTTTCACAAAACTTGCTAGTGAGTTATTATCCTGTGTATATGTATTTGCTGTTACTGTACTATTTGTCCCAACTACATCAGCTGCAGAAATTTTTAAAGAACTCGTTTCTAAAAACAACATACCAATAATAATTACAGTTATAAACTTTTTCAATTCTTCCACCTCAACTATTAAGTTTTAAAAAATCCAACTTCACTTCTATCCTCCTTATATGTATTTTTTTTCCTAACATTATTCTTATATCATTTTATTGTAAACATGTAAATATTTTATTTTAAAAAATCTACATTTGTATATTTTTTCTTCATGAAATATACTGTTTATGTAATAAAAACCATATGTACTCAGGAGGCACAATATCATGAAAGTAAGTAAGTATGTTATTCCGCTAGTTGTTTGTCTATGTTTAGGTCTTTGTATACCTTTTCATATCACATCAGCCAAAGACAATACAACACATGCACTAGAATCTATCAGCTACATACAAACTTCATTAGGCACTTCCTATGCTATTGACAAAGACGGCACAATCTGGACATGGGGTTCAGGAATAAATGCGGGGACTGGCGATAACTTTACTCACATTTCTCCTCTTCCTTTTACGACACCGAATGCACCTTTCAAAACGATTTCTCCCGGTGCAGGCATATATACAAGTGCAGTTACCCAACAAGGGCTTGTGTATAGCTGGGGGGTCGATGATCCTAGCAGACAAAAAACATCTAGCCCGGTACAAGTACAAGGTCTGAAAGATATCGTTGCTTCAGCTACCGGATCAGAACACTTTCTCGCTTTAGATAAAAATGGGCAGGTTTGGGGATGGGGATCGAATAAAGCGGGGCAGTTGGACAACACCAAAGTAAAAACAACCTCCACTTACACTACACCAACACCTTTACCTGGACTTAATGGAGTTAAAGCGATTAGCACCTACGATAACTATTCCGTCGCTCTAAAAAAAGATGGTACATTGTGGGGATGGGGATCTATTAACGAATCTACTACTTCTCCTACTTTACTGACTGGTGGGCAAAACATAGTATCCGTTACTATGAGCTATAGAGAAGTTATCGCTGTCAACAAAGAGGGACAAGTATTGGACTGGGATCTGTCTTCCGGTATGCATGCTCCCAAAACCTATACATTGAAACTACCAATCACTTCGACAGATAATGGTGCAGCAGGCGGGATCTATGCGATCGCAACTAATGGTTCGGTCTGGAAAATAGATCCTCGTAATCAACCAACTATTACACAGGTTAACGGGTTAAAACAAACAATACAGATTGCTTCAGGTAATAGCTTTACGCTGGCTCTTGATCAAAACGGTATGGTCCACAGCTGGGGTTCAAATGCCGTAGGACAACTAGGTATAGGTAATCCATTTAATCCATCCGGTACCTCCACACCTGTGATTGTACAAAAGCCTATAACTGTACAATTGAATAAGACTGAGCTTCGGATACCTAATCTGCCGTTCTTAAAACAAAATGCCGTCTATGTACCTGTACGTGGGCTATTCGAGAAAATGAATGCAACAGTTACATGGAATAAACAAAATAGAAACGATGTATTTATCACAAGTGGCACTACCAGCATTCATCTGACCAAAGGAAAAAATACCGCTATCGTTAATGGGAAAAGTGTACCTTTGTCTTCTCCACCTCAATATGTGAATGAAAGTATTTTTATTCCGCTACGCTTTATTTCAGAAACGATTGGCGCTCATGTCAATTGGGATAGCACAAATTATACGGTCAGCATTGATACTAATTAGTATCAAACATAGTAATATGAGCTAAATGAGGAAACAGTCAATAAAAAGAGCCTATCGATGAGTTGCTTCCATCGACAGGCTCTTTTTATAATAATTTATGGTTTAGTTGCATGATCTATCTCTATCGTAGCCTACAATCGTACTTCGTTATCGCTACAGTTATCATTTACATTTGTTCATAAAAATACTAGACACTCATGGATAGACTCTTTGTTGGTAGACTTTATCTATTTACAACAATTTCTCTGCGGCAATGCCTAAAAAGACTTTACCAGCATTCACTAAAGCACGTTCGTCGATATCAAATCGTGGATGGTGGTGTGGGAATGCGGTATCTTCGGTTTCATTTTTCGAGCCGACAAAGAAGAAGTTACCCGGACGTTCTTGTAGATAATACGCAAAGTCTTCTGCTCCCATTGCTGGTGGTAACATAAGAAATGCTTCTTCGCCCATCGTATCAACGACTACTTTTTGAACATGTTCCGTTTGCTCAGGTGCATTTACAACTGTTGGATACCCATGAATATAGTTAATCGTATAGGTCGCATGACTCGCTAAAGTGATGCCATGTACCAGATCTCGAATATCCTGTTCGATTTGTGTACGAACCTCTGGATCAAATGCACGCACTGTACCTTCGATTTTGGCTTTGTCTGCGATAACGTTAAACGCTTGCCCTGCTTGGAACACACCGATCGTCACTACCGCTGATTGTATAGGGCTGATATGACGGGATACAATTGTCTGCAAAGCACCCACTAACTGGCTACCAATAACGATAGAATCGACAGATAAATTGGGTTGTGCACCATGTCCGCCTTTCCCTTGAATCGTAATCGAAAAGGAATCAGCAGATGCCATCGCAGGGCCTGAAGCTGTTCCAATTTTGCCGAGCGGAAGAGCACTGGCTAAATGCGCACCGTATACTTCATCGACTCCGTCTAAAGCTCCATCTTCCACCATTGCTTTTGCTCCACCTGGAAGTAATTCTTCAGCATGCTGGAAAATAAATCGAATGTTGCCTTTTAGATGTGCTTGTTGATCGCTAAGTACACTGGCTACACCTAGTAGTGCCGCTGTATGCCCATCATGTCCACAAGCATGCATAACGCCATCATTTTGCGAACGATAGTCTACTGTATTTTCTTCATGAATCGGCAATGCGTCAAAGTCTGCGCGAAAAGCGATCGTTGGGCCTGCTTGTGCTCCTTGCAGGTCTGCGATCAATCCGCCTTCACCTACACCTGTACGCACTTCATACCCGAATCCTTTCAACGTATCTGCAATATATTGAGAAGTTTTCACTTCTTGAAAAGATAATTCAGGGAACTTGTGCATATGTCTGCGCCAAGACACCATTTGCTCAAATTGTGCTTCGATTGCTTGTATCCATTGTTGTTTTGCCATTATTGTGTGCCTCCTTGTATAGTGTGAATCCACCTCTAAATATTCCATTATTTAGAAAAAGCCAATGACTCCAAACTAACATAGCTCACTCTTTATGTCAAATTTACCATATAAAATTCAGTGATGAAATTAGGTTTTGATTTACTTTTTATACGCATGCAGACGCAATTCACCCGAAATATATTCCCCCAGATAAATTTGTGATATCTGATGTTGAGTTTCTTGCTTGACCCGACCTTCCAGCCACTTGATATCTTTATGAATCAGATCGAGTACATCTTGATTGACCTGTCCATCGACAATAATCGGATAGCGGATATTTTCATCGCCATATTGGATCACTGTTAATTGTCCATTTTGCTCCAAAATCGCCCGTTTTACATTTTTAATCTCATATATGCCTATTGCCCGTAGCTTAAACATTAATTCATTTGCTGATATTCCACAGCGTAGACATTCGCCAACATTAACTTCACCGTTCACCACTAAATTGATCGGCTTGCCATCCACAATACCCTTAATATACGGATTATGTTGTTTGAGGAATTTGATCATAAACACCAGTAATGTCCAGATCAGTAGCACCAGAAAAAACTGTAATGGCTTTACGGCTTCATTATAGATCACGCCACCAATAATACCCCCGAGTACATAGTTCTGCACTTGATCGATTGCCGATGTAGGTGCTAGATTACCTTTGCCCATCAGGTTAATCTGTAATACCAGACAAAGAATACCGAGCGCTAATTTGATAATAACAGGATAATAGGCTTCCATAGGTTGTCTCCTTTTTCTCTACTAATTTATTGATTGATGACTTTAATATCTGGATTCACTAGATAGACCGTCTCTAATGTATAAGCACTCATATCATTATTAAAATGAGCAGTATAGTAAGCTGTAGGTGTTTTGATAATCACTTCGTCTACTAGCGTCGTGGAATTGACACTGATCTGAGTTTCATCAAGCTGTTGATCTTTGGCTAATTGATGAACAAATTGCACCATCTGCGAGTATTTGGAATAGGTGCTTTGATCTTGCGTATAATCGGAATACTGTACGCCGATCATAAACACAATAATAAGTAGTAAAATAATACTCAGATCGCGATATTTCGTTTCGATCCGTTTGCGCATATACAATGAAAACAACACCAGCAATAAGATTAATGCGACAAAAATAAAGATATACTTGAGATATACATTAAAAGTCGATTGATTTTCTAAATAAGCAATTGTGTAGAAATTCATAGGTCATTATCCTCTCCTTTGGTATAGATTGCTATCAACAAGATGACACAGGTAAGCGCTATTTTTATCCATTAAAAAAGCAACGTCTTTGGAAGGACGTTGCTTTGGTAGAGCTATCATAGAGCAGTATTGATTTGTAGAGCATTACCTTTATTCTATAACTATCTCTTCTTACAGGGCAGCAAATACTTCTTCTGTATGCCCTTTGACTTTTACTTTATACCAAGCTTTGATTAAGATGCCTTCTTCATCGATCAGAAATGTAGAACGTACAATACCTTCGTATTCTTTGCCATACATTTTCTTCAATTGCCATACTCCAAATGCTTCTGCAACTGCATGATCAGGATCGGATAATAACGGAAAAGACAGTTCATACTTTTGCGCAAATTTATCATGAGATTTGACCGGATCGGGGCTAATGCCCAACACAACTGCACCTTTTTGCTCATAGGCTGCTGAACTATCGCGGAAATCGCAAGCTTCTTGGGTACAACCCGGCGTGCTGTCTTTCGGATAAAAATATAACACGATCTTTTTGCCACGATAATCACTTAACGAGATTTCCTGACCTCCAGATGCTTCTAATGTAAATTCAGGTACCTGTTGCCCTACTTGTAATTCACTCATCGTTTTGCCTCCTTCAGCGAACTGATACTCTGTATATTCGATGTGGCATATACAGAGTTCATTTTCAAAATATAAGCATATTCCTTCTTAAATGATATTCAACTTTATGATCCTGCTCCACGATAACGCTTGATTCCACCATTCCAGAATAACAAGCCTAAGGTGAAAAAGACAATCCCCATTACAGGAGTAACCCATGCCATGCGAATCATTTCAGGTCGATCTAAAAACAGTGCGGCTGGATAGATACCGACAAATGCAAATGGCAATATCCATGTTAGCAAAATTTGAATAATACGATTGTAGATCGTGATCGGATAACGTCCGTATGTCTGAATATTGTACATTAACGGAATAATCCCTGTTGGTGAATCCGAGTAAAAAGAAATCGATGTGAGAATCGTATAGATTCCTGTATAGATCAGTGTCGAGCCGAGTACCATCACAATCAGTGCAGGAATATGCCACCATAATAGCTCAATTCCTAACTGTCCTCCACTCCAGATCATAATAATCACACCGATCAGTGAACCGATTAATGACGGTGGATCAAGATTTTCTAGAAAAATCTGAAATAAATTATGGGCAGGACGGGTTAGAATACGATCCATTTCACCTTTGACAATATAACGATCGCCAAAGTTCCATAGATTCACAAAGCAACTGTACAATCCGTACGGAATCATAAAGTATCCATACACAAATACCACTTCTGCTTCGGTAAATCCACCCAGTGTATCTGTATGTGCAAACACAACAAAAATAAAGATTAAGTTCGTCGCTTGAAAAAGCAAATCAGAGATGACTTCTACCCAGAAGTCAGCACGATATGTTAAACGGGTCTTCGCATAATTCAGAAAGTATTCCCATACCAATCCAAGATAATATTTCATCTGCTTAGCCCCCCTGTACGAACAGCCGCACACGAGCAGCACGCCATATAAAATAAATTGGAATTAATAATAGAACAAACCATACTACCTGAATCCCTAACACTTCCAAAATTCCTGTTCCTTTGACACGTCCTGTAAATACCGAACCTGGCAAATACGTGATCGCTTGAAAAGGTAAAAAATTCATAATCGATACCAACCAACCCGGGAAAAAGCTAATCGGAATCAGCAATCCTGAAAATAGATCGACAACAATGCGTTTCATCCGCATCATTCCTTCGTTATTTTCAACAAAAAAGGCAAGCATTCCGATAATAATATTAATCTGTGAATTGATCAAAAAGCTAAAAAATAACATGATCAGAAAACCGATCCAAGAAGTGATACTTGTCGGCAATTGCACAGGAAATAGCAGTAAAGCGATTAACATCCCTGGGATCATAAATAATAAGAAACGGAACAATCCTTCACCGAATCCTTGCATCATTTTGACCATCAAATAGTTATAAGGGCGGATAAACTGAATCGCTATCGTACCGTCTCGGATCTCGGTCGCTATCTCCCGATCTAGATTGTTAAAATAAAACGAACGTGCCATCCACGAAACAGCAACATAGGTGGTCATCTGTGCTGCTGTAAAGCCTGCAATCTGTTCTTTACCACCATAGATCGCTTGCCATGTAAAATAATACACACCGATATTGAGCGTATATACCAGAATACCTGAGTAATAATTGACTCGATAAGCAAGCATCGTCAAAAAACGAATACGAATAAAATCCCAATACAGACTAGACATGAATCTTAACCTCCGGCTTTTCTGCTGAACCGGAACTGTAAATCTGACGTACAATTTCATCGGTACTGGTCTCGGAAATCTGAATATCCAGAATTTCGACCTGACTAAGTACTGCTGTCAGCACATCGGATACGGCTGTATCTGCGGTCACCAATGCAGTAGCAACAAGTTCACCTTCTTGTGTCCATTGTACCGGTAGACTAGCTGTCCATAATTGGAGCTGAGAAGCAGTGACTGCTTTGCCGAACTGGAAGCGTACTTCTTTGCCTTTGCCCCAGCGAGTCTTGAGATCATCCAAGCCGCCATCATAAATAACGTTTCCTGCGTCTAACATAATGACGCGTGAGCACAATGCTTCGATATCTTGCAAATCATGAGTTGTCAGTAGAATCGTTGTCCCTTGCGTACGGTTAAGGTCTTTGAGAAATTCACGAATTTCGGACTTTACGACAATATCGAGACCAATCGTAGGCTCATCCAAAAAAATAATCGATGGATTGTGTAACAATGCTGCAACTAATTCACAACGCATCCGCTGACCCAGACTCAGCTTACGCACTGGACGGCTTAACAAGTCTTGTAATTGTAGACGTTCGACCAGCTCGTCGAGGCGTTTTTTGTAATCTGATTCAGATACCTGATATACTTTACGAAGCAATTGAAAAGATTCAATCACTCCTATATCCCACCACAACTGACTTCTTTGTCCGAACACAACACCGATTCCCTGCACGAACTTTTCCCGTTCTTGATAAGGCACATACCCGTTAACCTTAATCTGACCGGATGTAGGGACAAGAATACCAGTAAGCATTTTGATCGTGGTCGATTTGCCAGCACCATTTTCCCCGATATACCCACAGATTTCTCCTTGTGGGATTGAAAAGGTAATATCGTTCACCGCAGCAACTTCATTATATTGCCTTGCGAATAAGTCTTTGAGTGCTCCGGTTAATCCTCCGCGGCTCTTCTGAATCTGAAACGTTTTGCGTAAATCTTGTACTTCGATCGCCTGCATGAGTATCTCCTTTATGCTTGATTGATGTTCATGTTAGATATGCGCTAAATAGGGCGCTATTTATAACAATCTTGTCAATTCGCTGTAATTGATTGTTGCCTAAAAAAAAATTATAATGTACGGGTGTCATGAAGAGCAATCAAAAGTGATAAACAATTTTTCAAATTGGCATTAAGATTCTGAAAACATAGTATAGACCTCACCCTCGAAAGGAAGAAAGATCATGAATGTAAAAACAAAGCGAACGCTGCTTTGGACCGTAGCGATTATTGTAGTTGCGGTTATAGGCTATGCGATTTATTACTTCACAGCAGTATATAACCAAATTGATGCATTACAAAAAACAGGCGATGCATCCCCGTTCAAAAATGTCCAACCGACCAACGTAGCCGTCACTCAGCCTCCTGTATGGGAAGGAACGGAACCGGTCAATATTCTTTTAATGGGTGTTGATTCACGTAGTGCAGACGATGGTGAGATTCCACGTTCAGACACCATGCTTGTCGCTTCACTTGATCCTGTCAAAAAAACAATTCATTTGTTCTCGATCCTGCGTGATACGTATATTCCGATCTCTGGTTATGGCGAGAACCGAATCAATAGTGCGATTACCCATGGCCCGAATACAGCTATGAAAACCGTTAGTGACTTGCTAGGTATTCCGATTCAATATTATGTCTATACTGACTTTCAAGGCTTTATCAAACTGGTTGACGCTGTAGGCGGTATCGACTTTAATGTTGAAAAAGATATGCATTATACCAGTGCCGCAGACAAACACATGTATGATATCGATCTCAAAGCAGGTATGCAACATTTAGACGGCAAAACAGCTCTACAATATGTACGTTTCCGTCATGATGCGATGTCTGACTTTTCCCGTACCGAAAGACAACGTGCTTTCTTAACAGCGGTTGGCGAGAAAATGAAATCAACGACTTCGATTATGAATCTGCCAACGATTTTGGAACAGGTGAATCCGTATATTGATACGAACTTGAGCACTGACGATCTATGGAAACTAGCTTCGGTTGCTTACGATAGTAAAATGAATGGTAGTGACCAACTGCCTCCAGACGATCTACTAGCCGAGAAAAAAGTAGGCGGCGCTGATGTGATCGGTATTAAGAGTAGCGAAGAGTTACAAAAGTATGTACAAGAAGCTTTGAATAAATCAGCCGTAGAACCAACACCGGTATCTACAGGTACTAATAAAAGCGGTACAAGTTCGGATAGTTCTTCAGGCAGTTCCAATTCAAGCTCAAGTACAGAAAGTTCAAGTCCAACGAATACAGGTGGTTCCTCTTCTTCAAGCTCAACATCAAATAGCTCAAGTTCTTCGGTTCAGTAAACCTGTTAAGATAATCACTCAACATTCTGTAGCAACAATGGTAAACTAGAAGTAGCGCAGTTCAATCATCGTCACCTCTGTAGGTATAGCGCCCATATAAAGGGCGCTTTTTTCTTGTCTGGATGGTGGTTGCTGTTATTTTGAATAAGGAGCGATTGTATTGAATCCACGAACACGTTCTTCCCAATTATATGAACAAGCACTAGAACATATTGTAGGCGGTGTAAATAGCCCGTCTCGCTCATTTAAAGCTGTCGGTGGCGGTGCACCTGTATTTATGGCTAACGCTAAAGGCGCTCATTTTACAGATGTTGATGGCAATAAATATATCGATTATCTAGCAGCATATGGGCCGATCATTACCGGGCATGCGCATCCACATATTACTGAAGCGATTACCAAAGCCGCGCAAAATGGCATCCTGTACGGTACACCGACAGAACTTGAAATCCAATTAGCGATGATGCTTAAAGACAGTATTCCTTCTCTGGATAAAGTACGCTTCGTTAACTCCGGTACCGAAGCGGTAATGTCTACGATTCGTGTCGCGCGTGCGTATACCAAACGCAACAAAATTATCAAATTCGCAGGCTGTTATCATGGTCACTCCGATCTAGTCTTGGTGGCAGCAGGTTCTGGCCCTTCAACACTAGGGATTCCAGATAGTGCAGGGATTCCAACCAGTATCGCGCAAGAAGTGATCACTGTACCATTTAACAATCTAGAAGCATTACGCGAAGCACTAGAGCACTGGAGCGATCAGATTGCAGCCGTAATGGTAGAGCCGATTGTCGGTAACTTTGGTATGGTCATGCCTGCTCCTGGTTTTCTAGAAGGATTATGTAAGTTAGCTCATGATTATGGCGCTTTAGTGATTTACGATGAAGTGATCACAGCTTTCCGTTTCCATTATGGTTCCAGTCAGACATATGCAGGCTTAGATAATCATGATCAGATCATGCCTGACTTAACAGCACTTGGTAAAATTATTGGTGGTGGACTGCCGATCGGTGCTTATGGTGGTCGCAAACATATTATGGAACAAGTGGCTCCGTTAGGCCCTGCTTATCAAGCAGGCACAATGGCAGGTAATCCGGCATCTGTTGCTTCAGGGATTGCTTGTCTGGAAGTGTTGCAAGGCGAAGGTGTCTATGAAGAAATGGAACGTCTAGCGATTCGCTTAACCGATGGATTGCGTGAGTCTGCGGATCGTCATGGCGTAGCGATGACCATTAACCGGATTCGTGGTGCATTTTCAACGCATTTCTGCGATCATCCAGTGACCGATTATGATCAAGCTCAAGATACCGATGGCGAGAAATTCGCAGCATTCTTCCGTCATATGCTAGATCGTGGTGTGTGTCTGGCTCCTTCCAAATATGAAGCGTGGTTCTTAACAACTGCTCATGTGGATGCTGATATTGATCAGACATTGCAAGCGGCTGATGAAGCATTGAAATTGGTTGCCGCAGGAAAATAAGGTTAAAGTGCTCAATATGATGCACAGTATCCAAATAGAATACTGATCGTTAACGTCAAGCAAGCGACTTGTGAATATATCACAGGTCGCTTTTCTTTTGCCTGAACTGCATCCACTGTAGAACGATTATCATTAGTCGATGACTATATTACTTTTTTAGCTTGGGTGTAATCGATAGCTTGCGAATTTCTGTAGCGATAATGTTCAACGTAGAATCTATCTGTTCTTCAGGTACATTGGATACATTCATCCGTAATAGACTGATCGTATACGGACTGTCTGGCAAAAAGTGCTGACTACCATCGCCTACGATGATTTTCTGTTCTGCTAAGCGCTTGATTAAGACTGAAGTCGGGAAATTATCAGGTAAGCGCAAAAATGTATGCACTGCCTGATTACGCGGAGCATTAGCAAAAATAGGATCAGCAGATAAAGCATCCAATGTACGATGTAATTGAGTAATCCGGCGATCGTACCCTTCCAGTAGATACCGCCGATAACGGGTAAACATTCCATTTTTGATATACATATGTAGAGCCGCTTGAGAAAGCACAGAACTATCAATATCGAGCAATCGTTTATATTGAGAAAAGGTATCGATTAATGCTTGAGGCAAAACCGCTACACCGATCCGCAGACCAGGAAAAAGAATTTTAGAATAGCTTTTGAGATAAATGATATGCTCTGACGTGTCATACGCATACATCGGATCATTCGAGACAGCATGTTCTAGATCGGACAAATAATCATCTTCGACGATATACACATCGTACTTTGCTGCTAATGCGACTAATCGCTTCTTATCTACTATCGATAACGATGTTCCTAATGGATTATGAAATCGTGGAATCACATAAAAGAACTTGATCTCTCCACTCTGGAAAAGAGTTTCGATTCGCTCCCAATCCAGTCCATTAACTGTGCGTTCTACTCCTTCTACCGGCACATGCAATGCTCCCAGTAATTCAATCAATAAATGGTAACTTGGTTGCTCGATCATAATCGTCTGCCGACCATTTGGAAAAGGCATCATTGTCAGAATCGACAAAGCACGCTGTATTCCTGATGTCACAAATAATTGAGATTCCCGCGCAAATACTTGCACTTCTTCTAACTGTTGTCTCACTTCACACAATAATGGAGGTAATCCTTGCGGCATCCCATACGAAAATAATTGATCTCGATAAACATGAGTCGCTTGATTCAGACAACTTTGAAAATCATCATAAGGAAACAATTCAGGTGCTGGCGCTGCCGATGATAAATCAACCACTTCACGTACAGGATAACGCTGTTGATCATATCCTTGTTGCGCAACATAATATCCGCTCCGATCGATAGCATATATCCAGCGTTCACGCGCTAATTGTTCATATGCTCCTATCACAGTCGATGGACTGCAAGAGTTGGTCTGCGACATAGATCGAATCGAAGGTAGCTTCTGACCGGATAGTAAAGTGCTTGCTTGAATCTCCTGTTTGATCTGCGCCACTAACTGTTGTTGTTTGTTCATCAGTCTACTCCTTATTGATCTTTTCATTCTTAAATTGGAAAAATAACAGTATCTAATTATTTATATACTCGTTTTTTTGCACAATACGCTTATTACTTTTTCTATGATCAGTATGACATATTTTAAATCTATTCTTCTATCATCCTCTGTTACATCTGTATCGGTACAGATGAATTTTATCGTTATTGTGACCGATTTGGTAGCCACGTTATAGTGAATAAGCGATCTTATCCTATAGTAAATTATCGCTTGGAGGTCATACCGATGTCTACAGATTCACAGCGTCTGCCCGCTTATCTGGCTGCTCTAGCTTATGCACTGATTATTGGATTTTCATTTTTATTTATGAAAATGACGATCGATACAGCACATCCATTGGACGTACTGGCTCATCGATTTTTGTTATCTACTATCGTCTTGGGGATTCCTATTCTGCTAGGTTGGATCAAAGTCACCTGCACATGGCGAGATATCTGGCGCATCTTGCCATTAGCGATGTTATCGCCGATTTTATTTTTTGCTTTTCAAGCGTTCGGATTATTGTATGCTTCTTCGGCTGAAGCTGGCATTATACAAGCAACAGCACCTATTTTTACATTGATTTTAGCAACTTATTTTCTTAAAGAACAATCGTCATGGATACAAAAAGGATCACTGTTACTGTCTGTAATAGGGGTTGTGTTTATTTTTGTCATGAAAGGCGGTACGAACTTTTCGCTTAGTAATCTGGGGGGAATCTTGTTGTTGGTCGGGTCTGCGCTTTGTTTTGCAGGGTATGGGGTACTGGCTCGTCCACTAACAAAAGAGTACAATCCTCTTCAATTAACATGGGTAACGATGATTACCGCTTGTGTATTATTTAATGTTGTAGCACTTGGTCGCCATCTGGTACTCGGGACTATGGTAGAATATGTTCAACCGTTCGCAGAACCACATTACGGATTCGCTTTGCTTTACTTAGGAATATTGTCTTCGCTTGGAACGACTCTGCTATCCAGTTATGCGCTATCTCATCTGGAAGCAACCAAAATGAGCGTATTTAGCAATTTTGCGACAATTACGTCGATGATTGCAGGTAGTGTATTTTTGCATGAACAGTTGATGTATTACCATATCATCGGTACAACCTTAATTATTCTCGGCGTGTTGGGAACCAATTGGGGCAAACATACACAATATCGATCCAAGCAGATGATAACAGCAAAAAGGTGAAACGCTATAAAGTACTCTTTTCAAAAGGAAAGCTTCTCTAATCGTTGTTGTAAAATTTTTATTTTATTTAAATAGAAAGTTGATATGTAAACACGAAAAATCAGATGTTACGCATCACTGCTATATTAATAGCAATATCATCTTTCTCTATCTAAATAAATTAGTTTACATCTCTCTGTTCCTTCTACCAAATCAAAAAAGAGCCAAAAGGTAGTCAAAATCATCTCTGCATTATACAAGATGCTTTACTACCTTCTGGCTTCTTCACTCTTCACTCTTCACTCTTCACTCTTCACTCTTCACTCTTCACTCTTGTTCAATTATGCCAAAATTCCTTTACGTCTTGCTTCTACAATCCAGCTTGGAAATTCGTTAAATAGGCGATCATATAGCTCTTCATCGCTAACTTTAGAAATATCGTCTAATTCAAAAAAGCTGGCGTTATCGATAAATCGTCCTTTCAGCTCATCCAACTGACGCAAAATACCGTAATTGGCATTGCCCAGTCCAACAAACTGCCAGAATAGATTCTGATGAGAACTTTCGGTAATTAACTTGGTAATTTTGCTTTTACTACTAACTCCACCATCGCTAAAAAAGATAATATATGTCGGAATACGTACATTCGGTTCTTCGACTGTATATCTGCGAATCACATCTTCCATCACAGGCGGTTCGTTGTTCGTTCCACCTTTGCTTCCTAATTTATAAGTGCGTGCGACATAATCTTTGTAATCTTCGGCACGTACACTTGGAGCACGTAAAAATTCTTTTGCAAAAAACCATACGTCCAATTCTCCATTATCATCAAATGCTGCTGCAATCGCCAAAATACGTTCAAACGCTTCTTGGACAATCCCTTTTTTGTATAACGAATACATAGAACCGGAAGCATCGAACACTACAGCCACTCTCGCTTGAATCGGTGGTACCTGTTTCTTTTCCAATGATAAGGTCACTTTACGTTTAAGAAGATCGATTTTGCCCATTGATGGATTAGACGGTGGTGTTGCAGGTTCAGGTGTAGATAACGGTTCAGAAATAACCGGAGCAGGTGTCGGCTCAGTTGAACTTGTTTGCGAAGAAACCGTTTCTTCAGGACTATCATCAATCTCTACACCAAACGACTCTGCTAAAGGCTGTAATCCGCCAAAAAATCCACGTCCAATCGCCCGTACTTTGAATCCTTGTTGATAACGATACACTTCTATAAAAATAAGTGCTGTCTCTGCTGTCGCTTCTGTAACCGTATATGTAATCTCTTGTTCGCCGATTGTAAGCACAGCTTTGCATCCTTGCACTTCTGCAAATGTGCCTGCTCCTTCCAAAGTAGCTGTAAATACACATTTGGCAATAGGAGCATTTTGCAATTTATTCATATCTAATAAAAATTGCGTACTCCGCTCTGTCGCTTGTGTCAAATTTACCGATTGATGTGGATCGACATTTTGATTGTAAAAAATAAAATAATCATCTGAAGGTACTTTGCCTGCTTCATTCACCATAAAGCAACTGATATCCAGCGGTGATGGTGAAGCATCACATTGAATCATGACTTGTAATGATTGACCTTGCGCTAGATTGGTATTTTGTCCTTGATTGAGTACGATATGTTCGCTAGCCATAAAAGCAACCCCTTTTCCCAATCGTTATTTATATTATTACCATAAAGCCTATTATTTTCCTCGTCAAATCTAAATAGTACACATGCTTCAAATATACGTTATAATATATATAGGTATGCTATATAAAATAAAGGATGTGCAGAAAGGATTACCTGCTATGAAAAAATGGATTTTAACATTAACACTATTGCTATTATTACCGGTACAAGCATTTGCTGCTAATCCTACAGATGATCACTTATCTTTTCCCGATGATTTTCGGATCGATACACAGATTGTCAATTTACCAAATAATCAGTCGGTACTGGCAGATATGGCAAATAAACGTATAGAAATCGTGGATCTGAATACATCCAAGTCACTCTGGAAAAAATCGTACGAACGCATTTTTAGCTATGATGTATTAACCAGTTCTAACAAATTAGTATTGCTTGTAGAGCACAAACAATCTCTACAAAAAATCACATTATCGACAGCTACAGGTACGTTAGGCAAAGTGCTTTCTACTGTTACGTTACCTGCTCATCTGTATCAAGCCATTTCGGGAAATGGTTCACAGTTAGCATGGTCTGCTCCTACGTCTACCAGCAAAGAACAAATTGTTGTTCAATCGAGCAAGCAGTTATCTGTCTATCAAGCACCCTGGACAAAAGCTGTTCTAAGCACAATACCCAATATTCAGCATACATTTAATTACGAAAGTGCTAATCCGTCTCAAGTAAAAACATTCTCGCATTATGTAGTCGCTCAATATCATGGTGGTAGCTTGATGCAAACGCAAATGGTCTTTTATATCTGGGATATCACTCATCCTACAGCTAAAGGCAAAACCATTACGATTCCATGGAATATCGATGCTGATTTTCAATTGCAAAATAATGAACTGGTTCTTTACACTACCAATATTAAAGGCAATGCGTTAGGCGCAAATACGGACAAACCTTTTCCAATCTATGCACGTTACAATCTAGCTACAGGTCAACCTACTTATGAAATGATCCGTACATTAGCTGATCGTGATGCAGAATGGACAACCGATTATAATAACAATCAAGTCTTTCTTATAGACGATAATGAGCAGAAAAATTATTTATACGATCGTAACGGCAAAGAAATCTGGCAAATGTCCAAAACATCTGACAACACCGTATCCAAATTTATTAAATACGAGAATGGTCTACTCTATATGATCGTTGAAAATCTAGATCATCAGTTCTCGATTGTGAAGCAACCTCTGCTCTAAACTTATACAATTCACCTGTCTAGAGAAGGGGGAAAGATATGCGTTTTTTGTTAATCTGTTTTGTTTTTCTACTTGCATCTTGCTCAAATTCTACAGCTTCTCAACCATCAAAGGATACGTTCTCTTATGTGGCTGAATTAAATAACTTGCCTGTTCCTTCAAGTGCTACAGAAGTAGCTACGATTTCTGATAATGATCTAAAAAATTACAAAGTACCGGAAACATTTGGTACATTAACTACAGACTATATTGCGAAATTAAAACAGGATAAGTGGAACGTTCAACCTATCGAAAGTAACAAAGTGTTATCTATTGAGAAAGATTCTAAGCATTATACTTTATTTATTACTAAAAGTTCTGATGAAAAAGTAACGAATGTTACGGTAAGACAAAGCAGCTAGAAATTTGTCGTTTCACTGCATGTAACCTAAAGAAAACACGCTGCTCTTTGAATAAGAACAGCGTGTTTTTTTATATCTTATTTGCTGAATTAAAATGTCCAGGAATAATACTATACTATATTTTTTCAAAATAACGATCGATATGATCGCTTCATGATAATCAACCAAATACGTCTTCTTTGGTACGTACCAATTGAGCTAGAAAAGCCAAACCTAATCCTTGACCCCACCCTTGAATACGTTTGGCAGGAACTTTGCGGTAGCCGTCGATATCGTTCATGACGGCTGTACCTGCGGACACACCTGTAACAGTGCCATCTTCTTTGATTTTCGACAAAATGCCATCTATCGCTTTTTGCGTATATTTATTATACAGCCTGCCTTGTAACAATAACGCTGTCGCAATACCAGCAGAACCGGATGTTTCCAGATACGAAGTTTCATCGGTAAGAACTGTGTGCCACAATCCTTCTGGTGATTGTAGACGCACCAGAGCACTTAATTGATCTCGCAAAGAACCATCGATAATCATATACGATGGATGTTGCACCGGAATAAATTTGAGTGCTTTTGCCATTGTGAGTGCTGCCCATGAGTTACCACGCGCCCAGTACATGCCTGACATATGATGCTGATTCACATGATCCCAACCATGATAATACAGATTCGTATCGTTATCTTGTAAAAATTCTTCATGTCCATGATATTGCTTCAAGCCATCTTCAATATACTTCTCATTGCCTAACAAATGACCGATTCGTAGCAAATAGTAGCCCGCCATAAACATCGTATCTACCCATGCTTGTTGTGGAAATACATCGGTTAACGAATTAACGGTATGCTGGAAAATGCCATCGGCAAAACGCTCTGCTTTGCTATCTAGAAACTCTGCCATTTCTTTGGCAATATCCAAATACTTTTCTTCGCCTGTTGCTTCATATAAAGTCAGCAGACAATGACCGATCGATACACCGTTTACAGATAGTTGTGGTAATCCTTCTTCGATCTGCTCATCGATCCAGATTTTGAGCTTGTCTAGATATTCCTTTTTCCCTGTCGCTTCATAAGCTTCACAGATTCCGTAAAAAGCAACACCACCCGGCCAATCCCAACGAAAATCCATATTAAATGTACGTTCAACAACACGATCTATCACATCGCGAATATGCTGTTCATCAAATTGTAAAGCAGGCATACCTAATCATCCTTTCCTTATCGCGTATTGGATTCTGAATAGAACTTGAAATATAACAATGATCCCTTTATAGAAATATAGCGATCTTAGCGCAAATACATTACTAACGGCTGAATCGCCAACGCACGAATACTTTCAGCCACAAGCCCTGCTACCTCAATAGCACCTTGTTCTTGAAAATGAGTATTGTCTTCCATTCCATCAGGAAAGTTGAGATACTCGCCCGGATGTAACCATACAAATAACGATTTACTTTGTTCTTCACCCAGTGACTCGAACAATACTTTGGTCTGCTGAGCTAGATCGATCAAGGGAATCTGTTGCTCTGTTGCTAACTCTTTAATCGCTACAATATAGTCGCCATGAGTATCTATAAGGACTCCATCTGCATCAAAGTAACGCCGACTAACCGGAGTTATCAAAATTGGAGTAGCCCCTTTGGTACGAGCGACTTCGATATATTGCAATAAGTATTCTTTGAATGTCGTAAATGGTTCTGTACCCCGCGCAGGATCATGCTTTTCATCGTTATGACCGAATTGAATACATAGAAAATCGCCTGCTTTGATCTGATCTGCGATCACAGCCAATCTGCCTTCATCTATAAAGCTTTTGGAACTGCGACCGGATACCGCATAGTTATTGACACAGACATCATGCTTGAACCTTGCAGGCAACATCTGTCCCCACCCAGCATAAGGTGCTCCGCCTTGCTTCTGATCGGTTACCGTTGAATCGCCTGCGATAAATAGTGTGAGTGCTTGCGGTACGGCTGTAATCTCTACTGCATTTAGACGTGGAGCTTTGCCACTGATATGCAATTGCAGTTGATGTTCAATCACAGGAACTGTAAATAATTTGCTCACAAATTGACCGGGCAAGGTGTCTACAGGTGGTAACATTAGCTTCCCTGCTCCACATTTGATAATCGTGTGAGTGGCTGCTTGTTCATCTCCAATTGTCATCTGGATCTGATATGTACCATTAGGCAGATCGGTTATAAATGACGTACCGAGTGGAATACAGAAGCTACTTTGTAAATGATCGGTAGCCGTTACGATCTGGTCTGTACGGTTAATATGACTGTACATAGCGCTTCGCTCTCGTCCATATACTCTTTCTGGATGTGCAAATCCATAAGACAATCCTGTTTCGGTATTCTTCTCATATCGATCATCAGGAGACACAGCGATATAACCGGGAGTGACTTCTCCCGGTCCAAAATCATATCGCAATGGTGACAATAACGGTTCATACGCTGAAAGATTAGACATAGATGCAATAGGTGTAGATGACGATTCACCCAATGCTGCGCTGTCATCGCCACCTTCTGTGATCCGCCATTGGTCTGTAGAAGTCTGAGTGGCTGATTGATGATTCATTGGCTCCACCATCCTTGCATAGATCGCTTTGATCCTAAATTATTACCAGATTGTACAATACTTGTTGTCGTTACAATTATCCTTTGATCCCGCTAGAACTGATCCCTTCGACAATATGTCTTTGGAAAGCGAAGAAGATTGCTACAACAGGCAAGAGACTTACAATCGACATCGCGAACATTGCTCCCCAGTTGGAAGAAGATTCGCTATCCAAAAACATTTTCAGTCCCATCGAGACTGTATATTTATCCGGTGAATTCAAGTACAGTACCGGCCCCAGTAGATCTTCCCAGCGCCAGTAAAAAGAGAATATCGCTGCTGTCGCCAGCGAAGACTTGATCAATGGCAAAATAATCTGTAGAAACAAACGGAATTTCCCGCAACCATCTATCGTCGCCGCTTCATCCAAATCTTTCGGAATCGTACGGATAAACTGTACCATCAAGAAAATAAAGAATGGTGCTCCGAAAAATTGTGGAACGACTATCGGATAGATACTGTTCAGCCATCCTAATTTGGTAAAAATAATATATTGCGGAACCAGTACAACATCATGTGGCAACATCAAGGTGACCATCATAATCGCAAACCAGAAGTTCCGACCTTTAAAATTCAAACGAGCGAATCCAAAAGCAATCACTGCTGAGGATAACACTACACCGATTGTCGAGATCACAACGATCACTAACGAATTCCACATATAATGCCCGAAAGAATAACCGCCGACACCTTTCCAACCGGTAATGTAGTTATCCCACATCCATTGAGCAGGTAATAATGTATTGGCTGTCGCAAAGATCGTACGACTTTCTTTGAACGAACTGAGTAACATCCATGCAATCGGATACATCATTAAGATGGCGAGCAAGCCGACAAAAATGTGATAGATCGGCCATTTGATTTTGCGCCAGAACCAGCCTTTTTGTGCTCGGCTACTACTCATTACATTGTATTCAGGGATAGACGCTTTACGTTCAGCCATTATTAACGTCCTCCTTCTGATTCATAGAACACCCACATTTTAGATGTTTTGAATAATACAAATGTTAGAATACCGATAAAGATCAACATCACCCATGCCATAGCAGCCGCATAACCCATATTGTTGAACATAAATGCTTGGCGGAATAAGTAGAGCGAATACAACATCGTTCCGTCCAGAGGGCCGCCTTCTCCTTTGGAAATTACATATGCAGGTACAAACGTCATAAATGCACTAATGGTCTGCATAATTAGATTAAATAAAATTACCGGACTAAGTAGCGGTAAAGTAATATTCATAAATTTGCGTACAGGTGAAGCACCATCAACACTGGCGGCTTCGTACATTTCAGGTGAAATATTTTTCAAGCCAGCAAGGAAAATCAACATCGATGAACCAAACTGCCACACCGATAATGTAATCAGCATGCCGAGTGCAGCCGTCGCATTACCAAACCAGTTAACAGGTGCAGCACCGAAAGCCATTAAGAAATGGTTGACGATCCCTTGCTCACTAAAAATATTACGCCACATAATAGATACAGCTACACTACCACCAATAATGGATGGCAAATAATAAATCGTTCGATATGTACCTACCATCCGCGATGCTGTATTGAGTACCATCGCTACAAATAAAGCAAAAGCTAATCGTAACGGAACACCTACAAATACATAATAAATCGTGACTCTAACCGAGTTCCAATACTTCGGATCATTGGTAAACATTTTTTCAAAATTACCAAGTCCTATCCAGCGCGGCGAAGTAAACAAGTTATAGCTTGTAAACGAAAGATACAACGAGATAAACATCGGGATCAAAGTGAAAGCCAGAAATCCAATAATAAAAGGGCTGATAAAAGCATATCCAGTCAAATTGGTTTTTAAAGACTCATTACGTATAGCCATAAGCGTTCGCACCTCCTCAGATCGTTGAGATTTTGAGAAATAATCGTGAACCGAGTGGATTATACCTTTCCAGCGATCGGTTCACGTTCTCTATGTCTATCTGCTAACGAGTTCGTTACGGTTGATTGTTCGACAAGATCGCATTGGCATCTGCCCGGAATTTCGGTGCGACTTCAGCAGCAGTTGCTTGTCCAAAGTTAATCTGCTCTACATAATCGGTCAACGCTGCAATAATCTCAGCCGATCCTACAGGTGGTGGTGGACTCATTGGTGAACTGATCGGTTCCATTTTAGCGACAAAATCAAATACTTGTTTCTCCGTTTCACTTAATTCTGGTGCTACAGCTTCTTTTACAGCCGCAGAGATCGGTACACCGCGTTCGCCTTTGATCAATTTATTAGCATCTTGGTTGTTGATCCAGAAGTCGATAAATTTAGCTGCTTCGTCTTTGGATTGTGAGCTTTTTGCTACAGCCCAGTACATACTTGGTTGCATATAAATCCCTTTTTCCATATCAGGCCCTACCATCGGAGCAAGTTCCATCGGACGATTGACTACACGTTGTAACGCTACGAATTGGTTCGACCATTGCCAGATTCCAATTCCTGTACCTTTTACAATATCCGATTCTTCCAAAATTCCTTTGGTCTGGTTCAATTTTTCTTGAGAAGGCACTGCGCCTTCTTTGATCAGTTCAGCTAACATTCCGAAAAATTCAGTGAATAGCGCATCATCTTCATATCCAAGCGCTGTTCCTTCTGCATTGTAAAGGGATTGCCCTTTGGTACGTAAAAAGTAGTTAAAGAAAATATCTGCTGCCATCGAGCTATCAAAATAAATGCCTTTGTCTTTTGCTTTTAAAGCGAGCTCTTTGTATTGATCCCACGTCCAGTTGTCTGGAATTTCATTGATGCCTGCTTTTTTCAAAATTGCTGGATCGTATTGGAATCCCAAAACGTTCACCCCTGTTGGCATACCGTATTGTACGCCACCAATCACACCTGTTTTAAGTACATTTTCAGTCACATCATCGACTTTGATTTTGCTTCCTAAGTATGGGGTAAGGTCTTCCAACTGTCCGTTTTTAGCGTACTGGCTAATATAGGAGACATCCATTTGCATAATGTCCGGTAATTGATTAGCCGCTGCTTGTGGTGCTAGCTTTTTCCAATAATCATCAAAAGAAGCATATTCGATATCGATATTCACGCCTGGATTTTGTTCTTTGTACATATCGATAATTTTCTGAGTATATTCATGTCGGGTATCTGACCCCCACCATGCGATACGAAGTGTTTTGCCGTCTGTGCCTCCACTCGCGTTACTTCCGCCGCTACCTGAATTACCACAGGCTGTAATAAAAAGTAGAATCGTAACCATCAATACCAGTGCTGTTTTTTTTCTCATTATATTCTCCCCTTTCGTTAATCAAACGGATCGTTTCTGTTGTGATTGCTACAGTTAAGTATGTTGAGTGAAGTGACGCTCCTCTTTTTTGTTAACGCTTACATTTAAGTGATAACTTCATTTTCGCAGATGAATGATCACAAATGAATACACAAATCCGATGTGATCGTGTAAAAAACAGAGTAGTCTGAATTTCTACTAAGACGGATATTTGTATAAAAATGATTTGGTTTTATTGTATCAAGTGGCTTTTGCTACGATCATCATCATATTCTTGTCGTCGCTTGTTGTACTGAACTCCCTTGAATAACTACTATGCGGTAGAGAGTTTAGTACAAAGGCGAGCGCTTCGCTCTTTCAGAATATGATGATGTTATTCGCTTGTGCGTTGAGGTACAGTAGATTTGATTTAGGTCAAAATAAAAAGCGACTGTGTGTTGTCGCTTTTATTCATTGTTTGTTGAAATGTAGTATTATTCGCAGCCATTCATTTAAAATCACAACATAATAGCTATCAAGTGGACTCAAAAAACAACGCTACATAATCAGTTATATTTAACAATAGTTCATTCTGCATTTACTTCTGCTTTACTCTTCACTTTTCCGATACTCGGTTGGGGTCATGCCTGTCCATTTTTTGAATACCTGACTGAAATATTGAGAGTTGCCTCCGAATCCGAACAGTTCAGCGAGTTCGAATACTTTTACATCACCGCTACGGCGGATATGATCGGTGGAGCGTTCGATTCGATAACGATTGACATAATGAGAGAAATTATCGCCGGTCACTTTTTTGAAAATCTTACCGAGGTAATCTGGATTCATATAGAGCATCTGATTAGCCACTCCATTAAGCGATAATTCAGCACTGGTGTAGTTTTGTTCGATAATCTGGATCATTTTATTCACAACAGAAGATTGGCGATTCACATTGCTTTTGTAGTAACTCATCGTTAAGTAAGCGGCGGCTTCCTGCACGAATTCATGCAATCCAGTCAATGTATCCACCATTGCCAGTTCTGCCATTCGGCTGGTAAATAAAGAACGTTCTTCTGGCAGACACAGACGAATCATTACTGCATATAATTGCAGTACATACGAGCGCGTCACGCCAATATCATGTCGCCATTCCGCTAATGTCACAAATAAACGGTCGATTTCGGCGGTGACTTCTTCCATTTGCCCTGATTTTATTAACAATGTAAATGCTTCTTCATCCAGTTCAAAAGAAGTATTATCTTTCTGATCCGCTAATGCTAGATCCGACTTGGTGATAATACTGCCTTCTCCTACATAGAAGCGATGATTCATACATTGCTGTGTATCCCGATACATGCGCCGCAACGAGATGATATAATCAGGTTCACTCAGCGCAATCGTCACATCTAATTTGTAAAAGCCTGCAAAAATGTTTTGTACATGTTCCAGATCACCGATCAGCTTTGTAATCGATTCAGGATCATCTAGTAAAAGAAGCAATTCATCTTGCATATGAATCGTTGTCCCCATCAAGACACCATCTAATAGATCGTCAGCGATATTTTGAAGTGCAAAAAGATGTTCATATTCATGCGATTCTTCAACACGCATCAATGCCATACGTACCGGACGATCGCGCAGATTTAGATGAAATAATTGCTCATAATAATCAAGATCACGTACTCCGTACATTTTGTTAGCGATAAATTCTTTCAGAAATTGTTCTTTCACCTGTGGCAACATACGGGTAAATTGCTCTTTCATACTATTTACAAATTGATCACGTTCATGCTCAACTTCACGTTCTGATAATAATTCGCTGATTGCTTCTTGAATCTGCCGTTCGTTACAAGGTTTTACCAGATAATGCTTCACCCCGTACTGCATCGCTCTACGTGCATAATCAAAATCTTTATAACCGGACAGCATAATAAAGCGCACATCTGGAAAGGAAGCATGCGTCTTCGCTACAAGTCCAATTCCGTCGAGTCCGGGCATGGAGATATCGCTTATAACAATATCAGGGCAATTTTCTTGAATACGCTCGTATGCTTCCAATCCATTACGTGCTGTACCGATCAATTCGGTTCCGCTTTCCTGCCAGTTCACGACCTGTGATATCCCTTCTAAGATCATCCGTTCATCATCGACTAACAGTACTTTATACATCGTGCGCTTCCCCTCTCTCATAAGGAATCCGAATATGAAAAGTAGTAATTACACCAGGCAAACTTTCGATCTCCATGCCGTAATCCGAGCCAAATGTAAGTCGAATACGTTCGGTTATATTGCTCAGTCCAATCCCTTCACCACGCGTCTGTACTTGTCCGCTATGCAGACGTTCTAAAAATTCAGCCGTCATACCCGGCCCATCATCTTCAACACTAATATAGAGCATATCTTCTTCATGTTTTACTACAATTCGAATATGGCACACGTTAACACTAGGCTCCAAAGCATAATGAATTGCATTTTCAATCAGCGGTTGTAATGTTAATTTGGGAATAAGAGCATCTTTGAGATCGTCAGGAACATCCACTTCAAAATGCAAACGTTCTTCAAATCTCATCTGCTGAATAGTCACATAGCTATAGACAATATCAAGTTCGCGCCCTAATGGAATTAACTTTTCGCTCATATTGACAGAACTGCGTAACAGAAAGCCTAACGCTTCGACCATTTCTGAGATTTTGGATTGTTTGTTTACTTTCGCCATCCAGTTGATAGATTCTAACGTGTTATAGAGAAAATGAGGATTAATCTGTGCTTGTAGCGCTTTGAGTTCGGTTTCGCGAATAATAAGTTGTTTGGCATAATTTTCATCGATCAATTCACTGATTCGTCGTAACATTCGGTTAAATGTGCGGTGTAGTAATCCCACTTCAGTCTGTGATCCTTCAGGTACAGGGCCTAATGTTAATTCTTCCAGACGATCCAGATTACCTGTCTCTACTGTTCTCATTTTCTGTAATAAACGTTCCATCGGTCTAGTAATACTACGAGATAATCGTGTGCCAAAAGCCAATCCTAATAAAAAAATAGCAACAAAAATAATCGTAACCAGACGCTTCATCCATGTTATTCGTTCAAACATTGGATCAAAAGGAGTCATATGCAAATATGTCCAGCCGGTATATGGCGATTGAATCCGCGCAGAAAAATAACCACCTTCCGGCAAATTCACTACACCATAAGGCTGATTGCGACTTAATTCTTGATTAATCTCTGTTTCGCTAAACGATACCTTTTCAGGATAGACAATCTGTTGATGATCTGCGATCACCAGTGTACTACCAGCAGATTGATGAACCTGTTTATCAACAATTCGATCAATCCGAATCCGTATAATGACTGTACCTAGATTTTTCAGTGTAAATGTTGATCCAGTAAAAGCTTTAAATTGACGAACAGCCAACAATGAAGATTTACCACCAACATACCAGGCATTGGCTCCATTATTCTGATCTGCTAAGGTTGTAAGATCGGTTCGCAATTCAGCCGGTATTCCTTCTCGATTGCCTGCCGACATCACTTCTCCTTCTTTATCGATCACCATCATCGAATAGACAAAAGGCTCAGAACCTGCAAACGCGATCAGCCGATTGGTTAGCTTTTTGCGTAATACATTTTTTTGATAAACCGAATCAGTCTGTTCTAATTCTGTTAAGTATCGTTGCAATTGTTCGTCAGTCACAACTTTAAATGATAAGTGTTCCATATCTTTCAGTTGATTTTCAATACCGACAGAAGACATATTTAGCAATTCAGATGTCTTTTCATACATTTGGCTATCATACGTTTCATACAGATTGCTTAATACCAATGCGTAAAAAGCAAAGCTTCCTAACAACAGTGCAGAGATCAATAACAACATTTTACGATGAATACCTAAATTATTGTAAGCGCTTTTAATTCTGGTAAACATAAGAATGGTCTCCACCTTTGCAATCCGTTATTCTGTACTCTCCACATGATAACGTTTACATTTTTATTAATTAAATTCCATTTCCTGTATGTTTATTATAGCGTGAACAAGCAGAAATTTCAGTATATGTTTATAAATAGGGTCACAAATATATTTAGAGTATCTACAGAAAAAGACATCCCTTATGATAGGAATGTCTTTTTAGACTACTGTATTTTGTTGTTCTAGCTTGCTCATCATTTGAATATATCATCGTGTATCGTTATGAATTATCTGATAAACACAGCTTTCCAGCGGGCGACATACTGCACATCATAATCAAACGCCTGTGTAAGTACAGTCAAAGGAACATAGACTTTGCTGATCCCTTTATTCGTTTGGACAAAAGCAGGATTAGCAATCGTTTGGGTTGCACCATTTACTTTGATCTTTTGACTATTTACCGGAATACTAATATTATTTTTACCATTTTTGATCGTAGCCGTTTGAGAAGCATTTGACCAATTGACTGTTGCACCCAAAGCTGTTGTTACATCTCGCAAAGTCACATACGTTTTTCCATTTCGAATAACAGGCTTGTACGTTGTGGACAATGGTTGACCTTTGGTTACGATCGCAGGTGTTGTAGAAGCGCTAGATTGTCCTTTTGTAAATGGAGTCAGATAGCCTTTACTTCCCCAGATCGTTTGTATAAATGTACGCGCTATTGCATCATATCCGGTCTGATTCGGATGGATATCTCCTTCGGCGATATGAGTCATCGCTAATTCTTTACCAGGGAAATCTTTAGAAATATGAGCTACACGCACATCATATCCTTTAGCTACATATGATTTTGCAGTTTGATCTACAATCTGGCTAAATTGATCTGCGACTGTATTTAGTCCCGCGTATAATTTGGTACCGACTTGAGCAGGCATCGGTTGATATTGATCTGCTACTACAATCGTAGCTTTGGGGTTCAGCGCTGTAACTTGCTTGATAATATTATCGATATTTATGTTGTACTTTGTGCCTACTTGATCCAGATTAAGAGTGGAAATATCTTGCGGTAATGCGCTTAAAGAACCGAGCGCATTCAGAAAATCATTTCCACCAATCGTGATTGTGATCAGATCTGCTTGCGCAATATCTTTTTTCGCTTGAGTTGTATCTAGAGTATAGACAGCTCCTGGCAAATTCGTTTGAACATCATTAGTAGTGATCTTTGATCCTGCTGTGATTGCACGTAGATAATTGTCCAACCCTGTACTTGTCAGTCCAAGTATACTGTGGTTATCTGATTGTACGCTGGCGCGGAATAATCCCTGCTCTGCTACTCGTGGCGCAAAACCATCATAATTAGCCGCTTTCACACCTGGTTCATATCCTGCTGTTATCGAATCTCCTAAAAAGACCATATGTGCAAAAGCCTGCTTAGGATCTGGATTCTGACTTGTTGTCGCTGCATGCACCGATGAGATTCCTATGCCTGCACTACTACTAACCAGACCAAGCATAACTATGAGGAAATACACTATGCCTTTATGATTGCTTTTCATTCGATGCTTCATCCTTTCTGTGTATGTGTATCTCTATTTTCTTTGTATGGGTATGCACACCAAAAAAGCTGTTATCTATTTTCCCTTAGAGGGCGATAGATAACAGCTCTGTACCCTGTATTCTATGATCAACGAGATTCTGTATCATCTGTTGACTCTGGGCGCTTGATTTTGTTCAGATAATCGTCGTAACGTCCATCAATTTCTTTAGCCATTTTGCGATACTGCATCGTTTCTTCAGCAATTGGATCAAGTGTTGTCTGAATCCGAATCTCATACTTTGAAGGGATCATACGTCGCTCTCTGGCTTCACGATCTTCTTCTTGCATCAGACCTTCTGTTAGACGCTCAGTCAATTCACGTTCCAATTCTTCTGCTGATTTCTCAGATGAACTCATCGTTATTCACTCCTTTAACGATAATAATAGATTCGCCATAAGGACTTTATGCGTTGTATCATTACTTCTATCCTCTTATTACCCAATAAAGTAGAGATACTAATCGTATAATCGTAGGATAAGCCATTTGTTGATATATTATCGATTACTTTTGCGCAGGAATATCTTGTAGACCTGCCTCATGTAATTCAGTCATCAATTCTTGATGAATATGACCGTTGGTTGCTAATACATTACGTACTGCTAGATGATAATCTTCACCTGAGATATCTCCAATACGTCCACCGGATTCTGTAACTAACAGTGAACCTGCTGCCAGATCCCATGCGTTTAATCCGATTTCCCAATATGCGCTAAGTCGTCCTGCTGCCACATAAGCTAAATGTAGCGCTGCTGAACCGCCGTTACGAATACTACGTACTTTCGGTACAATCGCATTGAGCCCGCTCATATTCAGACGTAACGATTCGCCGCGATCTGCCGGGAATCCAGTAGCTACTAGACTTTCGCCAAGTGTAGCTTCTTGTGAAACTTTCATCAGATTACCATGCACATAAGCGCCTTTGCCTTTTTCAGCTACAAATAATTCATCATGAGAAGGATCATAGATCACACCGATAATCACTTCCCCTTTGTGTGCTAACGCAATCGATACACAATAGTATGGGAAACCATGCACAAAGTTAGTCGTGCCATCGATTGGATCAACGATCCATACATATTCTGAATCTTTGACAGCATTAATCGCTTGAGCGGAAGCCGCAGCACCTGCTCCTACACTTTCTTCTCCCAAAAATTCATCGTCCGGGCAGTACGTTAGAATCAATTTGCGAATCATTTGTTCTGCACCTTTATCGACTTCTGTTACCAAATCTTGTGAAGATACTTTGGTGTTTAACTGTTTGTAATCACCTAATTTGCTTTTGATCCATTCTCCCGTTTTGGAAGCCGCATTAATCGCTACCGCTACTTTACTTTTTCCGCTCACTACATAAGGTACTTTTTGTTGTTCTTCCATCATTTCATTCCCCCTGATTTCTGGAATTGACATCTACCTACATTATATCATGAGAACACTTCGATACTTCCACCGTCTATGATCCGTACTCCATCGTTTTGGTACATTGTCAAGTCGCGCATCAATTGAAATAATGCATGGTCTTTGTGCTTCGCTTCCAGCATCACATCGAGATGAGAAGAAGTACGCGCGGCTACTCTTAAAAAATCAAGTAAAGGCCCTGCTTCTACACCATCTGCATGACTACGACGATCGGTTTCACTTTTTGGACTAGACGCATGAATTTTGGGCGGTAAATGTACGCCATCAGGCACATCGGTGCGTGCTAATGGAGATTCCCATGTTTTGGCTACTTCTTCCCACCAATCTGAAGCTGGTTCTCCATGACAATTCACCATATGATGATGGATATCTAGCACCATCGGTAATCCCGTTTGTTGCGCAACAGCAAGCGTTTCACCTGTTGTGTATGTTTTGTCATCATTTTCAAGCGTAATCCGGCACTGGATCTCTGCACTCAGACGACCAAAATGCTCTACAAAACGTGCCGCAGACGTTGGCTTATCACCATAAGCACCGCCGATATGAATATTGTTTTTTGAGCGAGCATCCAGTCCCATTGCTTTGAGCATATTCACATGATATTGCAGATCACGAATCGAAGAGATCAGCACTTCCGGTCTTGGTGTACTGAGCACTGTATAATGATCTGGATGAAAAGATACCCTTAGATCATGCTTACGCACATACTCGCCGACCTCTGCAAACGGTTCTGCTAATGCTTCAAACGGATTCCAATCGTGCAAATCAGTATGAGTCGCCAGCGGAATTAATTTGGAGGAAAAGCGGTACATCTGAATACCTTCTGCTACATTATGGCGTAATAAACGCAAGGTATTGTGTAAGTTAGTTGTTGCGATTTGTTCTAACGAACGCAATCCTGCTTCGCGATCAGGCAGTTTGCTGAATCTAGCCATAGTCATCGTTTTGGAAGGGGAAGAATCTGCGATTTCAAGTGACATCGCCACATAGCCGAATCGTACAATCATATCGTTCAAGTGCCTCCTCTAGAGTTGTTAGCAATGGTGTATACAGAAGAAAAGCATTCGATTTCATATGATTCTGTATGTGTATGATTAAACCGATTCTTGCTCTCCGAAAAACATTTCATGTGCGAGATCAGTCTGTACTCGTGCTTCTTCGTCTGTTAATTTGCGAACCAATTCCAATTCTACTGCGGTCACTTCTCGACCTTGAAAATTGATTTCAGCGATAGAGGCTGTGATTTTGACGATGGCGATCGCTACATTGTTCGGTGTATAGGCAATCACTTTTTGTCCGGTTGGATAGACGCGGAATCCGCTTTTCAGCATTTTACCTTTGCCGTATTCTAAAAGTTCGAGCAGTTCTTGTTCGTTTTTGAATTTGCATACAGAGTTAAATTCGGTTTGAAATCCCATGATCATTGCTCCTTTCGAGTAGGCGGTGGTTGAGGTGAGGTACGGACGCTTCGGGGATAGATGTTCTTCCCGTCGCTGTTAAGATCAGATATCTAAATTAGATTGCAAGCAGTCGATATCCGAGTCTTAAAGGCGATTGCGGTTGATGCTTCCGAAGTAGCTTTGCACGAAAGCTTGTAGCTCTTTCAGAACATTCTATCCCCTCCGCTAGAGGTACCTACACTTTTTCCACGCGGTTTAGTACATTAATATCTTGAATATCCTAACACCTTAAATCTTTAAACACTTAGAACCTTTAAATGCTTTGATGTTTGGTACTTAGATGTTTGGTACTTTAGCATTTACGGTTGTAAAGATGGTCAGGCTTGGAGAATAATGTGATGAATAGTAAAAAGAATAATCTTTTATCTACCTTATTCTATGTGTAGATCGCACTATCCATCTGGTCTGATGTGGAATAGTTATCGTTGGAACTATTCTCTTCCGTACTTGAGTTCATGACGTTGGTTATAGCGATCTATCCCTAACGTAATCAATTGATCTAGTAAGTCTGGATAAGCTGTACCGGTTTCGCGCCATAGTAGTGGATACATGCTGTATGCAGTAAATCCTGGCATGGTGTTAACTTCATTGATAAAGATTTCGCCATCGCTACGGCGAACAAAGAAGTCGGCACGACATAGTCCGTTTCCGTCGATTGCGCGGAATGCGCGGATAGCCAGTTCACGTAGGTTTTCAGCAAGTTCGCTATCAATTTCAGCAGGGATCACCATTTGAGATGTTCCGTCGATGTATTTCGCTTCGTAGTCATAATAATCGCTATTGGATACCACTTCACCGGGAACCGAAGCTTGTGGTAATTCGTTACCAAGTACACCGACTTCGATTTCGCGCGCGTCTACCGCTTCTTCTACAATCACTTTCAGATCATAGCGTAGTGCATAAGCAATCGCTTTTTCTAATTCATCACGATCTTTAGCTTTGGAAATACCTACGCTAGAACCCAGATTAGCCGGTTTGACGAAACAAGGGTAGCCTAGATTGGTTTCGATCGTTGTTAAAATATCGTATTGTTGAGTTTCCCATTCTTTCGAGATAAACGTTTCATATTTACACTGTGGCAAATGAGCTTGAGCGAATAATTTTTTCATAATCGCTTTATCCATCCCTGTCGAAGAAGCCAACACACCGGCACCGACATAAGGCATATCCATCATTTCAAAAAGACCCTGAATCGTACCATCTTCACCATATGTACCATGAAGAAGCGGGAACAATACGTCGATTTCACTCGTTTGTCCGCTTAACTTTTTCCAGAGGATACTCATCGCCTGTGAAGTCGCTTCTACTCCACCATCGATCTGTAGATCGCTTAATTGAGCAGGTGCTCCATGATACGCTTCTCCCATATTCCAGCGTCCTTGAGGATCGATATAGATCGGCATTACCTTATATTTGTTGTAATCAATTGCGTTAAGTACTGAGAAGCCGGTCTGCAAAGAAACTTCATGTTCGCCAGATTTACCACCATAAATCAAACCTACTGTTAATTTTGTTGCTGTCATTTGAGAACCCCCGTTAGTTATTGTACATTATGAAAGCATCACCATAGATGCTATTGTAAATGATCGTTATTATATAACCTGTATTCAGTATAAAGCTTGTACAAAAACACTGCAAAAAAACTTTGTCTACTTATCTATTGCTTGAATTGATTCGCTCATGTTCTTGTAGTTCATCTTCAATAAAACCTGTAATCATTGCTCGGTAGACCTTTTCTGCGATCGATGGATTTAATGTGTGTTCTACAGCAAGCTGACGAACTTTAGCGATCACCGACTCAACTCTTGCAGGTGCTTGTACAGCATCTTTATCTTTTTTAAAAGCGGCCGCTTGTTTTACATACTGACTCCGTTCACTTAACAATTGAATAATTTGTTCATCTAACTGATCGATACTTTCTCTTACCTCATCTAAATTCTGACAATCTCTCATCTCTGCTCATCTCCTCTATCATTTGCTTGCTAGATCATTTCTAAATCTTATTTCGTTCTATTATAAATGTCTTCTTTAAATTACCCAATACAAAGCCAACAAAAAAAGACAACTGAAGTATCCAGTTGCCTTCTTGTGATTTGCTATTAGATATCGTTTTACTGATAAATTCCTGCTTTTTTAGAAGTGGCTTTGATCCCATTCGGATCATTTACAATAATGTTACCTGCGCTTGTTAAGCTACCTGCGGGGCCATTGTTGAGATCAAGGTACGATAGATCAGAGCTATTACCATACCAAGACCATGCTAACCAGCCGACTCCTTTTTGTTGACCGTATTTCATGATGGCATACTCATCTACATCTTCCCCTTGATGGAATCCACCAAATTCGCCGATGATCAGCGCTAGACCTTTATTGAGTACATTTTCCATATTGGCTTTGACTGTAGCATCGTCTTTCCCTGCATATTGATACATATGAATAGAGAATACCGTATTCTTTTTAGAATCGGCTGCTAACACAGACTGCCCGTAATCTACAATCGATTGCGGATATTGTCCCCACCCAGCAGCGTCTACGATTAGTGTGTGATTTAGTCCAGCATTTCTTAATTTAGGAATAGCTTGTTTGTAGCCATTCGCCCATCCTTCACTATTCCATGTACCGTACCACTCATTAGCGATATTGATAATCACTCGATCTTCTTTGCCAACTAACGCATCTTTGATACTGATCCAATAGTTAACAGCATTATTTAACTTGGCTACATCATCGCTTCCTGTAGCATCATGTACTTCTAGAACAGCGATCATTTTATATTGATTAACCAGTGCCAGAATATTTTTTACCGAGTTGATATCGTCTTTAGTATATTGAGTTCCGTCAGATAATACGATTCGTACAGTGTTTGCACCTGTTTTGGCGATAGCTGGAATAGCAGCGTTCAGGTCATTTTTGAACCATGTATGAGAATGGTTCACTCCTCTCATGACAAAAGGCTTGCCTGTTGAATCATATAATTTGGTACCGCTTACATAAAATCCAGTAGCAGCAGACGATTTCGATACCCCGATCGTGACGAATACCAACATTGTTACTAGCACCATCATTAAGCTTTTTCTCAACAACATATAAAGCCTCCTTTGTTATTTGGGAAATGAGCCAACTATTCGACATGTCCCTTGTAAATTATCATCAAACGTATTCAATTACAATATTTGTTTTAATTGTAAAAATGAAATTAATTATAAAATACGTTCTTAATCTAATACTAACCTATCATCATCCAATAAAAAGGAACTAAATTATATGATTATTTCCTTTATTTTCGCAAAATCAATAAACAAAATATAACAATAAAGAATAAATATAAAGTCATAAAGTAACTCATTATGTTTATACGATTTGAATCGAATTTCTACTATTAAGGAAGAATACGATTCAGAAAATTTTTCGTTTACTTAAAAAGATGTTACCGAACTAGAATATAGTCCTTTTCAAGATTGTAATGTAATCAAATTTCTTCCAAAAACATCTTTACTACCTACCATGTAAACGGTATACTTAATACAAGAATTACTTTTTGAAATTGTGTTTCACTGTATGAAACTATAAAACTTTTTACCTTTCTCCATTTTGAATAATTCGATTTTAGTTGCTTAATAGTATAGAATAGTAATGAATTGAACCGTTTTCATTTCTAATTTTATCCAGCAAGCGTTTGAAGATCATTTGCCAAAATGTAGAGGATTTTTCCCTGTAACGCAAAATCCAAAAAGTAAGCCGTATTTTATTTGAGGAGGGGCATCTATGTCACCAAAAGATTCATTTTCTGTTGGCCGAGAACTGAAAGTGAGAGACCAGTCTTACCGTTATTACAGCCTTAATGCTTTAGCTGAACAAGGTTTTGAACACATTTCCAAACTTCCTTTCTCGATTCGTGTGCTTCTTGAAGCTGCTGTTCGTCAATACGATGGACGCGCGATTACTGAAGAACATGTGAATCAACTTGCGAACTGGAGTGAAGGTCGCGAAGAGAAAGAAATTCCATTTATCCCTGCACGTATCGTGCTTCAGGATTTTACCGGTGTCCCTGTAGTTGTTGATTTAGCTGCTATGCGTGATTTTGTTAAAAAATCCGGTGGCGATCCAAAACAGATCAATCCGCTTGTACCGGTTGACCTTGTTATTGACCACTCTGTTATGGTAGACGCATTCGGTACGCCTGATGCACTTGAATATAATATGAATATTGAATTTGAACGTAATGAAGAGCGTTACCGTTTCTTGCGTTGGGCGCAAACAGCATTTGATAATTTCCGTGCTGTTCCACCAGCTACAGGTATTGTTCACCAAGTAAACTTGGAGTATCTTGCTTCTGTAGCAGCAACTCGTACGGTTGATGGCGAACTACAAGTATTCCCTGATTCTTTAGTAGGTACAGATTCACATACAACAATGATCAACGGTCTAGGTGTTGTTGGTTGGGGTGTTGGTGGTATCGAAGCTGAAGCAGGTATGCTTGGACAACCGCTATACTTCGTTATGCCAGAAGTGGTTGGTTTCAAATTAACAGGTAGCTTGAGTGAAGGCGCAACAGCAACAGACTTAGCGCTTACTGTAACTCAAATGCTTCGTAAAAAAGGCGTAGTTGGTAAATTCGTAGAATTCTACGGCCCAGGTCTAAGCAATATCAGTCTGGCTGACCGCGCAACTGTAGCAAATATGGCTCCTGAGTATGGCGCAACAATCGGTTTCTTCCCTGTTGATGATGAGACATTGTTCTATCTTCGCAACACAGGACGTGCTGATGAGCAAGTTGAATTGGTTGAAGCTTACTACAAAGCACAAAACATGTTCCGTACAGCAGAAACACCTGATCCAGTATTCTCTGACACCATTGAATTGGATCTAGCTTCTGTCGTACCGAGTCTTGCTGGACCAAAACGTCCACAGGATCGTATCGAACTTACTAATATGCAATCTAGCTACCAAAATGCAGTACGTACTCCTGTAGATGCAGGCGGTTACGGATTGTCGGATGAGAAAATTGCTGAGAAAATCACAGTAAATCATCCAAACGGTAAAACCACTCAAATGGGTGCAGGTGCAGTCGTTATCGCTGCAATCACAAGTTGTACAAATACATCTAACCCTAGCGTTATGCTTGGTGCTGGATTACTTGCACAAAAAGCGGTTGCTCGCGGATTGAAAGTACCTAGCTATGTGAAAACAAGCTTAACCCCTGGTTCATTGATCGTTACAGAATATCTACAAAAAGCTGGCGTGGATAAAGATCTAGAAGCGCTTGGTTTCTACCTAGCAGGCTATGGTTGTGCAACATGTATCGGTAACTCCGGTCCATTGCCAGACGAAGTGGGACAAGCAATTGCAGACAATGATCTAACTGTTGCTTCTGTATTGTCTGGTAACCGTAACTTTGAAGGACGTATTCATGCTCAAGTGAAAATGAACTATCTAGCTTCTCCTCCACTTGTTGTAGCTTACGCGCTTGCAGGAACAGTCGATATTGATCTACAAAATGATCCAATCGGTTATGATCCTACAGGTGAAGCTGTATACTTGAAAGATATCTGGCCTACAGCGAAAGAAATTCGCGATGCGATCGGCTTATCCATTTCTCCAGAAATGTTCCGTAGCCGTTATGAGCATGTATTTACAGCGAACAAACGTTGGAATGAGATTCCTGTTCCAGAAGGTGAATTGTATGAGTGGGATGACAAATCTACTTATATCCAAAATCCACCATTCTTTGAAAAACTGGCTGATGGTATCAAAGATATCGAAGATATTCGCAGTGCACGCGTGCTTGCATTGCTTGGCGATTCGGTAACAACCGATCATATCTCACCAGCAGGTAATATTTCTCCTTCTTCACCAGCAGGCGAATACTTGAAAGAAAACGGTGTTGAGCGTAAAGACTTCAACTCTTATGGTTCCCGTCGTGGTAATCACCAAGTAATGATGCGCGGTACGTTTGCTAATATCCGTATTCGTAATCAGGTTGCTCCAGGTACAGAAGGTGGCGTAACGACTTACCTTCCTACTAACGAAGTGATGTCGATCTATGATGCATCGATGCGTTATCAAGAAGAAGGTCAAAACTTGATCGTTATTGCTGGTAAAGAATACGGTACAGGTAGTTCTCGTGACTGGGCAGCAAAAGGTACATTCTTGCTAGGCGTCAAAGCTGTTATCGCTGAAAGCTTTGAACGTATTCACCGTAGTAACTTGGTAGGTATGGGCGTATTGCCACTACAATTCCAAGAAGGTTACGGTTGGAGCAGTATGGGACTTAAAGGTACAGAGACATTTGATATCGTAGGATTGAGCAACGATGTGAAACCAGGTCAACAAGTTACTGTCAAAGGTACTCGTGAAGATGGTACAACATTTGAATTCCAAGTAACTGCTCGTCTGGATAGTGCTGTAGACGTAGATTACTACCATAACAGTGGTATCTTGCAAACAGTACTTCGTCAAATGATGCAAAACACTAACAAAGGTGAAACAGTATAATACACCTTTATTCATAAAAAGAATCCTCTTGTCCATTTCATATGGCGCAAGAGGATTCTTTTTAGTTTCTATTTATATAGGGGAAATTACTGAATATAGCTAAGACTGCTTAAAATATAGCCCTATTATTTATCTTATAAAAAATGATCTATATTTATATATTTATGAGCGGCTTGTTGATACCATGTTAATTCTGGAATCCATTGATTATCATAATCTTTCATATATATAGAAAATGGAACTAAATTCTGACTATAATTCTCTATTTTTTGAGTAGCTGTTACTTCAGAACCTTTCATATCCTTATCCAAATGCCAAGTAACATGGCCGTGAATATACAGATCTTGATTACCTCTTTGCATCGTATAGATAACATTTTCACTATAACCATTTACATGAATATGTTTGGCAGAAGTAGCTGCCTTTGGATTTCCTCTACCTGCATTCCAATTCTTATGCACCATCGAAATATAATCATTCGGAGTTCCTACTGCTGTAGGATGAAGATATACAACAGGGCTAGTGTTCGTTTCACTCCTCTCTGAATACAAGCCATCTAAACGGCGATTTAGAAATAGCAAGTTATCGTTTAGATTTTTTAATAAACAATTCAATAAATGTTCCTTTGATAAATATTTAAATCCATTCAAATATTCTGAAAGTTGAGGAGCGACTACTACTAGCATCGAATCTGCCTGAATTCTAGCATCTGTCGCATCCAGTTGATTCTTCGTTTGGTCGAGATACTGTTGAAGATACTGTTCCATAGCATCAATCGGTGTCATATCTATTGCCATTGGTTCATTGGCTCGGGATAAAGAACTCATCTGATTATAGGCTAATAACGTGGTCTGCATAGATTTCGGAAAAATAGCCCACTGAAATTTAAGTACTTTTAAACGGGACTTCACTTCTTCTTTGGTGACATGTTGTTCTACGCTATCATAAAAAATAGTTGTTTCTCCATCCTCTTTATCCATTACAGCATGTAAAGAAAATTTTTGTAATATGTTACTTGCTATTTGTTTCAGTTGCTCATGAGCTAATTCTTTATTTTCGATAAAAGAAATAGCTTGGTCGTATTCGTCAATCTCTTGTTGCAAGATGGCTGTAAATAATGCAATATCTAATCCATATTGCTGACGAGCAGTCGTTATTTTTTCTTTAATCCCTACTTTGCCAAAAGCAATCATCAAATCAGCAGGTGTTGTTTTTTGACCATCTATACGAAGCTTACGTTGAATAACCGCAGGTTGAAGCGATTGATCTGTACGAAGAGTCGATATTAACATCATTTGAGCAACGGCTTGATTACCTATTTGTTTTTGCAAATGAGGTAGAACTGAAGGGTACGTAGACATAGAATGTGTTGCCTCTTGAGTAAGCATCTGTTGTGTCACGGCTTGTAATTGGATCGGTGTAGACGTGTTGGAGGTATACAAATGGGCTTTGGGATGTGGAAGTTTTTTGGACGTATGATCCGTTTTTGAAGAAGGGTAAGCATACATGCTTTGAATTCCTCCTTATTCTTAATAGACATTTATTTAAATATTCTAATCGTGTTCAATAGAGAACTTAATCATAAATGTTGTTCTGATTGTATCATATATGGATGCTCTACATACTTAATATTGGAATACATGGTAGTTATCTCATTTTTTTGAAATGACATGATCTTTCGACTTTTCAAATGCTTCAAACCGATCATAGCTATAGCAAAAAACCTGCTGATTAATCAACAGGTTAAGATATTATATATCACTACTGCCTAATCTGAACAGTAATACATAACGATATCCATAAAAAATAACTACAAATGTAGCTCAACTATGACTTTACTGTACTATGCGTATGAATAAAACTTGCTTATCTTAATTTAAAGCCCATCTCTTGCGCTGCTTGGATCAATACAGGCGCATACTCATGCAATTTGTCCATCGACAGGCGACTGACAGGCCCTGATAACGACAACGAAGCTCGTAATGCCCCTGTCCGATCAAAAATCGGTACAGCGACTGCGGCGGCTCCAGGTTCACGCTCTTCATAACTGGTCGAATAGCCGTTACGTTGTACTTCTGCGATCTGCTCACGATAATGTGTTACATCTACAGTATTTGGCCAATCAGGACTATTTAACAATTCCTCTTGCTGTTCGCTACTGGAAAATGCAACAAGAACTTTACTCGATGCTCCAACAGTCAAAGGCAATCTCGCTCCGACAGGCGCAACACGTCGTACAGCCTGATTACTTTGCACCGCCTGAATCCGCAAGCGCTCGTCTCCATCTCGCAAGTACAGACTGATCGTTTCTCCCAATTGTTCGCGTAATTCTTCCATATCTGCAAGTAACAACAACGCAGGATCATCGTTTTGTGAAAGGTGGGTCGATAACTCCCATATTTTGATACCCAGACGGTATTTATCTGTACTGCTGTTGCGAATCACAAACCCTTTTTCCTCTAAAGTCGCTAATAGCCGATGTACTGTACTTTTGTGTAATCCGATCTCGGTTGCAATCTCGGTGAGTCCAAGGTCGCTTGTTCGGGTAAAACACAGTAATATGTCTAACGCACGTTCTACTGCTCGTACAGTTAACTTGCGATCTTCCATTGTTGTCGCCTCCGCATTTGAATCTATTCATAAGCAAACTGTCTAATTTTGTAAGTTTCACCCAATGAAACTTGGTTACATAAATTATATCGAAGCTAGCTCTAATCGTAAAGAGAAATACGTCGATAATAATGAAGAAGACATTGAGCTGACATTGACTTTGCTTTCATAGACTTTTACCATAAGTAGATAATGTCGAATCAAATCGGTTCATGGAACAATGGATGCTAGAACAAACAATACATTCTCACTTCTAGGAGGAGCAAGATGTCCACTACTTTGCAAGAAAATGCAAAGCCCCATTCATCTGAGCTAGAAGAGACACCTCCTGTAGTTTCACCAAGACAGATTCGAATAAAGCATGTTGTGGTAGCTTTCCTGTTATCCATAGTGTTTTTTTTCCTGTTTTGCTTTGTGGCACTGCATGCCTATATTGCTTGGGTGCTGTCTAATCCGACAGTAGCAAGTGTCTATTCTAATCCGATGCAGGCAAAAGGAATGGCGTACGAAGATATTACATTTCCAGCGGCAGATGATAGCCGGATGATGCAGGGCTGGTACATTCCAGCAGAACAAAAGTCGTCCAAAACGATTATTTTCAGTCATGGATATGGTGCCAATCGAGAAGAAACATGGATTCCTATGTATGATCTCGCTCATTACGCACATAAGCTTAATTTTAATGTCATTATGTTCGATTATGGATTTGCCGCCAAAACGAATAAAGAAGTCGCCACCGGTGGTAAAAAAGAATCTCAACAATTACTTGGAGCGATTCAACTTGCCAAGCAAAAAGGATCTCAAGAAATTGTAGTCTGGGGCTTTTCGATGGGGGCAGGTACAGCCTTACAAGCTGGACTCAAAACCAAAGATGTAACTGCGATGATTTTAGATAGTACTTTTTTGTTAGAACCGGATACGCTTTATTATAATATTCAGCAACAGTTAGATCTTCCACGACATCCATCACTGGAAATTCTGGAATTTCTACTGCCGATCGTTAACGGGACAAGCTTGAATCAGATTCCATATCAACAGGTGAAAAAGGAAGATTATCCGTTCCCAATTTTCTTTATACATGGAACCAATGATGACAAAGCACCTTACCAGATTGCAGAGCAACTTGCAGCGAATCAGACCAATCCCAATTCAGGAAGTTGGGTGATTCAAGGAGCTCATCATGAACTTGAGTTCCGCGAACATCCACGCGAGTATTTGCGGAAAGTTTCGGATTTCCTGAGTAGTCTGAATCTGGCTGAAGAAGATGATGTAAATAAGGAGCCTCTTTTAAATGATGGAGCTTCTGACAGCACTTCTTCGACTTCCAATGCATCAACTGCTACTACCAAGGATGCGAATAGTAAATAACATATGAAATAGCTATAACTCGAAAAGCCCAATGTATTCTCTTTTGAAGAGATAGATTGGGCTTTTGATATGTATTAATTACTCTTACTGCATTTATGTACTATGTACTTTTTAAAATAAATATTGGTTCAGCAGTCATACTAGGATCAACATCTATTACTATTCGAGAAGAATCTATACCCATTTCGCGCAAAACATGCGTACTTGCTCGTTAATACGATTACGTACATAAAGCGTTATAATGTCTCCTCTTTCATATAAAAAAGATTTTGGTGAATCCGATGCGAATAATGTAGTCATGTTTTAATCCCACTGCGTTCATATAAAACGGCTCCGTGTTGCTGGCATCTAAGCATGTGCTCATACCTTTAAATCCCACTACGTTCATATAAAACCGAAACATCATGTTCCACTCTGTCGACTTCCTTTTCTATCTTTAAATCCCACTACGTTCATATAAAACGTTCAGATATCAGGCGGATCGGGCCCATACGTAATAACTCTTTAAATCCGACTACGTTCATATAAAACCCCGAACTTTTACACCTCTAAACCCGCACTACATCAACGTTTTGTCCAATTTGTTTTTTGCGTTTTGCATTGAACCTCCAATAAGGAAAATAGACACTTGTCTAAAAACGCTTCAATCCCTTACTACACAAGGCATCTAGCGGATTCGACAAAATAATCGCTCACTGCATTTTGATCGTTATTGCTTTATATTCCAATCATACGTCAGACCAACTCAATCTTTCAATACTATACGAAATACATTTCCATATTCTCTTTAAGACTTCAAAGCACGTCCTATCACCCATTCAAGCACACGCCAGGGTACAAATTTGCGTGCCCAAATCATAATCTGAGAACCTTCTCCAATAGCATATCTTAACTTGGGAGAGCGACGATCTACAATTTTGCCGATTAGATCAGCAACTTCTTGTGGGTCAGGTGCAGAAGATGCAGATTTGCGAGAATAGCGTAATACAGCTTCTAAGCGAGATTGATAAGGTGAATCGGGAACGGTATGGATATCTGCCAGCCCTTTTTCCCAGATCGAGGTACGATAAGAACCCGGTTCTACCAAGACCACTTTCACATTAAAATTAGCCATCTCATGACGCAAACTTTCACTGAATCCTTCGATAGCAAATTTGGATGTTGCATATGGCGCATATCCAGGAAAAGCAGACAATCCGCTCACACTGCTCATATTAATAATATAACCTTGCTTTTGCTCACGCATGATCGGAAGAACAGCGCGCGTGACAGCAATCAGTCCAAATACATTCGTTTCCAGTTGCGCTCGCCACGTCTCCATCGGAACATGTTCGATAAATCCACCAACAGCATAACCTGCATTATTGACCAAAATATCGATCGTTCCATATTGCGCCTGAATCTTTTCTATCGCTGTTGAGATCGATACTGTGTCCGTCACATCTAATTGCAAATAATGAATCCGATCGGCAATTCCTTTCTGTTCTGCGATACGTGCTAGCTCTGCCTGACGTGTCAGATCGCGCATAGTAGCAATAACAGTGATTCCTTTTTCCGCTAATAATACCGCAATTAACAATCCAAATCCGCTAGATGTCCCTGTCACCAAAGCGATACGTTGGCGTGTCAAAGGTGTGGATTCTACGTTGGACATGACATCATCGGCTCCCTTTGTAACTGAATTTTCAAATACGAACTAGATGTATAGTGGTTGATCTGGTTGTTTACAGCTTCCATCGTCGTTCGACTCGTCGTAACTTTACGATTCCCGGCGTGAATTGATATGTTGTAAATGTAATCGTTGGTGTAACGGCTTGCAATGAATCACAGATTTGCTTGATCCGTTGTTCAATCTGCGCTTCTACTGCCGAGTCTTGTTGCACCTGATCTGATTTTCCAGTGAGCTGATAACTTATTTCCAATTGATTGCGAGCATACTGGATCACACGATAATGTTCTATTGCTGATGAAGCACCTATAATCGCTCTGGTAACAAGATCAGGAAATAGCGGTACTAATTCTTCTTGCGTCTGATGAGCCATATAGATAATATCATCGCTACGTCCTTCAATTCGTTCGATTCGGAGCATCGGCGATCCGCAAGGACAAGGCTCTGCGGATTCGGTTAATATATCATTTAGACGGTATCGAATAATCGGCTGGGATACCCGCGAGAAATCAGTCACAATCGGTACAAAGCGCCGGCTCTGTTGATCTACTATTTCTTTTTGAATATGTACAATATCTTCATTCAGATGCAGATGACCATATGCACAAGTCGCCGCCAGAAACCCTTCGGTACATTGATAGACTTGATGTACAGTCTGTGCAAATACAGACTCTATATACTGACGATCTAGCGGATCAAGCACTTCTGCTACTGAAATTATTTTTTGCGGTTGGATCGTTAATAGACCATTTAGCTTCTGCTCGGCTAATAAACGTAACATCGATGCAGGTGCTATTAACAGACTCGAGCGATAGCTTTCCAGTTGCTGAATATGGTCTGAGATCGGTAATAATAGATCGAAATAGCAAAATTGCAATTTTCCTTTTTGCACTGACTCATATAGATTACTATTCGCTCTTAAAAAGAAAGCGATCTTCTGTTGTTGCCGAATACCACCGGGTAACAACTTGGCGAGTACTGTCCCTGTCCATTGCGCTTGCTCTTGCGGACTGACTAGAAATATTCCCCGATTACCTGATGTGCCTGAGGATAGACCGATCGTCACCCCTTGCAAAGTAGGCTCAAAATCTCGTGTCTGCTCGGCTTGATCAGCAATCTGCATCGCTTCCTGTTTGGAAATTCCGAGTGTATTCAATAGATCAAAATGTTCCATCATAATCGACTTATCGATTAACGGAAAGTCTCGCCACTGATGATCAGGTACTCCCTGCCACCATTGACGATAAAAAGGAGATTGCTTACGTATACGACGCATATGCTTGACGATTTTCTTTTCTTGCCAGTGCATAAGTTGTGTTCTGCTTGTCCATTGTGCCCGGTGGCGAGTGCGCCAATAATAATACAGTATGCGAAGCGTGTGGAGCAGTTCGCTTAGTCTGTTCACAACCATCGTCCTCCCCAATGTTGTAATACCTGATTACAATGACTAGGTACTATTCGAATAGATGGATAGTCAGTATGCATCTGACGTAATTTGTTCAGATTGATCATATATTGCTGACGATCAGACATAATCATGCCTGCTAACTTGTGCGGTGGTCGATTTTCGGTAAATGCTCTGCTTGACCATACGGTATCTGCACAGAGCAAATAATCGGCTGTCGCTGTCGATAACAGAATCCCGATCATTCCTTCTGCATGACCTGACAATTCAATCGCTATTAGACTTTTGTCTCCTAATAGATCATAACCATATTGCCAGGGGAAATTCGTCAATAGCGGATCTACAGATAAAGAGAGATCGCTATGTATCAGCGATGATAAAGGTGTCGCTTCTGATCGACTCCATGAACGTGAGCGCTCGACTAGATCATCCGGTAATAACCCGGCAAGAAATCCTGCTTTGACAGCACGTATAGGACTCAAATCTTTGACCGCTTGATACGATTCTGACAGATATATAAATGTCGCTTGTGGAAAATCTCTGGCACCGCCGATATGATCTCCATGAAAATGTGACAAGATCACATATGTAATCTGATCGCTACTTATACCTTGCTGTTCTAACTGAGCAACTACCGAATCTTTGGGTTGATATAAGACAGGTGTAATATAACGATACAACGATTGCGGTAATGTAGCGGTTTCGTCAAAAAAACGCGCACTATATCCTGTATCGAACAATATATAACCATGTTCTGGATGCTGAATACAAGCAAACCCTGCTGGAAATGACACTGCTCGCAATGAACCACCACGCAACGTTAACCATTCAGGATGTGTACAATATCCAGCCGCACCTATCCATAATCGAACTGCTGTTGAAGTGATCACTGTCTACACCACCAATCTGCAAATCGTTCTAACCCTTCATCTACACTAATACGTGGCATATAACCCAGTTGCTTTTGCGCTAACGAAATATCCAATGTATGCGGTACAGCGATTGAACCGACACTATAACGAGTCAATGGAGGCTCACCTAACGCAGGTATAAACCGATAAATCATTTCCATCGTTCCAGCTACCAGATAAGCAACAGGATAAGGCACATGACGAGTATGTAAAGGAATATCCAAACGTTGAAATAAACGAGACAACAATTCGATAAAAGGAATCGGCTCGCCGTTGGATATATTGTAAGCTTGACCCAGGGCATATTCAGGAGCCTGTACACCTAATAACATAGCATCCACCACATTATCGACATACGTCAGATCAATCGGAGCACGTCCACCTTGCAATAAAGGTACGCCGGATTGACGATTAGCTTCTAATAGACGTGGAAATAGTGTCTGATCCATCGGTCCAAAAATAGCGCGCGGACGAATGATAATCGATGGTAATCGTTGCTTTTGATATGCCTGTTGTACAATCTGTTCGGCTAATAATTTGGTACTCGCATAATGATTCACAGATTTGCGAGGTAAAGGATCAGATTCGGCAATTCCGTAGTGAGCTTTGCCATCAAAATACACACTTGGTGTAGAGACATGAATCAAGCGCTCAACATGATGCTGAATACAACCCTCTACAATATGAGCAGTAGCTTCTACATTGCTTCGATAAAAAGAGGAATAAGTGCCCCAGGGTGAAGATAATGCCGCACAATGAAATACCACATTTTGCCCTTTACAAGCTTGTATTGTCTGCTCTGCATCGCATAGATCGTAATATTTCATCTGTACACCTAGTTGCTCTAAAGCTCGACCACGACTATGATCTCGTCCGGTTCCACTCACTTCCCAGCCTAATTCCACCAATCGTCTTGCCATATGTCCGCCTAGAAATCCTGTAGCGCCGGTAATCAATGCTCTGGTCATACGTTCTCCTTTCCGTTCCATTCGATATCATAGGTAAATGCTTCTGTAATCGATATTCGCTGTGTACGACTGGTTAGATACGCTTGAATCACCAGCCGAAATTGTTCCCACAATGGCTTACGATCATCTTTGTGATACACGACATCAGTCGCTTGTTGTAGACTTTTCCACCAGTCGCGCCAGTCTTGTCGTCTACGATTGTATTTAAATCCTGCTACCCACATCGGTAATGTCAGTACTCTAGCTGTTCCGGGTTCCGGCATAATCACTTGTCCACGCTGTACAAAAGAATCGGGATCGATGACTGCTTGCACCAATACATCTTGTTGCTGAAATAGATGAATACCGCTTGTGGCTCGTGGATTACATTCGATCGGATATAACAGACCTGTAGACGCTTCTTCTATAAAATCAAAGCTAATCTGACCGCTAAATGCTTCATCTGACTGCTTTGGATCATCTACGCTTAGATGTTGTACAAATTGGCATACCCACTTATAAGCTTGCTGATGTTCTATCGCTTCAAAGTAGACACTCGCTCCTGTACGTGATGTTCTGTAGTGACTTGTATATGTCGCATGAGCGATAACGATTCCTTGATGAACGATACTATAGGTGCAAATTGCTTTGCCTTTAATATACTGTTGCGCAATCCAACCGGATGATTCAGAGCTGTTATTGATTGCTGTTATTTCGGTTGTTGTAGATATAGTTGTTTTAGTATCTTGTTTGGTTTGAGCTGTGCTACGTCTGGACTCCCAGGGCATGATAACTTTCGATGCAAATCTTGAATAGACAGGCTTTCGTACAAATGTATTCCCTGCTTGATCAGGCATCGCATAATCATAGAAATCGATAGATGGATCTTCCACTGGAAAAGTAAGCGGTACAGCGAGATGGCTAGCGATCACTTGCTCTATAAATTTTCCTTTGTGATGCAGATCATGAAGTGTATTGATATTCGGTGTCAGCACACGACAATAAGACTGTAACTCTTCTAACCCTTCGGCAATATAGAAAATCTCCTCACACGTAGGTATAAGAAGATATATCTGATACTGTATAATCAACTGCTTCAATGCAGTGAGATAAGCTTGCGGTTGTTGACGAGGCGGTGGCACTTCAAAGCTTTCCAGAACAGCGCTAGACACACGACAGAGATGATAACGACTACTTTCAGCTACATAGACCTGATGACCGTTACGATGCAAAAGACGCGCCCATTCAAGCGCTACTGGAGCACGTCCACCTGTTATCAGTATCCGTTGTGGTGCTTGAGCTGGCTCAGTAATCAAGAACCATTCCTCCTAGAGATAGACCCGCGGCTGTTCCCATCAGTAGTATGCGATCTCCACGCTGAATCTGCCCCTGCACAATCGCTTCGTGAATCCCCATTGGAATCGAAGCTGCTATCGTATTACCATGATGAGGTGTAATATCGAGAAATTGCTGCTCATGAATACCTAACTTTTTGTGTATTAGACGCATCGCCATAGCACTTCCCTGATGAGGAATAACCAATTTGATATCATCCATTTTGGTATGAGATTGCTCTAATAGTTGATCGATAAAATCAGGCAATAAACGCGAAGCCATACGAAATATTTTCTGTCCATCCATAAAAAATAAAAAAGAATCGGCGAGTTCCTTTTGCATATGAGCAGGTAATCGGGTACCTCCCCCTTGAATTTCAGAATAGCGCGCCCCTTTGCTATACGTTTGAAGCGATGTATGTATAATGCTAGCAGGCTCGTCTGACGTCGATGCACCAATAATTACTGCTGCTGCACCATCTCCGAATAACGCTGCACTTTCTTTTTCCTTCCAATTCAACCCGGCTGATGCGATCTCTGTAGACACTAACAAAACATGACGATACCGTCCTGCCGCAACCAAATAAGACATAGTATCTAACCCTACAAGAAAGCTAAGACAGGTCGCATCAATATCAAAAGCAGGCACACCTGAATCTTCTTGCCCCATTGCTTGTTGGATAAATACAGCCGTACTGGGTAACGGTTGCTCTTTGGTTCCACTTGTACATACCAGACAATCGATATCTGCAAAGGTAAGCCCGGCTGCATCCAGAGCATCTTGCGCCGCCTTCGCACCCATACTGGAAGCTGTCTCGCCTTCACTCACATAATGTCGTACACCTACATTTGTAGCTTTGTGCGTCCAACCTGCTGGTACGCCTAATTTCTGATCCAATTCCTCATCGGTTACTGTACGTTTGGGTAGATATTTTCCAGTGCCTACTATTTTGACTTTGCGAAGTTGCATTATAGACCTCTTTTCTAGTCCAACCTGTTGCTTCTTTACGATTGCACTGTCTTTAATTAGTTATCATATCTCTCGATCAAGTACGTTTCCATCTGCTTGATCTCGTCTTCAGCAAATAACGCTTGCTCATTTATATTCTGAATCGACTGACCTTCACTCAATATATATTGCAATTGCTCGGTATAAGATGCAACATCTGGTACCTGCGCTAATTCAGCAAGACTTCCCATCGTCCCTTGGTTTACCACAGGATATCCTTTATCTTGCTCTCCTACTGCCTGATCATAAAAGCTTCGAATACCTGCTGATAATTCATCTCCACTGCCTTCTACAATAATAAAAGCAGTAATAATATACGCTTTGGCTTGTCTACGTTGAGCAATTCCACAGAATTTGCGTCCATCAATACTGACATCATAATCTCCCGGGCAAAAAGCACCTTCAATCTCGCCTACATACGATTGATTATTCCATGGATCAACTGCTCTGCTAATCCAATCCGCCATAAAGCGAAAATCGCGATGAATACTAATATCACGCTTAGGATTAGGCAAAATAATTGACAAATTCACAATACCCGGATGTAAAGGCACAGCTGCTCCACCGGAAGGACGTACACAGACGGAAGTTCCTTTTTGACGAAATTGTTCCATCGCTTGTGTCGCATAAGTCAATCGTCGATCACGTAGCCCAATCGCCATCCCATCGGTATGTCTCCAAATATGTACGACAGGAGGATGCCCTTGTCCCACCTGACGGCACATCAATTCTTCCCATGCTAACGGTGCTAATATTGAATTCCCTTGCTCTACCAAAGGTCGCTCCATCCATACCGCATGTTCCAAACCTATCGGGCGATCTACTAATGTAGGGATAGCAAGTCGATGATTTTCTGCTGACACAATGATTCCTCCGCTTCATTTCGTCGATTCTGATGATTGTATTATAACAGTTTATGTCTATCCTCTACATAAAAAAATGGCAGGAACAATGCCAAATAGCATCATCCCTACCATTTTTAAACAATCATTTATTCTTTAATCAACGATAAAAACTCGGCACGTAATGGAGCATCTGTGCGGAATCCACCACGAACTGCGGAAGTGATCGTTTTGCTACCTGGCTTTTTGACACCTCGTGCACACATGCACAGATGTTCACCTTCCACAACAACCATAACGCCTGTTGGATCAAGTACTTCCACTAATATATCAGCGATTTGAGAAGTAATACGTTCTTGTACTTGAAGACGACGACTGACTGCTTCAACCAGACGAGCGAATTTACTCAAGCCAGCGATTTTGCCACTTGGTACATAACCGATATGAACTTTGCCGAAAAAAGGAGCCATATGATGTTCACATTGACTGTAATAGACAATGTCTTTTACGATAACCATTTCTTCGTGATTTTCGTTAAAAGTAACACCTAGCGCTTCTCTAGGATCTACGCTATAACCGGCAAAAATTTCTTCATACATACGAGTGACACGTGCAGGGGTATCAAGCAATCCTTCACGCTCTGTATCTTCTCCGATCAATTTCAAAATCTGACGGATATGGTCTTCAATCTGTGCGCGGTTCTCACCGACTTCGAGATTGGTATAATCTTTGATACCAGCCATAGTGACCTCCTTTTTCCATTACAAGGTCTTTATGGACCTGATGACTTCGTTATCTTCTACGTTTGCCTGTATTGCCGCGACCCATAGGAGGCATTTTAGCTTTAGGCGCTTTGCCACCTTGTGTATTGTTTTTCATCATTTGTTGTGCTTGTTGCATCTGCTTACCATTCAGGTTGTAACCCATTTGCTTCGCCATTTTTTGCAAAGCGGCTGGATCGTTTTGCATTTTTTCCATCTGTTTGCGCAAATAATATGCACCAATAAAAAAGCCGCCAATCAGACCGACAATTAAAGTCACGATTGGAATGACCCAGTTTAACCACGTCATAACTGCCACCCCTGTAGATGAATTATAGTGTGAAGTTCCTTCATAAAGGGTACACTACTCCCTTTACCATTAAAGGCAGGAACAGCATTTATCATAACATTTCCATTATCGGCTTAGCAAACATTTTCAATCGTTATTTGCTACATCATTACTGCTTCAATAAATGTTGTTGTCGCATTTGCTAGATCAATTTCTTTGACATCCAGATCGCCACCACTACCGCTAACAATGCGAACTACAGGGCGACCCGGTAATCCGCGATGCTGTCTTACGATAACGCCTGTTTCTTTGTTCGATAATCGTACACCTGTACCATTAGGATATACCGAGATAATACGTGTAAATTCCACTAACACATCATGATCTAGCATCCGATCAGATTGAGCCATCATTTCTTCACACGCTTGATGCGGTAGCAACCCTTGTCCACCATTTTCTTTGGATGTGATGAGGTTATCGTATATATTCGCTACTGCTACAATCCGGGCATACATATGAATTTCTTCTTCACTCAATCCGCGAGGCTTGCCTTTACCATCAATTCGTTCATGATGTTGAAGCGCAATATGAGCGATCATTAGATTGAATTCCCGTTTGGTTTTGATCCATTCGAATCCGCGCCATGTATGATGGTTTTTGGAATCGATATCCAGATCATCTTCAGCCAGATTAGAAAATTTGCCTACATCATGCAGTAACGCTCCGGTTGCCAAATCTTTTAGTTGATGCTGATTCAGTCCCATATTCATACCTATCATCGCTGATAATAAACAGACATTCATCGCATGTACATACTGCACATTATCACGCGTTTTGATATCGGTTAGTTGAATCTGTACTTCACGCATGCCCGTAATATCTTCAAGCAATTGTTCTATACTAAACGTAACTTTGTTAGGACTCCATTCTTTGCCAGAACGCACAGCGTCGAATGTATCACTCATTTCACGAATCATCATCTGTTTGGTTGCTTCACTGAGTACTTCTTCCATTTCTACATCTGCAAAGTTCTCGTCTTGAATATACAACATAGTGACTCCGATACGATTGAGCGTATTGATCATATAGACAGTTAATTGTACGCCAGCAGACAACAAAATAGCTCCATTGCCGGAATAGATCGCTTTGCCTAAATATTGCCCTGTCTCTACTTTATCGATGTTTACGTACCTCATGGGAAGTCTCCTTTACCGATATTAGGATATGAGCTGTATAGGATTAGAAAAGTACAGGTTCAATATGATATCCTTCCAGACGCAACAACCATTCTTTGAGTGGCAGACCACTACCATAGCCGACCATCTGCCCATTCATCCCAATCACACGATGACATGGAATAATCAGTGGAATAGGATTGCGATTATTAGCCCCACCTACTGCTCGTACGGCTGTAGGTTGACCGATCTGCTCTGCTATCCATTTATAAGAAACAGCTTTTCCATAAGGGATCATTAACAAACCTTCCCATACCCGACGTTGAAATTCTGTACCTTGCAAATCAAACGACAGATCAAACACCTCTCGCTTTTCGGCGAAATATTGATGCAATTGCTGGACGGCTGTCTGTAAATGAACAGGCGAGTGAATATACTGGTGTTCTCCATACCAACGATTGGCCCAGAGTGTCATCTTATCTTTATTATCGGCATACGCTTTAAAATCTAAACGACAGATACCTTTCAGTGATGTCGTGATTGTGATCACCCCTGTAGGCGCTTGAATTTCATCATAATACAAAGGAGTGATTGCGTTTGTACCACCCGTTATTGGTTGAGATGATATCATCTGTCCTCTCCTTCCAGTATTTCTTTAGCAGTCAGCAAGCGTGCTGTCACTTCTGGATCTGTTTCTTTGGCTAATGCATGAGTTACAGCTTGTAGCGCATATTCTCCACCGATTCGGCTCAGTGCCCACGCAATAGTTCCTCGTAGCTCCGGTCTGGGATCACGATGCAGTAATTCAGTCAATTTGGGAACAGCAGATTTATCGCGAAAATTGCCGAGTGCAATCACTACATTACGTTGAATTGGCTTTTTGCCACGCCAGGCGGCTGATGTATCGCCAAATTGTTCTTTGAACTCACGATTACTAAGATCAAGCATCGGTAACAATAACGGCTTGGCTTTTTCTGGATCAGGACGGAGTTCTTCTTGATGGTTCCAGTTCTTACCTTTGTTCTTAGGACACACGATCTGACAGGTATCACAACCATATAAGCGATTGCCGATTTTGCGCATATGTTCATCTGACAACATCCCTTTGGTCTGTGTTAAAAAAGAAACGCAGATTTGCGAGTTCAATTGTCCCGGCCCAACCAGTGCTCCTGTTGGACAAGCATCAATACATTTGGTGCATGTCCCACAATCTTCGGTTACCGGCGTATCTGGTGGAAACGGAATATCAGTGATCATATCACCGAGAAATATCCATGAGCCCAATGTAGGTGAAATCACTGCACAATTTTTACCGTAAAAGCCGATCCCTGCACGCTGAGCGACTGCACGGTCGGATAACACACCTGTATCTACCATACTTTCAATACGAGCTTCCGGTACTTTTTCACGAATAAAATCTTCTAATCGCTGCATCCGATCACGAAGAACATAATGGTAATCTCTGCCCCAAGCGGAACGTGCCATAATGCCCCGATATTGTCCAGGTTCTGACTTTGGTGGATTTTCCATTTTGGAATGATAGGTGACCGAGATCGCTATAATCGACTTTGCTCCCTCTAGTGCCAGACTTGGATTAATCCGCTTCTCGATATCCGGTTCTTCAAATCCAGATTCATGCCCTTTACGACGATGCTCTTCTAAGACTCCTTTTAGATACAAAAAAGGATCGGCTGTCGTAAAGCCTACATCATCTATTCCCAGCGATGGCGCAGCCTGCTTAATTTCAAGCTTGAGCTGTTCCCATCTGGTTGTTGATTGTTGCAATACTTCTTGCTGCGTCATACACTGTCACCTCCTTTAATACTCTCTATAACAATGCCGTTTGGGATAACGGCCATATAATAAAATCTGCTCGTCCGACAATCTGCGTCAATCCTATCGTACCAAAAATCCGGCTGTCTTTGCTCATTCCTTGATGACGATTATCACCCATCACATAATATTGTCCTTCGCGCACAGTCATAGGTGCCAAATCTGCATCGCCTACTATAGTATCTGTATAAGGTTCCTGTTGCTTGATCTGATTGATATAGACCTGATGATCACGTATCTCAATCGTATCTCCACCTATCGCTACAACTCGCTTAACTAATAATTTGGATGTAGGCTGTGCACCGAGTACCGGATCATGCAAAATAATAACATCTCCACGCGCAGGTGAATGAAATTTATAAATTAATTTATTGATAAACAACCGTTCTTGTTGAACAAGTGTAGGTTGCATCGATTGTCCTTTGACTGTTGAAATATTGAATACCCAACTATTTAATATTCCGAGTATGATTAATGCCCAGACCATCGTCTTGAGCCATTCCCGCCAATACATAATACACCTCATTTAAAATCTGATCCTGTTCTATGTTTATTATACCTTACATTCTCCCTAAATATAGAAAAGCACATCTTTATTCCCATCCGTGTTTCGGAGGGCAAGATGTGCTCATATGTGGATATTACATAAAATTCTTCTCTCTAACCTTTACGCATGAACAGCAACGATACTGAGTTTGTCAAAAGTCTTCAGGACTTTATTTTCTCCATATCCCATTGCTTCGTAAAGTGGTAATACAGCCTTGTTGTGCTCATCGCCAGCGACCATAATTCCACTGACATTGCGTTGCTCAAAACGTTGTTCCATAGCTTTGACAAGTGCTGTACCTACACCTCTGCGTCTAACATCAGGATGTACAGCGATGCGGTAATAACAACCAAAATTCCGATCGATTGTACCGATTAATAGACCTACAATTTCTTCGCCTTGTTCCGCTACTACGATTAGCTCGGAATCCCATGATAATTGTGTGGCGAATGGTCCCATCGTGTTCTCGTAACATTCTTCCGATAAAGCTACCTTCAAAAGTTCTGTAACGAGACTCAAATCACTTAATTTAAAGGAACGAACATTCATACTCCAAACTCCCTTTTCATCAGCTTGATTAAGTACACCCTTATAAAAAAACAAAAAGAAGCACACCCGCTTATAAAAGCGATGCGTCCAACAGTAAAGGATTGCATAAAATCCTAATAATACAAATAGCCCAAAAGACAACAAAAAACTGCAAAAATGTGCAGAATATAACCTCAACGATAATTAAACCACATTTTTCGCCAGATTACACCATTTTTCTTTTGAAAGCGCTTAATTTCGCTGTATTTCACCTATCGATTCCAACTTAAACATAATTTGGTAATGGAAGGATAAGCAAACATATTTATAGATAAACACTTATAAATATTCATACAAATTATTATCTCTCAATTTCAAGTTATATGCAGCACAAGATCTAGTATACCACTACCTAAGCAACCTAACTATAGTTTTTGTCATATTTCGTGTGTTTTCGACTCGTCTGCGAGTTAAAATGGAAGGGTAGACAAATAAAATAAATCGCTCTCAACCCTCGCCACATCAACTTTCTAAACATAAAAGTTGATTTAGTCAAAAATATACGGTTTAATATAGAGTGTAATATGTTTATTTACATAGGGAACCGTTTTTAGCAGTGATTAGTAAGTTGCATTTTTCTTATTCTATCTGCTATCTTTCGTTTCTGAATTCTAAATTCTGGGAGGTATTTTACAATGGCATTCGAATTACCAGCATTACCGTACCCTAACAACGCTCTGGAACCACACATCGACGAACAAACGATGATGATTCACCATGACCGTCATCACAACACATATGTAACTAGTCTGAATACCGCTTTGGAAAGTGCTCCTGAATTGCAAAGCAAAAGCTTGGAAGAATTGATCAGCAACCTGGACAGTGTACCTGAAGGTATTCGTACAGCAGTTCGTAACCATGGTGGCGGACACTACAACCACAGTCTTTTCTGGGAAATTATCGGACCTGACGCTGGCGGCGCACCTACTGGTGATATCGCAGCAGCAATCGATAGTGAACTAGGTGGATTTGAAAAATTCAAAGAAGACTTCGCTAAAGCAGCAACTACTCGTTTTGGTAGCGGTTGGGCTTGGCTAGTTGTTAAAGATGGCAAATTGGCAGTAACAAGTACTCCTAACCAAGATAGCCCGGTTATGGAAGGTGCTACTCCATTGCTTGGTATCGATGTATGGGAACATGCATACTACCTTAAATATCAAAACAAACGCCCTGACTACATTGCAGCTTTCTGGAATGTAATCAACTGGGATGCAGTAAACAAACGTTACGCTGCTGCTAAATAAGAATTAATCTTTTGATTATATAAGCATGACAAAAAGACCTCTTGATTGGTTTATAATCAATGAGGTCTTTTTTTGATTTAGACTACTTTCTTCTGCTTCTGAATACCATTCATTAAGATAATCCCTGCCAAAATCACGAGTAATCCTATAATCGTTCCTACTGTTATCTGTTCATTTAATAACAATACGCCCCACAGAATACCGAACAATGGAACTAAAAACGTAACACTCACTGTCTTGGTAGGGCCTACACGTTCGACCAGATAAAAGTATAATAAATATCCGATAGAAGTCGATAATACAGCTAGTCCCAGGACAGCTAGAATAACCGTCAAAGAAATAGGCGCTGTCGGTACACTAACGATACTAAAAGGAATAAGAATAAGGCCTGCACTTAATTGCTGTCCGATAGATAAAGCAAGCGGAGGTGTTCCGGTAAAAGTAAGCTTGGTATACACTCCACCAATCCCATAAAATAAAGCCGCCATTAACGAAGCTCCAATCGATAACCAGACTTCAACCGTAAATGGAACTGAACTCCACCCCATCAAAACACACACACCTGTAAGCCCGACCAGAATACCTATCACTTTGCGTACAGATAACAATTCATTTAGCCAAAAGCGCGCTACAATTGCTGTAAATAGCGGTGTTGTTGCATTCAAAATCGCTGTTAATGACGCATTAAGATGAATCGCTGAATAAGCAATCAAAGTAAATGGAATCACTGCATTTAATAATCCCAACATCAGATACGATTTCCATTGTTTTCGGAAATTCGGCATTTTGCGCACAATTATCGCGTAGATTAGCAAGACGATACCTGCAATCAATACGCGCAGATCAATAAGCCAGACCGGCCCCAATACAGGAGCCGCTATACGAATAAATAAAAAGGATGCTCCCCACAACGCACCCAATAACAATAAAGCTCCTAACTCTTTGGGATTCATAATAGTGTACCTCCATCTTCTCCAAAATGTTATCTCTCTGTGTACTATGTAATTCCTGTATTCTTTTCTTGATTACAATCCATCTGTCTTTACTATAAAATACACTCTCGCCTAAAACTTTCACTTTCTTGCTTTTATATTTGCTCTGTCCATCTGCTAACCCAAATCAGTATACATATAGATACAACAAAAATAACGTACAACACTAAATCGGTACTGTACGTTATCTTCTCGTTGAAACATTCATATTACAGCGCTAGTGTCTCCTATGACCAAAGCGATCCCGCTTAATAATAAGGCAGATCATCCAGCAATTCAGCAAAGGAAGGGCGACAAGAAATAATAGATTGATCTTCTTCTAACCAGACTACCACTTCGCCGTAATGTTTAGGAGAAAGTCTTAACAAAAAAGAATTTCCTCCGGGATCAGAAGCAAATGGAATACAGACCTCCTGCAATATATCCCACGCATACTGCATATCGATCATCAACTGCTCTATCGTAAACGAACCATGCGTAATCGGCATAAATCCATGAATCAACGGAGCGTATTCTTCTCCATCTACAAATAGCGTTTCTAAATAACCGCCATTATGTTGTAGATAAAAGTCTTTGAATGACTCGGGTAACGGATATTCTATCTTTTGAGCAAAGGTCTGCCATTCTTGCTCGGTTAATGATTGTTCACTTTCCTCTAACGATATCATGGCTATATCGCTCCTTTTTACTTGGCAAAATGCTGTTGTAGAATTTTGAGAAATAGATTAGGAAAAGCATAATTCTTCATATCGTCTGCGGTAATCCAGCGATAATCATAAGCAAAAGCTTCACCGACTAGCGTGCTTGGAACAGCTTGATACACTTCAGGATGTTCGGCAACTGCGTCTTGATGTTCCACTATCAATGTATCATCTAGTTGAAGTTGTTTTTTGATCTTCTGTAAGCTATCCGGTGTAGAACCTGATAATTTGAGTTCTAATGTCGCTTGTTCATATTCTAAAGGATCGATCTCTTTCAAAGACCCTTGAGTCGCTTCTAATGGCGGTGTTGTAGAACTTGTATCGTTAGCAGTCTCTTCGGAATGTTGACCTGTAGCCTGCAATCCAGCTTCATGACAGCGGAATACACGCATCGTCCAATGGATATGGCTAAATGTATGTTCTTCTGTAATCCAGGGTTCTAACGGCTGAATATCTACACCTTCATTATGAATACCATGTGTCAAACGTTTCATCGCTTCTGTATCTGGTAAGTCAGCGCCTGCACCTGCTTTTTTGGAATCGTCAGCAAGAATATGAGGTAATTCCCACATACGTGCAAGTAAGCCGGTAGAAGGGCGCTGGCGAATCAATACCTGTCCTGCACGTTCGCCTGTACCTTCGATTAGAGCAAGTAAGCGATGTTCAGGGCGTGGTGGTTTGGATTTGGTTTTGATCGGCAAAATAAGTTCCATACCATTCATTCGACCTTCACAATGCTTCATCACCGGACAAGTTAGACAACCTGGTGATTTGGGCGTACATACCATCGCACCCAGTTCCATTAACGCTTGATTGAAATCCGAAGCACGACCACGTGGAATTAACTCTTTAGCGAGCACTTCCATTTTGACTCTAGTAGGCCCTTTGGCAATATCATCTTCCAAGCAGAAATATCTGGATAAGACACGCATCACATTTCCATCGACTGCTGGAACAGGCACACCGTAAGCGATACTAAGGACTGCACCTGCTGTGTAAGGCCCTATTCCTTTAAGTGCAGATATTTCTTCCGGTGTATTCGGTACAATGCCTTCATGGCGCTCTACTACTTGTTGCGCTGCTGCTTGTAGGTTGCGTGCACGCGAGTAATAACCGAGCCCTTCCCAGCTTTTGAGCACTTCTTCTTCCGGTGCAGTCGCCAATGCTTCTACTGTAGGGAATTTCTCAATAAAGCGAGTGAAATAAGGAATCACTGTTTCAACACGCGTCTGTTGCAACATAATTTCAGATATCCAGATATGGTAAGGATTGCGGCTTCGTCTCCACGGTAAATCACGCTTGTGCTCGTCGTACCACACTAACAACTCACGACTAAAATAAATTTTGGCTTCTTGTTGTAATGCTAGATTAGACATAATACTCTCCTTCAGTGATCGAATATTGACTCGACCAGATATGATGTAGAATCGTGTTGTTTATATGATGCTATATAATATTCAATGTATATTGATCTTTTGTATCTTTTTATCTTTTCTCAATCACTGCAAAAGCAGAAGCAAGTTCTGTCTGATGAGAAATACTGACATGCATCTGGTAATAGTCAGCTTCATCTTTTAACCCTAATCGTTCCCATGCTTGAGCTGATAGTGTTACCGTAGGCTTGCCTGTAGCATCCGGTACAATTTCAATATCAACAAAACTCAATACAGCGCCAATTCCACAGCCAAATGCTTTAGAAATCGCTTCTTTGAGAGCAAACCGACCAGCTACAAATTCGTATAATTTGGCTCCTTTGGTCTGAGCAATCTGACGTTCGGCTGGTGTGAGAATACGATCTATAAATTTTTGCCCATGTGCACCACTAACAATCGTAGTCACTCGTTTGATTTCAAGAACATCATGTCCTATACCATAAATCAAAATACGTACCTCCTGCACATTCTAATTTCGCATACTTCTATTGTACCATTGCTTACACTTTGACTGCCAAGCGCTTTGAGGATCAAGTTCTTTGGGTAAGTAATCATTAGAAGGAGGTAATGATGATGTCTAATTCATTCACAATCCCCGGAGCAGACGGGGCAGTCATTCGTTGTACTCGCTACCCTGCTAAACATGAAGTACGAGCTGTTATTCTGATCGCTCATGGTTATAAAGGATTTAAAGATTGGGGGATGTTCCCTTATGTTGCCCAGCAATTGAGCAGTATTGGTGATGTGATTACATTTAACTTTTCACATAACGGTATCGGCGAACAACCCGAAGAGTTTACAGAACTTGAATTATTTGCTCATAATACGTATGGTTTTGAACTGGAAGATTTATCGAACTTGACGAATTATATAAAAGAACAACCACAATATCAAGAATTGCCTTTATTTGTACTTGGACATAGTCGTGGAGGTGGAACCAGTCTGATTCATGCACTGGATCATCCAGATCAGATTGCAGGTGTATTATCATGGAACGGGATCAGCGATCTGCCAAGTCTTTTTACCACCGAACAGAAAAAAGAAATGCTCACTGCGGGCAGAAGCTATATTACCAATGCGCGTACAGGTCAACAGATGCCACTGGATCGCAGTATTATTGATGATATCGAACAACATCGTGAACAATACGATCTACTGCATCGTATCACAGAAGCCGCTTTGCCTATTATGCTTGTACAAGGAACCGAAGATCATCCTCACTTACTGGAAGGTTCGCAAACGTTATTAAATGCGAATCCTTCGATTAATTATGTTGCTATTGAGGGCGGTAACCATATGTTTAATACACAACATCCATTTGTTGGCTCGACGGCTCAATTGGATCAAGCGTTAGAAGCTAGCAGTACATTTATTCGTAGCGTGATCGGTAGCCGTTTGGATTGATCTATACAGATATTTGGTTCTTCCTCTAAAAAACTACAAAACAGCGTTCTTTCCACCTTTGATTAAGGTAAAAGAACGCTGTTTTTAATGTATATTTAAAAAATCTATACTTATGTTGGGGCTTGATTAGATATTAATAATGATTTAGATTCCTGGAATTGGATCACGTTTGTGAGCAGTACGTTTGTAATAACTTTCAAGACGCTCTGCTGCTGCTGGATCAATACTTTTACCTTCTAGATAGTCACTATTGTCGTTGTACGTAATACCTAGTTCGTCTTCGTCTGTCTGATCTTCCCACAACCCAGCAGAAGGAGCTTTATCCAGAATCGATTGAGGAACAGCCATATGTGTAGCTAACTGACGAACTTGACGTTTGTTCAGTGTACTTAGTGGTGTAATATCTACAGCACCATCGCCATATTTAGTGAAAAAGCCTGTGATTGCTTCAGAAGCATGATCTGTTCCTACTACTAACAAATTTAATTCATTTGCCAGTGCATATTGAGTCACCATACGTGTTCTGGCTTTGATATTCCCTTTAGCTTGTGGAGTGATTGGATCTTGAATATCGATACCAGGCAAGACTTTATTGACCAGATCAGTAATAGCATCTACACCGCTTTGCACGTCGGTTTCTACCGTATGCTCAAGCTTAAATGCCTCACCAACTGCATAGCTATCAGCGATATCGGATTGTTGTCCATAAGGTTGATATACACCAAGTGTCATGTATTTTTTACCTGTCGATTCACTAAGCTCATCGGTTGCTTGTTTGCATAGACCAGCGGCAACAGCGCTATCGATTCCACCACTAATCGCAATCAGTAGACCTTGTGTACCTGATTTTTGAATATAGGACTTCAGAAAATCAACACGCTTGCGAATCTCTGCATCCGGTTCAATCGTAGGTTGAACGCGTAAATCATCAATAATTTGCTGTTGTATACTCATCTTCATTTCCACTCCTTTGTTTATTCTGTATTACATGTTTACCCATTCCATTCTATTCATATCAGCGAAAAAAAACAAACGTCCTCCAATTTTCAGCTTCGCCGAAAAAAGCAGGACATTTGATGATGTTTATATAAACCATGCGGTTAGCTTACAGGCAATATTTTTCGAATGCATCATTTAATGCATAAGCAATATCTTCTGCCGAGTTGTTTTCAATCTGGTGACGCTCAATAAAGTGAACTAATTCTCCATCTTTCATCAAAGCAATCGAAGGCGAAGACGGTGGGAACGGTGCGAAATACTCGCGTGCTTTGGCTGTTGCTTCTTTATCTTGTCCTGCAAATACCGTATACAAATGATCCGGTTTTAATTCATTTTGAAGAGCTTGAGCAACGCCTGGACGACATTGACCTGCTGCGCATCCACATACCGAGTTCACAACAACCAGTGTTGTTCCTTTTTGGTCAGGAAGATGTGCTTCCACTTCTTCTGGAGTACGAAGTTCTGTAATACCTAGTGTAGTAAGTTCATCCCGCATCGGTTGAACCATATCTCTCATATATTGATCAAAAGACATTGACATTGTTATTCACTCCTTACTTTTAATAAGCGTTAAGTTATATTATACAGTCATGTGTGCTGAAAGCAAGAGACAGAATAGAATACTTGTTAAGACAATACTGGATAGAAAGATTTATAAGGACTTTAATCGACCTGATCAGAAGAAGAATCAAAAGAAACAATAAAGGTGGTATTGACACCTTGTTGTGATTCTACTTGAATCCGTCCATTATGGCGCTCTACAATACTCAAACATAGTGATAATCCCAAGCCAGTTCCTTTTGATTTGGTCGTATAAAAAGGTTCAAATAACTTTTCTAGCTTATCTGGAGAAATGCCCGGCCCGGTGTCTTGAATACGCATGGTGACTTCATTGCCATTACAGTGAGTCTCGATCCGTAGCTCGCCTTTATCCTCCATCGCTTCCATCCCATTACGTGCTAAATTCAGAATCAGTTGTTTGATTTCTTTGGAATTTAAATTCAATTCAGGGATATCTTGACCTTGTACAAATACAATACTTTGTCCGCGTAGATTAGCATCTGCCCATAATAACGGAAGTAACTCTTCTATAATAGAATGTAACGAAGTCCGTTGCTTTTCAACTACACGATTTTGCGCCAGCGACAAAAAGTCGTTAATAATACTATTCGCTCGATCCAGTTCATCCATCACAATCACATAGTAATGATCTAATGAAGGCGGGCTTTTTTCTTGCATCAACTGTAAAAAACCTCGCACAACCGCCATAGGATTGCGAATTTCATGCGTAATACTCGCAGCCATTTTGCCGACTAGACTCAATTGTTCCACATGATTTAGTTCATTTCGTAACTGTTCGATCTCTGTGATATCCTGACTCAATATAACTACACCGGATAGTTCTTCTGATGGTGTAAACAGAGGCACTATATTCACATAAAATGAACCGTACCCCAGACGAAGTAATTGGTTAATTGTTTCTTGCCCTGCTTGAGCTGCTTTTGTTAGCGTAATGATTTCGTGCAACCCTGGCGTAATCCCTTCCTTATTTAATTCAGTTAACTGTAAACCGATCGCAGACTCTGCTGTAATATCAGGAAAAGAGCGTTTCATCAATTGAAGAGCACTTGCATTAATAGCAGTGATTCGTCCATTTTCGTCTAAAGATGTAATAATCAAAGGCGCTACATTTATAATCTGACGCAATTTTTCGGCTTCCGTAATAAATTTATTCGATAAACGTAACATTTGTCTGTTCAATTGCTTCTTCTCTATAATACGTTCAATCGCTTGTACGCAATAATCCCCTGCTCCTAACGCTGCTACAACAATCATAACAACAATGATCCAGAGCTCTGTATTCATAGGTAATGTATTTTGAGTTAACGTAGAAACAATCATTGATAATACAGCGCTTAACAAAATCAATATCGCAACAAATAATCGCTTTGTCTTTAAAGTAGCTGTGCGAAAGCGTAAAGAAAAGATACAGATAAATGGAAATAATAATAAGCCAGTATCAATTAATAATCCTGACCAATTCCACCGATCGTTAAACAAAAAATACATAATAATCCCTAAACCCAGCAATACTGTACCCCGAAGAGGTCCTATATACATCACTCCTACGATCAATGAAACGACACCCATATGAAGAGCGTAAGGAGATACACTATATATCGAGAAAAACCAACAAATCATTATACTAATAGCGAAAGAAAACACGACCACAGGAGAATACCCACGCCATGCCAATCGCCCATTATGCAAGGAATCGTACCCACTGCGTTCAATAACGCCTAAAAAGAAAAAAACAGCAGATCCTACAGCCAACATTTGCAGCAGAATTTCCTTGACGACAATGATAATGACGTGTCCCTCCTCTACAACTGTCCTATTTCGATTAAAGTATATCAGATACCATATTACAATATATAGTACCTTACTCCAAGATTTTGAAATCCTATACTCAATACCCTTGATATCTACTATTATAAACAATAACGTGCTATTCATTATTTTTGAATACTATTTGTGAATTGTGCTCCTTTCCTACATGTATTAGTGGTATATTGAAAAAGAACGATTCTTTCAGATGAAAAGAGTCGATTCCTATTTTTAATACAAAGGAAAGATATATGTGATATACGATATTATAGTTATTGGTGGCGGTTCAGCCGGCTTAATGGCAAGCGTCGCAGCAAGTGAAGACGGTGCTCGAGTATTACTGGTTGATAAAGGAAACAAATTAGGACGCAAACTCGGTATTTCTGGTGGTGGACGTTGTAATGTCACTAACGCAAAAGAAATCGACGAATTGATCAAATACATTCCGGGTAACGGACGTTTTTTATACAGTGCACTCGCTAATTTTAGCAATCGTGATATTATGAGCTTTTTTGAAAATATGGGTATTCAGCTTAAAGAAGAAGATAACGGCAGAATGTTTCCGGTGTCTGACAAAGCCAAAACGGTTGTCGATGCTCTGGTCAACAAAGTTCGCTCGCAAGGCGTAGATATTCGTACAAATAGCCCTGTTGATGAAGTGCTATATGATCAAGGACAAGTTGTTGGTGTACGGCTTCGCTCTGGCGACGTATTTAAAAGTCGAGCTGTTATTATTGCAGTAGGCGGTAAGTCTGTACCTCAGACAGGTTCTGAAGGCGATGGTTATGCCTGGGCAGAACAAGCAGGGCATACGATTACTGACCTTTATCCTACTGAAGTTCCGATGACTTCACCAGAATCGTTTATTCAGAGCAAAGAACTACAAGGATTATCTTTACGTGATATCGGCTTAACCGTCTGGAATCCAAAGGGCAAAAAGCTCATTTATCATGATGGTGATATGATCTTTACTCATTTCGGAATATCCGGGCCTACTGCTTTGAGATGTAGTCAATACGTAGTCAAAGCACTCAAAAAATTTCCGGTGACTTCGATTATGGTGACACTCGATCTATTCCCTTCCAAATCGGTAGATGAAGTATATCAAGAAACACTGGCTTTAGCAGAAACGGATTCAAAAAAAGCGATCAAAAATGTATTAAAAGGCTATTTACCGGAACGAATGATTCCATTGATTTTGAGCAAATCAGGATTAGCGGATGATATTACTTTCTATAATATTCCTCGTCAATTGTGGTTAGAGATGGCTAAATTAATCAAAGCATTCCCGATTGCTATGCATGGTACACTATCGATCAAAGAAGCTTTTGTGACCGGTGGCGGTGTAAACCTTAAAGAAGTTGATCCCAAAACGATGGAATCGAAATTGATGAATGGACTATATTTTTGCGGTGAAGTGTTGGATATTCATGGCTATACAGGTGGATATAATATCACTGCTGCTTTTACAACAGGTTATAACGCTGGCAAAAGTGCAGCTCTTCAAGCTAGCTTGGTGTAATCATTATATACTGCATTTCTTGATACACAAAAAGAAGCTTTTCCTTGAATACGGGAAAGCTTCTTTTTGATATATTACAAGGGTGATCTATTCATTCAGGTACGTATACAATCCTTCAGGATCATCAGTCTGAATCATATTAACACCGCGACGAATATGCCAACCCCATCCTTCAGATACATCTACTCTAGAAATAATATCAGAATGCCCGCCACATATTGAATCCCACATTGTATTCGTCCAAATCCGGCAACCATTCTGCTTGATTCGTTCTAATACTTCTATAGATATGCGCTCCTCTTCTTCATGTTCAAAACAAATCTCGAACGCTTGTGGATGTACCATAGCACAAATATAATCAATTTCGTTGACCATCTCAGAGTTAGAATCGTCGATAATCTGCATATACAAGGGCGGTTCTATTTTATTGTTTAGAAAAGAATGTACTTCTTCCGGGCTGGCTGTGCTTTTGAATAACGCTTGCGATACAGTACCGGTACGCAACAATACTTCATATACCTGCTCTCGATAATCCCAGCATTTATCTAAATTAATCATTACTTTATTTTTGGTCAAAATTAAAATTTCTTCTAATGTAGGAATACTGTAATTGGTTAAAGGTTGATTGGCTCCACCTTGATACTGACGTAAGCGTAATTCTCGTAACTGCCGAAAAGTCATCTGACCAATATCCCCTGTTCCATTGGTCATTCGATCTACAGTCTCATCATGCATCAGAATCAAAACTCCGTCTAACGTCTGCTGAACATCGATTTCTATCATATCGGCTCCAGCCACGATAGAATATTGAATCGCTGCCAATGAATTCTCAGGTGCTTGCTTCCAATTTCCTCGATGCACTGTCATCATGACCCGACCATTATGATCCCAAAAGCTAGACAAAATTTCTGTTAAAGAAGAGTCGAACGGTTGTTTTCTTGGCATCGCTGTATGATTTCCCATTTATTATCATTCCTCTTTTGTTTTATTCACTAGAATAAATTACATCTCACCTGAGTTGATGTCTGCGTTATAACTGATCTTTATACTGTAATCAATAAGAGTCAAAATCAGTAGATAATTGATCTCTTTTTGTGTAAATTCATTTTTTGAATTATAAACAGCTTATACACAAATTAGTACCAGATATTAAGGTTTTACACACAAGTTATCAACAGGTTGTGAACAGATTGAGGATAGATTTCAGTAAAATAATTCCACACTATACATCCAAAAATATAATTATACAGATGAAGTAGGGGATAAATTGTGGAAAACTGCTGATTTACAGTGATTTTGCTATATATTATATTCATATCTTGCATATATTGTCCGTCATTAACCTTATTCTTTATTTATACACATAGTTATCAACAGTATTTATCCACTTATACACAGTTAACACACAGCTAATATTTCATCAAAAAATCACTTTTTATGTAAAAATGATGTTTCAAAAATCGTTATCCACAATTTATACCGTCATTGTTCGTTTGATTGGAATTTAATATTTAAATTTAATATTTAAAAAGTCTACCATTGTGACAAATCGCATGTTTTTTCAAAAAAATTACCCGTAAAATAGATTTATATCCAATCCATTAATTCATTTGATGAATATATTCCACACTATTATGCCTAGAAAGGGTGACTTTATTATGATTAATATGTCCATGAATGATACTGAACAATCGATGCACCTTTACCGCGTTTTTGCCAAAGCTTTTAAAAGTTTGAGTGAACATGCTGTAGCTGGAAGTAAAATTGAAGGCTTCAACTCTACTGCTTTTGCTGTAATGGAAGTTCTTTATTTTAAAAGCGCCCAACCGATTCAACAAATTGGTGCCAAATTATTACTACAAAGTGGTAATGTGACTTATGTGATCGACAAGTTAGAACATAGCGGATTGTTACGCCGTCATCCTTGCCCTACCGATCGTCGCGTGATCTATGCTGAATTGACTGATGTAGGACGTGCTGTTATGGATGATATTTATCCAAAATACGAAGAACGTCTAAATTATGCGTTAAGCGGTCTGAATTTTCAGGAAAAAGAACAAATGATTTATTTGCTCAAAAAATTAGGTATGGAAGCAGAACGTTTGTCTCCTGCTATGCGTAAATAAGTAGCTTGTACGTTAGCGTACGAATTGCAAAAAGGATCATTCCCTATTTTCTCCATCTTGTTTTAGGAGAGAATGCGAAATGATCCTTTTTTGGGTTTTGTTTTTGGAAATGGGGGAGGGTGGGGTGGCGCTATGGGGAATAATCGTTCTTGTCGTCGCTGGTGTAAGCTGATCCCTTGAATAACCGCTTTGCGGTAGGGATTAGCTTACAAAGGCGAGCGCTTCGCTCTTTCAGAACGATTATTCCCCTCCGCTTCATATTGTGGATGGTGGCATTTCAAGAAAAATATAGACCTTTGGGGCGGTGGGGACAGGGAAGTGAATATCAAAACGACTATAAAAATAAATTTCAAAAGTGTATATGTTTGTGAATCATATTTAGATGTGGCAATAGACTTGTAGAAATAAAACTATTGTTCATTATAGTGAATAGTTTAGGTGTTAAATAGACCACTTTTGGCGGATGTCTTGGGCTTCTTGGATCATTCGTTGGATGAGTTCAGAGACGGTTGGGATGTCTTTGATTAGACCGATGACTTGTCCTGCCCAGGCGAATCCTTGTTCAGGTTGGTCGTCGTAAATCCAGCGTTTGTTAGCTTCTCCGCTGATATAGGATTTTAGCGCCTCATAGGTTGGTGTGACTTGTTCAACTTGTAGTATTTGATTGGTATAGTCGGTGCGTAATACTCTGGCTGGTGCTTTGATTGAACGTTTGATAATAACGGTATCGGATGCGGCGCTGTCTACCAGTGCTTTTTTGTAGGAAGGTGACGCATGGATACATTCAGTGGTAGCGATAAAGCGTGTGCCCATTTCAATTCCTTCTGCACCTAGCGCATGAGCAGCCATCCAGCCTCGTCCGTCTCCGATTCCTCCTGAAGCCACTACCGGAATCTGCACAGCATCCACAACTTGCGGAACCAAAACCATTGTACCGACATCATCAATACCTAGATGTCCGCCTCCTTCTTGTCCAACCACAATCACAGCATCAGCGCCTAATTGCTCGGCTTTTTGAGCTTGTCTCGGTGAAGAGACTAGCACTAATTTTTTGATGTCTGTTGGTCGTAACATATCAAGTACAGGTGCCGGATTGCCTCCTGTAATAGATACAACAGGTACTTGTTCATCGATAGCGACCTGTACTCGATCTTCATAACCAAATCCATATTGCCCTATCGCAAAATTCACACCAAATGGCTTATCCGTTAATGTACGCAGACGACGAATATCTTCGCGTAAAGCTTCAGCATCTGGCAGACTCATAGCTGTGATTTGTCCGAGTCCACCTGCATTACAGACTGCGGCGGCTAGATCAGAGTATCCCAGATACGCAAGTCCTCCTTCGATAATCGGATATTCGATTTGCAATAACTCTGTGATTCTTGTTTTCCAGTTCATAGTAACCATCCTTTTGTAATATGCGTCTATCTATTCATTATATGTAATAATAACAGACTCACAGCAAATACGATGGCGATAACGATCACTATATAATCTATAGACTGCAATTGAAGGTGTCGATACGATGTTCTTCCTTTGCCATTTCCATAAGCACGCGCATCGATCGCATCACTTAAATGTTCGGCACGTTGCACAATAGTAAATAACAGCGGAACCAGAATAGGAATATACGCTAGTATTCGTTGCGAGAATCGCAGTGTTGTTATATCATATCCCCTTGCTTTTTGCGCTAATAAAATACGTTCCAATTCTTCCAAGATTGTTGGGATAAATCGAATAGCAATCACGATCATAAGCGAAAATTGCTCAACAGGTACATTTAGCTTAGACAGCGGTGACATTAACTTTTGTAACCCATATGCTAATGTCAAAGGGGGAGTCGTCAGCGTTAATATGGCTGCCAGTACAATCAATAATACTATGCGCCATACAAAACGTACCCCGTTCTGTAGACCTTCTGTTGTGATCTCAAGCCATCCCCATGACCAGACAATATGCCCCTGTGTAAATAATATATTATATACAAGCGTGAACAATAAAATGATCCCTAGCGGCTTAAATCCACGCCAAAATACAACAACCGGAATACGCGTTAAAAAAACCGCTCCGATAACAAATACACTGGCAATCAGATAGCTAAATGCTGTATCCAAACTAATAAAGCTAAGCATCACTATCACCAAACTTATTAATTTGGTTCGTGGATCTAAGCGATGAAAGACCGAATGCGTTTCTATATATTGACCGATAAGCACCTGATTATTCATCATTCGGTTCCTTTCGATGCCACAGCGGTAAGATACGGGCAAAAATATCTTCTTCCCGACAACTATCCACCTCAATCTTCTGTCCGTAACATTGTTCGATCAACTGAAGTAACTGAATCGATTCTGGCAATATCAGTCCACTTTGTTCTAATAGATGCGACTGCTCAATCAGCAAAGTAACCGGATCATACTGACCTATCAATACACCTTGATCCATTAATATAATTTCATCTGAATATTGAGCTACATCGTCCAGATGATGAGATACCAGAATAAGGGTGCGATTATCTTGCTGTTGCCATTTTTGTAAATACTGTAACAATGTTGCTCGACCTACAGGATCAAGACCTGCGGTAGGTTCATCGACAATCAATACTTGCGGATTCATCATCAAGATCGAAGCGAGAGCTACACGTCTTTTTTGTCCGCCACTCAATTGAAAAGGAGCTAACTCTAGCACATCTTCAGACAGGCCGACTTGGGGCAAAATCTCTGCGATTTTTTGCTGAATTTGTGAACTCGACCAGCGTTGCTGTTTCGGTGCAAATGCTAATTCTCTCGCTACAGTAGTCTCAAATAATTGATGTTCTGGATATTGAAAAACATATCCAATCTCAGGTCGAACTTGTAATCGCCCTTTGGCATCTTTGGATACTGGTTGATGATCTATCTGATATTCTCCTTGAATAACAGGAATTAACCCTTTCAATACTTGCATCAGTGTGGACTTGCCTGCGCCTGTCTGTCCAATCACTGAAATCCATTTGCCAGCTTCAATCGTACAATTGATATCTTGTAGCGCATCATGTTCTTGATAACGTACACTTACATGTTGGAGTTGATAGACCATTGTCTACGAATCGCCTCTTTCCAATCTGTTGCCACAGGAGTTGTCAATTGCAATTGACGGTGAACATGTACAGCAAATGGAAGCTGTAATTGATAATCAGCGACAGGTATTTCATCAAAAAAAGAGATCGGTGCTCCATCGAATATCAGTCGACCTTGATCGATCAGCACTACTCGCTGTGCTGTCAGTACTTCATCCATATGGTGTGTAATATGAATAATAGTGATTCCTTGTTGATGTAGCTGATGCATAATTGCAAGTATCTGCTTTCTGCCCTGCGGATCAAGCATCGATGTCGCTTCATCGAAAATAATCATCTGTGGACGCATCGCTAATATGGCGGCTATCGCTACTCGTTGCTTTTGCCCACCTGATAATTGATGAGGTTGTGCATCAAGATAAGATTCCATCTGTACCGCTTGTAATGCTTCTTGTACACGATGTTCCATGTCCGCGCGCGGTACAGCTATATTTTCCAAACCGAATAGTACTTCATCCCTTACAGTTGTAGTGATAAATTGATCTTCTGGATTTTGAAAAATATAGCCAATCTGTTGCCTGATCGCTGACAGTTCATTGGGCTTGGACGTATCCCATTCATTCCAATGTACAGCGCCTTGCTTGGGCAAAACCAAGCCATCGATTAACTTGGCAAGCGTCGACTTGCCACAGCCATTAGCACCCACGATAGCTACAAATTCACCTTGAGAGATAGTCACACTGATATCATCTATAATAGGTTGTCCTTTTTTATAATAAAAATGAACATGATCCAATCTAAGCATAAATTCACTTCCTTTAGCGATTAACCTTCGCTTCTACCGGACTAATTGCTTTTAGCTGCCATACAACAATAGCGGCAATTACAGCTTTGATACAATCTCCTGGTAAAAAAGTTATACCTCCTACCAGCCCTGCCCATACCGAAGTATTCGTTACCAATGCCATAAATGGAGCACCGATCAGATTGATCAGCAATACACCAAAAACGATGTTGATCACAATCATTTTCCATACTTTGATAGTAGACCATACTTTTTCGGTAGCGTATCCGATACAAAAAGCAGCAATCGGCCAGCTTAATAGATAACCGCCTGTAGGCCCTACCAATACAGATAAGCCTGCGCGTCCACCGGGTAGTACAGGCAATCCGATAGCTACCAGTACAAGAAACAGGATCAAGCTGATACCGCCGATCTTTTTACCCAGAAATGCTCCTGCAATCATGACTCCAAGAGTCTGTACAGTAATCGGCACCGGAATAAATCCTAAAGGAATCGGTGGAATTAATGCTAATACGCTAATGAGTGCAGCAAATAAAGCCGCATATACCATTTCTTTTGTTGTCATTGTCTTACCTCCATCAATTGTTAACCACTTTATATAATTTAGGTTAACAATTAAAAGAAGTCAATTTCTTTTTCTCTACATACTGAAAAGAACGCTGGTAGCCGCTTCGATAGCGAAGATCAGCGCTCTTTTCAATGAAAGCGATATTGAGTGATAGATTGGAATCAAGAATAATCGTTAACCGACAACCGATGGTTCTTTGTATGATTTGCGACTATTCGTTTGCTTGGAAGAACCGGGAACCACTTCTCCGCATAATAACGATAAACGCTTACGAATCGCTTTTAACTCTTGAATTCCTGTACCTGTAATTATATATTCATCGCTACTGGAGGTCAGCATATTTTCCTGCACCAGATACTCTAGTTCTTGCTTAATCTCACGTTCGCCTACACGATAACCCCGATCTTCCAGAAACGGTTGCATATCATTGACTGTTAATTTTTCTTCATTGGAATGGTGAAGTAGATGAATGCGAATAAACAAATTCTGTACTTCAGCGTGCATAAATTCCTCTCCTTCCGGTTAATAGATTCACGCTGTAATTACCCGTCGCCCTAGAAGCGGAAACAATTTTTGGGTTATTTATTTATCATTTACCTAATCATTGATGCAAAGCACAATTTTGACTTTACTATTTGCAAATAAATACACCAGTTGTATACTGTTCTATAGGCTTGATGGTTGTAATCTATCGGAAAAAAGGTGAAACTTATGTTTGAAAATATAGCATATAGCGGTACGCGTGAAGAACAATATCAGACAGCGTTGAGTCAATTGCAAAGTCTGATTGCTGATGAGCCAGATCGTGTAGCGAATCTAGCAAATGCGTCTGCATTGTTAAAACAATGCTTGAATGATACCAACTGGGCAGGATTCTATCTGTATGATGGTAAAGAATTAGTATTAGGTCCTTTTCAAGGATTGCCTGCTTGTATCCGTATCCCTTTAGGTAAAGGTGTATGTGGTACATCTGCTTCCGAGCGTCGTACATTACGTATTGCAGATGTACACGAATTTCCCGGACATATCGCTTGTGATGCCGCTTCCAACAGCGAGATCGTTGTTCCGTTAGTCAAAGGTGATACTTTGATTGGTGTACTTGATATTGATAGCCCGCTCAAAGAACGTTTTGATGAACAAGACCAAGCATTTTTAGAACAATTTGCTGAACTATTGGTCAAAGCGCTGTAATTATATAGTTTTCATGATCGATGTTGTAAAAGATTAAAAAGTAGCTACTTTGATCTGATCAAGTAGCTACTTTTTTATGCGTTGTACACAAAACAAATGCTATTATAGCGAACACTCAGCTACACCGGTAGAATAAATAAATTCTATCCACATGTGTATAACTTTTCTCGAAAAGTTATCCTTATTTATCTTAATGTTAAGATTTTTTTAGATTACCTCTTGATTTATAACAAATGTGTAGTATCATTATAAAAGTAAGTAACAAACATTTAGATATTTCGAGGAGGAACCATATTATGGCTTTAGACTTTTTCCAAGCACTTGAAAACAGACGTTCTATCTATGTAATCAGCAAAGAATCTCCAATCGCAGATAGCAGAATCCAAGAAATCGTTGAAGAAGCGGTAAAATACACTCCATCTTCTTTTAACTCTCAAAGCGCACGCGTAGTTGTATTGCTAGGCGAGCAACATGATAAATTATGGGATATCACAACAGAAACATTGCGTGGTATTGTGAACAACGAAGAAGCGTTCCAGGGAACTGCTGACAAAATGAGCATGTTCAAAAATGGATATGGTACCGTATTGTTCTTTGAAGATACAGACATCATCACTAATCTTCAAAACCAATTTGAAGCATATAAAGACAACTTCCCACTTTGGGGACATCATGCTAACGGTATGTTGCAATTGGTGATCTGGACAGCTCTTGAAGCAGAAGGTCTAGGCGCTACACTACAACATTACAATCCAGTTATTGATGAAGAAGTAAAATCAACTTGGAATATTCCAGCACAATGGCAATTAGTTGCACAAATGCCTTTCGGTAAACCTGCGGCTCCTGCTGGTGAAAAAACGTTCCAACCGGTTGAAGAACGCGTTAAAGTCTACAAATAAGATTGATACTGACACATAAGTTAGGCGTAGATCTAACAGGTTAAGCATATGTGCTAACTGTTAGATCATCACTATCCATATATACAACAAAAAGCACCTCTTATCCGAAACCTTTCCCATATAATCTGGGCAAGATTTCAACCGATAAGAGGTGCTTTTTAATTAGTCTTCATATAACATGACTACAATTACTACATAACTACAATCATACTCAGACAAATGATAGATTAATTGGTATTAACCTGAACTTGTATCTTGATATTGCAAGCTAACACGTTTGACATTGCCATCAGCATCCAGTTCCAATTGAACCGTTTTGCCAGTCATATCAGCCGCACCCGCTTCTACATTTTCTTGGAAATCGGCCGCTTTTTTATAAGATACTTCTTTTTCACCTTTTTTGATCATAACGGTTTTGGTATCTTCACTTACATACGTTCCGATTGGATCTTTAGTTGTGTTGTCTGCATCGTTAGCTGCTGTAGCTAATTCTGCACTAACAGCAGATTGGCTTTGATTATCGATTTTTACACTGATTTCTTTTCCATCCATATTGTCTGGCAACGAATCGCCTTTTTCAAATGAACTTTTCTTCGGAATTACAACTTCATTACCACTCACTTTGATCGTCAAATTATCTTCATTTTGACTTACAAATGTACCTACGACATTAAAGTCAGCATTCATATCTGATTTATTCGGATCAGACGAATATTGTCTTAGATCCGCTAGATCGGATTGCTCGCTCGCATTTTTTTGATCGGTCGTGCTGCTATCGGTCTGACCTGTATTTGGCCCTTTATTTTCAGTCTGGCCTTGTGCAGCAGGTGTTGCGTCCGGGTTGGAACATCCGGTTACTGCTCCTGCAATCAATAGACTGCCTAGTACAGTAAGTGTCGTATACTTAAATGATGTCATTGGAATGATGCCCCTCTCTTTGAGAACAATAGATTAACGATTCTGTATGCATCTTGAATAAGATGCTTTCGTTATTCTTTACCCCAAATACACAGGGTTCCAAACTATCTATCATTTACAATATTAAGCCTGCTATCATATCATGTCGAAATTGATCATACAACCTCTTTTTGTAACCCTTTTCAATTTTATGATTTACCCTTTTCTAAAATCCAAATCGTAGCAGAATAGTGAGGGTTAATAGCATTATTGTGCAATAGAAAATAGAAAGAACCCCTTACAATAAAAGAACAACAATACACTTAGCAAAATGTAAGCGCTACAAAAAAAGAAACCGTTTGAAGCACAAAGGAGGAATATCACTTGGATACAGCCAAATCGATCCCTGCTGTACGTGTCAAAAATTCCAAACGTAAGCATTTCCGCAATAGCCGTGTGCTCCTGCTGATGTGCTTGCCAGCTATTGTATTCTTTTGTATTTTTGCTTACTTACCGATGCCTGGATTATATCTGGCTTTTGTCAAATATAATTACACTGATGGAATATTCAGCAGTCCATTTGTTGGCTGGGAAAACTTTAAGTTTCTGATTATTACCGGCGACTTATGGAGACTTACTTTTAACACAGTGGCATACAATATAGCGTTTATTGTACTTGGTAATATTGCCCAGATCACCGTAGCTATTTTGTTGAACGAAATTCGTAAAAAATGGTTCAAAAAAGTCTCGCAAACGCTTATGTTTTTGCCTTATTTTATCTCGGCTGTTCTGATTGGACTGCTCGCTTACAATATTTTGAGCTATGACTATGGACTATTAAATGGCATTTTGCGTTCTCTTCATCTTGATCCTGTCAAAGCTTATTCAGAACCTCATTTATGGCCATTTATTATTGTGATTACCTACTTATGGCAGACCACTGGATACGGATCTATTATTTATTTTGCCGCTATTATGGGGCTTGATAGTGAGATTGTAGAAGCTTCAGAGATCGATGGAGCTAACGCATTTCAACGGATTATCTATATCGTTATTCCATGGCTCAAACCTACATTTATCATCTTATTATTGTTCTCATTAGGTGGTATTTTGAAAGGAAATTTCGGACTATTCTTCAATCTCGTCGGTGCGAATAATACAGCACTGTATGCAAGCACAGATATTATCGAAACGTACGTGTTCCGCTCACTTATGACTAACTTTAACTTCTCTATGGGTAGCGCGGTCAGTCTATATCAATCGGTATTTGGATTTGTAGTGGTATTAACAGCTAACTGGATCGTCAAAAAAGTATCGCCTGAAAATTCACTATTCTAGGAGGTGAACATAAATGGATATTCGTAATGAACGTAATCTGATTGGTGGTAATACACCAAGACCTGCACGTATTCGTACAGACTACACAGAGATTATTATGAGCTGGTTTGGCTATATTTTTATCGGTTTATTTGCTATCTCTTGTTTACTTCCATTTTTGCTCATTTTGGGAACATCATTTACCAGTGAAGAAGCTGTGAAGAAGTTCGGTTTTAATATATGGCCGCATGAATTTAGCACCTTTGCTTACCAGATCGTTTTTGAAAATCCCAAACTAATTATTGGTTCCTATCTGGTCACAATGGGAATCACAATTGTTGGTACGGTGGTCGGTTTGTTTATCGTCGCCATGACCGGTTATGCGCTACAGCGACCGGATTTCACATATCGTAATAAGATTTCATTTTTTATCTATTTTACAACGCTATTCTCCGGTGGATTGGTTCCCTTCTATCTGCTAATCACCCAATACTTAGACCTCAAAGACAGCTATCTTGCTGTACTATTGCCTGGATTGTTAACACCATTTCTAATCATTATGATGAAAAGTTTTGTTCGCTCGATCCCTCATGCGATTACCGAATCAGCCAAGATTGATGGCGCTGGCGATTTTACGATCTTTTTACGTCTAATCTTGCCGATGACTACACCAGCGTTAGCAACGATTGGGCTATTTATCGCACTTGGATACTGGAATGAATGGTATAACGCGATGTTATTTCTGTCTCCAGATATGGATTATCGTCCACTGCAATTATTTTTGTATAACGTAGTCACCAGTGCCGACTTTATTCGTAACTCTGCGGCTTCTTCTAATGTAGCGATGAGCGATGTTCCGCTAGAAACGATGAAAATGGCTACTGCTGTTGTAGCTACAGGGCCTGTGATTTTGTTTTACCCATTTGTGCAACGTTATTTTATCAAAGGGATTACTGTCGGTGCTGTTAAAGGCTAAACGTATTCTACCTTTGATATCGCAAAAGCAAGATGCGCTTTTATTCTAAGGAGGTTAGCAGATGTCCAGATTTCGTAAATTAACGATTTCATTATTGATTGCTGTTATGGTCATTAGTCTCGCAGCGTGTGGCGGTAAAAAAGAAAGCAGTAGTGCAGGCGGTGATACTTCTCAATTTGTAACGATTAGCTTTGTGGTATTAGGGGATAAGCCCAAAAATGGTCAATTTGAAAAAGTAATGGAAAAAGTAAATGCGATCATGAAAGAAAAAATCAATGCAGAACTGCAATGGAAATGGGTCGAATGGGCAGATTGGCAGACCAAATATAATTTGTTACTGGCTTCCGGTGAGCCTGTCGATCTAGTTACAATCGGAACTGACTGGTTAGATACATGGTCTAATGCACAACGAGGTGCCTTTTTACCATTAGATGATCTTCTTCCTAAGTACGCTCCACAGACATGGAAAGAGATTCCGCAAGAAGACTGGGCACAAAGCAAATATAATGGCAAAATCGTTCTGATTCCTGAAAACGATTACACACAATGGATCAATCATGGATTCTTCTATCGTGGAGATTGGGCGAAGCAAGCAGGTATTACAGAACCGATCAAAGACTGGAATACAATTGGTAAATATCTGCAATGGATCAAAGACAACAAACCAGACGTTATTCCTTATGATGTACAAGCAAGTACAAGTAACTTTGGTGGTTGGGTACAATCGTATACCCCTCATTTAGAGTTACCGATTTCTACAGGATATATGCCTATTTTCAATACAGAATCGTATGATGATCGCTATAAAGTAGTTAGCCCTGTATTTGAAGATACATTCCTCGACTTTGCTAAATTGATGAAAGACTGGGCAGATAAAGGCTACTGGCGTGAAGATGTACTCAACAACAAAAATGATACACGTAATGCACTACGAGCAGGTCAGACTGGTATGGATAGTCATCATACACAGACTTTCTCAGGGCTTCGTGTCCAAATGGACAAAGATCAACCAGGTTCTGAATTGATGATGTATCCTTTCTCTCGCACAAGTAACAACTTACTAGAAATGCCGATCACGCATGGTGGTGTGTCTCTTGGTGCACACAGCAAAAACCCTGAACGCGCATTGATGGCATATGATTTGATTCGTAATAACAAAGAAATTTACCAGTTGATTAACTACGGGTTGGAAGGCGTTCAATACGATATTAAAGATGGCAAACGTGTACTTCCTGCGAACTACAATGAGACTAATGATTCGTTCTACTCTGACTTCTGGGCAGGACGTATGGACAAATTCGAGATTCCTAGTGATACCACATGGGATAAAATTGATACGATGTACAAAGAATATGACAAAATCAAAAAACCTTATCCATACGGACAATTCGTATTCGACAAAACAGCAATAGAATCTGAATTAACAGCGATTTCTCAAGTAACAGGTGAAATGGGCCCTGCGATTTCGTACGGTAAAGCTGGCGACCCTACACAAGCTGTACAAGAGTATCGTGACAAACTTAAATTAGCGGGATACGATAAAGTTATGGCTGAATTACAACGTCAATTAGATGCTTATAAAGCACAAATGGATAGTGCAGCTAATAAATAAAAATTGAAATTAAAATAAAAAGTAGAGAATCCTAAAAAATATTATTTTAGGATTCCCTACTTTTTTTTCATTTTCGACAAGGTGTTACAAAACTTTGTTCCTGGTTTATAAACTATCATCGGCTCATTATAGTACTAGCGACTTATTTTAAGAATAGATATGATTTATTCATGCGCTATTGTCGGCTTGTATGATATAAATAATGAGTCAGTTTTAATTTCTAGTATTTGGCTTTGCTTCAATTCATTGCTTTGTATTGATTACTTGTCCCAACGTTCCTGCCCAATTGCTAAAAGTTGTTGAGAAATTGTTCAGAAACAGCGTGTATACTATCAAAGCAAGTATTTACGAAAATGAAAGGAGCAACTCACACAAATAGTTTAATTTTAAAACTTACAGTAAGTCAACTATTGTGTCGTCAGACTCGCAGGTTATTCATCATTCAGATTGCAAGGGGATATTAGATGAAAAAAGCAAAACAAATAAGTGCATTTGTACTGTCACTGATCCTTATGGTACACCTTCTTGTCGGTGCGACCAGTACAATTTATGCTGCCGATACGTCATCCAGTACGGAATCAACTGATTCCTCGCAAGTCACTCATTCGGGTTCAACAGATACTACAAGTACCAATGATCAATCTACTGTACAGTCGGATACATACGCCCCGACAGATGGAAGTGGATCTGGTAGTAGTGGATCGACAGGAGATCCAAGCACAACTCCACCCACTGACCCTACAACTCCCGCTACCCCAGAGCCTGCTCCAGTAGCTAACTCACAGAGTATCTTAACGAATGTCACTATTGTAGATGCTAACAATAACGTGATCGATATGGTCAAGAACCCTGATTATCAGATCGAAGCAGGCGCACCTGTAAGTCTGATTTATCAATGGGCTTTGCCTGATGATGGATCATACAAAGCAGGTTCTACGTATGAATTTGATATCCCTGCTGCTTTTAAATTGTATAACGATATCAACAATGTGCCATTAAGTTTTGATGGTGATTCTGTAGGTAGCTTCAATGTAACAAGTAAAGGTCATGTCACAATGACATTTAACAAATTCGTTGAAGAACATTCTCAAATTGGCGGTATGCTTCAGATCAATACAGAATTTAGCAAAGAAATTCTAACAGGGAGCACAGAAGTACAGATTCCGTTCCCGATCAATGGTTCTGATAAAGTGATCGTTGTATTTATCAAACCTGAAAAAGGTACAGCTATCAGTAAAAAAGGTGAAGTTCAAAAAAATCAACAAGTCAACTGGACTGTTGATGTGAATACGAACTTAAAACATGTACAAAATGGTGTATTAACCGATCCAATTCCTACTGGTCTTACACTTGATCCTAATTCTATTCATGTATACGATCTGGATGTCAATGTAGATGGTAGTACAAAAGTCGGTCAAGAGATCACGTCTGGTTATCAATTAACAACCAATCCAGCTGATTTCAAAATTACATTTGCTCAAGATATTCGTTCTGCTTATCGTGTGACCTACTCTACAACAGTAGATAAAGGCACACAGACGAGCTTTACCAATACAGCTACTTTGACGAGCAATGTTGAATCAGTTCAAGCTAGTGCAACAGTTAGTGTAAAACGTGGTGAATTTTTATCTAAAAATGTAGTTGGGTATGACGATAAGACTCGTACGATCTCATGGTCTATCAATTACAACATGAATGAACAGTCAATTGCTCAAGCCAAAGCATTGCTTAAAGATCGCTTTAATGGCACACAACAGTTCCTTCAGAATACATTTAAAGTTGTTAATGTGACTACAGGTACTACGATGGTCGAAGGTACAGACTATACGTTAACTCCTGTAACGAACGACAAAGGAACAAATGGTTTTGATCTTCAATTCAATTCTGATATTACTTCTGGTTACACGATCACTTATCAGACACAAGCTACTGGACGTGTCTATACGGATGAGAAAGTAATTAACAAAGTAACTTCAGATGGAACAGGCGTACAAGCAGGTCAAAACTTGCAAAGTACGATTTTTGTCAAAACATTATCAGATGCAAATTATATTAGTAAAATTGCAACATGGAAATTAGTCGTTAATCGTGATGGATATACAATGTCTGATGTAGCGATCAACGATTATTTTACAAACGGTGGCTTAGAATTTTTACCATCTACACTGGTTATTCGTACAGCAGATGGTACTAAACTTCCAAAATCTGCTTATACAGTAACCACAAGCAATGCCAAATCTGGTTTTGATATCAAATTTGCTCAAGACGTAACGGAACAGTTAACGATCCAATATGGTACAACGTTCAATAACGATTGGAAAATTGATAAAACAAAACCTGAGTTCTACAATGGCGCTAAATTAACTTGGACAGAAAACGGAACACCTCGCTCTCAAACAACAGAAGCACGTTTCTGGCCAGATAATATGACTGTCAACAATGGCTCTAAAGACGGCGTGTATAACGCAACAACGAAAGAGATCACTTGGACAATCAAAGCGAACTATAACAAAAAAGAACTACCTAATGCTGTCATTACAGATACACTTGAATCCGGTCAGACTTATGTACCAGGATCACTCGAAGTGAATAATCTGAATTTGTTAGGCTGGTGGAATGGTACTTCTAAAGGATCGACAGTCGATGCTTCAGCATACACATTCACTGCTCCTACAGCACAGAACACCAATCAGCTCAAAATTGCTTTTAATAACACAATCAATACACCTTACTGGATCACATTCAAAACAACGCTTGAGAATCAGGTGATTGATTCTAATATTCATAATGAAGCTGTATTACGTAGCGGTAATGATTATTATCCGTGGGCGGCTGTTGTTGAGATTCCTAAAGGTGGCGAATATGTCTCCAAAACAGGTACACAAGATGGAGACAAAATCAACTGGACTGTTTATATTAATCGCGGTCAATCTTATGTAGAAAATGCTAAAATTGTAGATACTCCTACACCTAACCAAGTGTTATCCAGCAGCTCTTTCCACTTGTTTGCAGCGAATGTAGCTAGCAATGGTGGATTGTCTAAAGGAAACGAACTGGTAAAAGGTACAGACTATAAATTAGCGTTTTTTGCAGGCGAAGCACCTCGTTTTGAATTAACGTTCCTCAAACCAATCCGGTCTGCTTTTATCCTTGAATATTCAAGTATGATTACAGCAGCGGATAAAGAAACGGTTAGTAACAGCGTAGACTTTTCAGGTAATGGTATTACAAAAGGTACTGTTGCTACAGAGCAAGAAATTATAGTACGTACTTCTTCTGGTTCAGGTACAGGTTCAGGCGTAGTCGGCAAATTATCGGTACAAAAAGTCGATAAAAACGATAAGAGCTTACCGCTAGAAGATGCTACGTTCAAATTACAAGATGCTGCTCAAAGTAAGCCAGCAATTGAATTAACAACAGATGCGCAAGGACAAGTAATGTATACGAACCTACTCTATGGCAAATATACATTGCAAGAAATCAAAGCACCTGCTGGATATGTACTTGATCCAACCGTACATGATGTAACGATTGATTCAAGCACTCTGAAAAAAGGCAATATGTTGTCATTGACGATCACTAATGAGAAACAACCAGTAGTGATTCCGCCAGTAACTGAGCCACCAGTGGTAACACCACCGAACGGTGGAGGTGGCGGAACACCGGAGACGCCTCCGACAACGCCTACAACACCAACAACGCCAGATGGTGGTACAACGCCGCCAACTCCTGAGCAACCATCTAATAATGACGATGATGATGTGCCTGGTGGACGTGTAGTGCCTACACCGGATGACCCATTTGCAACAGTTCCAGTAAATGATGATCCGATTCCGCAAGGTTCTGGAGATCCTACACCAGATACACCGACACAACCGTCACAACCAGGTAATGAACCGTCTACTCCGGTAAGCAATAATCCAACGCCGGGTTCACCATCAGACCCAGAGGTGCCGATCAATGATGATCCAATCCCTCAAGGGAATGTACCTGTAACGCCGGATACAGATATTCCGGTAAATGATGATCCGATTCCTAAAGGAACAGTACCATCGAATCCGTCTACTCCAACCCATACACCTGATGTGGATCGTTTGCCACAAACAGGCGAATCTAGCAATATGCCTTTCTGGTTAGCTGGATCAGCATTGTTATTGTTTGGATTGTTGATGAGACGTATGCACCACAATAAACAAACTCGTTCTAAATAATAACGTGTAAGTTATATGGATACACAAAGCCCCTGTGCTAGAACAGATACGATAACGACTATCGTTGCTGCTCGAAGTCACAGGGGCTTTTTTTGAGATTAAGAAGTCAGTATAATGGGCTGAAGAGTATGCCCTTGACGAAATGTCGATGGATTGACACCAAAATGCTCGACAAATTTGCGTGAAAAGTACGTCTGCGAATTGAAGCCTACTTCATAAGCAATTTCATTAATATACTGCGGGGTAAAACGCAACAGATATTCAGCTTGTTCTAGCCTCATACGGGTCACTGTATCGACGATAGTCTCTCCTGTCTCTGCTTTGTACAAATGTAGCAATCGGGAAGGTGAAAGGCAGACACGCTGTGCTAGATGCTCTATACGTAAGTCTTCTTTGTAGTGTTCCTGCAAATACTGAATAATCTCTGTAATTCTAGAGTCTGTACGATCTTCTTGAGGCTCATAATAGACTATAATGGAAAGTAGAATTTCGCTAAGAGTGTGAAAAGAAAGCTCGTTATCATATCTGCTTACAGGCTCTGTGCAATATTCCAATAGACGCTCAAACGCATGTTGGACACGTGAAGCTAAAATAGAATGATCGATGTGGATATGTAGGCTAGGACAGAAATCTTGAATACTTTTGAGTAAAATAGACCATTGCGGATGAGCGGTAAAAGAGCAACAAATGCCTTCTAGTCGGTGATGGGAAGGTTGACACACACTTTTTTGCATACCAGGTGGAATAATATCGATACTGCCTGTACAACATTCGAGACGGTGATCTTGATCATGAATCATTCCCTGACCGGACAATGTATAAAGAATAACCCATTTCTGTTGTACCTGTGGACGGTAGCAAGGCGATGGTCCAGCTAACACATAACGATCAGCCGTTAATTCTGCATACATAGTGATACCCCTTTCCTTTGAATGATGAAGGAATACGTACCTGTTTTCCATTTAAAATGTAAGCGCTTTATTTCGATGATATCTGAATTACTGCTGTCTGACAAGAGGGAAAATTACGCATTCGGATATAAAAAAAGCGCAATCCCTTTGATTAGGATTGCACTCTTTTACCGGTAGATCGCTTTTATTTACTCTTCTAAAAAATAGGAAAGATCCGACATCGCGGTTGGATAACCATAGATTGTTTTTTTCCACTCATCGATATTAAGATCGAATTGAATCGCTGTCGCAAAATGATTAATCAAATCATCTGCTTCTCCACTTAAAATATGAGCGCCTAGCACTTTTTTAGCTTTTGTATCGATAATTACTTTGATACGGGTATGCTTTTCGTTTGTTCGTTTGTAGGTGTACCATGATGAAGTATCCATATCATTAATTTTGATATGATCCCCTAACTTTTGTGCTTCTTCAGCAGTCATACCGACCGATGCTAATTTGGGAATAGTAAATACAATACTTGGCATCACTTTATAATCTGGAATTTGCACATTATGTTGAAGCAAATTTTGGCGTACTGCTTGAGATTCCATACTTGCAATTGGAGTTAGCGGTAATCCTTTGGTTGCAGCCACATCTCCTGCGGCATAGACACGCGGATTGCTGGTACTTTGCAAATATTCATTGACTGTAATGCCTTGTTTCTCTGAAACGATATTGGCTTGATCCAGTTGAAGCTGATCAATATTTGCTACACGACCTGCACCATGAACAACCAATCCACATTCGATTTCTATAGATTGTTGTTGATCCGAATTCTGGGTCGCTTTTACTTTATACTGATGATCTGCTAATTGTGTAATCGATTCTATCTCGGTATTCAGATGGAATTGAATCCCCAATTCACGTGAACGTTCAACTAATTCATCGACTAGATCAGGATCGAATTTACTTAGCGGCTGATCTCCATGATGGACAATATGTACTTCTGCCCCGGCTCTCACAGCGATATGCGCAAATTCCATCGAGATATACCCTCCACCTACAAATACAATCGTAGACGGCAATTGTTCTAGATTCAGAAAATCATCGCTATTGGCTAAATACTGCTCGCCTTCAATAGATAATGGAGCAGGCTTCGCTCCTGTTGCGATTAAAATATGTTTGCCTGTAAGCTGGTCGTCTCCAACTTGTACCGTATCTTCACTTACAAATGAAGCAAATCCATGAAAAGTGTCTACTCCTGCTTCTTGCAACTTTTTCTCATGTGCAGGTGGAATATCTTCTACAAACGTTTCTTTAAAGGCTATCAGGTCTGCCCAGTTAATTGTGGGCTGTTCTTGTATACCTTTGCCTTGCATCCGTTCATTGCAATCGATAATCTCAGCCGCGCCTACCAATACTTTCTTCGGATCACATCCACGAAGCGCGCAAGTGCCGCCGTAAGCTCTAGAATCGATAATCGCTACCTTCCAGTCCTCTTTACTACAAGCGGTCGCTACACCCGCTCCTGCGCTACCTGTTCCGATTACAATTAGATCATATTGTTTCTTCATTATGTGTTTCCCCCTTACTCATATTTGTATATCGACATTCATGTTGTCAGTTCATGGATAACGTTCTCTTTACTACTTAAACCTTAATAGAAGACAGCAATCTATCATGCCTTGTTAACGTTTATTATTATTTTTAAAATTTGACTATTTTGGTATTGGTTTTTTTTAATTTACGTGGTAAATTTTCAACATAATCATTTTATATAACGCTATCTAAAGCCAAACGCTCTGGTCGCGTTTATACTGCCAAACGCTATAGAAGAGATATTTTGCTTTGCAAAAATCATTTTTTATTAGACTGGTCGCGTTTATACTGCCAAACGCTAGAAAAAGGGGATTATTACAGATGAAGAGAAAACTTATGCTTACACTGATGTTAACCGCGGTTTTGACAGGTTCCAATGTGATGTTTGCAAACGTTACCTTTGCGGCTACTGAGGATGTTTTACCGGATGGCACGTATACGATGGATCTCGAAACGCTGGCTTCTTCCTTTTCTGCTTCTTCATTAGATGATCCTGCTGAAGCAGTAGATCAAGATACGTATGATGATAGCGAAAGTGTAGACGATCTGGACCCTGCTCTGGTTGAGGAAGCGACTCAATTTTTAGAGTATAGTGATCAGATGGCGCCACTACTGGAGTATGAGAAAAAAGCGTGGACAGCGTATTATAAAAATGATTACGTTAACAACAGCAATCGCAAGCAAGAATACCTACTTGTTACCAATACGATTATTCCGAACTACAAAAAATTCTTAACAGGTATCAAACAAATCAAACCGATTCATCCTGAGCTAGCTAAAATGCATGCTAACTATATCAAAGGTGCTACTCTTGAAATGGAAGGCTTTGTTTTGTTTCAAAAATATGTATCCAAAACCAAATTAAATGATGATATACTGGACAAGTCCAATGCTAAATTAGACGTAGGCGGCGATTTGTTACTTCAATTTGATAAAGAAATGGAAGCATATATTTCCAAATTTCTTCCTGCACAATAAACCTTAGCATGTGACTATTCCAAAAATCGTACGCTATACACACTAAGGGGCTATTATTACTCATGAACAAAAAGATTCTTTCTACCGCATTACTTGCTTTTCTACTAATTGGCACTTCTTTGATCCCTACCGCTTCTGTTTTTGCAGCAGAAGAGACTGCCACTTCGACAGATAGTGAATGGATGACCGAAGATGATAATACCAATGTAGATGAAGATACGTATACAGAAGAAGATGTTGATCCTGCTCTGGTAGAAGAATACGAGCAAGCGATGGCTTATATTGATCAGTTGACTCCACTTCAAAACTACGAAGATACTGCTATCAATCAGCTTCATCAATTGGGTGTATTAAATGCTAGTACACGTAAACATGTCTATACCAAGCTCAACAAAACAATTATTCCGAACTACACCAAGTTTGTAAAAGGCATGAAAAAAATCAAGCCTGAAAATGAAGAATTGATAGCGATTCACAAACAAACGCTTCAAGCGATCTCTTTGCAACTGCAAGGAATGACACTGATTCAAAAATCAGTATCTACTACCAAAATCAATCTAAAAACGCTTAACACAGGGATTGATAAATTAACAAAAGGTAGTGCGATGATTGATGAAGTATATGATTATTTCAATACGTATATTACTAAATTCCAATAATCACATTGTCAAAAAGACCTTCCTTATTATTTAAGGAAGGTCTTTCTGTATACATATCACATTATAAATACCACCATTATATACTTCTACGCTATTCTTGATTATGCAGTTGGGTTATCTTTATTCAACTGAATAATCACTTCATACACTTGCCCCATGCGTTGCCATTCTTCATCGTCAGTAATATGATTCAAAAAAAATTCATCTTCCTCTTCATCATATTCTACTCGTAAGATAGTGCCATCTAACGGCGAAGGTTCTTTATGTAACAAAAGAGCATATGGAATCTGGTCATACGTAAATGTTTTGACGATCATCATATCATGTTCATTACCTTGTTCATCCAAAATGAGAAACCCTTTTTGAAATGCTTCGTCTTCTAGCAATCCTAGATCATCGCGGAATTGCCCTAGTTCGATCGGAAAGTTGTTGTGGTTGCTCATCATTATTCTCTCCTCAACTATACAGATATTGTAATGTCACACCGCCATGTTAGCATCAACAAGACTCAGCGTCAATCGAACAGATTAAATTACAATTCCATCTGTTGCAAAATCATCACAGCAGCTCCTACGGCTACAGCTCTTTCTTGCAATACGCCTTTGGAAAAGATGGGCTGGTAACTGTTATCATAACCTACTTTTTTGCGAGCAACAGCTATCGCTTGCTCATAGTAAGAAGGATCAGCATTAATGAGTGCACCACCCAGAATTACTTTCTCTGGCAATAAAATATTAATCAAATTAGCAAGTCCAATCCCCATATAACTAGCAGACCGCGTAAACAATTCTTGCAAAAACAAATTGCCTTGATTTAGACCTGTAATTAAAGTATCAAAATGAATCTGCTCCGGTGTTAAATCTTGCGCCGCTTCCCAGATATCCATCCCTAGCTTGATTCGCTGTCTGACTTGCTGTTCTAACGCTTGTACTGAAGCAAAAGCTTCCAGCGCGCCATAATTTCCTTGATCATGTAACTTGTCGCCATCGGTCTGAATAATCATCTGTCCAATCGAGCCTTCACGATCTACAGCTCCACGTACCAGTTGTCCACCAGACATCATCGCCGAACGTATCCCGGCGCCTACATTTACAAATAACATATGTTGCATATTCTCATCTCGAACTGCCCAGTGTTCACCTATCAATGCGGTATTTGCTCCATTTTCAAGCACTGCGGTTAATCCAGTACGTTCATTAATCATCTGACAGATCGCTACATCTTTCCAACCGGTCGCTGGAAAATAAACAGGATTCAAGATTATGCCTTTTTCCCGATCAAGAGGCCCTACTGCACCTATCCCTATACCGATAATCTGACTTAACGTTAACTGATAATCATTAAGCATCCAATCGATTCGTTCTTCTACATAATCGATCAGACGCTCAGGAGTCATCTGTTCATCCATAAACCAGCGATACGACACAATCGTATTCATATGAAGATCATATAATCCTAATACCGAATAGACCCGCGAAATCTCCAATCCTATAATATAACGATGGGTAGGATTGATACGATACAATGTAGGTCGTCGTCCACCTGTAGATTGCCCCTGACCTGATTCAGTAATCCATCCTTCTCGTTCGAGTTCATCTAAAATACGATTTAGACTGCTACTGGTAATATCCATTTCTTGCAATAACTCTGTTTTAGAAATATGATCCTGTGTCGCAATCCGATCATAGACTTGCCGTTTGACCATTTTCATTGGAAATTGAAATGTATTCATATCTTCTTCCTTTCTCTAGCATATAGCCGTATACCGCTCTCAATCCGCTTCAAGGTTAAAATCTGCCTTCATTGTAACGTGTAACCATCACCTTGACCACTTTTTATCATTGAGAAAGAAAGAATAGAAATACACTTATTTTATAACCTTTTTTTCATTTATAAGCAAACGTTTTAAGTACGATCAGAAACATTTACAAGATCAACCTTCAAAGTTTATTTCAAAATGATTAAAAGATGATATACTGGTAACTAAGAGTGGAGTGAACGTCATGAAAACTTATTGGACTGAAACGTTTCAGTTAAAAATACATTTACTATGGAATTTATTTTGGATCTTTTTCAAAATTGGCCCTGCTACATTTGGCGGTGGCTATGCGATGATTCCGATATTAGAACGAGAAGTGGTACACAAGCGAAATTGGATAGATGCACAGGAAATGAGCGATCTATTATCGATTGCAGGTTCTGCTCCTGGTGGTGTTGGAGTGAATGCTTCTACGTTTCTCGGGTATCGTATGGGTAAGATTCCCGGTGCTATCGCTGCTGTACTGGGGATTACATTACCTACCTTTTTTATTGTATTTGCACTCAGTGCGTTTTATTCTGTTTTTCAAGATCAGCCTAAAGTACAAGCTGCTTTTCAAGGAATACATGGTGCTGTCATCGGACTGATTGCTGTCGCCGCTTATCGGATGGGGAAAAATGCATTATTTGATCGGTCTACAATTGTGGTAGCTACCGGCGCTTTGATTACTCTGCTTATTACAGGGTTGAATCCGATCTTTATGATTTTATTTGGACTCGGAATCGGTATCTTAATTATTCAAGCCAAAAAGAAATTAGGATTAACCGCACGTACCGAAAAAGCCACACATGATCATATTCCACCGACGATTGAATATTATATCTAAGGAGGAGAGATTATGGTATTGTGGCAACTTTTTATAAGCTTTTTGAAAATTGGCTTTAGTTCATTTGGCGGCGGTTATGCAGTGATCCCGATGATCCAATATGAATCAAGTCGGTATAGATGGCTGACCGATGAACAATTTCAAAGTACAGTCTCACTTGCAGGAATGTCCCCCGGGCCAATCGCTACCAACAGCGCAACTTTAATCGGTTATAAGACTGCTGGCTTAACAGGCGCTATTGTCGCTACAAGCGGTATTGTTCTGCCTTCGCTGATTGTTGTTATTGTATTAGCAGCCTTTTTTTACCGAATCCATTCCAATCGATGGGTACAATCTTCCTTCTACGGATTACGCCCGATTATTACCGGATTGATTGCTTACGCAGCGATCCATTTTGGTCTGTCTAATCATGCTGATGTGATTATGAGCTGGACAACGATAGCTACGTTATTGATCGGAATAGCAGCCTTCTGGGCGATTATCCGCTACAAGCTTCACCCTTTAATGGTGATAGCCGGTTCAGCCGTTATAGGGATTGTGTTATTTTAGTGTTACCTCTTTGTGCTTTATTTCTGGTATGATACCTTTATAAATGGATTTTTATAGAAAAAAAGGTACAAAGGAGACTTTAGTATTTATGAAAAAGCAATCGTTGTTGGTGATCATTATGGTGGTGTTATTTACGTTTATTCCTGTGCTTAACCTACCCGCTACGATACATGCAGCAACAAATACAACTCTATCTAATAAGAGCCCTTCTACACCTGAACCTGGTTATGTAGAAGAGGATACGTATAACGAAATTGCTCCTGAATTAGAGCAGGCTTTTAACGATTATGTACAGTATTACAATCAATATAAAGAATGGGTTCCTTACGAGACCAAAGCTGCAACTATCCTCAATAAATATAAAAAAGTACTGGCATCTACACGTAAGCAAGCATACAGCGAGATGACCACTATTGCGATTCCCAATTACAAAAAATTTCTAAGCGGAATCAAACAAATCAAGCCTAATAATACCGATCTCTCCACCATACATGCTCAATTGATCAAAGGAACTACATTTCAATTAGAAGGTATGATCCTTTTTCAAAAATACGTCTCCAAACAAAACCCCGACCCGACGATTATCAAAAAAGCGAATATAAAATTCACTCAAGGTCAACAATTAATCAGTGAGTTTAATGACAAAATCGCCTTGTACAATGCTCAATTTTCCCAATAAATCGCTTCAGCTATCACAGTACTATTCACCGTATTAGATTATAAATCACGAACAAAAAGGGTGTAGCCACGATCAGCTATACCCTTTTGTTTGTATATTTATAGGATACTTATTCAGTATCTACATAAGATCTCCAATAATGTTGTTGCTCAAATCCAAGTAGTCTTTTCACTTTAGCATTGCTTACTAATGTCTCATATTCATCCAGTTCTTTTTTCAAAGGTACATTTGGATAATAGGCAGCTAATAACTCTTTGGTTGGTTTGTCAGACGAAACATCATTCGCTGCAATATTCATCACTTGGAAGCCCAGTCCATCCGTTTCCACTGCTAATCGACATGCTAGTGCTAAATCGCGCGTATCAATATAGCTCCAAGTAATCCGTTTACGCTGAATAGGATCGGCGAAGTACGCAGGGAAATCGGCATATTTGGAAGGATCAATCACATTTGCGATCCGAAAGCAGTATATGTCTATGCCTGTACGGGTCTGAAAAGCTTTGGCTGTCACTTCGTTAACGACTTTGGATGTCGCATAGCTATCCATCGGATTAATATTGTAATCTTCATCTAACGGGAAATAATCTGGATCACGATGTTCATCTGCAAAACAAGTGCCATATGTCGTTTCGCTGGAAGCCAGAATGACTTTAGGAATATTGTATTTGGTTGCCGCATCTAATATATTGTACGTACTCATGACATTAATACGATAGACTTCATTGTCTGGATAGGTGTGAATTTGAGGAATCGCTGCCAGATGCACTATCGCATCAATCGGTTGCGGTGCTATCGATTCATGGTAACTTTTATCAATCGTAGGGCTGGCTAGTGCATTAAATACTTGCCCTGCATCGGTAAGGTCTGTAATCAGTGTCCGTACATGAGGATGCTCTAAAGGAACTCGATCTAGATTGAGTACTTCATATCCTTGCTCAAATAATTCTTGCACTACCCACTTACCAGCTAATCCACTACCACCTGTGACAATTACTCTTTTGACCATGTGTACACTTCCTTTTCCCTAACAAGATAGCAAAGCACGATATATCATACGGTAGATTACTCGTCAACATTGCACAATTACCAAGCTTTAGTCTATTTTAAAGATTCGCTCTTTATATGTTAACCTTTTCTACTACATACCAAGCACTGCTATTATTATACATTCACATTATTGGGTGCTTTAATTAGAAGATATACACTAGAAAAAATGAATGTTGCTAATGCGTTACGCTTAGAATTCCACCAAGAAATTTCGGATTATGCTGAGCAATTCTGATACTTTGATCATTTTTATTCTAAATAGTGCTTGCTAACTGTCTAAAAAAATAATAAAAAATGACGATACAAATAGTAACAGGAAATGACAAAATCAACCTATGCTATAATAAGAATTCTAAAATACATTTGTGAAAGGGGATTATATAGTAACGTGAAAGCTAGATTATTGTGGATAGTAACGCTCACCTTTTTGATCGTACAAAGTACGTTATTGGTTGCACCTCTTCAGTCCACTCATGCAGCAACTTCTTCTAATTATGGTTATGATGATAGCCATGTGCCTGCTAAATACAAGCAAGCCTATCATGACTATGTAGATTATGATGAACAGCTAGAGCCTCTACAAGAATATGAGCAGATCGGTATGACTATTTTTAAAGAGAACAAAAAATTCAAAGCATCCGATCATCGTCCTTCTTATGTAGAAATTACAGGTATTGCTCTTCCAAACTATAAAAAGTTTGTGAAAGGAGTACAAAAAGTCTATACGCCAAACAAAGACTTGGCTCGTATGCACAAAATATATGTAAAAGGTGCTAACTATCAACTACAAGGCATGCTACTTTTCCAAAAATATTTATCCACAAAGAAATTAGATCCTAGCGTACTAAAAAAAGCAAATACTCAATTAGCGATTGCCAACAAAGTACTTACACAGTTTCACAAAGAAATGGATACGTACACTGCCAAATTTTCATATTAATACTGTAGTTCAATATCAAAAGTTTAATATCAAAAGACCACTTCCGTTTATACGGTAAGTGGTCTTTTGGTCATAATTAGATCAGTCTGCTGTTCATCACCCATATAGAAAGAATGTTGCCCTGTGGGTACAAACCCTATTTTTTGATAGAAGGCGATAGCTTTTTCGTTCTTTTCCCATACCCCAAGCCATATTTGTTGCTTATCTTGTTGTTGCGTGATCTGAAGTGCATGGTGAAATAATCGTTTGCCTACTCCATGCTTTTGAAAAGATTGCTTGATATAGATTCGTTCAATCTCCAGACTATCTTCGCTTATCGCTTCCGATTGTGCTTGATCGGTATTGATTTTGAGATAACCTGCAAGATCATGATCGATATAAGCGAAAAAAAACTGTGACGATGGATTGGTTAATTCTTTTTCCAACTGCGGAATATTGAATGCTTTCTCCAAATAATGATCTATATTTTCGGGAGAGTTCTGGTCTCGAAATGTTTCATTAAAAGTCTCATAGCTGATCTGTTGTAATACTTCTACATCTTCTAATTTACACGCTCTTATTGTAATATTCATATCGTTTATCTATTCCTTTCACAATTATTTATAATTTCGTTTATTGCCTTTTTTGACAAAAGTCCAATCTTTTTCTACGTTTTTTCTTACTTTTTGTAGAAGATCGAACAGTAGATCGCTTTCTTGTTCTGATAATCCTTCCAATGCTATTAGATTAGAATAATCATTTTCGTTTTTGATCAAAGGATAAATCTGTTCTCCTTTAGACGTAGGAAACAGTTTTTTGATTTTTTTGTTATATGGATCTTCTTTTTTTTGTACAAATCCATTAGCTTCTAGATTTTTGATAGCACGAGCGGCAGTGGTACGATCGACTTTGATCATTTCTGCTAATTTTTCCTGAATGATACCCGGGTTCTCACAGATACGTACCAGATACAAATATTGACCTTTGGTGAGCGCATACTCTTTAAATTCAATATTGCTGATGCTATCTAAAGCTCTAGCAATCATTCCAATTTCTCGAAGAATCTCTTTCATTATATTCTCCTTTTGATCATTTTGTTGTAAATGCAACAATTATTATGTTTAATATATCTTATTTTTATTGCATTTGCAACAAAAAACCACTCCATTCACTACGAAATGAGGTGGTCTTTTGGAGCACGTTTATGTTTTGGATATATTTGAATCTAAGATCGTATAGCTATTTATACTGCTTACAGTTGTTATTTTCTTGTAACGGTATATCCTTTTTTCTCAAGCAAATGAATAATACCATCGTTTCCTAGATAATGCGCAGCACCGACAACGATAAAGTATTTCTGATTGCCACCGCTTTTCAGATAGCCATCAATTTTTTGCGCCATTCCAACGTTGCGATCAACCAGCATCGCTTTATTATATTCTTCATTACCAGCCGTACTGTTTGTTAATTCTAGCAATTTTTTCTCATCGCCTGTTTTCCACATTTCTGCGGCTTCATCTGTACTTTCATTCAGATCAGCTTGATTGGGATTGTCCAGATCATACAGTGTAGAGTACAGCATTTGTTCTTGTAATTCATCAGAGAAGTTATTAAGCATATTCAGCTGAGAATCTTGCGATTCTAATTCCATTACTGTAATTTTGCGTTCTGCAGCTTTTTGAATAAAGTGTAGATCGATACCATCTGCAGATTTGTATTTTGGATCGCTTGGAGTAAAAGAACTAACAATCATATCTGCTACCCACGGCTTGAAATGATCTAACGCATCTCGTTTCCAATCGTTAGCTAGAAGCGCTTTGCCTAATTTGGCATACGTATACGTCGACAGATGATCTTGCAATCTGCTTCCATCTTTGTACTCACCGATTTCCAAAACACGTTTTTGCATCGCTTCATCCGAAATTTGTGTAATGTCTACTTCTACGCCAAGATAATTAGCTTCTGCGAAAGCTTGCTCATATTCTTTTCGTAGCGGATAAAAACTTTCATTGGCAATATGTATAGAACCGACCAAGTACACGGTATTTCCGTTATTTTGTACTTCCCACATAAATCCACGACCACCTGTATCGGCAGTTTCTGTAGATGGTGCAGGTGTTGGTGTTATCGTACTGCTAGGGTCTGGAGTCACTACCGGTGGTGCTGTATTCTCTGTAGGAGCAATCGTTGTATCTACTGGAGGGGTATTAGTTTCTTCTACAGGAAGAGTAGGTGCAACAGGAGGTGAAGTCAACTGAATCGTACGTGTTTTGGCATTCCAAATCACCGTATAACCAGTTAATTCAGCAAATGTACGAATAGGCACATAAGCAGTACCATTGATTTTAGCTAGTTTACTTTTAACGGTTACACTTTTACCATTAGCTACAACAGTAATGCTGTCTTTGGATACATTGGATAATTGAATCTTCATCGCTTGTAATGTCGAACGAAGTGGAACCAATGTAACTTTCTGTTGGACTGTTGGTGCAATCCCTTTACTGTATTGAACCTTCTGATCGTTCACCTTCACGATTAATGGCTGTGAAGATGTAGCCGCCATCGCAGGTGAAGCTGTCGCAAGTAACCCTGCCGCCAAAACAAGCGAAAGCATTTTTTTGTGCCAATTTTTCATGATATAACTCCCTTTGAATGTATAATGTTCATCCAAAGCCAAACGTGTCCTTTTAAATATTACATAATCCGCTTTCAAGTACAATACATTATTTCTTTATATTTATACTTTGTTACAAATAAAGGGATCTTAACTAGCAAAAGCACTCCTACAAGAAAGATTCCTGATCTTATACGAGTGCTTCTTGATATAGATATGAGTGGTCATCCGTTTACTTTGGAAGATGCGAATACATGCTTAATCTCTGGAAATTTGGCATATAAGATCAGACTGCGAGTAGCAAAAATAACAGCAATCCCCGCCCACAATATCCACTGAATACGATGATACCCTGTAGCGAACTCGCCAAAAGCAAAACCTAATCCCAGTCGAACAATGATAAAGCTTGCCCATGTGATCAGTGTAATCTTAGTTCCTTGAACATATACAATCTGATTCTGCATATACACTTTGCTATGCCATGCCTGAATCGTTCCCGCGATCAAAGCGGCTATGACAACTAGAATACATTCAATCCACTGCGATACAGGGACAGATGATTGCGGAAATGTCTGATACATCTCATACAAAGCAAGCAACGGTAAAATAACAAAAAATATTTTTTTGACCGGTTTGGGACGCAATTGACGAAAAACAACCCACACAATAATAGCAATCACAATTAATGCTGTACCTACATTTGAATACATATAATGACCTCCTAGAATCTGATGATATCTTTATTCTAAGGGTCTTATCGGCGGTATACGTCTACTTGCAGGTTGATCTTTCAGCAGTCCGGTATCTATCTAGCGATATACCTAATTTCTTCACTTATTGTACTAAACCTTGTCGTATTGCGAGCACTACCGCTTGTGTCCGATCTTCGACATCTAATTTTTGAAAAATACGATGAGCATGCGTTTTGACAGTTCCATGTGAAATATGTAACGCTAGCGCAATTTCTGAATTACGTTTGCCATACGCCATCTGTTGTAACACAATCAATTCTTGATCGGTCAACGGTTCGATCAGTTCATACTTGGCTGAAGATGGTCGCTGTGAGGATTCTGCTTTTTGCAATGCTTCTGCCAGTGCTTTACTAGCAAGTGGCGTTTTGTATAAGGCTTCTCCTTTAGACACCGCACGAATCCCTGCCAGTAATTCTTGAGTATCTGCATCTTTGAGTAGAAATCCGGTAGCCCCTGCGCGAATTCCTTCCTTAATATAATCCTGTACATCAAAAGTAGTCAGCAATACGATTTTCATATCAGGCAATACACGCAAAATGTGTTCAGTTGCTTCTAAGCCAGAACATTCAGGCATCTGAATATCCATCAATACCATATCAGGTTGTTGTTCTAGTGTGACTTCTAATGCTTGATGTCCATTACTGGCTTCACCGACACACTCCATATCAGGCTGAGCATTAATAATATATTGTAATCCTTGACGTACAATTGGCTGATCATCTGCAAGCACGATTCGAATCGTAGACGGAACACTCATGATTATTTCTCCTTAGGATTGAATTGGATTTCCGATAGGTATCACAGCTTGAATAGAGAAACCATGAGGTACAACAGGTTCAAATTGACAGGTTCCGCCCTGTTGCTCACAGCGTTCTATCATATTTTTTAATCCATAACCTATGTTGACTGTATCTGTACCGGTATATATGCCATTATCTGAAATTCGCAAATACACCTTATGATCTTTCTCTTCAATATGCACAGAAGCAGTATCTGCTTGTGCATGACGGAGCACATTGGTTAACGATTCTTGCAGTACTCGATACAATACAATACTGGTCTGAAGCGACCATTCGGTAATCGGAGAATCTTCGATAAAAGTAAGCTTGAGCACTGAGCGTTGCCCTGTCTGCGCGATCAATCCTTTCAAAGCGACCAATCCTAACCCCATCTCATCATTTGACCATTCTTTCACTGCTATACGTACTTCTGTCAGTGCTTGACGAGCAATCAAGATCAGTTGTTTGATACGCTCTGGCATATGCTCTGGTTCGGTCGATTGCATAATCTCCAAAGCTTGTAGCTGAATAATAAGCGATGTCAATTGATGCCCTAATCCATCATGTATTTCTCGTGCCAGACGAGTTCGTTCTTCCAACGCCGCATAACGTACTGAATGTGCGCTTGCTTCTTGCAATTCTAGATGAGCTTCTTGTAACTCTTGATGTGCTTGATCCAATTGATCCAAATGTGATTTCGTTAAAGCGTGTGCATTTTGACGTATCTGAGAACTGCGTACAACCAGGAAAATACCAATAATCGCGAGCAAGCTACCAAAAGAAAAAGCATATACTAACGCAATCACAATAATCGTTACCAGACTGACGACAATCGTAACATACCGATAATCGCGATTAATAAATATACTCAAAAACAATAACGGCCATAACAGACTTGAATTAACAGACCCATATCGATAATGCAGATATAAAGCGGTACTAATAATGATAATCGAAAGTATGATATAGATCGTTCGGCTACGCCATATGGTCGGAACCCAAATAATCAATGTATACAGAAGCAATATCAATAAGGTTCCGTACTGATTCATCGCTCCATAACTTACATATTCATTATAGCTGGTAATTATCAGTGCTATCGTTCCAAATATACGAATCAAATATCTATACTTTTTCTCCTGCTCAATATCCATAGGTTCCCTCCACTACGCTACATATCCTTTTTCCGATGTTATTTATTGTAGATCAATATGGAAAGATATACATCTACTTGCAGGTCGATATGGAAGAAGCAGTGTATATCTGTAGATAGATGTAACTTCAAATCTGCTCCGTCTTCAATTGTTCTGTTATACAACTCCTCTAGATTTTGTTCAGCGTTTCCGTTTATTGTTCTTGTTCTTCCTCTTCTTGTGTCAGTAGATATTCAAAAAAGTCACTAAACGTATTCCATGTATCCGGGGCTATCTGAAATGAGCGGTTATGCAGGTGATGTGCATCTATACTATCGCACCAGATCACTGCTGGAGTCTGTGCTGTATCCAGTACGATCATGCTTTCCGCAGGCTCTGCTAAAAAGAGAAAAGAATGGGGAAGCTGAATATCTTTTCGCAAGCGAAGCGTTTCTTCGATCAAATTAGGATGATGATCGTTATAACTAAATATAGAAATGCCCCCAAGCAAGCCTCCATTATAAAATGAAGCGATCTCTTTAAAATCGTCTGGTAATTGCAACTGTAGTTGCTGTTCTATTCTCGCTACTGCTTGTGGTGCAATCACATCATCTGTAAATAGCAGATCATAACGTTCTCTGATCGACGGTATAGACTTCATTTCTTTATCTCTCCTTGGTATGTAACTCTACAATTATTGTATTCTATGTATTCATCCAAATGATACAACTTTTACTATCCCAACTATCTAAAAAAAGTAGAAGGCATATGACGATGCACTCTACTTTTTGGGGTGTTTATTTTATATGTTGAGAACCTGACCCGATCTTTTGAACCATTGCATCAACTACTTTTTTTGCTGCTTAGATATGAAAGCAAATTTTTACGTAATCGTTACTATATATTTGTACTTCTAAATCATACCATCATTTTATCAATCCATCATTAGACTTTCACTGTTTTGATCGCTTTGCTCATTTCATGAGTCTGTTGTTCTAATACAGTCGATGTCTGCCCTACACTTTCGAACATGGCTGATTGTTCACGGATTAAGCGATAGATTTCATCCGAATGCTCAGATACTTCTACCGAAATCTGAGCAATCGTGTGAACAGAAGCCGCTGCTTCTTCCGAACCTGCCGATATTTCTTCGGCTGCTGTAGAAACTTCTTGGATACGTTCAGTTACTGTCTGGAACGTATCTAACACCTGAGCAAATGCCAACTCTGCTTCTGCGGTCAATCTAACCCCTTGTCCAATTTCTTGTGCAGTGACTCCAACCTGTGAACCAATCTGCTGAGATTCTTGTTGAATATGCAATAATAAGTTCGAGATATTTTCCATAGAAGTACTTGAAGCTTCTGCAAGCTTTCTGACTTCATCCGCAACTACAGCAAATCCTTTACCATGTTCACCTGCATGTGCCGCTTCTATAGAAGCATTTAACGCTAACAACTTGGTCTGACTGGCAAAGTCATGTACCGCTTGTAATGCAGTACCAATCTCCTGTGAATAATTGGTTAACACTTCTACTCTCAACACCACTTTACCCGACACATCTGAAATATGCTCCATCTGCTTTTTCATAAGGGACATACTTTGTTTACCTGATTCTGCGGTCGTGAGCGCACTTGTAGCCGCGTCCGATACCGCCATAGATGATTCCGATATATCTGTGATGCCTTTAGCAATCTCTTCCATCGCATGTGCACTGTCGCTTGCACCTTGTTTTTGGGTACGTGCTCCATGTCTAATCTGTTCGACCGATTGATCGACTGTTGTACTCATAGCTAACATTGCTTGAGTATTATGGTTAAATTGCTTGGTCGATTCTGATAAAATATCTGTCGTTACAGCTACACCTTCTACCATATCACTTACCATTTTATTCAGATGACCTGACATGTGCATCATCGCCTGATAAGTGGCTCCTATCTCATCTTCACTCCGCAAACGATACGACGTTAAAATCTGATGGGCTGCGGCAAGCTCGCCTTGTGCCATTTTTTCTACACTTACTTTGAGCGGCTTCAGCGGACGTAATCCTCTAATAATAAACCACATCACCAGCGCTATTCCTACAATCGTAATCAAGACCAGCAAAGCATAGAATGGAAGACTTTGTTTGATAATATCGGATTCTACACTTCCGATGATCGAGACGGCTGTATCAATACCAAGAACACCTATAAGTACACCATTGCAATCAAGAATCGGTGCATACGATGAAATATAGTTGCCATATTCGGGATTGTTAATAACAGGGGAACTTGCTGTTTGTCCTTGCTGTAACTTTTGAATCGCTTCTACAGGAATATCGGTCACTTCATTGATCGCTGATGCTTTATCAGGATCTTTCATTCCATCTATCATAATTAGCGGTGTACCTTTATCATCTATTTTGACAAAATAAACATACATCGCTCCAATACGTTCACGAAAATCATTCAATTCATCACGAATCTTCAAAAACATATCATTTTCTTTGGGATCTTGAGCAAATGTCGCATACGATGCTTTGTCTAACTGGTTTACATAACTTTGAGCGATCTGAATATTGTAACTGGAAATCGCTCCTTGTGCTGCGGATCTCATATTAGCTATCTGTAGTAATATACTTCCAACAACAATAATAGTAATTACTAATGTGACAAAAGCAATAATACGTAGCACCAACTTTTTTCTAAAAAAACCGACCATTCGCTTTCTTCCCCTCTAATCAAAGCAAACTTTTTGAAGACGCATACCCAAAAATCATATGTCTGAAGCACTACTTTATGGGGAAATCGTAAACGAATATGTCGAATTATGCAAGAGAATATTAAGATTGCCTGTAACTACTATGATATTTATGATAGCGCTTTTTATAAAAGCTATTTGTAGAGATCAATTTATATAATACTAAGAATTAGTTTGGAAAAGAGTTGCTCCTTTCTATAGCTACACAATGTCATAAATCTGTCGCTCAAATGATATTACGCTGGCTTGTTTAACTTGATGTCGTTATTGCCAAATCGGTATGTAAAGAACACCAGCATATACATCTGGTGTTCTTTTTTCCGCTTTATTTATTCTTTTTTTGTATTAGAGTATTTGCTATTTATAAAGTAAAAGCTCGTATTGCACATGTCTTATCCTATAATAGAACTTGCCTATTTCTACTTAATTTAGATCATACCGTTTTACTTCATTATTAGGTACTATAACATTAAATACTTATTGATCTATTCCTGTTTGTGATGCCATATCGTTAAGTTGAGTCACGAAAGCACCTTCTTTAGGACCTTGTTGATCCCGAATCATTTTTGCTTGCTCGACTATTACTTCTTCTGCATCTGTACCCAGTAATCGTATCGTTTCTTTAATAAAGGCTTCAAGTGGCATAGCGTGTGGATCTTTACTAAGATCTGTCATAAGTTCTGTTTGAACGCCAGGTGTTATAATTTCTAATACTTTTACTGTCGTATCTTTCAACAAATACCGTTGAGATAATGTGTAGGAATGAAGTGCTGCTTTGGTCGCCGAATATACCGCAGTCGCTGCATATGGAATAAATCCAACCGCAGAAGTCGTATTGATGATCACAGCGTCTTCTTTAGACTTCAAATGCTCGATCAATGAAGATGTTATTCGGATCGGTCCAAGTAAGTTTGTAGATACCGTTGAAATCAGAATCTCTTCGTTCATTACACCTATAGCCTCATCGAAAAGCATGATACCCGCGTTATTAAATAACACATTCACATCGGGGAAGTCCTGAATAAGTTGCTTGGCTGTTGCTTCAATACTGGATAGATCCTGTATATCCAATTCAACTGCCGACATGCCGGGGTTAGCACTCAGAACTTCCGCCAGACGCTCTTTTCTTCGACCTGAAATAATGACTTTGTTACCCAGATGATGTAATGCTTCTGCTAATGCACGTCCAATTCCTGAACCGCCACCTGTAATAAAAATCGTATTCCCTGTAAGTTTCATATCTAATTCCTCCACATTTTTATTGTTAATGACTTTGCCATCGATTACATGGTTAGTTGAATAAGGTGTTGCTCTTTAATAGTTCTGAATAGACTAACCACCTTCGTAGCAGTATACTATTACAACAGTAGTTGCTTTAGTAGTTCAATCTTATCTAGAACAGCGTAGCGGAACAACCAACAATACAAGCAATGTGTTGGTTTAAAAAAAAGGAGTTATATCTATGGGGCTGAAAGTAAAAAATATACGTAACACTCGAACAAGAGAAGCGATTTTTGAAGCACTTTTTGAATTAATGGAAGAAAAAGATTTTGATAAAATAACGATACAAAACTTAACTGAACGAGCTCAAATCAATAGGGCAACATTCTATGCTCATTTTCAGGACAAATATGAATTATTGGATGAGATTATCAAAAAATCAGCGGGAGAACTGATTGAACAACATACTCATGGAGTCTATGCATTTACCAAAGAACATATGATGCAATTAGTATTCGCAGCATTTGAATATCACCAACAAGTCAAAAAGAAATGTCGTCGCAACTATCATAAAATCATCCCTCTCCTTTCTTCTAAATTAATTGTTGAACTCAAGCATTATTTGAATATCGCTATGCAGGACATGCATGCTGATGAACGTATTTTGTATGTACAAATTTATGCCAATATGATTAATGACGCGGTTACCATGCATACTGCTGAACAAACTTCACTAACACAACAACGTGTAGCAGAACATATTACTCAACTCATACAACCGCACTAATCAACATCAGAATTTTACTCAAAGAACAACATCTACATCTTTTCCAAGTTGCATTATCGTTTTATTTTGCAGAACACAAAAAGGATAGTCATCATGACTATCCTTTTTATGATCGTTGATTTATTTGGCTGTAATTGTCTCACCCTGCACAGGCTTACTTCCATCTTGCCACTTGATCTGAATTGCTTTGGACTTGAACAGATCCGCTCCATCCGACACCTGATAATGCAAATGGGCTTCGCTGGAATTACCGGAGTTCCCAACCAATCCTAACTGATCGCCTGTTTTCACCATATCTCCGACTTTTACCAACGCCGATCCTTTTTTCATATGACCGATTACGCTGTATTCCCCATTCGCGTGAGCGATCACCACTTCATTACCTGCTGGAACTTTGGGATTCATTTTACCTACGGGTTCGTTATCTGGAATATTACTTAATACTGATACGACTTTACCATCCGCAGGTGCATATAGCGGTTGTCCAAAAGCATAATAGCTTTCATTTTTGAGTGGATCACCTTTGTAAGAAAATCCATCTTTGCGCTGAATAAAATCATACGCATAACGCTGACTTTCGTATTCATAATGGTAATTAATCAACGCATTATTTCCACCCCAGAACACAAACCAATCGCCTTTAAACGGAAACGCATATTCATTTTTGGTTGTTACTTTATCTGTAGTCGTTGCTGGTGCTAGTGCTTTGGCTTGTAGCCCTAGAATACTTCCTTGCTTATCTATCGTTACATTCAGCCCTAGATCACCTGAATCACTGACCCATGAACGAACATCGGCATCGTTGATCTCCATATCTGCGGCTTTATTGAATTTTTTTACAGATTGAAGCGATGCTTCGGCTGAACTTATAAAGTCTTTTTCTGTGATTTGCTTTTTAAAATTATCACTAAATTGAGCATACACTTCTTTATATTGACCTTTTAATAATGCTGTCGGAATGTCTTCTGCGGTCAGTTTGGCTGTAGAAGCAGTTGGTTGTTCTGTAGTTGTAGTCGGCGTAGTCGTCTCTACTGTTGTCGCAGGCTCTGCTGTATTATTACTATTACCACTACAAGCTGTAATCACCACTGTTAGTGCCCCTAGAGCTAACGCCAATTTACTATAATTCATCCATTTTGTGTTATTGCTTTTTTTCATAATAGTACACCTCTTACTTACTAGATTTTATAAGATTTCATCGCTTTACGTAGTTCTTTCAAGCTTGGACGTTTGCCGTACATCAATACACCGGTGCGATAAATTTTGGCAGATAACCAGCCAAAGAACAAAATAGATACCAGTAAAATCGCAATTGAGATCGCTATTTCCCAGATTGGCATTGATCCAAGACCGATACGTACAATTACTGTTGTTGGAGCAAAAAATGGAATATAAGAAGAGATACGCATTAACAACGAATCTGAATTGGAGATACTAAATATTCCGATATAAAAAGCAGCTAATGTTAACATCGTGATCGGTGATATCGCTTGTCCCAAATCTTCTGTACGACTTACGATTGATCCGATAGCTGCGAATAAGGTCGCATACAAGAAGTAACCTAGCACATAATATAACAATCCGAATCCGACTACGTTCAAAGATAAATTGCTTACATGTAGATCGAAGTTAGATAGTACTTCTTGATAATAAGGTAGCGATAAATTAATAGCGATCACAATACCATAAGAAGCAATTTGTGTCAGTCCGACTAGGAAAACACCGATAATCTTCCCGAACATTTGCGTTAACGGAGACAGACTAGAAATTAATATCTCCATAACGCGTGAGCTTTTTTCGGCTGTAATCTCGGATGCAATCATATTGCCTGTAATCGTAAGCGAGAAGAAAAAGAGCACCATCAATAAATAGACTAGAATATAATTTTCGGTATTAGCCTTTAATGGATTTTCTTTTTGGGCTTCTGCTTTGCCGTTAAGATCATCTGGAGAAGTATGATTGACTGTAACCGGCGTGCCGATCTGTTCCAACTGTGTATTTGTTAGCTTGCCTGCGGCAATATATTGTACTTTGGCTGTTTGTGTAGCGGTCTGTAACAGACTTTGTATCACTACATCATTTTTTTCACTAACATACGTAACATCAGGAAATGCAGGATCGCCTTGTGTTGGTTTTTGTAATAATAGATAGCCGCCAATCTTTCCATCTTCTACTTGCTGGCGCAACGTATCTTCAGATGCAAATTGATCTTGCCATTGTAGCTGTGTATCCTGTGAGTCATTCGTTGAATTTGTGGCTAGATTGGCTATCGACGAAGAAGTTGCTTGTTGTTGCTTTTGCGCTGCTTGCTGAATCTGAGTAGCAATCTCATCATAATTGCTGCTTGCGATCGCAATCTTCATATTATCTTCCCCGTTGTTACCTGAAAACAATTGAATAAAATACGGGATATTTAATCCAATCACCAATAACACTGCAAGTGATAACGTTGTCCAACGAAAGGATTTATTTTTGACTTTATTACGATAGGTAAAGCTAATAACATGCCCTAGCTTATTCATTATTTCCCACCACCTTAATAAAGATTTCATTTAATGTTGGCTCTTTGATCTCGAACTGTTCTACACTCCCCTGTTGCATCGCTAATTGTAAAATCTGTTGTGTGGCTTCCTCTTGATCAATATGAATCAGATAGCGACCATTTTCATCTTGCGGTTCTACGTGGGTAACTCCTGATATCTCTTGTAAGCCTACAAGTGGATGAGCTGTACGCAATACGACTTTTTCACGCGGATACGTATGCTTGATCTCTCTCAAATTCCCTTGTAGTACAGGCTTAGAGCGACGAAGTATAGTCATATTCCGGCATAATTCTTCTACATGCTCCATCCGGTGAGTTGAAAATAAGATCGCTGTTCCTTCATCTCGCAATTCTTGAATTACTTCTTTGAGCATTTCCACGTTCACCGGATCAAGCCCGCTAAATGCTTCATCCAGAATAAGAATACTGGGATGATGAATCACCGCAGCGATAAATCCCATTTTCTGTTGATTTCCTTTGGATAGTTCTTCGATCCGCTTATCAAGATACTCCATCGCATCAAATCGTTCCAACCACTTTTTAAGACTTTGTACAGCATCTTTATGAGTCATACCACGTAGTTGCCCTAGATAAACGAGCTGATCACTGATTTTAATTTTGGGATACAATCCACGTTCTTCTGGTAGATAGCCCATCTTGTGTTGTAAGTCTGTCCGATATGGTCTGCCATCATACAAAATCTCACCTTCGTCTGGATAAATCAGTCCCAGTACCATTCGCATGGTTGTCGTTTTACCTGCTCCATTTGCTCCTAGTAAGCCGTAAATTTCACCTGCTTCTACTTCTAAGGAAAGTTGATCTACGGCTGTTGTCCCTGCATAATGTTTGATAATTTGATTCAATACCAATGGTTTCATCGCTTGATCGCTCCTTTAAGATGATTTGCTAAAGCAAAAATCATTTTCTCATTGCATCTTGATCGCGCTTATATTGCCAAGCGCTTATCGTAAGATATTTTGCTAAAGCAAAAATCATTTTTTCATTGCATCTTGATCGCGCTTATATTGCCAAGCGCTTCTCCAATAATATAATAAGTCTTCCCATTCGAGTCCTCTGGTCTGGATCGAGATTCCATTTTCAGCAGCGGCGGTTTCTAATTGTATAGCATCAGTGGTGATGACACGTACAGATAGATCGGATTGTACTTCCCATGCGATAATGCCGTCACACTCGTGCAAGCTATGAATAACGTCTGGATCGCCTGCGCCGGCATTGATCCAAATCTCTTTCCATTTTTGGTATAACGTATCTTTTTCTTCGATACCATAAATCATACCGTCATTCATGAGCATGACATAATCGGCAAGTCGCTCAACCTCTTCCATCCGGTGGGTTGTAATCAGAATACTAAGCTCGCTAGTATCCATAAGTTGATGTAAAGTACGGATCATATCTTTCCAGGCAAAGGGGTCTAACCCGGAAGAAGGTTCATCCATCAGCAACAAGTCCGGTGTAGTAGCGATCGCTGCGGCAAATTCAAATTTTTGCCGTTGCCCTTTAGAGACTTTATTTAACTTGGTATTAGAGGGGACTTGAAATTCGATTAGCAATTGCTCAAACTTCTTTTGATTCCATTTGGGATACCAATGAGAGCGGAACTTAGCGGCATCCAGAGCAGTCATTCGATTTTCTTCTATAGATGAATGTTCTGAGACATAAGCAATTCGTTGCCGGATATGAAGAGGTAGTTCATCTTTCTCGGATTGACCAAACCATGTCATCCATCCTTGATCTGGATAAATAGTCTGCATCATCAGATTCAGCAATGTACTTTTTCCTGCTCCATTTTCACCAACAAGAACCGTAATATATCCTTGAGGTAATTCAAAATTAATCGGTCCAATCGTATGCTGACCTCGTGTTTTGTAGACTTCATGTAATGAAATGACTGATTGTTCCTGCATAGCTGTTTCCTCCTTAGCTATATGATAGGCTTATCATTCAATAGTGATATTATGTTGTAAAATGTTGTTCTATTAGTTCTGCAAACAATTGTTGTAATTGCTGTTGATCCCATCCTAAAGCGGTACTTTTCTGAATCGCTTCCTTTAAAATTTTGCGTACATTCTCTTCGCTCATCTGGGTAAGTTGTCCTTGTTCCACTTTCATCACAAAGGTTCCTGTTCCTTGACGTGTACGTAACCATCCTTCATTCTCCAAGTCTTGATAGACTCGTCGAATCGTAATCACACTGCATTTCAGATCGGCTGCAAATTCGCGAATAGAGGGTAATAATGTACCTTCTTGTAATGTTCCTCCAATAATAAGAGAACGTAATTGATTCTCCACTTGCCGATATAATGGTTCAGCACTGTCTTCATTGATCTGCACAGGTATCTTCATACCTCTACCCCTCCTAACCCTTGCACTCTCAAATACATTATCTTATACCAAATCTCTATGCCGTAATGTACGCCGAATACCATAAATAGATAACATCATACACACTATACCGATCCCAATAGAACCCCACATCAGCGGTGAAGCTAATTTATATTTCATAGCTACCAATAAAAAGGTATTGGTGATATTCCAGTCTAACCAGACACTGCCAATCGACAATAGTATCAATACAAAAATAACGATAAAAGTGAATTTAATATAATTCTTACCTGAAAGGCTAAACTCAAAATACAAATAAACACTTATTAATGTTATACAAAAGCCAGCCCACGTTAGCGCAAAAGCAATATAAGAAATAAATGAAATATCTACTTCAAAACGAATTCTTGATATATAGAGAATAGAAAAAAATAATGTCCAGTTATATAAAAAGATAAGTGCCATCTGCTGAACTCTTCCCCATATAATCGCTGTTGAAGAAACAGGCAAAATACGAAGATAGACTAAATTTTTGGTGTATGTATCTTCTTTTTGCAAATGAAATGCTCGTCTAGAAAAATCAGTTCCTAACAACGGTGCACAGATCAGCATAATAAAATCAGTTGTACTGGATTGTAAAAAGTGATTCTTTCCAGCCAGTGTACCTGTATAAAAAAGTAAACCTAATATGCCGCTCATATAAAGTACAAAGATCGTAGACCAGACAAACATCATCCGATTGTTCGCAAAATCTTTACGAGCCAATATCCAACCATACTTGAAATTCTCGCTCATCAATATACCCTCCATTCAGTGTATATACTGTATATATCTATATACACAGTATACATTGTATATATACACTGTCAATAGATTTGAAGATATTCCTTTTTATTTTTTAAGATTATGATTGTTCTAGCTAAAAAAGCACAAAAAAAGTCCTCTGGCGGTCAGTCGCCAAAGGACGGTATGTCTTGCTTTCATTAAATTACGAAAATAATCATCACATTCATTGTTCAGTTGTTACATAAAATTATAATCATTACATTTTCAATAATCGTCGCATGTGCTTACATACGTAATCAAGAGACGGACGAATCTAACTTAACAAGTTCATCCTCGACAAGAAGCGTGAGTTCTTCTTCGTATCCCCCGGTTATGTGATACTTGCGAACATATTCCTTAACAAATTTCTTTGGATCCTTAGGCCGAAAAATGCGTGTCATTTCCCGTAGACTTTCCTTGACTTCGTTGTGTCCTTTAGTTGCCATGGAATTCCCTCCCAAAACGTGCCTTGTTTTTGAGAACGCCGAAAAGATCCTTTGGTGTGTTTGTAGTTAGATATGAAGTTGTATCTCATCTGTGATCTTTTAGCACTTTCTTCGGGCATCTGACATATTACATACCCTTTAAGATAAATGCTGAATCAATCCGGCTGAATGCTCTTATCTTCTTAGTACAAGGCTGATGTACCCGCATATGGTATATCCCTGCGCATGTGAGCGCCTCTCTAGTGTGTTGGTCGCTGTTAGCAACGTGTTCAACGCCAACCCTTATCTAAGCACCTTATTATTTTATAATATCATACTTTTTAGGATTATAGCACTTTTGTTTGTTAAAAAAAGGTACGAAATAAGTTAATTTTTTGGCGAATCTTTGTTGCATCTATCGCGTATATTATATGTAATTTAGTTGGTGAATCACTGCAATCTATAAGGTTGTCTCTAAAAGGAGGCTATAGGGTAAACAATAAGAGAGTAGCACTTTGGCTTCTCCATTTATTACTGTTATCCAGCCTATATTGGATTATGCATAACAGCTCGTGCTATGCTCAAGTTCAAGCAACCGATAAAAGCTACTTTTATAGAAATAGAATACATTTGGCTTAGAAAGGAATGTTCGCATGTCGCACAATTCGTCATCAATTCTAATCGTATATGCAAGTTATGGTCATGGACATTATCAAGCTGCCAAATCGTTGCAAGCCAGTCTATTAGAACGTGGTGTTCCACATGTAACATTACTTGATGTAATGGCTGAATCTCATCCCTGGATCAATAAAATAACTCAGTTTATTTATATGCAAAGCTTTACAACTATTCCACATCTATATGGATGGGTGTATTATAATACCCGCAAAATGAAAGCTACTTCGTTATTTGGCAAAGCTCTTCATTCGTTGGGTATACGAAGCTTGCAAGCTGTATTAGAGCAGGAACAACCGGATCTGGTTATTCATACTTTTCCACAATTGGTATTGCCTACGATGAAAAATCGCTGGCAACTGACAATGCCGCTTGTCAATATACTGACTGATTATGATCTACATGGGCGCTGGCTTCATCCTCATATCGATCATTACTATGTACCTTCTATCGATATGAAGCAAGATATGTTAGCTCAAGGTGTACCCTCAGAACGGATCAGTGTGTCAGGTATACCTTTACGTGCTGACTTTGATCAGAGTCTATTTAATAAACATCATCCAGTAGCCGATGTATCTAAGCGCAAGCAACTTCGTATTCAAGCTGAACTACGACCTGAACACAAAACTGTTTTATTGCTTGCTGGCGCTTATGGCGTGCTCAAAAATGTTCGTGAAGTGTGTGACCAACTTGCAGAGCGTAGCGATACGCAAGTGATAGTGATCTGTGGTAAAAATGAATCTTTGTTAAAAGAGTTACATACTCGCTATAGTGAACATCCTGCTTTTACGATTGTAGGTTTTACTGACCGAATGAATGAGTGGATGATGATGAGTGATTGTGTAATCACCAAGCCTGGAGGAATTACCGTCGCAGAATGTATCCATTGCGCCTTACCTATGTTTCTACTCAAGCCTGTACCCGGACAAGAATTAGCCAATGCTCTGTACTTGCAATCGCATCAAGCTGCTGAAGTCTGTGATTCTTCTTCTGCGCTTGCTGAGCGACTTATACTGGCACTGGATCAACCAGAGGTTCTATCACATATGCAGACACAGCTACGTGCTCTTCAGACTCCTCAGGCATCAAGCTATATTGCAGATGATCTGATTGAACGCTATCTGTCTCAAGCACATGCTGCTCAGTTACGATCTGTATCGCTCAAGCCTAATTTACAAACAACTATAAATTAGACCGATATCGAGCGATCCAGCATACGATAAAGCTACCAAATAGCTTAACAAACATCGATGACATTCAACCGATCATGACTGTGAATCTATAAAGGTAGTTCTACAAATTGAACTTGTCCGTTATCTAGTGAACGGATTCGCACTAATGATTCTAGTCGATATCCTTCATCAATCAGTAATTGTGCACCAGGTTGGAAAGACTTTTCAATAACGATGCCGATTCCTACAACTTCTGCTCCTGCTTGTTTTACGATGCGAGCAAGTCCAGAAGCGGCTTCTCCGTTTGCTAAAAAGTCATCGATAATCAGTACACGATCACCTGGTTTTATAAATTTTTTGGAGACAGTGATATCATTGCTTTGTTTTTTCGTGTAGGAATATACCGTTTCTACAAAGATATCTTCGGTAAGAGTAAGAGACTTTTGTTTACGTGCAAAAATCAATGGCACACCAAATTCTAAGGCTGTCATAATGCCAGGCGCGATCCCTGAAGACTCAATCGTCAAAATCGTAGTTACGCCAGTATCTGCAAATAATTGTGTAAATGCTCTACCGATTTCTTTCATCAATAGCGGATCCATTTGATGATTTAGAAAAGAATCTACTTTAAGAACCTGTCCTTCCAACACGATACCTTCATTGATTACTTTTTGACGAAGCAATTCCATGATGATCTTCCTCTCCGGGTAAATGTAGTGTATATAAGTAAGCTAAAGTATATCATGTCCACTTCGCTTCTACCTGCAAGATAATCTTCAAATGGAATGAATTTATTTGTAACAATTTTGATTATTTGTCCAAATACCATAGTAAAGAATATCAAAGTAATGGTATATTAGGACTATATAACTATTATTCATTTATATCTAAAGTATATTTATAATATTTTTCTAAATTCCGATATATAAAGTGATCCGTACTACCTTAATTTTACGTATATAATGATGTATATACAATTTTTGGTTATTGAGTAAATAATTAACTAAGTAGCTAAGTTATATGTTGTATACTTATATTTTACATAAAACAGCATATGCAATTTTACCTAATCAGTATATATACTAAAATATATATTCAATAGACTTCACTCTTTATAATTTATCTACTAAATTAGTATATAGCCGTATAAGAACGTATATCGTCGAATTAAGGAGTATGATTGTTACTACAAGCTAGTTAGGAATTGTATTTATATAGGCAATAATAACTTCACATGATATAATATGTATTATTGTCTGCGGCTTTTTTCCTAACTGTAACAGCATCCAAGTCGCACACATTTTAGGTTATTTAGGGGGTTTTTGTATTGTTCGCCAAACGCCTCAAACTACTTCGCAAAAGGCGAAATATGTCGATGAAGGAAGTTGCAGATCATGTAGGAGTAGCCAAAAGCACGTATGCAGGCTACGAGTCCGGATACAGACAACCCACTTTGGAAACGATCCAATCTATCGCTAAAAAATTGAGCACTACTTCTGATTATTTACTCGGTTTGACCGAAGAATTTGATCCTGCTCAACAAAATACGAATGCACGCGAATTTTTAAATTATACCCAGCTTCATTGGGACGGTGTGCCTTTAGAAGAAGAAGATCTTCAATTGATTCGTCAATTGTTAGAGCGTGTAGTAAGAGATCGTTCCCATACCCAGTGAAATTTTCATTCTATTTTTCTTGATTAGTGCTGATTGAGCATACTGATCATCAACTACGATATACACCTGAAGCTCTTTGATTTGCTAATGATGATCAATAGATGTTCTGATCCTCATATCTGAATACAACAGCAAAAAAACCGACGCTGAAGATGTACTTCAGCGTCGGTTTTTGCTATAGGTTACAATCTATGATTATGATTGAGTTGCGATAAAGCTATCACGAAGCAATGCTGGACGACCCATAGAATGGTAATCGAAACCTGTTTCTTTGACACGTTGTGCACTATACACATTACGTCCATCTACAAGTACAGATTGGTTCATGACTGCTTCTACTTCTTTAAGATCGATATTAACGAACTCGCCCCACTCGGTTAACAAGCAGACTGCATCGCAACCACGAGCCGCTTCTAGCGCACTCTCTGCAAAAGTAATTGACTCATGATCGTATTCACGACGGAAGTTTTCTGCTGCTACTGGATCAAACACTTGCGGTTTGGCACCGAATTCTACTAATTTCGGTACAATCTCCAAAGATGGTGCTTCACGAATATCATCGGTATCCGGTTTGAATGCTAGACCCCAGACAGCGATTTTTTTACCTTGCAAAGTACCTAATGCTTCTAACAACTTATCAACAATTCCCCAGCGTTGCGCTTGGTTGACTTCGACTACAGATTTCAGTAATTTAAAGTCATACTCTACATTACCTGCAATTTGAATCAAAGCATGCGTATCTTTCGGGAAGCAAGAACCACCGTAACCGATACCTGCATTTAAGAATGAAGGCCCGATCCGACGATCCAATCCCATACCTTTAGCGACTTCGTCTACATCTGCTCCTACTTTGTCACAGATATTAGCAATTTCGTTGATAAATGAAATCTTTGTTGCAAGGAAAGCATTGGATGCGTATTTAATCATTTCAGCACTACGGATATCTGTCACTACTAGATTTTCAGTCAAAGGACGGTGCAATTCAAGTAACAAGTCTGCTGCTTGTTGTGTCTGTACACCAAGTACTAGACGATCTGGATTGAATGCGTCTTTGACCGCAGAACCTTCACGTAAAAATTCTGGAATCGAAGCTGTATCAAAAGGTTGATCTGTTAAAGAAGCAATAATGCTATTTACGCGCTCATTGGTTCCAACAGGGACTGTACTTTTGACAGCTACAACAGTGTACCCTTTCATAGAAAGAGCAATCTCACGAGCTGCTGCTTCGATATATTGTAGATCGGCTTCACCGGAAGGAAGTGGTGGAGTACCTACTGCAATAATCACGAGATCCGATTCGGATACTGGCCCACTCAAGTCCGTTGTAAATGTTAATCGTCCTGCTTCTACATTCTTCATCATCATTTCTTGAAGACCTGGTTCGTAGATCGGGATGCCACCGCTTTGCAATGTTTCGATCTTAGAAGCAATTTTATCTACACAACGTACGTTGTTTCCTATTTCTGAAAAGCAGACACCTGATACCAAACCTACATAACCTGTACCTATTACAGTAATATTCATCATTACCACTCCTGTTCCTTATTTGTAATTTTATATTTCAAAACAGATTGAGTATGTTATTCCAAAACCTCTATTCATCTATCCCGTAGTTCAACCGATATAGTAATTATAAGAAATTGATTCATTTGTCAGATTGACAGATTCAATCTAGTACGGATTCAATCTATGATTGGACAAATATTTTTCAATCTCATTCTATATTTGGAGGCTGACCATTATGAGATATCAAACTAATCCATCATTTGCAAAAGGATGCCTATGGGGCACTGCAATTTCACTATTATTATGGGGTGCTATCGTCTGGATCGTAATGCACTAAGTTCAGACTACTTTTACATGATGTAAAAGGTTCTGAATATAATCGGTAATCTCTATCAGAGTTGAGCTGAATATATGATGATCAGTGCTTGACACTTTGCTTGGTGGCACATGCTCAAGCTTATCGATCCCATCCTCAGCCGAAAATGTAAGTTGCTGAATTTCTTCCCATGACATCAAGTACAACGGATGATCGACAGGAACAGCTGCAATCGTATGACGATCTTCATAAAAGTGACTGCGATTAAGCAAAATGAGTGGCTTTGCTAACTCGATCGCTTCACAGACGGTGCCCCATCCTGGCTTAGTGATTACCAGATTGGCGGCAGCTACATAATTCTGTGATTCGGTATATTGATCAGGAATCTGTACGACATTAGGATGGTCAATATCCATATTGGACGATACGATAAATACGCACTCTTCACTATCCCACAGTTCCATCGTTGACCAGTGATCTAGCTGTATACTACGACCTAAGCCAAAAAAGATAATTTTGCGTTGTCCGGTCGGATCTAATTCTGTACGAATACGCTCGACTTCCTGAAGATCAGGCTGTCTGCAAAAGAATCCTGTATCTATCCGGCATTTGCGTCCCCACTGTGGTTCGGCACAACCGGCTAGACTGATAAAATGATCCATCTGCGCGTATGCTTCGCGTAATTGATTCAGATCTGACTTTTCCAACATGTCTTGATAAGCGGTGTACCAGGTAAAGTTGGAAATACCTAACGACTCTACACCTGCACGTTGCGCGGCAACAAATGGAATCGGTGAAATATCACTAATGACCAGTTGTGCTTGCACCTTTTCTAAAAATTGCTGTTCTTGCATAACTCTTTCTGCAAACAACGACATATCGAGGTTATATTGCTGTCTCAGGCTTTGTATATCTGCTGCAATCGAATCGTTGTGTAACACATAACCCGTATCCGAGAATATGCTTCTATATTCGATATGGTGATCTTGATACATTGATGACATTTTTTCTAGCTGTAACGAATCCATCAAAAACGGTAAAGCTTTGCCACAATTCACGATTAAGCGGATAGGTGTATCTTGATATCGCTCGAGTAGCTTGCGGATAATAGCGATACTTCGAGTCGCATGTCCATATCCATAATCTGAAATGTAATAACAAATAGTGATTAAATCTTCATGCAGTTTTGTTCGATCTCTTCCCATGAATGGAATAGCTCCACAATTTGATCGTTCTGCGCATTAAAGCCCGTTTGGACAACGATCACTTCTAGATCCTTCACTGCCCGGATACTATGAAGTGCTTTGACTGGAATATGCAGTACGTTCCCTGCTCTTACCCGCATCATGTTACCGTTTAGAACAAATTCACCTTCACCTTTAACGACTGTCCATACTTCTTCACGATCAGTATGTGACTGGTAGCTGAGGTTCTTACCTTCTTGTAGACCGATACGCTTCGTTAACACGCAACGTCCGTCTTCATACTTCTGATCATCCAGTACAACGACCCAGCCCCATTGACGCTCTTCATACATAGGACCTTGATCAAAATTCACTAATTCTTTCAAACGTGGACTGGATGCTTTATCCGATACCAGAATACCGTCCGGGCTGACAGCAACAACAACATCTTTCATACCCAAAATCGTAACAGGTACGTTCGTTTCGTTGACTAGATGCGTATTCTCACAATCTTCGCTGATAATACCGCGTCCAATTTGTACGCTGCTCATTTCCTCGGTCAATGTATTCCATGTACCCAAGTCTTTCCAGTAGCCGGTATATGGAAGAGCAATAATGTTATTCGCTTGCTCAACAACTTCATAGTCAAAACTAATTTTTGGTAAACGATCATATTGTTTAAGGAATTGCTCGTATTGGATAGGCAATCCTTTTTCTTCAAGTAAGCTGATCAGATAGCCTAGTTTGAAAGCAAATACACCACAGTTCCACAATGCGTTCTCCGCGATTAGTTGTTCTGCATATTCTTCTGTCGGTTTTTCCTGGAAACGGCTTACTTTGCGTAGACCGGTTTCTGTGGTTTCGCCTGACGGAATAATATAACCATATTTGGAAGAAGGATAAGTTGGCTCTACACCGATTAGTGCAATATCTGCATCGGATTCTTGTAATGCCATTTCCATACTTTTTACAGTGTCAAAAAACATATTGTCTACATAAGGATCAACTGGCAAAATCGTAATCACTTCGTCCAAGCTGACACCTTCCATAGAATATAGATAAGTTGCTGCAAGTGCGATAGCAGGAAACGTATCTCTTCGTTCTGGCTCAATAATAAGGGGTACATCAGCACCTACTTGACTCCGCATAATCTCGACTTGAGATTGACCAGTTGCGATAAGGCTAGATTCGCTTAATCCACAAGCATCCAATTGATTCCATACACGCTGAACCATAGATACCAGTTCACCTTGTTCATTTTCCAGTACTCTCAAAAATTGTTTTGATCTTGCATCGTTAGACAGAGGCCACAAACGCTTACCTGAACCTCCAGATAAAAGGATAAGTTTCACTCCAATCCCTCCCATTTCTTTTTTAGTATGTTACGGATGGTTGGTCGTTCCGACTATATTTATCTTGATTCAGAAACCATAGTTGTTGACGGAGACTGTGTCGCCATGGATAACAATAGCTGACGATATTTTTCCAGCGATACATCGCGGCGTAAATATTTTTCTAAATAGTCCCGTCCATTTTGACCGATCGCTTGAATTTCTTCAGCATCCATCTCGTACAGACGACGAAGTTGAATCGCAATATCCTCATAATTTTGAGGTTCTGCTACAAGTCCACAAGCTCCTTCGACAATAAGGCGATGTGCTTCGCTACCTGATTCAAGAACACCAAGTACTGCTTTACCAGCCGCCATAACGCCGTAGATTTTACTTGGAACGGAGACCCCTTTGATGCCTTTCTGATTCACGACCAGATGAACATCAGCAGCATTAAGCGAATATTTTAAATCCTCTTTCGGTTGGAAAGGGAGAAAACACACTTGACCGGATTGTTCGAGTCCATGTTGTGCTGCATACTCCTGCATCTTTTTCTTTACCGCACCTTCTCCGATAAAAGCAAAGACCAGATTTTTGCAATCTTTCAGACCCGGTATAATCGTCATTAGATTTTCCAGATCGTAATACAGACCCAGATTACCGGAATACATCACAACGAATTTGTCTTGCCAGCCATGATCGGCGATAAACTTCGCAACTCGCGGGTGATTTTTGTCCAACGGAACGATTTCTTCTTCATTCGTCCAGTTGTTGATGACTGTATTTTCGATATGTTTACGTCCACCAAAGCGGTTAACCAATGTCTCCTGCATATCTTTACCAACGGTAATAATATGATCTGCCATTGAGCAGTTGATATTATCGATTGATCGAGCTACATTGAAGATCCATTGACGCTTGGTGTATCCTACAGCTTCTGCTTGCTCAGGGTTGAAATCTTGAATATTGTAGATATGTTTGGAACGTTTGAATAATTTACCAATCGTACCGATCAACCCGCCTAATACCGGTGGTGTAGAGATCGTGTAGATAAAGTCGGTATTTTTTTGCTTCAATAGCAAGTAAGTCGCATAGAAGAAGTAGGTCGAAATATACTTGATCCGGCTGAATTTACTTTGCTTATCGACCTCAGGAAGACGAATCCGAATCACTTTAATATTTTCAAGGTGATCGGTGATATAACGTCCTTTCGGTGCAGCTTCGCCTCCATACCCTGGAGGACATTCAGCAATCACTGTAATATCAAAGTCATGTTGTAAGTACAGACATAACTCGGTTAATAATTGTCCCGTTGATGCATAGTCGGGATAAAAGTAGTTAATGACAAAAACTATTTTTGGTTTCACACTCATCCCTCTTTTGTCTATAGGACTCATTTGATTTACTTGATACGGTGCACTTGAGCAATCGAAGCTACTGGATTTTCCTTAGTGACTTCTTCCGGGAAACGATACTTGTGAAATGCAGCCGGAAAACCGATATGCACTTCATTCGCTGGAATGTCTTTAAAAATCGTACTACGTGCTCCTGCAACACCTAATTCATGAATCGTTACGCCTGGATAGACAAATACGTCGCTTGCTACCCATGCGCCATCTTTTACATTAATCGGCTTGGTGATCAATCCGAACGTTGGATCATTTAATTTGTGACTGCCTGTACACAGATAGGAATTCTGGGAAATGACACAATGGCTACCGATCACAATCTCATCCAGACTGTAAAATTCAACATTATCGCCGATCCATGAATATTCACCGATTGTGACTTTCCACGGATACGTAAATTTAGCAGATGGACGAACATGAACACCAAGTCCAAGCTTCGCTCCAAAGCTGTTGAGCAAAAATCTTCTCCAGTTATACATGTTATGCAGGGAGAAGCGGAATAAGGTTCCTTGTACAAACCACCAGAGTAGACAATATAGCCCTGATCTTCCGCGTGAATACTCTTCTTGTGAATATTGATCCAGTCTAATATTTACCATCTTCATCCCTCCTTCCCGCTTATTTCATTGAAGTGGATTCCGAATAGACGACTTTCTCTTGGGTACCACCGCTAATTGCGCGATTCAATACTTTATCCAATTTGCCAGCAACGACTTTATGCGAACAATCGCTGATCAACCATTGCATCGCACGAGCTGGATATAGACTGTACTGTGCTGGATGACGCAAGATTTCATTGATCGCTGCTGCTAATTCTTGTGCACTATCATTGCCATACGTGACGAACATATTCTGGTTAATCAGATTAATATCAGATACACCGGAAGTGAGAACCAACTTGCCGTATTTGATATATTCGACCACTTTGGAAGGGAACGAACATTCACTGAACAGAATCTTTTCACGTTGTGTATTTACAAATAAATCCGCTTGTTCCATCAATGCCGCATAATCGTTATCATCCAAAAAACCGTGGAATGTGATATTAATGCGTGCATTAGATTGGCTAGCGATAAACTGTTTTACTTTTTCTTCTAACGGACCATAGCCTGTAATATCTAATTGAATCATGCGCTCAGTGTTCACATGGGGGAGCGCTTCAAGCAGAATTTCAATACCGCGGTCGTAATCGAGTCGTCCAGAGTACACCATACGGAATGGTCGATCAGCCTTACCTAGATTCACTTCCTGCACAGGCTTGAGCTTCGCAGGATGAACAGTACCTCCGCGAACCACTGTATAGTTGTCGGTGCGAATTCTTTTTTTGAGTACAGAGGTAACAAGTACAGCACCATCTAACAATTTGTTGGCAAATTTTTCTACCATGACGGTTAGCTTTTTGTAGTACTTATTCGTTTCGGTTACCGCATAGATCCCATCTTCATACTCAACAATAAGTGGCACACGATATAGCATTTTGAACAACATCGCTGGTAACGCTGTTTCTAGACGATAATTGTAGAAGATCACAGCACGCGATTCTCCTTTATGCGCCCGATTCCAACGAACCAGTTGAAAAAATGTCGTAAACAGTGTCAAAAACAGACTGATAAACTTTGCATCTACGGTTGCCGGATAAATGACTTCACTTCGATGTCCAATCGAATAACGATCTGCGCTGAAAAAACGAAATGTATTCTTTTTGAGTAGCAATGGAGAGATTACCGTAATCTGGTTATCTCCTTCCTCCAACGCATGCAAGATACAGTCAATTTTTTTATTGCCTGCCGTATGTTTTGAGCTATATCCCCTTTTCTGGTGCAATTGCTCGTCCACGTAAGGGGCTACGTAAGCGATTGACTTCGTTTCCATGGAGTTGTTCACCACTCTTTAATTTTTGTTCTGAAGCTTTTACATCGAAAAACATTAACATGACGAACAATGGCTGAAAGATCATATTTTCAGTGGAAAAGACGATCATAAGTGCAATAAAGATTAATATGCTTTGGAACACACTGCCGATTGCTCGTTGTAATCTTGAATAATAATAGATCAACATCATCAGGAGTAACGGTAAGCCAAATTGATAACCAAAGGTCAGTAATGAATTTGAAGAATCACCTATTCCATACCGTTCCATCAGTACGCTATTGTTCTGGAAGCCCCAACCGACAAGCGGTTTCTCAATCATGAGCTCCAGATTCGATGTAGTATCCAGTGATCGGCGATCAAACGATTGATTGCCATCCTGAAACTTATCTGCAATAACACCACTTTGACTTTCAAAATAAATCAGCGGAATTAACAGCAATAACGGAATAATTAATTGCGTCATCTGCTTGCGTTTACCGCTACGGATCAGATAAGCGAAGTAGATCAATCCGCAGATCATATATCCAGAAGTGGACATCGTTGTAAGTAATGTACCGGTAACGAGAATCAATTTCCATTTGGGCAGCTTCCGGTTGGTGAACAGCATCAGGAAAATGCCCAAATTCAGAAAGACTTGAAAAGCACCAGGTTCCCAGAAGATCCCCTGATTTCGTGACATATTCCAGTTCCCATATACATAAAATGGTGTGATTCGATAAACACCGTTCCACACATTCACTGTTGGGAAAGTAGATCTTACAAATTCAGGGCTAACTACACCCAAACCGTAAAAAGGTAAACTCAGTAACGCCAGTGCAACGATAATCCACTGATAACTTTTACCAGCTTGCTTCATATCTAGCCGATTAATAATCATAAAAATCGCTAGAATCTTGAGAATCAATCCACCATAACCGCCCACATTATCGCGATACAGTAACATATTGAATAAGATAAACGATAAGATCACCATCAAGGTTAAAAAGTGCTTGGGTTCTATTCGCTTGGGAAAGTAAAACACTACCGCTGTTGCGAACAGAATCATAATAAAGAGGGAATAATATAATTTGCCGAATAAAACAGAACCCGACGTAATCACAATAAGTACCATCGTAATAAAGATAAGTAGCTTATTTTTGACGGTAATATCTATTTTTGGCGACAAACTCTGTGCATTCAGCATATTATTCCACTCCTTCCAAGTGCTTGATAACTTTAGCCGGTACTCCAGCAGCGATACAATTTGGTGGAATAGAGCTAGCGACAATACTGCCTGCTCCAATCACACTATTGCGACCGATCGTTACTCCTTTAAGTACAGTCGCATTGGCACCAACCCATACATTATCTTCAATGACTGTATCGGCTTTGCCTACATCCAGTGGATTTTTGTTAAATCGACGATTCTCCGGCTTAATCGGATGAAAATCGGTATCACTGATCTGTACATTGACACCTAGCATCACTTGATTACCAATACTGACGCGAGATACTGCGCAGATACTTGCTCCGCTAATGCCTACATCGTCGCCAATTTCAATCACTGCCCCTTCTGCAAGGGTACGAATCACTGTACGATGATTGAGTCCGATCGGGTTACTATAATCGGATGAGCACAAAATAGCGTTATGCCCTATTTGAATCGAGCTTCCCTTTTCTCGATCCACAATCGGCATACCTACAGCAATCAAGTTGTTGCCAAATGTGATCTGCTGTTCTTTTAGCATTCTCCGGGTGAAGACGGTAGAACACTTTTTCGCTACTTTGCGTTTGAAGCGTATAAAGCTTGTGATCATACGGTTTCTCTAACGAAGAATCGGTTATAGAAATCAAATGTCCGCTTGGTGTTTTTGCGCGCATCGAAGTTCTCTTCTGCAAAAGCTAACGCATTTTGAGAAAGCTTCTCGTATAATGCTTTGTCTGTACCGATTTTAACCATATAATCTTCCATCGCTTGATGATTACCATCCTCGAACAGGAATCCTGTTTTGTTATGAAGAATCAGTTCATTCGGCCCACCAATATTGGTAGCAATCGCTGGTTTCTTCATTGAGGCTGCTTCAATGATACTGCGTGAAAAGTGAGGTTCTACAAACGGGCACATCATCACATTACTTGCGGCAATTAACTGCGGTACATCGTCACGGAAAGCCAGTGTAATGATCTGATCATTTCCTTTAGCTTCTGCCATAACTTTGTCTTCGTACGCATTATTTTTATTAAAGTAAAATCCACCAACGATCAACTTGAAGTTCGGATGACCTTTGCTGATTTTGTTAAATGACTTCACCAGATCCAATACTCCATTCCCTGTAACTACACGACCAATGTACAAAAAGACGATATCGTCATCGTCTATACCGAGTTCCCTGCGAACAGGAGCCCCGTTTACATCTGGATTGTAGGTTCCAAAGTCCACGAAGTTGTATACGACTTCTAATTCTTTCCCATTGCTGTCGACGGTCTCGGAATCGAACTGATCGATAGAGATATAACCATCCACGTATTTGTGATTCATTCGTTTTAAAATATTTCCTGCGAATGAGTTCAATAGCGGTTCGCGTACATGGCAGACCACTTTGGTATCAGGAGATACTTTTTTAACTGCTTTGGCAACCTGGAACAGACATGTGCTGTTCAAGTGAACGATATCCGGTTGGTATTTACGGATATATTTTTTAGCTTGAAAATACGTAGGTAGTGCTCCAATCAGATTACGAATAAACAGTTTCGGTCTCATGCCGGATACGGTTGATCCATGAAAAGGAAACATGCCTTTAGCGACTTCCACCGGTAATCCACCGGATTCCAGCAATTTAACAGCCGGGCCGTTGCGAATTGTCAGTACATGACCATCAAACTTTGTCTTATCGAGATGACTAATGAGATAAGTCAGACTTTTCGGTGCTCCGCCCATGAATCCTGAATGATGGACATATAGTACTTTTTTCATCAGCTCTTACCTCCTTATGTCTGTGATTAAAATGCTTTGAAATATGAAGCGCTCAAGTTGCTCAGAAAAGCTACTACACTTCGTGAACAAAATCGTTCTTGTCGTCGCTTGTTGTTATCGACTCCTTTTCATTCACCGCTTTGCGGTAAGGACTCGATAACAAAGGCGAACGCTTCGCTCTTTCAGAATGATTTTGTACCCTTCGTTCCGACGCTTATCTGATACTTGAACAGTTCATTTCAAAATGATTTGTAAGAAAGATATAATATCGGCCTGGATACTATACAAACCTTGTTGATGTAGAGATTAGTTATTGGTTGTGACTTCACGCTTTTTGCCTGGTCTGAGTTTGTTGAAGATGGCAGTGAATGGAGAGATAAGTGTTTTGGACATCATAATGCCGGATACGCGGGTTTCTTTGAATAAGAAAGTAAAGGCGTAACTGGATACGATAAATGCTACAACTGTTCCCATTGCTGCGCCGACTCCACCGAATAGTGGGATCAGAATTAAGTTAATTCCGACTTTGGCAACAGCACCCATCACCTGACTGATCAGTTCAAAGCGATACAATCCTTCGCTAATGATCCATTTGTTCAACGCTGCTCTCATAAAGACGAACAAACACGCCCAGACGTGAATCACTAGAATACTGATAGCGCCTGTATATTCTTGACCATACAAGATCGAGATTACCGGTTTAGCCATAAAGGTTACAACAATACAGATAGCAAGTGCGAACCAGAACAGCATGTTATACAGCTTTTGTAGTTCAGCTTTGTAAATATCAGGGCCGAGTTGCTTATTTTTGATCATACTCGGAAAGTAGGATGCCGCGACTACAGTTGGTATGACGTACCATACTTCTGAAAGTCTAGCGGCAACCGCGTATACCCCGACTGCTGTCTCGTTGATCATGTAATTGAGCATAACCTGATCGATTTTGAGATAGATAATCGTGGATATTCCGGCTACGATCAAAGGCCAGGAGCTATTCATCAATCGTTTACCAAGCGGCCAGTTAAATGACCATTTGGTGAACTGAATTTTGTTTCCCTGTGTGAATAATAGGAAAAGAAATCCAAGAATTAACTCCAGTGCATAAGAAACAGCGAACCAGATCAAAGGTGCGTGCATAACTACAAGCAATACTTTCATAATGGTTGTTAAAGCAAACGCCGCACCTTTGGCATAGACAGCATATTTGGCTTCCACGACTGAATCAAACCACTGGGAAATCACATCCAGCGGTTGAAACAGAAGGTTAGCGGCAATGATGACCATACTCCACTGCACTACTGGATCTTGTCCGGGTATAGTAAAAGCAGCGACAACAGTGATTGCAAAAGCAATCAATCCACTGAACAGTCTTAATAAAGAAACTGTTCCGAGAATTTCGGTTTTGTTATCAGGATCTTGCACCAGTTCTTTGACGATAATATTAGCAAGTCCTAACGGAACAACTGCACCAATAATCGTTACAAAAGCAATCGCGAAATTATATTGCCCAAATTGCTCGGGACCCAGATAACGCGCTATCCAGATACTGGTGATCATGTTGATCGCAAGTCGTCCGAACTTGTCCATGATCTGCCAGTTGGTATTGAAAAAGATTTTGCGTTTCTCTGGCGTCATCGAAAATTTCTTTCGCATTTTGGCGATCGGGTTAGCCATGTGGTTATCATCTCACTTCATCATTTTGCAAAAGTCCGCGGCAGTAAGTTACCCCTTAACTGATCTTTTCCTAATGGTGTAGAAGGAATCGATTAATATACAGGTACTTCTACTGGTCTTCCAGCATGACGTTTAAGATCGGCATCCACCATATTAGCTACCAATTGTTTGAAACCAACTTCCAATTCCCAGCCCAATTCTTTTTTCGCTTTGGTGCAATCACCTAGCAACAAGTCTACTTCTGCTGGACGAACAAATTTCTCATCGATGACTACATAGTCTCTCCAGTTCAGACCTACATGATCAAAAGCAACTTGTACTAGCTCTTCAACCGTATGCATTTCACCTGTAGAGATAACGAAATCGTCCGGTGTATCTTGTTGAAGCATTAACCACATTGCTTTTACATAGTCACCTGCAAATCCCCAGTCACGTTGAGAATCCAAGTTACCCAGACGAAGCTCTGTTGCTAGACCCAATTTGATCTGTGCTACACCGTCAGTAACTTTACGAGTTACGAATTCAAGACCACGACGTGGTGATTCGTGATTGAACAAGATACCGGAGCAAGCGAACATATTGAAGCTTTCACGATAGTTAACTGTGATCCAGTGTCCATATAATTTAGCGACGCCGTAAGGGCTACGCGGATAGAAAGGTGTTGTTTCTACTTGTGGAATAGCTTGTACTTTACCGAACATTTCACTACTGGATGCTTGATAGAAACGAGCATCTGGCTTCGCGATACGTACTGCCTCTAGCATATTTGTTACTGCTAGTGCTGTTAATTGACCTGTTGCAATCGGTTGTGGCCAAGAAGCCGCTACGAATGATTGTGCTGCCAGGTTGTATACTTCATCAGGGTTAGAAATACGTACCGCTTCGATCAATGAAGCCAAATCTGTCAAATCACCAGAGATCCATTCGATTTTGTCTTGGATATGAGCGACATTCTCATAGTTCGGTGTACTTGTTCTACGACGAAGTCCGAATACTTGATATCCTTTTTCTAAAAGCAATTCCGCCAAGTACGATCCATCTTGTCCTGTTACTCCAGTAATTAGTGCTCTTTTCATAGTTAATTCCCTCCACAGTATGTTTTTATTTGTTTTAAAAATATATTTGAAAAGTATGAGTTTAATTTATTGATTAACAGCAACGCTATTACGGAAATCAGCATAGACAGCGCGGATACCTTCTTCTAAAGGAATACTTGCTTTCCAGCCTAGTGCATTGATTTTAGTTGTATCTACCAATTTACGTGGTGTACCATCTGGCACGCTTGAGTTAAATACCAAGTCGCCTTCATATCCAACAATGTTTTTGATCATAAGCGCCAGGTCTTTGATTGCGATATCTTCACCAACACCGACATTCACGATTTGGTTATCTTCGTAGTTGTCCATTAAGAACAAGCACGCATCTGCAAGATCATCGGCATGTAAAAATTCACGTTTTGGTGTTCCTGTACCCCAAATTTCAACGGTTGGGCTATTGTTTTCTTTCGCTTCATGAATTTTGCGTACCAATGCTGGCAATACATGAGACGATTTAAGATCAAAGTTATCATTGGGGCCATACATATTCGTAGGCATTGCTGAGATAAATCGTGAACCGTATTGACGGTTGTAAGATTCACACATTTTGATACCTGCGATTTTAGCAATAGCATAAGGTTCATTGGTTGGTTCCAACTCGCCTGTAAGCAAATATTCTTCTTTTAGCGGTTGTGGAGCGAACTTCGGATAGATACAAGTTGATCCTAAGAACAACAGTTTTTTCACTCCGTTAAAGTGAGCTGCATCGATAACATTCGTCTGAATCAATAAATTGTCACGAATAAAATCAGCAGGGAAATCGTTGTTAGCCGCAATACCGCCTACTTTTGCTGCGGCTAGGAATACATAATCAATCTTTTCTTGTTCAAAAAAGCGATACACATCGTCTAGTTTACGCAAATCCAATTCAGAACTACTACGGTAGATTAAGTTGTTATATCCTTCTTTTTCTAGAGCTCGTAGGATTGCAGATCCAACTAATCCTTTATGACCAGCCACATAGATTTTGGCATCTTTATTCATTAATGTGTCACCTCGTCCTTATCTTATGATGTTATTCTCAAAACGCGTCTTTAGAACCGAAAAGGACTCTAACTGTTTTGAAAAGGATATATATGTCGAACAGGATTCCTCTTTTCTCAATATATTTCAGGTCTAGATCAACCATTTCTTCAAAGCTTAATTCGTTACGTCCACTTACCTGCCATAATCCGGTACATCCCGGTATAACACTTAGACGCAATTTGTCACGTTTGGTATATTCTTCGACTTCTCTTGGCAATGGAGGACGTGGTCCAACCAGACTCATATCACCGCGAAGTACATTCCACAATTGTGGAAGTTCATCGATACTCGTTTTACGGATAAAGCGACCGATACGAGTAATACGTGGATCGTCTTTCATTTTGAACATCGCACCTTGAATTTCATTCTTTTCTAATAGTTCTTTGAGCCGCTCTTCAGCATCAGAGACCATAGATCTGAATTTGTACATCCTAAATGGCTGTTCATCTTTACCGATCCGTGTCTGATAGAAAAACACTTTCCCTTTAGAGTCCTCAAGTTTGATCAAAATGCCAAGTACAATGAAGAGCGGTGACAATACAATCAGACCGAGCAATGAGCAAAAGATATCCAACATGCGTTTCATAATTACATAAAAACGTAATCTAGCTGACGTTTTCCCTACATGTCTTGCATAAAATTCGCTATAGTTCGCCCAGGCTTCCGCTTCACTCCCTTGTCTTGGAGTCATTAGCTATCACCTCTTACCACGAGCAACTCTTCTTGCAGTAACTCTCTTTCCAATGTTTCTTTAAGAGAACGCAATAAAGGTGCTTTCAGGTCTTCGTTTCGTAAAGCAAATTCAATTGTTGTTTGAATAAAACCTAATTTTTCACCTACATCATAACGTGTACCCTGGAAATCATAAGCGAATACTTGTTGCAATTCATTCAAGCGTTGGATCGCGTCTGTCAGTTGAATTTCTCCACCTGCACCTACTTCTTGCTCCCCGAGGAACTCAAAGATTTCCGGTGTAAGTACATAACGTCCCATAATCGCTAGATTGGATGGTGCTTGACCTGCTGGCGGTTTTTCTACAAATTGGCGAACTTGATGCAGTCGACCAAATTGTTCCGACGGATCAATAATTCCATATCGATGAGTCTGATCTTCAGCAACCGTTTGTACACCGATTACCGATTTCTCAGTTAGCTCGTATTGTTCAATCAATTGACGCGTGCAAGGTGTATCAGATTGGACGATATCGTCACCCAATAACACTGCAAATGGTTCGTCTCCAATAAAATTACGTGCACACCAGACAGCATGCCCTAATCCTTTTGGCTCTTTCTGCCGAATATAATGTATATCGACTTTGGAAGACTTCTGAACTTCGTCCAGCAAATCCAGTTTGCCTTTTTCTAAAAGAGTCGCTTCTAATTCAAAAGCATTGTCAAAATGATCTTCAATTGCGCGTTTCCCTTTACCGGTTACGATAATAATGTCTTCAATACCCGAAGCGATAGCTTCTTCAACGATATATTGGATCGTTGGTTTGTCTACGATCGGCAGCATTTCTTTCGGCATAGCTTTGGTTGCTGGCAAAAAGCGTGTGCCTAGCCCCGCCGCGGGAATGATAGCTTTACGAACCTTCTTCATAAAATCACGCCCTATCCTGTTTTTTTGTGTGGTGTACAATCATGCTGGCCAAGTTGCAGGTATGTAAGCATTCCGACCTTAACCTTTTCATAGAAGGTAAGATCGATGCTTAGGAGCCTTCTGTTGCAATGAGAATTCTGAAGACAGGAGTTATATTCTCTCCAATGGTTTTTTACTATAACGCATATCTTCAGCCTATTCGCATTCCGGCTCTGTAACATTATACGAATCCGGGCATTCAACCCGTCCTCACCATCATACCCTTGACGATAAACGTCTAAGGCTACTTTTGTAGCCCACAGCATGACCGAGTATCTCCAGTGATATGGGTGCAGGAGACATTACCCCAAGCTTGACCTATATAGTTGAAAGTCAGTTATTGCTCTTCATGATAAGCTGTTGATAATGTTTTGCGACTCGCTTGATTTAGTACAGCGCCTAATACATGAGCACCTACAAATTCAAGACTAGCTGTTGCTTTGACGATATCTTTACGACTGGCTCCACCTGCTTTGATGACCATGACAACACCCTCACATAGCGGTGTCGCTACTTGTGCATCGGTAAAAGGTAGCAAAGGCGGTGTATCCAAAATCACCAGATCGTATTCCGACTTCACTTCATCCATCAAAGCTTCCATTCGCTTCGATCCTAGAATCTCAGAAGGATTAGGCGGTACAGCACCGGAAGTCATAACACTTAGATTCAATGTGCGAGTCGATTGAATCGCTTTAGATAGATCGTCTTTATCAAACAACACATTCGATAACCCTATACTATTCGAAATATTGAAAATACGGTGCATCGCCGGGTTACGTAAGTCACCATCAATAATCAGAACACTACGTCCTGTCTCTGCATAAGCAATTGCTAAATTAGCAACAGTTGTACTTTTACCTTCGCCCAATGTGGCAGAAGTGACGATAATACTTTTCACTTTGGCATCCAATCGGGAAAAATCAATATTAGTACGCAGACCTTTATAAGATTCTGCGATCAATGACTTTGGATTTTCTTTGGTAATTAACGGCCATTTAAGTGTGGTTGGCACGTTCTCCACCTCCTGTAAACGGCTTAGCTGGCACTCTTTCTTTTGCCGTCATGTCTTCTTCTTTCATTTTGGCGATCACTCCAAGCACAGGCATTCCGAGAACATCGCGGATATCTTCCTCGCTTTTGATCGAATCGTCCATATACTCCAGTAAAAAGGCAATTGCGATACCTACAACCACTGACAATACCAATGCGATTAATACAAACAACATCGGGCTAGTTGTAATCGGCGGTGTAGAAACGCTAGGGTCTGCTTTGTCCAAAATAATAATGTTATCAAAATTCATCAGTGTTGGAATCTCACGTTGGAATACCGCTGCAATCGCATTTACTTTTTTAGCAGCACTCTCATACGATGTATCCACAACTGACACTGACATCACTTGTGTTTCATTGACTGCGTTGACACTCACCTGATTGATCAATTGTGAAGCATTTGCATTCAAGTCTGGATATTCTTTTACCACTTTGTTCATAATGGCAGGCGTTTTAATAATTTCTTTGTACGTTTTGATTAACTGAATATTAGAATTGATCGCTCCGATATTAGCTGTTGTACTGTCATCGCCTGCTGTTGGGCTGCTATTGACAACCAATTTGGCTGTAGCACTGTATTGCGGGCTATTTGTCATATAAGCGTAGACGCCTGTTCCGACTGTAATGACCACAATAATCAAAAGAACCAACCATAATCGCTTTTTAATAATATTAAAATATTGTTTAATCTCCACAATCCTACCTCCAATGACGTATAAGTTGAGTTGATCTCAAAGCTACGAACGTTGGATCACTCTTTACTTGTAGATTGAATGACTTCAGCACTCCTCCTATGTTGAAAATATCCCCTGATGATTACTTTCAAAAAACGAACCAACCAAGTTGTAGCACAATAAGTTACAGTTTGTCATTTATTTATTACAAATTTGTAACATAGTTTGAATAAGAAATAACGGCGTTCACATAATGCCTACGATTACGAGAGATTGCCGTCTATTGTGACTGGGTTGGAATCGTTAGAGTATCACAACTCTGTCCATAAATCTAATTGTGTGTTCTGCGATAGTAGGAAACATCTTAGGTGCCGAGGTTGGCAAATGTCGTAACTTCTTCATCAGCCACATGATCCGGGTACACCTGATAGGGATTTAACGGAGTTTGAAAAAAGGTTTGTGTATGAAGTGGTTGTTTAGCTGCCCATTGAGTAGAAATCGCTGTCCATTCGCTATGACTTGTCTCCAACACTTCTTCGTTAACGGATGCCCTTGATTCTATATGATTCTTTTCTTGAAGCGGACCGTCAATCAATCGAATTAGCATAAATACTTCTTGAGGCGTACCCTCCATATCAATACCTTTAAAACTGATTTTCATTACGTGCCCACCTCTCCTAAAATTGTTTGTATAATGTCATTGGTTAATAGTTAAGCTTCTAAATTATTACATTTGTGTAATATGATTTCCATTCGAAAAGTTATTCGTTTTGAATAACTCCTGCGCTCATTATAATGCGTTCTGAAAATTTTGTAAACCTCTTTCAATTGCAAATTTTCTTACATTTTACTTTTTTAGGCAATTTAGATATCCTGTTTTGTAATAAATCCTTCCAGAGTACCACCATTATTCATATGTTTCACAAGATCGTCTGCACTTGATTTCAGACCCGATTTTTTGAAAAGCAAGTCCACTAACACAGCAACATTCACCCCATGATGGGTATTTGTTTGTAATGGACGATACATTTTATCTTCGTAAATGCCATACTGATGGGATATTTCTTCAGGTAATGGAGAAGTCGCCATCTCTAACCATTCATTTACATCAAAATCTTTATTTCCTTCTTTTTCCTGCTTGAGCGATGGATCCACGGAAAGTTTATGAAAGAAAGTTTTAACACCATTCCGTTTTTGCATCCATTGTTCATTAAGCACGTTCTGGTTTCTCACAGTTAATTCCCTCCTGTTAATCCTGTCTCTTTTTATTCGTTTCGAATAATTATAAAATAGGTTACCTGAAAATCATGTCGAAATCTAGTATAAAAATAAAACTTTATTTATTTAAATTTCGACTTTCTATCTCTTTTGGACTGAGCAAAAAGAAACAATAAATGTCGGATGACTATACCTAAGTCTCACTTTATTTTTTTTAGCTAACTAAATTGAGTCTTATTATCTAGTCCTTTATTGAATAATGGATAATTTAATTAACAATTCAAATTTTAGGGTTATTATCCATCATCTACTTTTAATCAATTGATTTAGTAATTCAGGACGTTAATTTTATCATCGCGACATTCTTCTATTTATTCATGTTTATGGCTTATGTTAAAATTGTATTGTTTAAAAGGCATAATGGAGCATTACCCCAAAGTAATATGATTTATTCAAATATGATAAAAGAGAGGAGTTAAGAACTATGGGCTTAGTGAAAGAATTTAAAGAGTTTGCGGTACGCGGAAATGTGATTGATTTAGCAGTAGGGGTTATTATTGGAGCCGCTTTTGGTAAAATTGTAACGTCTCTCGTTAATGATATCATCATGCCTCCTATCGGGAAATTGCTCGGAGGTACTAATTTTTCTAATTTGTTCTGGGACTTGGATCGAACATTTGGTGATTCTACCGTAGTCTACTCTTCCCTTGCCGATGCACAGAAGGCAGGCGCGAGTGTCATTGCATACGGACAATTCATCAATACGGTAATCGATTTTTTAATCGTTGCGCTGTGTGTGTTCCTTCTGATCAAAGGTATCAATATGATGAAGCGTAAAGAACACGAAAAACCTGCACCTGAGAAAACAACACGCGAATGTCCTTACTGCATGACAGAAATTTCGATCAAAGCTAGCCGCTGTCCTCAATGTACATCAGAGCTACATAAGGCACATGCGTAACTATGCACAAAAAACCTCTTTCCGCATCAATGGAAAGAGGTTTTTTTAAAGAATCAAAAGATATTGCAACCTTGTAATCATTTTTCTGCTCCCTCTGTATCACTATTTGTTTTAAATAGGACGATTCGAGGTAGGCAGCAAGTTGGACAGTATTCCTTTTAAATCCCGATCTTCTGTAAACTTTTTGTTGCCTGTATCTAATTCTTTGATACGAATATATTGAAAAGAAGCAGGCGACTGTGTAGGTACAAAGCGTAAAGCATCTCCTCGATCTACCGTTACTTCATATTTCATATCTTTAAACATATCTTGTAGCTGTTCGGTGGTTGGTGTTTTGTCATCGTCTACAAATACAAGACCTCGTAACGACTTCACTTCATGGTCATGAACAACATCAAATTTTACAATACATTCCATTGTTTCTCATCCTCTCCGAATATTAGTATTTCTTCTCTCTAAGAACTCTACTATTATAATAGTAGAAAGTCGTTTTTTTTACGTTACTAAAACAACTTATAATTCAATAATAGAACAAATATGACTTGTTTGAATATGAAATATTTAACTTTGAAAGGAAGTGTCACAAAATGGTAACAACTGAATGGCTCGATATTTATGATGAACAAGATCAACATCTAGGCGTATGTGAACGTTCTGAAGTTCACCGACTGGGTCACTGGCATCATACATTTCATTGCTGGTTAATCCGAGATACCTTAGAAGGTCGACAATTGGTGTTTCAACAACGTCATCCTGATAAAGATACATTTCCAGATATGTACGATATTACGGCTGCTGGTCATTTATCTGCGGGAGAGACTTTTATCGAAGCTGCTCGTGAAATCCAAGAAGAATTAGGGGTTCCACTTCGTTATGAGCAATTAACTCATTTACTTGATGTACGTGATGAGACCTTCGGAAGTACTCAGTACGGGGAATTTATTGATCGCGAAGTTAGCAGTGTATTCGGTGCGTTCAGCCCGTACGAACTTCAACAGTATCAATTACAAGTGGATGAAGTATCCGGTATTTTTGAAGCTCCTTTACAAGCTATGATTGAATTATATCAAGGTACACGTGATAAAGTGATGGCTTCTGGGGTCTATACAACAGATTCTACGCCAACGATTCACAAGCTTACCGTTCAGCGTGAACAATTTGTCCCTCATGAAGGTCATTATTGTATCGATGTTTTCCAGAAGCTACTCACTCTTTAATCTGTTTCTTTCTGTACAAAGCTAGGCATATACTTACTTAAAATCTGCTCATATCCTTCTCCATAGCGCCGAACCAATTCAGCACCCAGGTCATTTTCAAGTTCAAATAGAATAATTTCCTGGGCAAAATGCTGAAGTAATAACTCCACCATCAGTGGATGTTCGGTAACAATCGCTTGTGCAGGTAATTGATCGCCTCTCATTCCTACAATACACCAGCGTCGATCGACCACTAACCAGAACTTGCGTCCGCCTTGTTGACTTGCTGTTAACGGCAACATCCCTGAGAATTTGCCATCTTCTTCGCCTTCAAAAGACCATAACACCCGTACACCACGTTGCTCTGCTCGCTCTAATCCTTGCCTTGACCATTTAGCTTCTTCCCGCCATATTCCTGCTACAATCTCTTCGCTCGCTTTATCCAACTCACGATTCAATGTCTCAATGACTTTGCGTTCTCCTTCTACAATAAAAAAAGACGGTTGTTCATGAGTTTCACTAGGCATATGTTGTTCTAAATACGATAAAGATTCACCCACCTGACCTGAGATCATGTGGGTAAATTCTTTGATAGGCATCATCGTGTAACGAGCAGGCTCACCTGGAGTCAATTGAAGCACACCTCGGGATACCAGACGTTGTAGTGTAGCATATACATTCGATCTAGACACACCAAGCCGCTTCGCTACTTCGTAACCGGATTGTGTACCTTGCTGTGTCAGACTTACCATCACTTTGGCTTCCAATTCTGTAAACCCGAGATGGCGTAAATGATTAAGCAATTGTTCCATCAGGTTCGTCATCCTTCCCGATTGGTCTGCAAACGATAGCTGTTGATGTATTGAAGATAAGTATATCAATCTTTCTGAGCAAAAGAATCAGTATATTACAACTGCTCTGCTCCGCAATTAGGGCACCATTTGGAACCTTTTTGCAATGCACTTCCACATACCTGACAACTGAACATATCTGTTCCGAGTTCAGGTTCTACAGCTTCTTCTTCCATAGGTGTAGGAGTAACTGGGGTTGCTGTTGCCGCCGCAGGAATCACAGGTGGATGTGCTGGCTTTTCAGTCAACTCTTCTTTTTCTAATTTCACTTTAGCTTCCGGTTGTCCTGGAAAATCTTCTTCATCTCCATTGTCATCTACACCCAGATTTTCTTTCCATGAACGTACCAGACGATCCAATTCTTCCTGACGTTCATGCTCTTCACGTAGACGTTCTGCCCGACGTGATTCTTCTTCATCGACAGGAATATCTTGCAACTCTTCGTCTTCTTTATCAAGCTCTTGTTCATATTGAGTCGGATAAACGATCGGTGAATTGCGCTCATCATCAGGATCATCGCCGAATCCTTGTTCACGTTTAACGGTAACAGGCAATTTTTCCATTTTGCGTCCACAATTCGGACAGAAATTAGCTTCCAAAGATACAACGGTTCCACATTCGCAGACACGTTCATTTTTGAGAACAGCAATTTTAGTGTGTACTTCATCAATTTCTTCCATTAACAGATCACATGCTTTGCATAAATCAGTCATCTCTTCTTCAGCAATGGACATGTCTCCGGCACGGTACCCTTCGTAAAATACTTGACCCATCCGCAAATAATGAACCTCGATTTCGCGTTCAATATCTGTCACATGACCGTTTAACCGGTTAATCTCTACTGCATTCTGTGCACGCTCGGTCGCTTTACCTGCGCCACTTTTGAGCCGTTGCAACAAATTCATGACTGTTCTCCTCCTCTAATTCACACCATTTATGTATAGATTATAGATAAATGGTCGTTACCGTTTCATTGAATTTTTCATATGAATATACTCAGGGTACTACTTCAACTGCTATCTATCCATTATAATAGAAGGATATGTATAGCAGTACCCGGATACGGGTTGCTTCTATCATACCAAATTTCTGCTGTACTTGAAAAAGATAAGCCGGAAAGGAAGATTTATCTGTTGAAAGACACCCTATGGCAAGATTACCCGCGACCTCAAGGTATTCAACCGCATACAACTGTTCCGGCTGCCGAAAGCGCACCTCGTGATACCAGTATAACTCTTATTTCGGATAAAGAGGGAGATGCTTCGTTTTTCCGCGCTCTGGAAAGTCAGGGTATTCTACTCAATGCTCCGCAAATTGAAGCAGTAAGGCATGGCACAGGTCCACTTTTGGCATTGGCTGGAGCAGGCTGTGGCAAGACTACTGTATTGACTGCTCGTGCAGGATACTTATTATCTGTACGTAACATAGATCCACGTCAGATTTTGTTAGTCACGTTTACCACCAAAGCCGCTGCTGAAATGAAGTCAAGAATTGCAGCGTTACCAGGCATTTCAGCCGCCAAAGCGCGTGCGGTCGAAGCTCGTACCTTTCATTCTTTCGGTCTATTGATGCTTAGACGATATGGCAATCTGACAGAAGAAATCTTTGGCGATGCACGTGCTCAGCATGCTGTATTACAACGTTTACGCCGAGAAATCGGTTCGACCAGTACTACTCCACCGGAGACATTGTTAGCAACGTTATCTGCAATGAAGCTCGATGGTGGATCAGCAGAAGATCTACCTAAAGATACGCCCGAAGAGCGAGATCGTTGCGCTTTACTTTGTCGTTACGAAGAATGGAAGCAAGAATATCGCCGGATCGATTTTGATGATATTTTATTACGTACCGATAAATTGCTACATGATCCGCATACATTAGCGATATTACAGGAACGTTTTCAATATATTATGGTTGATGAATTTCAAGATAGCAATCGACTACAATATGGGATGGTTCGCAAAATCGCAGATGCTCATCGCAACTTGATGGTCGTAGGTGACGATGATCAGACGATCTATTCATTTAACGGAGCCAAGCAAGAATATATTTTGAACTTTCCGCAAGAATATCCGGGAACCAAAATTATTGCGCTGGATATTAATTACCGGAGCCATCCACAGATTTTGGGTCTCGGTACACATATTGTTACGCATAATACTGCCCGTCATCATAAAATATTAAAAGCAGGCGTAGAGGCAGGACAAGCCCCTCGTTATTTGCGTCCTGCTCATGCTGATGCCGAAGCCGATCAAGTGGTACAACGGTTGTTAGAACAACAAAAGCAAGGCATGTCGCTTGGTGATATTGCTTTACTTCACCGGACGATCAGTGGTACGCGGGCGATTGCAGAGCGATTGTTGATGGAAGATATTCCATTTATTCAATACGGGGAAGCACCTGTATTTTATGATCATGCACTGATTCGTCCGATTATGGATCATTTGCGCCTGGCTATTAAGCCACGCCGAATGGATGCGTTACCTGGTGTTATTGGCCCGCTGTATATTTCTAGAGATGCCGGTATGGATCATATTATGATGAAAGAACAGCAACAATCGAAAAAATATCCGTTAATCCATCTGTATCATTGGGATCGACTCAAATCGTTTCAACGTCAACAGGTGAAAGATCGAATTGTGTTTCTCAAAAAGATCAAAGAAATGAAGCCGCTGTACGCGATTCAAGAAATACGACGTGTGTTTTATGATAAATTCGCCAGTGCAGACTTTAGCGGGCCAGCCACCCGTCACAAAGATAATATTCGCGAGACACTAGATGAACTTGAAAGTGCTGCTGCTAAATTTGCTACTGTAGAAGAAATGGTCAAATTTGCAGATGAATTATCGATGAAACGTGAAAAAATGACAGAATTACTCAAACAAGAATCACCTCAAGGGGTTCATCTGATGACGATTCATCGTGCAAAAGGATTAGAATTTCCTTGTGTGTATCTACTCGGTGCTTCCGAAGGCATTTTACCACATGAAGCAGCGTTACAAGATTTTGCCCCTGAAGATGTACGGGCTGCGCAAAATATGAAAGGCCCTGATAAAGAAGGCATTTTGATGAAAGCGGCACTGGAAGAAGAACGCCGTATTGCTTATGTGGCAGTGACACGAGCCAAGCAAGAACTATATGTATCTTCTCCAGCTATGCATCATGGCAAAACGGTTGCTCCATCACGCTTTTTAATCGAAGCCTTTAAGTCGTAGAGTTGACTATTGCTAATATCACAAATTTTGTTTACCTTTTCAACCCGTGTACAATAGAAGCAGAGGTGACTGGTATGAGTGAAATAGACAAGATTATTTCGTTAAATCTAAACAATCTAGATTTATCCAAACTTAAAGAAATTAGTGAACATGCAGATACACTCAAGCAATTTGAAGAATGGAAAAAGCTACCGATTCTGTATGAATTGGCGTTAGAAGAATTACAGAACAAAATCAAATTGATTCAAGCAGAATGGGAATTAACTGATGGATTTAGCCCGATCGAACATATCAAAACTCGTCTTAAAGATCCTAAAAGTATGATCGAAAAGCTTGTGCGTAAAGGATTGGATACAACGGTTGATAATATTTTTGAACATATTCATGATATTGCAGGTATGCGTATTGTATGTGCTTTTGTACAAGACATTTACCGGATGTTCAATCATTTACAGCAACGGGAAGATATTAAGATTATCGAAATCAAAGATTATATCGCTAATCCCAAGTCCAATGGATACCAGAGTCTACATGTGATTGTAGCGGTTCCGCTGGTATTGATGGAAGGTAAACGCTGGGTCAAAGTGGAGATTCAAATGCGTACACTGGCAATGGATTTCTGGGCGAGTCTGGAACATATTATTTTCTATAAGTATGACAAACAGGTACCTCCACATATTGTTCATGAACTGACCGAAGCCGCCAAAGCCGCAGATGAATTGGATCTCAAAATGCTTAATCTGCGTAAAGAAGTCTTATCACTGGATGAATCGGTTACTCCTCCACCGCCTTATGTGCGCAAAGAGTCAACCAATTAATCTAACGTTCAAAATACTCTTTTCTTTTTTTACAATGTCTTTATAACTCAAAAAGCATGCGATCTCTATCATAGTATGATGAGACACGCATGCTTTTTGTTTGTATTAGGAGGCGACAGCTTCGAAAGTAATCTGACTGACTTTCATTGTTCCTTGATCCCATTGATAGTGTAAAATGGCAGTTCCCACCGCTTCACCATCTGCTAATTGAGCCGCTACTTCTGCGGTTAACGTATGATCTTCATCCAGACGATAATCAATAATATTGCCAAATTGAGGCAATTCATTCTTATCTGTAGCTTTCAAAGACAATTCGACCGCAGGCTGATCGGTAACAGCAGCTCTGATCGAAGATGTTCCTGATTGATGCACCACTGAAAACGAAACATGAGCTTTGGTATATGCGAGTGCATCTTCCACTGCTACTTCTGTCTGTTGCTGACGTTCAATCACATGGGCTTCGGATATGTATACCCCTGTTCCATAGCCTTTGGTCGTGATTACAATCATCTCTGCTTGCCCGTCTCCATTCAAGTCTTGTTCATGAATCATCGGTTCATAACCCGGGTTGCTTACTGTATCCCAGTCATAGTGTTGCACTTGCTCGCCTTGACCTTCATCAATCGCTATATGGTGATAGAGTCCATCTTTTTCTTCACTCGCATAGAGACTGATCTTGCCTTCTTGAACCAATGGCGCAACTGACGCTTCAACAGATGGAGTCGACTTCTGCATTGATGCACCGGGGTTAAAGGCACATCCGGTCGCTTCCAACAGTAAAATAGTAGCAAATACCGTCATTTTCCGCCGATGGTTCATAGCTTCCCTCCTTTATTTCTGAATCTGATCTTCGTCAAAATATTCTTCAAGCGTTAGATTTTTAGCTGTTACATCTTGTGCTAACTCTTTGCCAATATAACGAATATGCCACGGTTCCCATGTATAACCGGTAATCGCATCTGCACCTTTTTTGTAGCGAATCACGAATCCATAGTCTGCTGCATTTTTGGCTAACCATTTGCCTTCTGCCGTTGCTCCGAAAGATTGCTCCAGACCATAACCAATACCCGGCCCTGATACATCGATAGCTAGACCGGTTTGATGCTCACTGGTTCCTGGCTTGGCACTTACACGATCGGTATATGCTTGACCTTTAGTTGCTACGTTATTGTTGTAGATCGTCACTTGACGCTTATACGAACGATAACCAGAGACAGCTCTTAGATCTAGCCCTGCTTTTTTGGAAGCAGCAAATAGTTTTTCTAATGCTCCTGCGGCTTCTTTACGCATATGACTTTTTTCTAACACACCATCATAAGAGAATGCTACTTTGGGCACTACCAAATCCGGTGGAATATAGCCATCGGGTAAGGAACGCTTTTTGTTTACAATCACAGTCATCGACTCAGGATTGGTAATCACCATTTTGCCATTCATCTTTTTGATAGTTGATTGAAGTGAACTGTCTTCACGCTGTTGTAGTAAAGAGTCGCCTGTACTACTTGTCGTGCTTGCTGTTGTCGCATTTGCACTGGTTCCACCTGTCGTCTGTGTAGATGAAGATGGAGTCTCTGCTGTCGTACTCGATGTGTTAGTTGCCGATGTTGGAGCTGTCGTCGCTGATTGATCTGCACTTGCTCCGCAACCTGCTAATAAGACTCCTGACAATAGTACACTTGCTGGAATAATCATATTCCATTGTACTCGTAGTGGCTTTTTGGTATTCATTCTCAAACTCCTTTATTTTGCAAAATGACTCCGCATCATACGTTCTGCCACTTGCTTGCGTACTTCCTGATACCCTATACTTGCACCCTGTACACCTGGTAATAGAGCTTCAATATCGGGTAAGTCTAACTCTTTACTTTCAACAAATGGAATTAATTTTTTGGCGGTAGCACCTTCTAATTGTTTGTTCCATTGTTTATTCGATTTATTTAAATAAGCTTCTACTTCTGCCAGACCTTCTCCGGGTTGGTGCAATGTTCCAGCAGTAGCCGCTTCAGCCAGCAAACTGCCTAGATTGGGTTCATCGGAAAAAGACTGTCCCCCCATTGTCCCATCTTCTACAGCAAATTCACTTTGTGCTTGAGCAGATACTTGTTGTCCCCAGATATGGAAAATATCTTTGGATAATACTTTGGGACTCCATCCTGCCAATTCCCATGCCAGCAAAGGATTCGCCGCTAGTCGTTCACTGGATTGCTGTACCAAAGCTTGCACTTGAGGGCTTTGTTGCTCTGACGAACCCTCCACTTGACGCACAGGCAGATCGATCACAGCAGAAGATTGATCTTTGATATAAGGCGTATAAAGCAATAAATCTTCTCCCGCTCCAGACCAATCATGTACATCTTGAAGCACATGCTTGGGCATCAATTCAATCTCTTTAGCTGTAGTTGAAGAAGAAGGAGACTCCATATTCAACAACAGATACATACTCCATGCCGAAGCGCTTAGCGATTGTAGCATTTTTTGCTTGTCTTCTTCAGACGGAAGATCGATATGCAAGATGACTTGTGATTCTTCTGTAGGCTTGGCTGTAGCAGGATATACATCAGCCTTAATTTGCCCTGTGCTGACTTGCCAGTTGCTTACTGTCCATTCGATTGTACTCATTCGTCAGCTCCCCATTCCGCAGATTGAAGAGATACCAGTTGTTTCAATTCTTCGTCTGACATTTCGGTTAACCATTGTTCGCCTGTACCGATGACTTGCTCTGCCAGTGTTTTTTTACTTTCAATCAATTCATCAATACGCTCTTCTAGTGTACCCTGACAGATCAACTTATGCACCTGTACATTACGGCGCTGTCCGATACGGAATACACGATCTGTCGCTTGATTCTCTACCGCCGGATTCCACCAACGATCATAGTGAATAACATGATTCGCTCGTGTTAGATTTAGCCCTACTCCGCCTGCTTTGAGCGACAGTACGAATAACGGTGGCCCTTGATCATTTTGAAAAGCTTCGATCATTTCATCACGTAATACTTTGCTGACTCCGCCATGTAAAAAGAACGGTTCTTGCCCGTAATGCTTACTCAGACGTGCAGTCAGTAATTCACCCATTTCAACATATTGGGTAAAGACTAGCGCTGATTCTCCGCTATCTCGAATCATATCCAGTAACTCTATCAAGCGTGCCATTTTACCTGAACGTTCTTGCTTGGACGTATCTGGCTTACCGTTGCTGGCTACCAGATGAGGATGATCGCAAATCTGCTTCAATTTGGTTAGTGAAGACAGAACGATTCCTTTACGTGTAATTCCACCACTGCTTCCCATGCGTCCTAACATTTCAGAGACCACACTTTGATAAAGACCTGCTTGTTCCACTGTCATATAACAGTACGATTTCAATTCAATCTTATCCGGTAGATCACGACGAATATCGGGATCACTTTTGAGACGACGCAACATAAATGGAGCGACCAATTTGCGTAATGTCTGCAAGCGACTCTCCATCTCAACTCCAGACGCATTATAGGTCTGACGGAAAGAAGAAGATGTACCCAGATAACCTGGATTCAAGAATTGGAAAATCGACCATAACTCACTCAGACGATTTTCTACAGGTGTACCTGTCATCGCAATTCGGTGCGGTGCATTCAGTTTCATGACACTTTGCGCTTGTTTGGTGCGGTAATTTTTAATATATTGTGCTTCATCCAATACGATAGAAGCCCAGTGAACTTCACGTAAATCTTCACCATCTCGTCCTGCTAGATGATACGTAGTCAGAACGATATCATGTGATCTAGCTTCTTGAAGAAATTCTTCACCACGCGGACGACGACTACCATGATGAATATACAGATTCATTTCAGGAGCAAACCGCTCTAATTCTCGTTGCCAGTTCCCGAGTAAAGAAGTCGGGCATACGATGAGGCGTGGCCCTGCGGCAGGTTGATCCAGCATACACGTAATAACCTGTACCGTTTTACCAAGTCCCATATCATCTGCCAGACAAGCGCCGAATCCTAGATCACGCATAGCAGCCAGCCATTGGAATCCTCGTTCTTGATAAGGACGCAATGTTCCATGTAGACCTTCAGGCACTTCACGCACCGGAATATCACGCCAAGCATTGCCTTCCATCAGACCATTCAGTAATGATCCTGTCTCGATCTCAAAAATATGCAGACCATTCCAAGAATTTTCATCTTCATCCGCATAGATATGCATCAATTCATTAAATGAAATTTCGCCTTCTTCATGACGGCGAATAAAGCGTAATACCTGACGAATTTCGGTCAGATCGACTTCAATCCATCCCCCATCGAAAGGAATCAAAGGCACACCGTTTTTAGCGATTTCCGCTAATTCGGCTGCGGTTAATGTTTTGCCATCTAGCACAGCTTCCGGTTCAAAAGCTACCATCTGATTCATCCCAAGACGCGATGTTTCTTCAGGGCCACGACTGTTATCTTGTGGTGTTTTGAGTTTTAATTTGACTCCGCTACGACGCTTGCCTTCTCTTGTCCAACGTGAAGGAATCTGTACAGCGACACCAGATTTGCGCAACCGGGGAACATCTTCTTTAAGAAATGTATATACATCCGCTGCTTCCATATATCCACCTTCAGGGCTGGATACTTCTAGAAACGAAGCTACAATCGGTGAGCGTTCTGCCGCTTGTCCAAGCTGAATTAAAATATGCTGTTGCACATTCTCATAAGTACGACCACGCACGACTAATTCTGTACTATCGTGTTTCCACAATACGCCGATTGGAAGCAAAATAGCTGTATCTGCTTCATCATCTGCCCAAAAAGACATACGCCATTCTTGAGTATTCGAATACATCGCTTGTTCCGCTGGAGTAGCATCTGCTGAGACCGGTGGTTCTAATCGTACAACCAGACGCAATTCTCCTTTGCGTTCTTCGACATTTTCTACTTCTGGAACAGGCACTGCTGCTCCATTATGTTCACGAATCTGTTCTGCAAGTTCAGCCATATCATCTGCTGTTCCTTGCACTGCTAGATCGCCTGTAGCATCAAACATCGAATTCCACCATAGATGAGCTTGAGGTGAAGTCCCTCTGCGGTATGCCGCCATATAAGCTCTGAATTTGCCATAACCCGCATCACGGAACATACGCCGAATCTCAGCATCCATCACTGCGACAAGAAAAGAGTGAAGAACATCTGCACGTGCTTGTGCAGGACGATCCGGTTCTGAAGCAGGAAATAACGACAATGCTGACAATCCAATCATCGGAATCGCATCTGCTAATTTGGCAAACATTTCACGGTCTTCCCCTTGTAAAAGAGGTTTCCATGTTCCATGTAACGTAGCTTGAGCACTACGACGACCTGTTCCTGCAATCACTGTACTATCCGGCAAAATTTTACCTTCACGCAACAGTTTTTGGGCAAATTGAACCACTTTGTGCCAGTAGCGCATCTCGCCACCCGGTGTAATTCCTTGACGTGCCAATAAGGCTTCATCCCAATTCAGTAGCAAATCGTATGCTTGCTCAGGGGACAACGCTAATCCTTCGACCATTCGGCCTGGCAGACGCTTACTTCTACCTGCACGACGTGTAGGTGCTTCTTTAGCATTCGTATTTCCCGAAGGCCCAAACTTCAATTCAGCCAGACGCAATCCAGACTGCGCAAAAGGTTTACGACCAATCGGCATTTCCAGACGACGCATAACTTTCATCCAAGCATCGACTTTAGGTTCAGACATTTCACCGGAAAAACAAAAAAATACGTCTCCGATCCATATTCCATATAACGGTTGATCCATCTTTGTCTCCCGTCCATCTCAGTTACATTTTCATAATAAGTGCTTATCTATACCAGCACGACTAAGTTTAATGAGAAAAATGATTTGATCACCAAAAGTCTGACAAACAACAATAATCTTTGCCAGAGTAGGTATCTTATCTATTATAAGGGTGGATGCCCGAAAATTCCAGATTTCCTACTAAAAAGACTGAGATTCATTTTAAAAATCTTAAAATGGCAATCGCGAACATCGAATTATCTAATATGAAATCAAGTTCATTCAAAAAAGCAGTTATCGTTGCGGGCGCTTCTGCTGTACTTAGTCTACGGTTATTCGTAGATTCGCTCCATCTCCCTACGGTAATAACTGACGGTACAAAGACGGCTCCTGCTAAAACACTAACAAGTGCTCCTGTTGAACAAATGACCACGTCTAAAAATATTGTTTTGTTCATCAGAGATGGCATAGACAAAGCGATTCGTGATACGGTAGGTAAGAACGGAACACTCAAAATGGACAATATGCCGATCGATGATCTATTAGTGAAGCTTCTGAAGCTAAAATAAATGAATTCAGTGAATTGCTAAATCACAATGAAGGCAAACCAAAAACACACGAATTACGCTTCCCACAGCGTATCCGTGTGTTTCTCTTTTAGACTTGAATATATTCGTTTTGGGTACAATTTATCTTCGTTATGTTACATGGTATTGCAGCACTGGAGCTTCCTGCTGACCACCTACTATATCGACGAGTGCTTGAAACAAATTAGGCGGATACTCTGCAATCCGGTGACACAGATACAAATACCACTCCTGCCCATAGGTCAAATAAATGCGTACAGGGTAACCTTGCTTACGTAACTTCACGCACAGTTCTGGACGAATCCCATACAATAGCTCTAACTCGACCGAAGCCGCTTCTTGGGATTCATATTGCAATAAGCTATTGATTAGTGCCTCATCATGCGTAGCAATAGAAATATGACAACCGCGCTGTACGGCTAGCTCGAATAGCTCTTTATACCTTTCATCTAGCTCTGCCGAGCGTGAGAGTGCAATGGTATCTAGCTCCTCAAAGGCTCCTTTAACAATCCGTACACGCGTACCTGGCGCTAACATATCCAATGCATCGCTTGGTGTCCGATTCAGTTGTGCTTGTAACGTGATACCGATCAGCGGATAGACCTCTACTGCTTGGCGATAGACCTCCAAGATCGACTCCGTTTTCGCTGACTCTTCCATGCTAATAAATAGCTCGATCGTACACCTCTGCGATAACTCTCCTAGCTGTAGGAGATGACGAAGCGCTAGCTCACGATCTACAAGTAGACCAATATGCGACAGGTCAAGCGAAACGCGCCCACTCATCCCTTGCTCACCCATCTCAACGATTAATCCGGCAAGTTCTTGCTGTGCCTGCTCACAGGCGGCAAGCGATACTGTATTTTCACCGATATATTCCAGCGATACCGCATAATCATAGCTTATTAGCTGATTAGCCACCTCTAACGCCATTGACCGCTCTTCTCCTGTCACATAACGTGCTGCTGCACGCTGTAGTAGCGCATAGCTAGACGGATTATGCTCTATATATCCTTTAATATCTGGACGACGCGCAATCGCCTTTAGCGTCGCAGTTGCTTGTGCAGCAAGTCGTTGCTCACGTTCTATCATTTGATCCATCATTCATCACTCCTCTTTCCTCTACACTAGCGAAAAGGAAAAGAGAATTATTGTACAAAATTGCTATGTAGCTACTTTTCTATACCAACCTTAGACTCTACGTTCACAAGTCAAACCACGACTAGCTTCACTACAATGCACCAGACTCTAAGTAACCGAAACTTTATATCTTCGCGGCGTGACTCCAACGACACGCGTAAACATCCGGGTAAAATGACTCTGATCATAAAATCCGGCTTCTGTTGCTACCTCTACAATAGGACGCTGGCGATGTAGCTCTGTTTTGGCATAATTGATACGCAACAGATTTTGGTAGACATGTGGTGGTACGTGTTGCCACTGTTTAAACAATCGAATCAAGTGAAAACGACTAATAGAGGTGACCTGCTCCAATTCTTCTAGCAAAATCGGACGATGGAAGTTCGCATGTAAATATTCCTGTACAATACCAACATATTTGCGGTCAACTGGTGAAGTCATGCTTTGGTGATCCAGATCGCCATGCTCGCTACACGTAAGTTGCTGTAGCAATCTAATCAATGCCGTTTCAGTTTCAAGTGGTTCATTCCCATTCATTAGTGAGTTCATCGTTTGTTGCATCTGTAGGGTACAATCTTGATTTTTCTGTGTGGACAGCAAATAAGGAATATCAATCTGTGCTAATTCCTGCTGATCCATACCTTCTAGCCATTGCGGATCAATGAAGAGCATATCATAGCTCCATTTCAATCCTTTCTTCGGATGACAAGCATGCAGCATATGTGGAGGAAAACTAATCATACGACCTGCTTCTACTTCCCACAGCTTACCATCACACCATGCATCCGTATGCCCATGATGAATCAGACCGATTGAATATTCCTCATGAAAATGTCGATGATAGGTCAGTTCATCCGCATAGCAACGCTTACCTTCTACAAAGGGAAGCTGAGGATTGCGATAAAAGGATACATCCGCCACGAACTCCTCTCCTTTCATCTGTTCATTTACTTCTAGTATAGAAAAAAGTATCGACACAAACAATCATGCTCCGCCTATCTTTACTTCGATATCAACCTATTCTATGCTGTGTATGGCAGAATGCTGCGTTATCAGCTATATCATTGCTGATAGTAAACTATCTATAAAATAGGAGTATAGAAAGTGAGGGTGTTATGCGAAAAATATTAGAAGTGATTGCGACTACTCCAGAAGATGCGATGATTGCCGGGCAAGCAGGTGCAGATCGCATCGAACTCATAGCGGCTCAACAAGAAGGGGGACTTACACCCAGTCTGGGTCTAGTTGAATGTATCACTGAAACAGTACATATTCCTGTCAATGTGATGGTGCGTCCTCATAGTCGCCATTTTGTATATGATCATGCGGAACTAAGCAGTATGGTGCGAGATATCCGTTATATCTCCCGTACAGGTGCAGCAGCGATAGTAACCGGCGTTCTCACTAAGGATCGGCAGATTGATATCACCGCTTTAGAGCGACTACTGGATGCGGCAGATGGTAAGCCTTTTACGTTTCATCGTGCGTTTGACGAATTGGATGATCTGGAGCGAGGTCTGGAAATATTATCACGCTATCCGCAGATTACTCATATTTTAACTTCTGGTGGTCAGCCTTCTGTTCTACAAGCTGTTGATCAAATGATTGCCCTTGATCGCTTATCCAGACAATCTCATATTCAATTGATTGCTGGCGCAGGTTTAACTTTGCAGACTCTGGCTGATTTTGTCAAAGACACTTCGATACAAGAAATTCATCTGGGTAGTGCTGTACGTATCAATAGCGATATCAATCTTGCTCTTGATCCTACGCGCATTGCCGAAGCACAGCACTTATTACAATCTCGTATTTAACATCGCAATCCGAGCGGCTCCTACCATGCCTGCATGATTACCGAGTTGTGCAGGCATCAATAATACCGGTCTACCACCTAATTCTTGAATGCGTTGAAGAAGTAATTCCCACCACGTTCCACGTGTAACAATTACACCACCACCGATAATAATCGCTTGCGGATCGAAGATTTGATCCATATTAATAATCGTATTTGCTAGATCATTAATCCAACCATCTAATATAAAAAGCGCTTCTGTTGTGCCTTGCTTGGCTTCTCTCATTAACGTATATGCATTCCAGCCCGGTACATATTCATTTGCCCGCCGATGCAGAGCCGTTCCTGATATATACTGTTCGACACACCCTTTTTTACCGCAATTACAAGGCAGACCCCCTGGATGCAGAATCATATGTCCTAATTCCCCTGCTCCTCCGTATTGACCGGAGATCACTTCACCATAATGAACAAGTGCACCGCCAACACCTGTCCCTATCGTTAACATAATCGAAGATTGCACATGAGAAGCCGCACCAATCCAGTCTTCGCCTGCCGCTGCTGCATGAGCATCATTGACAATAGATGTTGGTAGCCCTGTTGAAGCGGTAACTTTTTCAGCCAGATGCATACCTTTCCATCCTGGCAAATTATCGGTCGCATCCAGCACGATGCCACTTTCGCGGTCGATTCGCCCCGCAGAACCTATACCGATTCCATGAATCGTAATAAAGCGTTGTTTGACACTATCATAGACAATACTTTTGAGTTCATTAGCAATATACAATACTCGTCCTAATATAAATTTAGCACCTTGCTCTGCTTGGGTAGGCAATTCCATACGTTCAATCATCTGTCCTTGCTCATTCACCAATGCGCCTTTGATACCTGTGCCTCCTATATCGATCCCTATCCAGCATGATTGCATGTGTTCATCTCCGTTTTTTTTAGATTTCTATGTAGTTGTACACTATACAATAAGTGTCCTTTGGGTCATTTTAGTCTGCTTCTTCTTTTTGATAATTGATATACAATATTTTAAAATAAATTTTGAGAGTTATCATCTTTATCGTCTTTTTAGCCAAAATAATGAGTAAGAAATAAGATACATTATGTATAGCATAACATTAAAAAAGGTCATTCCCTTCACTATAGGCTGTGAAAGAAATGACCTTTTATTATACTTTTAGAACCAGTTCATTTTGTTCTGTATCGGATACTTGAATCAGAATATCTCCACTATCTTCGTCGATACTCCAACCTGATTTCCCTTCAGCCAGATCATCTAATGAAATGCGATCTAATCCTACGATTTCTGTCGGTTGGAAATCCGGTTGACGCAGTGTAAAACGTAACTGATCACGAACAGCTACATACTGGCGGTTCGCATAACGGATCGACAATCGCAATTCGTCCTGACCACCACATGCACGAATATCCAGCTTAGAATGATTGCCATTTTCATAAGCAAAGGTCTGCCCATCATCTTCATATAGACTATACTGTGCTGTAAATGAATCATCTGCAACAGCGCCATAGATATGGAAAGTGATCGATTCATCTGCCTGATCACCTGTATATTGACGTAGTGATCCTTCAACTACGATCGAACCTGCACGAATAAACATCGGCAGTACATCTAGTGGAGCATCCACCAGAATATGCTTGCCACCTTCATGACGCTCGCCTGTCCAATAATCATGCCATGTGCCTTCAGGTAAATACACTGCACGACAATACGTATCCGGTCGGTAAATCGGTGCAATCAACACGTCTGACCCAACTAGAAATTGGTCACAAAGATTAGTCACTTGCGGATCACGTGGATACTCTAGAATCAATGGACGAATAATCGGCATTCCTGTCTGAGAAGCTTCATAAAATAAATTATATAGATGTGGCAACCAGCGGTAACGCAGTCCAATATATTCTCGTAAAATACCTTCCGTCTGCTCGCCAAACGACCACGGTTCTTGACGCGCTGTTCCCAATGAAGAGTGATTACGACAATACGGGAAAAAGGCTCCCATCTGTGTCCAACGCACAAGCAATTGATCTGACGTATGATGCGCGAATCCACCAATATCTGGCCCGGCAAAAGGAAGCCCTGACAATCCCATATTAAGTACCATTGGAATCGCCATCGCCATATGCTCCCAGAAACTGCGGTTATCCCCTGTCCAGATCGCGGCATAGCGCTGAATCCCTGAATACCCTGCACGTGTCAAAATAAAAGGACGACGCCCATTCATATTGTTTTTCATACCTTCATACGTCGCTTTGGACATCAGTAATCCATACAAATTATGCAATTCTTCATGGGTCATCGGATGACCGTTATTTTTGTGAATCACGTCTAAGTCCATCGTTTTGAGTGTATTAAATACAGCCGGTTCGTTCATATCATTCCAGATGCCTTCAATCCCGAGCGATGTATAGTAATCGTGCAATTGTCCCCACCATTCTGCTGTTCTGTTATCGGTGAAATCAGGAAAAGCACTTGTTCCTGGCCATACATCTCCGAAATAAATATCTCCTTCTAAGTAACGACAGAAATGATCCTCTTGCACCCCTTCACGATAGACCGGATATTTAGGATCTTTTTTCACTCCCGGATCAACAATCGGTACAATGCGAATACCCATTTCTTTTAGTTCGGCGATCATTTCTTTCGGATTTGGAAAACGAATTTTGTCAAATGTAAATACACGATAGCCTTCCATGTAGTGAATATCCAGATAAATCACATCACAAGGAATTTGTTTTTCACGAAAATCACGAGCTAACTGCATCACTTCGCTCTGATTCATATAGCTATAACGGGATTGATGATAGCCAAGTGCCCATTTGGGTGGTAACGAGATCCGTCCGGTCATCGATGTATAACGGCGCACCACATCTTTCAATTCCGGGCCATAAATAAAATAAATATCGTACTGCCCTGTAGAACATCCTATCGTATACGCTACTCCATGAGAACGCATATCAAAATCAGAACGTCCCGGATTATCTAAAAATATGCCATACGTCGTCTCACCTTGCATATGCAATAGTAGAGGAATCGATTCGTATAGCGCTTCGATCTCTGGCATATGAGGAGCATAGACATCGGTATTCCACATCGTATAGCGCTCACCACGTTTATCCAAAAAGCTAGACTTTTCACCTAATCCGTAAAAGTGAGAGCCTTCCTGCATATTGAACAATCCATTAATCGCACCACGAGGACTCCAACTGACAGTTTCTTGACGCGCAATTTCATGACCATTCTTATCTAACACTGTTAGTGCAAACGTTTGCCTATTGAGCAAAACTTGAATAAGCGATGTTGTAAAAACAAGGTTTTCGTCATTTTCTTCGATAGCAGGTTGTGATGTTTCACTGCGAGGTAATACAGCAATCGTTGTTGATAGATCAGGATATTCTCCTTGAAATACTTTAAAGCGAAATTCTCCCTCGGACAAAAAAATCAGTGCGGCATGACTACGTTCTCCGTAACAAAGATAAGCTCCATTATGTTCTTGCCAGCGAATCATATGTCCAAATGAGTTCCATGTTTCCTGTACAACAGGTAATCCTGCCTTGTCCGGGTGTATCGCTTCGCTTGTATCTTCCATTCTACTGTTCCCCTCCGCTGTTGGATGTTGGTAGACATTTAGATATCTTTAACGTAGATCAGGATTGTATGTCTTACTCCTATCACCTGATCTACGCCAAGATATAGTGATGTCAGACTATCTTAATTGCAAATTCACCCATTCTGCTTGCATTTGTTCCAGCATTTCATCTCTGGTCAATTCTCCAGCGATATAAGCTTGAATCGTACTGCCATAATCTTTGGTTAATCCTGTTGCAAATCGCGGGAATACCCATTGGAGCGTTTTGCCTGCTTCATTGTATTTTACAATATCTGAACCGATAGGCCCTAGCTGTTTATCGGTTGTGGGAATACTTTTGAAAGCAGGTATAAATTTAAATTCGTCAGTGATATAGTGTTTTCCTGTATCCGAAGTCACTAACCAATTTAAAAATTCTTTCGCTTCTGCTTTGACCGGTGAATTTTTGTTGACCACCCAGTTGTTTGGCACGCTGACAAATAAGCGATCATTCTCCTGCTTGTCATTGTTGATCGGAATCGGCATCAGACCAATATCCATATTGGGCTTGATTCCATCGATCTGTACTTGTGTCCAGTTCCCTTGTTGCATCATTGCAGCTTTGCCATTCGCGAACAACGTCACCTGTGTATTGTAATCAGTCGTTAACGGATTGCTATTTCCGTATTTTACCATAAGATCAACCAGATTCAACCAATCTGTAAATTTCTCATTTCCAGGTATCTGCGCTGTTCCAGCATCCAATTGTTGCAAAAATTGTACCGGATCTTTCTGATGCGCAAACGGAATATTGGAATTATGATTCCCCAGTACCCACCACTCTTGAAATGCATTCGAGAATGGAATATAACCGGCTGCTTTCAGCTTCTCACAGACTGCTTGTAATTCTTCTAATGTAGTAGGTAACTCTTTAATACCTACTTTTGCAAAAATATCTTTGTTATAAATAAATCCATATCCTTCTAGCCCGATCGGCTGTCCATAGATATGTCCATCACGACTAATCGATTCTTTGGCTCCATCGACCAGATCGCCAACCCAGGGCTGATCAGATAAATCCTCCATATATTCAAACCACAGATTCATTTCTTCATATCCACCATTGCTAAAAATATCAGGTTCATCACCTGAAGCAAATTTAGCTTTGAGAGAAGCCGCATAATCACTACCACCACCGACAGACTGGATATCTAATTTCACGCCTGGATGGGTTTTCTCATACTCTACTTTTAATTTGGCAAGAGCACCGGAGATTTCGACTTTATATTGATAAATATGAATCGTTTTGGTTCCACTCGCATCTTGTGTATTCTGATTGCCACAACCGGATAATACTGTCGCTAATCCGAATAGCAAAGTCAGTGGTAGTAAAAGTATTTTTTTCATACTTCAATCCTCCTGTTTTGCTCATTTAAATTTGTTCTGTAGGTTATTTTGATATTGGTTCTAAAATAGATGATTGTCGTATTAACCTTTGACTGAACCGGACGTAATGCCTTCGATAATATACCGCTGCATAAACAGGAAGAAAATAATAATCGGCGTAATCCCAAGCACAAGGGCAGGCAATGCCATATCCCATTGCTTCGTATATTGTCCGAAAAAGCTATAAGTGGCAATCGGAATCGTACGCAATTCAGGACTCGATAAGATCAGAGAAGGCAATAGATAATCATTCCAGATCCATAATGTATTCAAAATAATAACTGTCACAAACATCGGCTGCATTAATGGACATACAATACGGAAAAAGACACCGTAACGTGAAGAACCATCTACACGCGCAGCTTGTTCGATTTCAAGAGGAACTGTTTTAACAAATCCATGAAATAGAAAGACTGATAATGGTGCTCCAAATCCAAGATAACTGACGATCAAGCCGTATATGCTGTTGTTTAGACGATATTTGCTTGCCATTTCCATCAACGGCAACATAATCGATTGGAAAGGAATAACCATGGCAGCTACAAAAACAAAAAATAAGATACGATTAAATAACGATGGATGACGTACCATCTGATAAGCAGCCATCGAACTGATTAACACCAATAATAGATTGCTGACGATCGTTACAATCAATGAATTTTTAAGTGCTGTCGGAAAATCGATAGCTGTCCATGCTTTGGCATAGTTGCTCCACAAATACGCTTGAGGCAAGCCTGCTGAGTTAGACAAAATATCAGCAAAAGATTTCACTGAATTGACGAGTAGAAAATAAAATGGAATCAGGAAGATTAAACCGACAATCACAACAATAATTTCGAGAATCAGTGTACGAACACCGTATCGTTTTTGAATATCCATTATAGTTCAACCTCCCTGCTTTTCGTCAGACGTACTTGTACACTGGTAATCAGTGCCACAATAACGAAGAAGATTACAGCTTTTGCTGTACCAAGCCCTAGACGGTTATTGGTAAAAGCTTCATTGTAAATATCCAGTGCTACCGATTCCGTTGCTTTGAATGGGCCACCGTTAGTTAATGCTAAGTTGAGATCGAACATTTTGAATGCCCACGAGATTGCTAAAAACAAGCAGATTGTTATTGCAGGCATAATTAATGGGAAAATAATATGACGTACAACTTGCCAGCGTGTTGCTCCATCAATTTCTGCTGATTCCAAAACATCTTTCGGTACATTGTTTAAAGAAGATATGTAGATAACCATCAAGTAACCTGCGGTTTGCCAGACAAACACAATCACGATGCCCCAGAATGAAGTCGCGCGATCGCCTAACCAGGGAAGATTGAATAACGATAATCCAGTAGCTTCACCGACAGCAGCAAAACCTTTGATAAAAATAAATTGCCAGATAAATCCAAGTAACAATCCACCGATCATATTTGGCATAAAGAAAATCGTACGCATCAGATTACGTGTAAATAGTGGCTTGGTCAAAATGTAAGCCAACGTAAAACCAATGATATTGGTAATAATAATGCCTACTACTGTAAAGCGAACAGTAAACCAAAATGCATTTCGGAAATCAGGATCTTTGGTAACGATATGTGTGTAATTGCTAAATCCAACCCAGTTGATTGTTTTCGAAATACCATTCCAATCTGTAAATGAGTAATACAGACCCAAAATAAATGGAATAATCACAATTAATGCAAAAAACAAAGTGGCGGGCCCTACAAAAATAATCTGCTGAATCCATTGTGATGCTTTTTTACCGACCATATTCAGTATCCTCCTTCAAGTCCCTTTTATCAGATGAAACAATCAACATATTGTTATATACCCAAGGTTTGTCAAATTGATGACTGTTTTAGGAATATTCATTTCAAATCATGAGAGCGCAATCATTTTTTTTGAATAAGATAGATCGATATAACAGTATCTCTAGATGAATACTTTTCGCACTTCTGCTAAGAAGAGGTACATCGCATATGCTGTGTAACTGCGCTTTGAAATGGGTATATAATTAAAGCATTCTGTATATCGAATGTTAGCTTTACATATGATCCTCAAAAAAATAAGGAGGGACTCCTATTGTCCAAACTCAATACGTACAAATGGCTGAACGTTGTAGCTATTGCGGCTGTATTGGTTATGAACTATCTAGCAGCTACACTACCACTATTCGGTAGAGGTACAGGTGAAATTTCAGCTATGTTTGAAATTTTATTAACACCTGCTAGTTACGCATTTTCCATATGGTCTGTGATCTATTTATTACTGGTAGGCTTTGTTATTTACCAATTCCGTAACTCTTCTGAAAGTAAAGAAGGCATTGAAGCTGTTGGAATCTGGTTAGTCATCAATTCATTATGTAATATCATCTGGTTATTCTTCTGGCACTCTTTATTAACTGAGATTGCAACAGTCATTATTATCTTGTTATTGTTAACCACCATCGTATTGTATGTACGCACACGAAAAATCGTTCGTCCTTCTGTAGCACAGATTATTCTCGTCAAATTGCCTTTCAGTATTTATATGGGTTGGGTATCGGTAGCTACGATTTTGAATGTAGGAATTGTCTTACACAAAAATGATTGGTCTGGTTTTGGACTTTCACCGACTGTCTGGTCAGTCATTGGACTAATTGTAGGTGCATTGATTGCTCTGGTCATTGGATATCGTTATCGTGATAGTATTTATCCGCTTGTCTTTGTATGGGCGTATATTGCGATTGCGTTCAAACATCAAGATTCTCATGGTACTTGGTTAACCGCTATTATTTTAGCAGTTGTGCTATTTATCTATGCGATCGTGATTTTCTTTGCTCGTAATCGTATACGGGATTAATAAAGGTATTGTTATGCAAAAGTCTATTCTTGATATCAAGAATAGACTTTTTGATTGATGTTTACTAAGAATTCAGTTAGTCCCAAATATTTTTGCATCTTTTTTTATTTACAATTATAATCTTAGTAATTTATATTCTATTTATTTCATTGCGAACTACATGAATGATCAATTTTTTAAAATAAGGAGACTACTTATGGAACCCATTATAATTAAGCCTTTAGTTAGCATAGGTTCAATACAATTAGGAATGGATCAATCGCAAGTTGAGGCTGAATGTAAGAACTTTCCACTACATAATGCAGAAGATTTGTTTAGTAAAATAGAATACGATTCCAATCATAAATTAATATTCATTGAAGCCTGGAATCCATTCGGTGAATTTGATATCGAATTACTTTACGATGGGATAGACTTATTCAAAACTAAAGCGGATGATATCATAAACCGCTTGAGTCAGCAGACAGAGTATATGAAAGATGATGAATCTGATATGCGCATTTGTTTTACTTTTAAAGAGCTTGGATTATCCTTTTGGAGACCTGATAGTATAACAGAAGACATAGTAAATTCTAGCGAATTCTTAAATGAATTAACGCCTGAAATTCAAGAATATGAGAAAAGAAATTTATATTTCTCAACAGTTGCTTTAGCGTCTCCTTCTTATTTTGAATAAAAAGGAATAATATAATCTGTTCAGCTTCATTCTAATCATTCCGCTAGACTAACAAAAAAAGACTTTCTCTTCTAAAGAGAAAGTCTTTTTTGCTTAAACTAATTATTTTTTCAAAGCGATAACTTCGATCTCAACCAAAGCGTCTTTCGGTAGTCGAGCGACCTGCACAGCACTACGAGCAGGATACGGTTCTTTGAAAAATTGACCATAAATCTCGTTCATCGCTACAAAATCATTCATATCTTGCAAAAAGACTGTTGTTTTGACTACTTGATCTAGACTGCTTCCTGCTGCATCCAATACGGCAGTTACATTTTGAAGAGCTACACGCGCTTGCTCTTGCACGCCTTCTGCTAATTCTCCACTTACAGGATCAAGACCCAATTGACCGGATGCAAAAATAAAAAGTCCTGTATCTATTGCTTGTGAATAAGGGCCAAGTGCTCCAGGAGCACGATCGGTAGAAATCGGTTGCTTGCTCATTCGTAATAACCTCTTTTCCTAAAAGTAGTATATGTCTGACATCATTTTAAGCGTGCAGACTGACGTTTGGCAATCCTCACGACAAAGTTCATCTTCTAGAAAAGCGATAATGATGGGATTATCAAATCATATGATCGCTGGTCACAACTGATGCAGACTTGGATTTTTTAAAACTTTGCGTCCTATCGTTACGGCTAGACCTAATAATAGCAACCCTACAGCAGTCTGAAATCCAAATACTTGTACCCATCTAGGCAAAGGCTCGATCCACTCAAAGATTTTACCGCCAACCAATGGCCCGATAAAAGAAGTCAGCCCTGTAATCGCCGAATAAACAGCGATAAACATCGGACGATCATTTTTCGGTGTATCCCCTATAATAAAGTTGAACGATAGCTGGTTGAATCCACCTACCCCGATACCAAGTAACATATGAATAATAAGAAGCGCTAGCACGACAGGGATAATCGCATTCAGACTCCATGCGATGCAAGAAGCCGCAATAAAAGGAAGCGTCCAATACAGCAATGTTTTGTTACTAAAGCGTGCATTCATATTGCCCCAGAAATAAAAGCTGATCATCATAAATATCGTCTGCACGACAGTCATAATGGATGTAATCGAGTAGCTCACATGCAATACTTCCAACATTACATACGAGTACAACGGAACAACCAGCGTCTGCAACAATAACCAGAATGCTAGAAACCAAGTAGCTTTCATAAATAGACGATCATACAAAGGCTTACGTAGCATCGGTACAAATTTCGTTTCTGCTGATCGTTCAAACGGAGCATCTGGATAAAATAGAAAAATAACAACATTCATCACAACACAGATCCATACGATGATATACAAAATGAGAAAGCCTTGCCCGCCCGGATACTTATCTAGCAAAAACCCTCCGACAAATAAAGTGACACTGCCTAACGCATTCAGTATCGTATTGCGAATACCAAAATATCTACCACGTAAGCGACCGGGAACAATATCTCCAATAAGCGAAGCCCAGACTACACCGATAACGGCATTAGCTACAAACGCTGAAATATACAACACGATAAAAGCAGGCACCCATAATTCTTTGTCAAAAATAAATGGAACTAACCCGGTAGCTCCCCATAATACCCGATGCAGAAATACAGATAAAATCAATACCCATTTCCGCTTATGTAACCGTTGGATCAAAAAAGCAACGATCACCTGTCCGACATTAACCAGTGTAGTTAATGCGATCACCAATCCGATTTGTCCTGCGGTTGCTCCAAGATACAATAGAAATCCTGTCAAAAAAGGCCCGCTTAATAATGTCGAAAAGATTGTAGCCGGAATACCTTCTGTTGTAGCGATTCGTAGATGATTGCGATACATTGAATATCTTCGTTTTTGCAAATTCAAACGGTTAAGTCCAAGAGCGCGTCTTCGTTTGATAAGTATCCTCTCCTTTGTACATTACAAAAGATGACTTTGATTACATAAACTTAGAATTAGGTTTGTTTACCCTCTCTGCCAATAACCAAACGTTGATGCTACACTTTTTTAGAACATGTATCCGTTCTCATTGCAGTCATCATCTAGATCTACTACATGATCAATATTTTTTATAAACTTTTTATAGTGTAATCTCAATGTCAGGTAGCGATCGAATTTATCTACAGCTTGTATTCATAATCAATCTGTAGCTTGAGATTGAAGCAACGGAAGATAGAGTGAAAATAGACTGCCTTCATGCTCTTGACTCTCCATACTCAAGTATCCGCCTAACATCGTCGCTAAATCTCGACTGATCGATAATCCCAGACCTGTCCCTCCATAACGGCGCGTAATCGAACTATCCGCTTGCTCAAATGCTTCAAAAATCAATTGATGTTGAGAAGGCGCTATACCTATTCCTGTATCTTGCACAGAGAATACAATCCATTCACTATGATCTTCACTATTGTCATAGGTGTGTATGCGCAGAGTTACACTGCCTTTTTGCGTAAACTTAAACGCATTAGTAAGCAAATTGCGTAAAATCTGTTGAATCCGCTGAGAATCCGAGAAAATCGTTTTTGGAACAGATGGATCTTGTACAGTGGCAAATGTAATGCCTTTTTTCTGAGCCGTAATTTCAAAATGCATGCGTAATCCTTCTACTAATTCCCACAATCCTACTTCTTCATACGTAATTTCGAGCTTGCCTGCTTCGACTTTGGATAGATCCAGCACATCATTGATCAATTCCAGTAAATCTAAGCCTGATTGATAAATCATCTGACTATACAGAGCAGTTTCTTCTACTGTACGTTGATCTTCTTTGTCAGCCATAATCTGTGCCAGATTAATAATACTATTGAGCGGTGTCCGTAATTCATGAGACATATTTGCCAAAAACTCAGATTTGTATTGAGATACTAATAACAATTGCTTGGCTCGTTCTTCCAGTACAAATTGAGTCTGTTGCAGTTCCTCGGTCTGTTGATACAGTAATTCATTGGCATGCTCAAGTTGTAACATTCGCTGACGTTCTGTATGAAAATCACGCAGAATAAATACAAATACACTGCTCATTAAGATTGACATCGGTAACGTAAAAGGCATGATTTCAAATAAATAGATACGTATCGGTACAACACCTAGCACAGCAATATCAAACGTATTAATAATATTTACGACGAGCACTGTTATAATCGCTTTGATGTGCAACTTAACAGTGCTATTGCGCATCCAGATATTCAGAACAGCACAGACCGCTCCCAGAATAGACAGATTCAATACTCCTACAAAAGCCGCCATATCTATGCTAAAAGTTAAGCGGGTCAATCCAATGCCTACACCGACCAGCATAATGACAATCGGTCTAGAATAGACAGCCGCCGCAACGATCAGAGGCAAAAAACGAAGATCAAAAATAACATTTTCACTTAATCGAAATCCAAAAAAACAACTTGCCCAACCAGCAAAAATCAATAAAAAAATAGAACTGATATATTTAATACGTGCTGAAAAGCGGATAAGTGCATATTTATAAATCAGATTTGCCACATATGCAATGGTGACCATCATCCCCGCATTCATCAGGAAATTCTTTATGAACCCCATATGATCACTCCTGCTTTTATTGTAAAATAAAGTAAAATATATATTATATATTCCAATTAAGATTGTAGCACACGTACTGGATTTGTTCCTCTTTTATAACCTTTCTTAATTCTGTTATGATGAGTATATCTCAATATCAGGAGGTTACCATTTACTATGAAATTTCGCGTATCGGCGGTACAATATCGCCTTCACACCATATCTTCTTTTGAAGAATTTGCGGCTCAAGTGACCCATTATGTGAAGACAGCTCAAGAATTTGAAGTCGACTTTATTCTTTTTCCTGAATTTTTTACCACTCAATTGTTATCGATTGGTGATGAACATGGACAAGCACTAGGTATTGAGAGATTACCTGATTTCACTGAAGCTTATGTGCAACTATTTCAACAACTTGCTCAAGAAACAGGTACTCATATTATCGGTGGTACCCATGTAATCGAAAAAGCAGGCAAATTATACAATACAGCTCATTTATTTTATCCAGATGGACGGGTTGCTGTACAACCCAAAATTCATATCACGCCAACAGAAGTAACCGAATGGAATATGTCAGCAGGTGATGGCTTAACTGTATTTGAAACAGATAAAGGAACGATCGCTCTATTAACCTGTTATGATATCGAATTCCCTGAAATTGTGCGTATGGCAAAAGCAAAAGGTGCAGATGTGATATTCTGTCCGTCTTGTACCGATGATCGTCATGGCTTCCATCGTGTTCGTTACACCAGTCATGCTCGTGCTGTAGAAAATCAAGTCTATGTAGTGACAACGGGTACAGTCGGTTCTTTACCAACAGTAGACTTTATGCGTGGCAACTTCGGACAAGCGGCTGTGATTACGCCGAATGATGTTCCTTTTCCACCACGTGGTATTCTGGTGGAAGGCGAGATCAATGATGATATGATCGTAACCGCTGACCTTGATCTAGAGCTGTTATATCAAGTTCGTGAAAAAGGTTCTGTTACCACATGGCGTGATCGGCGTACAGATCTGTATACCGATTGGTCTTAATCTATGATGACGCCTGAAGATGCTCTTCCATCATATTATAAATCATGTTATGTATTCCATAACCGTACCCCATATCCTGCTATCGTCCGGTCATATACACAAAAAGATTTTGAGCGTTTGATCGAGATTCAGCGTGCTGCTTTTCCTCCACCGTATCCTTCCGAGCTATGGTGGAATACCGAGCAACTGCATGAACATATCACACGCTTTCCTCAAGGCGCACTTTGTATCGAAATCAATGGCGTACTGGCAGGTTCGATGACTTCATTATTGATTGATTTTGACCCGGATCATCCTCAGCATACATGGGAAGAAGTCACTGACAACGGATATATTCGCAATCATCAGCCAACAGGAGATACACTGTATATCGCTGATCTATGTGTACATCCTTCCTATCGGCAATGGGGACTGGGTAAATTATTGATGCAGTCGATGTATGAAGTTGTTACAGCGATGGGACTCACACGATTACTCGGTGCAGGTCGTATGCCCGGTTATCATCAGGTCGCTCAGGACTATACACCACAGCAGTATGTAGAAGCTATCACTCAAGGGACAGTCTATGATCCAGTGATTTCTTTTCTACTTCGCTGTGGACGCACACCGCTCACGATTATCAAAGATTATTTAGACGATGAAGAATCACTCCATTATGCTGTGTTGATGGAATGGAAGAATCCGCTACTTATCGCACGTAACTTGAAAGGATGATCTTAATGGAATTTGTACGTATTACCAATATTGAAGATCCACTATTTGCAGATATGCATGGCTTGATGGGACGTATTTTCCCGGCAGAAGAAGTATTGTCTTTTGATCTATGGAAAGAACCGTTAGAAGATCCGGGTATCCGCGTATTTGTTGCTGTACATGAAGGCAAAGTGGTTGGAGCTACTGAATACCGTTATTACGAAGAAGATAATGTAGCGATGACGGACTTTACGATTATTGGTGAACCTGGACTTGGGATCGGAGCTTTTCTAGCTCAACAACGTCAGAGCGATCTACAACAAGTCGCAAGTGAAGCAGGCAAAGAACTATTCGGCATGTTCGCAGAAATCTATGATCCTTATCGTATCGAACATCATGAATTTGGTGGCATCAAACCGATGGATCCATTTGTACGTCGTGAAGTCTTATCTCATCTTGGTTACCGCAAATTAGACTTCCCTTATATCCACCCATCGTGGAATAACGACGGCGAAGCTGTATCTGAACTGGACTTCTGCTTTTTAGCCTACGATCCTGCAACTCAATCTTTACCCGGATCACTAATTGAAAAGTTCCTGCGTCGTTACTATGCTGTGCTTGCTCAAAAACCAGAAGCATGGGAACAAATGGTTACTCAAGTCGGTCAACGCTCCCAAGTTGCCCTACTCCCACTCTAAATCATAGATCATAATAAAATAAAAAGCTGATGCAAAGTCGTATATCCTCACTCTTTGTCATCAGCTCTTTTTATTATGTAGTATTTGCATATGTGATATACATTAATTTTATTTCTATATAAAGTAAACCATTCCATCATTCTATCCGTACATAAATTATAACTCTTGTTATTACACAGACTATATCTTAGATATATTTTATATCTCGACAAATTGATATCTCTTTTTTTATATCTCTTGCCCCACTCATTCCTTGACCTACCCTGCCACTCCCACAGCGGCAGAGCCGCAAGAAAATTATTACTGTATGCTTCAGCACGTAGTGAGCGAAGAGAAGGGGAATCTTCTGAAAGTCGCCTTTGAACGATGATCCCCACCGCATAGCGGTTATTCAAGGGATCATTGTTCACCAGCGACGCCAAGAAGATCCCCTTCTCGCAGCGCCTCACCACGCGCCTAAGCATCTCAACAATTTTCCCGCAATAAATGAATAAGGCGATTGTGATATCCCCGATTAAGGATATTACAATCGCCCTTTATGTTATGTGCCATCTATGTCGTTGTTAATCACATGCAAGACCAATTTTACGATACTTTGACCATTCTGGCAAGTCTAAATTTCAAAACGGTCTATTTTCAGCTTATAACAACGTATTGTTAGCATCATTCTCATAATGACGTTTGCTCCATGTATTGTACTCTTCTTCGGCCGCTTCTTTACTATGACCGTAACGTTCTTGCAGTTTTCCGATAAATTTTTCTTTCTCGCCGTTGATTACATCTAGATCATCATCGGTCAATTTACCCCACTGCTTTTTCGCTTCACCTTTAAATTGAGTCCATTTGCCTTTGATAATATCATCATTCATTGTTATTCGCTCCTTTATCATTTTGGGTTGGATCAACACTGACAGATATAATGACGCCTACCAAATGCTGATACGGACTTATTTGATTCAAAGCACATCCATATGAAAATTATGATACAATAAAAATAAATAGATAGCCTACCTAAATAAAAGAATAATATTCACTTGCTTGTTGAGCTTATAGCGTTTATTATCCATACTCAAGGTATACAACCTGTTCAAAGATTGGTATCAAAGCTATCTTACGTTTTATTTAACCTGAGATTTTACTTCTGAATCGGTAGGGTAGTGTAAGGTGTTAAAGGTTAAATAATAGTACAGAGTAATGAATTTATTATAGGCGATTAGGTGGTATAACGAAGTTATGAGAAACATTTGGAATATTTATAAAAGTGATTGGAAAAACATTTTCGGTGTCTCTACAGGTATTTTGTTAGTCATTGCGATTATGTTATTACCTTCTGTATATGCGTGGTTTAACCTCAAAGCGATGTGGGACCCGTACAGCAATACAGCAGGCATCAAAATTGCTATCACTTCTCAAGATAAAGGAACCAAGATCGAAGGAAAAGACATTAATGTCGGCGATCAAGTACTGGAAAATCTCAAAAAGAACACGACACTGGGCTGGACATTTGTAGATGAAGATACTGCTAGACATGGAGTAGATACAGGCGAATACTATGCTAGCCTATTGATTCCATCTGACTTTTCTAAAAAGATTGCTAGTATTCTAACCGATGATCCAGTGAAGCCCAAAATTATCTATACAGTAAATGAAAAAATCAGTGCAGTCGCACCCAAAATCACCGATAAAGGTGCAACTACTATTACACAACAAATTAGCGATGAATTTGTAGAAACCGCCAGTGAAGCTGTACTGACCAAAATGCAAGACGCCGGGATCAAATTTGAAGAAGAACTTCCTACTATTCGCAAGATTGAAAATAAAATTTTGACGGTCGAAGCACGATTGCCAGAGATTGATGAATTTGCAGATAAAGCTTTAGAGTTAGAGAAAAAGCTTCCTCAAATCGATGCACAAGCGCAAAAAATTGTCGCTTTGCAACAACGAATCCCTGAAATCGAAGCCGCTGGTAATATGATTCTCAAAGTAGAAGATAATCTACCGAAGATCAAAGAAGCAGGCAATCAAATTTTATTGTTACAAAAAAGACTACCTGAAATTCAAGCCGCTGCAGACAAAGTGAACGAACTAGATAAAAACTTTTACAAAGTAGAAGATGCACTCAATAAAGCCATTGAAGATGCTGACAAATTATCAGGTATTATTACCGCAGCGCAAGAAGCATTGCCAAAAGTAAAAGAAATTACAGATATCAGTGCTGATTTTACGAATCGAGTAAATACGTTTTTAGATGAAAATGACGGTGCTTTTGATTCAGTAGCGCCTATTGTTCGTCAAAATTTAGTTCTTTTACAACAAACAGCCGATGCGACAACTCAATTAGTCGATGCCATTCAAGGAGCAGATATTGATCCTCAAGCGGCTTTGGATGCTCTGTCATTTCTAGATACACGCTTATCTCGTGCGGTCGGTATTATCGAACGTACTACGGACCTATTAACTCGGCTAAATAATGTATTGCCGAACCATCCACTCGACAATCCAATTAGTCGCCTCAATACAGTACACGATAAATTTGAGCGTCAATTGGAACTGGTACGCAGTATTCATCAAGCAATCAGCAATGGTCAACAACCTGCTGAAGATATTTTGAATAATCTTCGTCAATTGTCAACGGATGCTAGCGATACATTAGGTGATATCATCTCGATCTATGATAGTCAGATTGTCCCTGATATTAATCAAGGGCTAGACAATTTGAAAACAGTAGCCAAAGATGCAGCAAGTGTTTTGCAGACTGCCCAGCAAAAGCTCCCTGATGTTGAAGCTGTTCTGAATGATGCTCAAAGCGGCGTACAGTTCGGTCAAGAAGAACTGAAGCAATTGCAGACCGATCTTCCGACTATCGAGAAAAAATTACATGATGCTAATCAATTATTACAAAGCAAAATGACCGAGTTCACCAAGCTTATTAATAATGCGGCTGACTTTGTAAATAATGATCTGCCTGGTATCGAAACGAAAATTCATGATGCCGCCGATTTTGTACGTAACGATCTACCCAAAGCAGAAAAAGAATTAGATAAAATTACAGACTTGATCCAAAACAAATTACCTGAAGCCGAAAATGCTGTGCATAAAGTAGGCGATTTTATACGTGATGATCTGCCTGGACTTGAAAAATCAGTTCATAGTGCAGCCAATAAAGTCCGACTTCTCAAAAATAGCGATAGCGAACTGTCCCAAATTATCAAATGGCTCAAAGGAGATATCCAGCAAGAAAGTGACTTCTTATCAAGCCCGGTACAGTTAGAACAAAATCGCACGTATCCGATTCCTAACTATGGTTCTGCAATGTCGCCATTTTACACCACCCTTTCGATCTGGGTAGGCGCAATGTTGTTAGTATCTATGTTCAAAGTCGAAGTCGAAGATATAGAAAAACGTTATCGTCCATATCAGATTTATTTCGGTCGAATGTTTACTTTTATGACGATTGGTATGGTACAAGCACTTATTATTTCGCTAGGAGATATCTTTATTTTGGGCGCTTATGTCGTCGATAAAGTCTGGTTTGTCGGATTAAGTATATTGATCAGTATGGTCTTTGTCACACTAACCTATACACTGGTATCGGTATTCGGCAATATTGGTAAAGGACTGGCAATCATCCTGCTTGTGCTTCAATTTTCAAGTTCAGGTGGTACATTCCCTGTCAGTATGACCGGTACTTTTTTCCAAGCATTACATCCGTGGTTCCCATTCACCTATGCTGTAGAAGTGCTACGTGAAGCTGTCGGTGGTATGCTGATGGAGACGGTATATAGAGATGTGCTTTATCTGATAGGATTTATGATACTGTTTATGCTATTTGCAGTCATATTCAAAAAACCGCTGGGCCCTCTGACTGAAAAAATGGCAGAAAAAGCGAAAAAAACAAAACTAATTCCTTAAGCATTTGGCGTTATAAATGCGACTTCTTTTACTTCAATCAAACATGATTTTTGCACAGCAAAATATCTTACTTTCGGCGTTTGGCACTATAAACGCGACTTCTTTTACTTCAATCAAACATACCAACCTCAATTCTATATCCAACCAAAAAAAGAGCCGATCTTCTAAGAGATCAGCTCTTTTTTCTTACGATAACTATCTATAAAGATCGAAGCAAACTGCGGGTCCCACTGAGTTCCCCGTCCTTCTTCCAAAATCATAATCGCTTTTTCGGCTGGCATTCCTTTTCGATATGGTCGATTCGATGTCATAGCATCATACGCATCGGCAACAGCGATAATCCGTCCGAATAAAGGAATCTCTTCACCTTGTAGCCCATCAGGATAGCCTTTGCCATCATACCGCTCATGATGAGAACGGACACCTGGCAAGTACGGTTGCATCGCGTCTTTCGGTTCTACCTGTTTTAAAATACTTTCGCCCAGTGCAGGATGTTTTTTGATCTGATCAAATTCTTCATCTGTCAGCTTACCGTCTTTGAGCAATACCGAATCTGTAATTCCGATTTTACCGATATCATGGAGCAACGCTGTTTTGCGTAAACGATCCAATTCATACGTGCTTAGACCCGCATTTTCTCCGATAATAACAGCATATTCAGCTACACGTAATGAATGTCCGGCGGTATACGGATCACGCGCATCCAGTGCCGCCGCTAAAGTAGCAAAATAACTATCTTGTAATTGAGCACTGCGACGATCACGTAATTGTAATCCTTTGATCATATGATTAAATCCTGAAATTAATAACGAAAAGTCATCTGAATAATAATCTTCTGCTTCGCCGCTAAAATCGCCGTTTTTGACATGCTCCATCTCGCTATACAGATTACGAATGGGATGTTCTACATCTCTTGCTAGTAACTGTGCGCCGACAATACTAAAAGCGATACTGACTAGAATCACAGACCCTGCCCAGCTCCAGTATTCGCCGCTTTGTACACCTGTCATTTCTTGCAGACGGATCTGCGCCGCCAGACTAAATAATACTAACGGAAATACACCGATCAAAAAAATACTCCATTGAAATTTACGACGAACTGACACATGAACTTGTCCTAATTCCAAAATATCTTTACCATACAGACGATGTAGACGTTCTTTCATCAAGATCAGCATTGGACGAATCGCTGAAGCAGTTAGAAAAAACTCAATAAAAGCATGCATACTCGCTACCATTAATGCTCCTGCGCCACCGATCCACAGATAGTAGGTCGGTAACGTAATCCAACCTTTTCCCATACAAACAATCATCAGTATCAATGCCGGCACTGTTAATCCTAAAAAATGTGGCAACATAATGCGATACACCGATAGCTTGGGAAATTTATGTAGTTGGATATAGGCACTCTTGATCATTTCTTCTGTAGGAAAATCAATCACACATGCTTCACGAATAATACGAATATGACGTCTAAATACAATTCCTTCAAGCCCTAGCATCACCATAAACGAAAACATCATAATGCCAATCATTCTTATATTTTGCAAAAGTGGTGCATCAATCGTTGTTAGAACAAATAATCCACCGACCACTGCTACAGCGATCAATGATCCGATAATATAATTGAATAAAATTTGCTTGAGGAACGTTCGATATGACTTCAAAGTAGTCCCCTCTTTTCCTGAATACGTCACTTGATAAAACAGCAATTGCTTCTTACTTTATTTATTTCGGTTCCACATGTTTAAAAGTTGATGTTTTTATAAAGATGATTTTGTTTATATATAAAAGCTTAATATATAACTATAGATATATTTTACGATAAAAAGGGGCTTGCCTATGCATACAACAGAAATGACCAGTAATTTGATCTTACTTCTTGGAAGCCTTCTACTGATTGGCGTGCTTTCTACCAAATTTTCTTCTCGTTTCGGGATGCCTGCACTTGTATTTTTTATTCTGGCTGGTATGGGACTCGGACGTTTTATTTATTATGATAATGCTTTTATCACGCAATGGTTCGGGGTATTAGCACTTGTCATTATTTTGTTTGAGGGCGGAATGCAGACAAGGATGGATATGGTCAAACCGGTTATTCGTCCTGCTTTATCTCTCGCTACTATAGGTGTATTGCTTACTACTTTTATTATCGGTTATTTTGCTCATTTAATTTTAGGGGTAAGTCTTACCGAAGGATTATTATTTGGAGCGATTGTGGGATCGACCGATGCAGCCGCCGTTTTTTCTGTACTGGGTAGTAAAAATGTCAGCAAAAAAATCACTTCTACTCTTGAAGCTGAATCTGGTAGTAATGATCCGATGGCGGTCTTTTTAACAATTATGTTTATCGAATTAATTCAAGATCCTTCGATAAGCATTTGGAGCAAAATCTTTTCGTTTTTCTGGGAAATGGGTTTTGGACTGGTACTCGGTATTATTTGCGGTAAGCTTGCGGTTATGCTGATTAACAAAATTAATTTTGAGACAGCGAGTTTATATCCGGTACTGGCGATTTCAGCCGCTCTTTTTACATACGGGGTAAGTTCACTTACTCATGCTAGCGGTTTTTTGGGAGTATATGTGATGGCTCTAGTGATGGGGAATTCTGATCTGACGTATCGGCGTTCGATTTTACAGTTCAATCAGGGTTTTGGCTGGATTATGCAAATCTTAATGTTTGTATTACTCGGTTTACTTGTTTTTCCTTCTCAATTGCCTGCTGTAGCATGGCAAGGTATTATCTTATCGATCTTGCTGATTCTGGTAGCCAGACCACTAGGCGTGTATGCCAGTCTATTGATCAGTAAATTTTCGTTTCGTGAAAAAACATTAGTTGCATGGGCAGGGCTTCGCGGAGCTGTTCCGATTGTGCTCGCAACCTATCCGTTATTAGCAGGTGTACCTAACGGACATTTATTTTTCAACGTGGTCTTTTTTATTGTTCTTTCTTCTGCTCTGATTCAAGGAACGACTATTTCATCGCTTGCAGACAAATTAGGATTGACTGAAAATATACCGGATCAACAACCTTCGATTATCGAACTGGTAGCGACCGGGCGTACGACTTCAGAGATTAGTCATCTCACTCTGGATAAGCGAAGTTGTATGATCAATCGAGAGATTCAAGATATCCATTTACCACAAAGTGTATTGATCACCGCTTTGATTCGTAATGAAGAAATACTGACCCCACGCGGCAATACCGTTCTCCTAGCAGGCGATAAAGTGTACTTGCTTGGCCCCAAAGCCAAACGTGAAGATATTCGCAAATTATTTACAGGTGAGGTTGATCCTACTTCTCCACCTGTAACTTGATACAAAGAGATTGTCTTATTCTTTATAAATACCAAACAAGCGCTCTTCCAATAATGGGAGGGCGCTTGTTATCGATGTACATAGATGATAGAACATGAGATGAATGTAATCTGGTTACCCTTGAATTTCTGCTGCCAGAATAACAGGGCCTCTTGGTTGATCCCCTTTTTCATCCGGTTCAAGTGTGATCGCAATGGTGTCATAATTTTCTGGTTGGAATGTATAATACATCGCTCCTGTTCCGTCTTGAGTAAGGAACGTTCCTGCACTTTGCTTCACATCGCCTTTAATCAACCAGACTTGGAAAGCTTGTTTACCTTTGAGTTTTGGTAAATTATCTGCTTGAACAAGTAAATGTGTTCCCTTATCATCAATCACTATTGATGCGAGCCCTTGTGCAACAATATCTGCTGTAGCCGGATTAAGCTTAACAGCTTCATCTACTTTCAGTCCTTGTGTAGGCATCGAAACCGTCGCTAGTTTTCCTTGCAAACTATTGACCTGTGTACTTGAAATAGCTAATTGTTGCTGTAAACTGTCAATCTCTCCGCGTAAATTGGAAGCATATATACCGATAATAACAGCCGCCGCCGCAACAAACGTAGTCGCAATCCGCCAGAATCTGCCTTTGTTTTTATCTTGTGTCCACGCTTTATCTTCTTGAGTACTGTATACTACTGCTGGCTTTACAGTTGGCTCATCTGATGATTTTTCCACTTGTATAGGAGTGGTTCCCCGATCATCGGATATCGTTTGTTCTGTATGGCTAGGTATAAGTATATGACTCAACACACGATTTTTCATACCTTTTGGTGGCGCAACGTCTTCAACGGCGAATGGCAAAATATCCATCACCTCCCGAAGTTCTTCAACCGCCAGACGGCATTGTGCATCCTCTTTCATGTATGCTTCAAACTGTGCTTGTTCTTCTGGATTCAAACCACCCAGTACGTACATTTCAATCATATCGTTTAGTTCATTTTTATTATATTGATTATCATTATTCATAAATAGTTTTCCCCCCTCACCGCTCCAGCAAGCTTCTTGTGAAGCTGCCTTATGGCAAGTCTTACTCTGCTCTTGACGGTTCCTAGCGGAATACTGTATCGCTCGGAGACTTCATGCTGAGTCAATCCTTGAAAATATATTGATTCTATCACTTGTTTCTGGTCTTCTCTCAATTCATCCATAGCTTCTTTAATACGCTGCCGCTCCCAGTTTAGCGTAACTTGCTCTTCTGTATTCGCCTTCGTATCAGGTATACCACGAAGTGTTTCATCTTTAGTAGGGTCAACAGGTGCCCGTGATGATTTGCGTCTCAACATATCTACCGCGATATTACGCGTAATCGTAAACATCCATGTAGATAGCTTCCCCTGGCTTTGATCATAACGCTCTGCATGATTCCATACACGCAGAAATAATTCTTGTACCACTTCTTCTGCTGCCATCGTGTCTTGTACAATCCGATAGGCGAACGAATACACTGCCCGTTCATAACGGTCATATATGCATTCAAGTGCTTCGGCATCTTTTTGGGAAATCCGTCGCATAAGTTCTCTGTCTTCTGCTATATCGTTCATCCAAGGGCTCCTTTCCTGTTCCCTTATATTATAACCTTCGCAAGAAAATTTGCTATGGATGACTTTTTAAAAAATATTATTGCTTCTCTGCTTTATTTATATTAAAAGTTTATTTTTGGAAATTTGGTTCAAGTCTAAGTGAATAGCTTATTAAATTAGAGTGAGCTGTTTAATTATTACATTTTTAAGAAAAGCGTCACAAAGGGGTTACAAATCAGTTAAACATTTTTAATTTTTTTTCAGGAAAGATGATCCACTGCTCTAAAGTAAGCGTATTCTTCTATGAAGTACCTGTTTGATGAACACGATGCAACTGATCCCAAATTATTTAAGGAGAGTGGAAACATGTACAAGTCTGTTCTATCTAAGATTGGTATTCTGCTAATGGCAGTTGTATTGATCTTACCAACAACAGCAGGAGCTGCCGCTGCAACATCGAAAGGCGCTGGAGCTGATCTTCGTTCAGCATTAGGGCAAATTCTTGGAGAGCATGCGTTGCTAGCTATTATTGCAATGCAAAAAGGAATTGATGGCAAAGCTGATTTTGATCAAGCTGCCGCTGCTTTAAACGCAAATACAGATGATTTGAGTGCTGCTGTTGCTTCTGTATATGGTAATGAAGCTGGCGTTGCTTTCAAAACGATCTGGGCTTCACATATTGGATATTTCGTGGATTATGTAAAAGCAACCGCTGCTAATGACAGTGCTGCTAAACAAAAAGCGAAAGACGAATTAGCAGAATATAAAGTAACACAAGCCAAGTTCTTTGCAGATGCAAATCCTAATTTGCCTCAATCTGCATTAGAAGCAGGACTGGAAGAACATATCAATATGCTGTTGACTGCATTTGATGCTTATGTAGCTAAAGATTATACAAAAGCATATACAACAGCAGATGAAGCTTACAAACATATGTTTATGTTTGGTGATATATTAAGCGCTGCTATTGTAAAACAATATCCTGACAAATTTACAACAGACATGTCTACTATGGGAGCTTCTGATTTGCGCTCTGCTCTAGGTATCATTCTAGGTGAGCATGCAACATTAGCTGTATGGGCAATGCAAAAAGGAGTTGACGGTGCTCCTGATTTTGAACAAGCCGCTGCTCTATTGAACAAAAACACAGATGATTTGAGTGCTGCTGTTGCTTCTGTATATGGTAACGAAGCTGGCGCTGCTTTCAAAACAATCTGGGCTTCACATATCGGATACTTTGTAGATTATGTAAAAGCAACCGCTGCTGGCGATGCAACAGCGAAGAAAAAAGCAGTTGATGAATTAGCAGAATACAAAGTAACACAAGCGAAATTCTTCGCAGATGCTAACCCTAACTTGCCTCAAGCTGCTCTTGAATCTGGACTTGCAGAACATATCGCAATGTTGCTTAAAGCATTCGATTCTTATGTAGCTAAAGATTACACAACAGCTTATTCTGAAGAACGTATGGCTTATCACCACATGTTTGGATTTGGAGACATTTTAAGTGAAGCAATCGTAATGCAATACCCTGCCAAATTCGGCGGTACTGCAACTCCGACTCCTGCTACACCAACAACACCATCTATGCCGAACATGCCTAATATGCCAGCTACACCAACAACAACACCTTCTACAGGTGGAGCGAATGGTACAAGCGCTGATACCAGCCCTGAATTGAAAACAAAAGTAATTCAATTTACACCTGGTAGCAAAATGTATATGGTAAACGGCGTATCGATGAATATGAGTACTAAAGCTACAGTATACAATGGTAAAACATATGTGCCATTGCGTTACCTTGCAGCAAATGCAAATATGAAAGTATTCTACACTAAAGAAACAGCTACAACTTGGTTGGATACTGGTATCCAACGTTACGAGTTCTGGGTGAATTCTAAAGTATACAAAGTAGACAACATGCGTAAAGGCATGAACGATATGGTAATCTCTCGTAACGGACAGACGTTAATCCCTGTACGTTGGTTTGCAGATAACTTTGAATGGAACATGAGTGTAAATAACAATACGATCACGATTAGCAAAACGTATTAAGATTACGATTGCTAGGTGAGATCCTATTTCATCGGTTTGCTTCATTCATTTACACATGGCAACACCTTGTGCAGATTTATTGCGCAAGGTGTTGTTTTTATGAATTGTTAGCCGATGTATACGTGATTTTATCTTTCATTTTCGTATTCTCTGTTAAATATTACTCTATTGTCATTTATTTTCATTGTTAGCTGATTAATAATCAGTAAATTGGTTTATAAGTTAGTAAGAGAGCAAAAAATATATCTATTAGACGAAGGAGCACTACACATGAAATTAAACAAATTGCTTGCACCTGTACTTGGATTGTCCCTATTGTTACCAGCTGCTGGAGCATTCGCAGCAACACCAACAACAGCAGATATGAGTCCTGAATTAAAAACAAAAGTAATTCAATTTACAATGGGAAGTAAAATGTACATGGTGAATGGCGCTTCAATGTCTATGCCTATGGCTCCTGTTGTATATAAAGGAACTACATATGTACCATTGCGTTACCTTGCAATGAATGCAAACATGAAAGTATCTTACAACAAAGAAACATCTACAACTTGGTTGGATACTGGTATCCAACGTTATGAGTTCTGGGTGAATTCTAAAGTATACAAAGTAGACAACATGCGTAAAGGTTTGAACGATATGGTAATCTCTCGTAACGGACAAACACTTGTACCTGTACGTTGGTTTGTAGACAACTTCGAGTGGAACATGAACGTAAGTAACGGCATGATCACAATCAACAAAACATATTAATCTGCTCAGTCTAACGTAGATTATATATACAAAAAGAACATTCTACTCTAGAATGTTCTTTTTCTTTGTTTTCAATATACAGTCTATGGTCTAAAAGTTAATTCTTGCTTTTTTTCTAAAATAAGCGTATAATAATTACTGTTATTGTTTAACCCTCGGTTTTATCCTTCGCATTCTTTTTTCGGTATGCTGCCGGAATCATCTCAAATTTCCTTTATGATTAAAACCCAAGAAATTTGAAGTTTGCCGATTCACACTGGCGCGGTCATCGGAGCCGCAAGGACAAGAGAGAGGTAGGGCTTTTGTTGTTTTGGACTCAACTGTTACTTAGATGTAATACAGAGCGAACCAAAACCGTCCCCGTCCATTTCCAAATTCGGGGTTACGGGTTAAAAATAGCTGCAGTCAGCAGCCATATAATCATCAGACTGGGCAGATTATAGTAATCGTGCTCCTACGAAGTGTATTTTGTATACGCGGCAACTTTGAATATAATGATTTATCACATATTTCTGATATTTTTTACACATATGGCTTTTCGGTTGCAATCAACCGGCATAAACTTTGGATATTATGCCCACACATCCCCGGGAACATCTAAACCTGATTACAGGTTATGTTTTCGGGGATTTCTATGTCTTATTCAGATTGGAGTATGATCTATGTCTAGACAACATGTACGTTATGTATTGTTATTGATGTTATGTTTTACCGCTGGATTAGTAGATGTTATAGGATATTTACGATTAGAACATGTATTTACAGCAAATATGACCGGAAATATTGTCGTACTTGGGATGTCACTTGGTCGACTGCAAGATCTGGCAATCGTACGTGTACTCACAGCACTGATTGGATTTGTAATAGGCAATATTGTCGCCGCGATCATTATCGGAAGCGATAAGTCTCCTTCACTCTGGTATCCTCGTGTAACTACTGCTTTGATCGCAGAATGGGGATTACTATGTACATTTGCTCTACTTGCTTATCTTCCTTTGACTGAAATGCTTGTATTGATCTGTATGGGTTGCCTTAGTATGGCGATGGGTATTCAGACAACAGCGGCTAGACGATTAGGCATCGCCGGTATATCAACCACAGTGCTCACTAACAATCTGGTCAATGCTGTAGAAGATATGGTGGCTCATGTACGCCAACTCTTTTTTAGTGGTGTACCATCAACCAGTCGCTTATTATCGATTGAATCTCGGTTACGTATCTTGGGGATTGTTTTGTATGCATGTGGTGCGATTATAGCGACTGTTTTAGAACGACACGCCCCTCTTCTCCTAAGTTGGATTCCTGTAAGTCTAGTAACGATCGTGATTGTAATTGCACTTTGGAAATACTCTAAAGTAAACACTATCCAACCTGAAAAGAAATGATAATAGATAAAAAAACAAAAAAGAGACCTCAACGGTCGCAGCCGCTGAGGTCAAGGTATAGTAATTCAAAAGGGGTTATTACAGTCATTATAATAGGTGCATCTTAATATTACCTTAGGCAAACCTGAAAGAAACATTAATTTTTCAATTTTAGGTATCTTGCTTTATAATGTCATTCAAAAAAAAAAGGAACTCCACGGTCGCAGTCCATGGAGTTCAGTAATGCTTATATATTCAAAAGGGGTATGTCATTACTATAACCGCTCTATCTTAAAAATTTATGAAATGCACCTAAAAATCGCATTAAAATTCATTTTTTCTGTTTTTTTTAAGAATGTAGCTTTTGATTGACTGAATCTAACTTATATTGTGCTGAAGTCGGATGATCCCGACGATCATCTATTTTGATCGATGTCGATACACGCCCTGCTCCTTCTTGAAAAGGAGATTCATGCAAAGCAAGGATCGCTTTCATCACATCCCCAATCTCTCCCTCAATAATTGTACTCATTGGTGTTAATTGTGTCTGAACACCTGTCTGCTCACTTAATACCCGTTGCATCTGCGCTACATAACTACTAATACTCGTACTTCCTGTTCCTAACGGAATAACAGTTACTTCAGCAATAGCCATTTTTATATCCTCCTTTGATTGATTACACTCATCTATTATATAGTTTACCCATTCTTCCGTTTGATGCATGTTCATGCTCTTGATTCATATAAATATCTCGCTCTATCCTCCTACTCATCCTTACTTATCGCAAAGATAAAGAGACAATTATCACTTACATAATCAATATATTGATATAAATTAATAAAGTGTTCACTAGATATAGATATCAAGTGTGATAGTACACTATTTTTCTAAATCAGATGACCTACAGACCGATTTGACCTGATCTTGATGTAATTCCTCCTACCCGACACCAGTTGTCTTTATGATGTCGGGTTTTACTTTATTGGTTATTTGATATTTGTTTTATATTTCGTGAAAGGAAGTGTGATTAATGTCTATTTTGACTCCACATACTACAACAGCTTACATAACACCACCAACATCTTCCGAACTACAATCGGTACTTGATATGGGTGAACATATTATTGAAGGCGAACATGAATCGGCACGTGAAAATGCTAATCTTAATGGAGCAAGCTTTTCCGGTAAAATGAGTCGTCTGGGTAGTGAGTATGCAAAATGGTATACCAAACGCCAATTGTTACCTCAACCGATCGCTGAAGCAGTCACTCAAAATCGTATATATATTCATGATCTAGATCATTATGCAGTTGGTACTACGAACTGTATCTTTATTCCATTTGATAAATTGTTACGAGATGGATTCAGTAGTGGTAACGGTAGTCTACGGACACCTAATTCGATTATGACCGCTATGGCGCAAGTCGCTATTATTTTTCAATGTCAGCAAAATTCGCAGTATGGCGGTGTAGCAGCCAATAAGCTTGATTATGATCTTGCTCCTTATGTTACCAAATCGTTTCGCAAGCATCTATGTAAAGGACTACGGTATTTTCAAGAAGAAAGCAACATAGATGATACTATTGTGCAGACTGCGGTTATGGACGATACTACGTTAGCTATCGATTATCCACGCGCCTATCAATATGCACTTGAAGAGACTAAAGTCGAGACACTGCAAGCCGCCGAAAGCCTAATCCATAATCTCAATACGATGTCCAGTCGTGGAGGTGGACAGATTCCATTTACCAGTATTAATTATGGCACATGTACATCGACAGAAGGACGATTAATAGTCCAATCTCTGCTCTCTGCAACAGTACGTGGATTAGGTCATGGTGAGACACCCATTTTCCCTATTCAAATTTTTAAATGTAAACAAGGAGTGAATCAACAAGCTGGTGAAGCTAACTATGATCTGTTTCTACAAGCAATAGATTGTTCGGCTCGTCGTCTGTATCCGAATTTTGCCAATCTGGATGCTCCTATCAATCGTGAACATGAAATTCCAGGTGAACCGGATACTGAATTTGCAACGATGGGTTGTCGTACACGCGTAATGGCAGATCGATTTGGACGCAATTATTTATCTGGTAAAGGCAATCTGTCTTTTAATACGATTAATCTGGTGAAGTTAGGTATTGATTATGGTATTACTGGGGAGCGCTCGGTAGCGGATGAACAAGGGTTCTATCGTGGACTTGATGAATGTATCGAGCTTGCTGCTCAAGGTCTATTGCATCGTTATCGTCTTCAAGCGTCTCAACCTGCCAAAGCGTCTGACTTTATGATGCGTGAAGGGGTATGGGAAGGTGGCGACTTGCTTGCTCCTGATGATGCTGTAGAAGAGTGTATTAAGCATGGTTCATTATCGATTGGCTTTATCGGGCTTGCTGAATGTATGAAAGCTTTGTACGGTGAACATCATGGGGAAAATGATACTGTTTATGAGCATGCACTCTCCTTGATTGCGTATATGAAAACAGCCTGTGATACACTTAGCGACCAATATAACCTTAACTTTTCATTGATGGCTACGCCAGCAGAAGGATTATCTGGCAAATTCGTTAACATAGATCGTGAATACTACGGTTCGATCGAAGGGGTAACCGATCGTGAGTATTACACTAATTCTTTTCATATTCCTGTCTATTATTCGATTACAGCCGCTCGTAAAATTCAGTTAGAAGCGCCGTTTCACCATTATTGTAATGCAGGAGCGATTTCATATATAGAACTGGATGGTAATGCTCGTCACAATCTACAAGCGATGCACCAGATTATTCAATATGCGCTTGCTCAACAGATCAGTTATTTCAGTATTAATCACCCTATTGATCGGTGTACAGGTTGTGGGCACGAAGGCATTATCGGAAGTCATTGCCCTGCTTGTGGTGTCTCTGAGCTGGACGTTCCTATCGCCCGTTTACGCCGCGTCACCGGGTATCTGACAGGTGATTATCAGACTCGATTCAATCCTGCCAAGCAAGCCGAAGTGCGCGATCGGTTGAAACATTCACGATGAATATCTGCGGTTATATTCCCGAGTCCGTCAATGAAGGCGATGGGTTACGAGCAGTGATTTTTATCAGTGGTTGTACACATGGCTGTGTCGGTTGTTTTAGTAGACGCACATGGTCGTTTCAAGCAGGGGAACGATTCACAGACAAGTTACAGCACCAACTTATAGACGAAATGAAGCAGAATCCTTTGTTAAACGGATTAACGATAGCCGGAGGAGATCCTTTTTTCTCCGCTATTGAAGTCTCTGCTTTTGTGCAAGAAGTCCGTCAACAGATTCCTAATTTCTCCATCTGGATCTACAGCGGATATACATGGGAAGAATTGAATAGTTCTTCTGTAGCGGGTGTTCAAATGTTGTTACATCAATGTGACATACTAATCGATGGCAAATTTATCGAACAACAACGTGATGTTTCTTTGCGTTACCGCGGGAGTCGCAATCAACGAATCATCGATATTCAGCAAAGTGCTATACAGGGGCAAGCTATTTTATATCAATCCAGTGACATGTACTATCAAAATTGCTGATATCAACGCTATGACTACATTAACATAATTGACTTATTTTCTTAAATTGCTTATGATTTGTTTAGCAAGATAATGGTTAAGTAAGAATTGTAAGAGATTTACTAACCACATAACTCTATATTCCTGTTAAAGGGGAGTAGCTGTACAGGCAAAGTCGTCATTACGGGATTTATCCCCGGTTTTGCTTGGCAATGATAAACATTGTTAGCGAGACCTTTACCATGTTTTGGTGAAGACTCGTTATTTTTCGGGAGACCTTTACCAATCATGGTAAAGGTCTTTTTTATATACTAACGCACAAAAAAACAAGATTTAGGGAGGCAATTCTATGGATGTAGCATTGTTATTGGAGTATGGATGGGTATTACTTGTACTGATCGTACTGGAAGGTCTGCTCGCAGCAGATAATGCTTTGGTACTTGCAATTATGGTTAAGCATTTACCTGAAGAAGAACGCAAAAGAGCATTGTTCTATGGATTATTCGGTGCATTTGTTTTCAGGCTAGGTTCATTATTTATTATTTCGTTCCTTGTCGATGTATGGCAGGTTCAAGCGATTGGTGCATTGTACCTTCTGTATATCGCGTTCAATCATATCATTCGTAAAATTATTTCCCATCGCTCCAAAATTGATCAAGCTGCTGAAGAACCAGGGCCAGACGGCAAACCTAAAAAGCAATCTGGCTTCTGGATGACGGTATTCAAAGTTGAAGTTGCTGATATTGCTTTTGCAGTAGATTCTATTTTAGCGGCTGTTGCACTAGCTGTAGCATTGCCTGCAAGTGGATTGCCTGCTATCGGCGGTATGGATGGCGGACACTTTATCGTTATCTTCTTGGGTGGATTTATCGGTCTAATCATTATGCGTTTTGCTGCTTCGTATTTCGTGAAATTGTTGCAAAGCCGTCCAGGTCTAGAAGTTGCTGCTTTTGTTATCGTAGGTTGGGTAGGTGTGAAGCTTGCTGTTATCACGCTTGCGCATCCAGCACTAGGTGTATTGCCTGAGCATTTCCCTGAAAATACGATCTGGAAATTGTCGTTCTATATTGTACTTGTAGCGATCGCTGTCTGCGGTTGGTTGTTATCTAGCAAAGTAGAAGTAAAAGACGAAGACAATGCTGTACGTGAAGTCGAAAAAGAGATTAAAGAAGATCTATAATTAGCTTATGCATGAATGGTTAATAGGTCTGATCGAAGGATTCAAAAGTCTGGGCTATGTTGGCATTGCATTAGCTCTGACTTTCGAATTCGTCCCGGCAGAGTTGGTTCTTCCACTCACCGGCTTCTGGGTATATGAAGGTGATTTTAATATTATTCTGGTGATTCTAGCAGGTACAATTGGTGGAGTTACTGGCCCATTGACCTTATATGCACTGGGTCGTTATGGAGGAAGACCGCTTGTTCTTCGCTTCGGTAAGTACTTTCTGGTTCGGGAAAAAGAAATCGTTAAAGCTGAACAGTTTTTTGCAAAGTATGGAAGTGGCGTAGCTTTTTTCGGAAGATTTATTCCCGGAGTACGTACAGCAGTCTCTATTCCATGCGGCATGGCAAATATGAATGTCTGGAAATTTAGCATTTATACTTTTGCTGCAATGTTACCGATCACCAGTCTTTATGTATATCTAGGGTATAAGTTAGGGCCGCGCTGGGAAGAAGTAGGTCCACTCGCTTCTCAATATTTAACTCCAGTAGCAATTGTTATTCTTGTTGTGCTTATTGTATGGATCGGTTGGAAGTGGTTAAGCGCTCGCCGAAAAAAAGCGAACGTTTCTGCTAATAAACGTGATACTGAATAAATAGTAGCGATACAGAAAGCGTCTGTTGAATCTAGAAATGGTTATCATTTCGAAGATCTTCAGGCGCTTTTTTGTATATATGCTTCCATGCTTCCAGTCAGTAAGGAAACTATTTGAGAAAATGTATAGACTATCAAAATCAGTATTACACAAGATTGTATTATTTATAAAAAGCACTTGTAAAAAAAGCCTTTAGCTATAAGGTTTGTAGGTTATACAGCTAGCAAATAGATATATCTATTTTACGGTTTACATTTTTAGCAATTGAATTGTTATCCACTTATTTACATAATTTATTTACATAAAATTGAAAAAAAGTATTAATAATTGTAATTTATAAGACGACATAGTAAGTATAAAAGCTTATTTTGCACAAAAACGAAAGTAAGCTGCTTTTAAAATTTGATCGATGTAATTGATAAATGAATTACATATCGATATGGAGTGGACAAAATGAGAATAGGTGCTAATTTTCAAACATTTACTAAATTAATTACTGCTTTTATCTTAGTAGCCTTAATTGTAGCGGCTATCGGCTTATATGGTTTGATTAATCAGAATCGGATGAACGAAAGTGTAAACGGTTTGTACAATAATAATCTAGTCTCGATGCAAGCCCTATCTGCTGCTGAACTGTCTTTGCAAAAAATGCGTGTAGCTTCACGAGATATTGCGTTAACTGCGGACGATACAGCAAAGAAAAAAGTTGTTGAATCTATTCCTGACCTTATTACTGCTGTTCAAGAAAATATGTCTCAATACAGCAACACTCCATTGTCGGATCAAGAAAGAAATGAATTGCAAAATTTCAATAAATTCTGGGCAAATTATAACGATGTCTACAGTCAAGCTGTGAATCTGGCAGAGAACTCGACTCCAGCCGAATTTCAGACTTATGTTCAAAATAGTGTCGTTCCTGCCGGGACTGATATGTATGAGAGTATTGCCAAATTAAATCAGATTAACGAGCAAACAGCGAGTGCTGCTAACAATAATGCCAAAGCCGTTTTTGCCAGTGCTAAGTTCTGGACTACCTTATGGATTGTTGTAGCGTTCTTGTTCTGTATTTTATTAGGAACTATTATTTCTCGTATGATCAGTGTGCCATTGAAACAGATTAGTCGCTTGCTTAAACAAGTAGCGGCTGGTGATCTACGTGAACAATCTCAACTGGTCGGTAAAGATGAAATCGGACAATTAGCGATTGCCGCCAATGATATGACTAACCGTCTAAATGGTCTGATTGCGGATATTATCGAATCGGCTCAAAGTGTAGCGGCAACCTCGGAAGAAATTTCGGCAAGTACAGAAGAAATTGCAGGAAGTAGTGCTAATCAATCACAATCCGCTCAATCAATCGCTCAATTATTTAAAGATATGTCTACTGCAATCGATGATGTTGCTCGCAGTGCAGAGCAAGCGGCTGAACTGTCCAATACCACCGTCGAAAAAGCACAACAGGGCGGTCAAATTGTAGCTCAAGGTACACAAGCGATTCAAGAAGTTACGCAACAAATGTCCAAACTTGAACATGATTCTACTCGTATAGGCGATATTATCGAAGTGATTGATGAGATTGCTGATCAGACTAATTTGCTGGCTCTAAATGCAGCGATAGAAGCCGCACGCGCAGGTGAACAAGGTCTTGGATTCGCTGTAGTTGCTGATGAAGTACGTAAGCTAGCCGAGCGTAGTAGCGCCGCTACCAAAGAAATTACAGGCATTATTCGCTCTATGCAGACCAATATGAAGCATAGTATTGAAGCGGTAAATAGCAATGCAGAACATTCGTTATTAACCAGCAATGCTTTTGAAGATATTGTTCATCGTGTTAGTGATTCTTCACTCAAAATCAATGGTATTGCAGCAGCTAGTGAACAACAAAGCGCTCAATCTGTAGATGTTATGCACTCTGTCAATGAAATTGCAGCAGCTACCGAAGAGGTGGCATCGGCTTGTGAACAAACAGCGTCTTCTTCTCAGACACTGGCTCATTTAGCAGATCAACTTCATTCATCTGTAAATACTTTTAAAATCTAATCTGGAATGTAGGTTAGTCGGTAAATAACAAAAATTGGAGGTACTACTTATGATCAGATCGTCCGACCAATATATTGAATGTATGGCTGATAACCAACGGATCGCTCTGCCTATTCATGGGGTACAGGAAATTATCCGTTTTGAGTTATTTACCCCTACCCCACAATCAGATCCTCAAGTATTAGGTACGATTTGCTGGTATGGCAATACATTGCCTGTGATCCGTTTGCAGACCCATCAGGCGATCATCAATCCTGATGAACGTGCACAAACATCAGCTACAGCACGCATTTTAATTTTACGACAGCATAATCAAGCTATTTTGGGCTTATATGTAGATCGAGTATGCAGAATCGCAACTTATCCTCAACATCTATGGATAGCTACGTCTACATACCCCTGGATAACACGTTGCGTTGAAGAAGACTATACACATATTTCACTATTAGATATTAATTGCTTGAATCATGCCTTCGGTCTTACAACGACTCGATAAGATCACCTGCAAGTAAAGAAGCCGGATTACCTGTACGCTGATGAGCCGCAACTTCGCCAGCATGACCATGCAAATGTACACCAAATGTTGCGGCTTGTATTCCGTTTAATCCTTGAGCCAGTAATCCTACAATAATGCCTGTTAACGCATCACCAGACCCGCCTGTTGCCATTCCCGGATGTCCGGTAGTATTTACGAATACTGTACCTTCTGGTGAAGCAATCACTGTTCTAGCGCCTTTAAGAACTAACGTGATATGATGCTTCATTGCAAATTCACGAGCAATGCCGATTCGGTCACGCTGCACTTCCGATGTAGAGATGCCTGCTAATCTAGCCATCTCTCCTGGATGTGGAGTCAGTACTGTATCGGCTTTTCGCTGTTGCCATGTAGTTAATCCGTCTGCTTCAGCGATCATATTTAGACCATCTGCATCTAAAACAAGTGGTTGATCGGTTTGCTCCCATAGTGTCTGTAGCCATTCTCCATCTTGTTCAAATCGACCTAGACCAGGCCCTATAGCTAATACATCACACTTTTCTGCCAAAGCTAGAATTGATGTAGCACTCTTCGATTCCCATTTTCCTTCTGCTCCTTCGACCGCAGGAGCAAGCATCAATTCAGGAACATGCCCTGCAATATGCGGTAACAATGCTTGCGGAAGTGCCCATGTCACCAGTCCACTACCGATACGTAATGCTGCTCGTGAAGCCAATAACCCTGCACCACTCATATTCATACTGCCACCTATAATAAGTACATGTCCGTATGTTCCTTTATGTCCATCTACTGCTCGCGCACGTTCAGGATCAACTTCCAACACATCTTCCAATACTTGCTCTGTGACTAAATAAGTATCTACCCCTAGAGTTGAAGCGGTAAAGCGAGGAATCCCAATATTCCGCACAACCACATCGCCTGCCGCCGCTGCTCCCGGATACTGCACTAATCCGCGTTTGAGAAAAGCAAGACTTACTGTTAAAGAGGCTTGAATACAAGTATCAGCTACTTCACCTGTGTCTGCATTTAATCCACTTGGAATATCTGCTGCAATGATTGGCTTGCCACTTCGGTTCGCCGCATGGATAATATCATCATACGGTGCACGTGGCTCTCCTTGACTGCCTGTACCTAACAGCGCATCAACGATTCCTGTGTAGGTTTGCCAGCGCGATTCTGTCTGCCATTGATCGCTCCAGACATCCGATTGGATACCGGAATATTTTGCAGCATCACGCTGAGTGGCTGCATCACCTGTTAATTCTGCCGGATCTTGAGCATATAACACAGTCACATCGATGCCAGCATCTTGAAGATAACGAGCAACGACTAATCCATCGCCACCATTGTTTCCTTTGCCGACAAGAATAAGCCAGTGTTGATGACGCTCTTGAACATTCCATGTATTGTCGTTGCGAATCTGACCCACTCTTGACAGACTTTTGCCAAAAGGAATATCTGCTTGTTCTTGCTTAGCAGTATTTCCCCAATAGATGACTTCTTCAGCGATAGCTTTGCCTGCACTCTCCATAAGAGATAATGCTGGAATCCCTAATTTCTGAATCGTATGTTGATCCAGATCACGCATTTCTTGTGCGGTAACAATATACATTATCGATTCGCTCCTCTATAGCTAAACGTTTTGATGTTTGGCTTTGCTGATTAAGTTGTACAATCTATTTACTATGTATTAACCGTATTTGGCACATAACAAAAACACCGCCTGTATAGACGGTGTTCTGATCAAGTATAGTTACGTACTCCATACAACTTAATATGCTACTGTAAAACGAGTGCGTGTAAATAACGGATCTTCTACTTCATCAAATAAAGCTGCTGCATAATCTTCTACTGAGATGCGACTTGCTCCCTCGTCATCTGTAATCAGGCGATTGGTTCCGATACGGAAATTACCTGTCCGTTTGCCCGGTTCGATCCAACTTGCCGGACTGATATAAGTCCAATCCAGATCGCTCTGGCTATAGATTTCATAAGCATCGACATGAGCTTGTGCCAGCGGTTTAATTTCTGCTGGAAAATCAGGAGTATCCATCAATCGTACACCAGGCTCTACTTCCAAACTTCCAGCGCCACCAACAACTAAAAGGCGCTGTACATCTGCTCTTTTCATCCCTTCTACAATCGCACTTGCCGCTTCTGTTAATTCACCTTCATTTCCAAATTGAGGGCCATAAGCGTTGATTACTACATCATGTCCTGAGACAACAGCTTCTACACTGATCGGATCAAGCACATTTAAGCTTATTCCTTGTAGACGGTCTGTATTTTTGTCAATTTTGGAAGAATCACGAGTCGCTGCTGTGATCTCATATTTACGTCGTAGCCCTTCTTGTACAAGGCGTTGTCCGATTGTTCCGGTTGCACCAATAATCGCTATTTTCATTTGTGGTTTCATCCTTTCCGTCATGAGCGGTCTTTTCTTTTACATACCCTGCTCAGCCGATGATGATTCAGTATTAGTTCTGGATCGCTTGACGAACCTGTTCCATTTCCTGCAAATCAGTAGTCACCTGCTTGAGTGTAATCTGTTCTAATTCACGTTCCATTGCTTTCTGTGCACGTTGAAAAACCGTTTCAAGTTCAGCTTGAATATTACGCCCAATCTCGCAATTGGGATTCGGATTCTCGTGAATAGCAAATAGCTCATCTTTGGTATCATTTTGTGCTGCACGATAAATATCTAATAATGTAATTTCAGACGCAGGACGTGTCATCTGTGCTCCAGCCACCCCTGGCTGAGTACGAACAATACCTGCTTTGGCTAATTGACTGATCATCCGCCGGATCACAACAGCATTGGTATTCACACTTGCAGCAATCCATTCTGAAGTGATATGTCCATCACTTGCATCCAGTAACGATAATGTGTGAATAGCCACAGCAAAACGGCTATTATACGCCATAACGTACACCCCTTCTTCATCTATTTACTTCTTTGTCTGTTTATAACGAATACAACAGGTTATATGATACTTATCTATATAAGAATGGTTTTTTTGAAAAATAAAATAAATACTACACTTCAAAAAGCATCTTATTTCAAGCACTTATATACTATAGTATACATCAAAGAGTTATACTTCTAAAAGAAAGTTACTCGGTTGTACTGAGAATTATTGTAAGTGTACTTATTCTGTAATAACCATTTTGGTTAAGGATAAGATGTACGCACAAAAAACGATATATTCAAGTACGGATGATCGCTAAAGGAGTGAATCTGTTGGATTGGTCTATTTTACTGCATTCTCATGCTCTCGGATTATATATGATCGGGATAGGAGGACTGTTGGCTTTTGCAGTGGTGTATGGATATACAGCCAAGCAACGTAAATATAGAGATGATGAACGTATGCGCCGAATCCAAAATAGTCTGGATCGATTGACCCGGGCAGCAGGACAAGTCTATCCAGCTATAATGAACAAAAATCAGGTTGCTTATACCAATCAAAACTCTTTCCCTGTTCCTGCTGAAAGTGTACTGGCTTGCAAAGCGGCTACGTATGCTTCAGATGAATTGTTAGAGCGAATCGATCAGTATATGGAAGAAAAAGATCGCAAAAGTCTTGTGTTACTTTATCGGACTTTGGATAGTGATATTCGCCGCTTAACTCGTGAGCGCAAAATGGTACTTGCTCGTGGCGAACATCCACGCTGGGGATTGTTATTGTGGCTAACGATTCGACCAGCAATTCCGTTTATTGTTATCATAGCCGAATCATTATTGTTATGGAATCTATGGAATGATCTGTTGACCGCTAGGTCTGCACAACCTTCTTCTGAAGTGTTATTTGCTATTTTGCGCTTTATCTCTTGCACAGGAGCTTTGATTGTACTGTATGCTGTGATTACAGCCGATTTTCGTGAAAATGCGCGCAGACTGGTATTTATTTGGTTAGCTTTGTTTATTAGCGGATTATGCTTTATACATATATTCAGTCTTCAAGCCGCTCCTTATCTGCTGATTGCCCAGATTCTTATTTTTGTAACTGGATTCCGTTTTACCCGCGAGCCTAAGCGCAAAGAGCGCCCTTTTGTAGGCGAATACGAATAAGATAATTTTCACATCAAAAAAACACTTCAGTATTACAGCAGATAAGGTCTGCTGATACTGAAGTGTTTTTTATATTGTATATACTATGATCTATAGCGTATCAATTGATCACCAGTGATCATATAGTGTTGATGTAATTATTTATTGTACGCCAGGTTCTGGTTGTTCAGCCATTACGCACACCGGACGATTCAGTGTTAATTCATTACCTGTTAGCAACAGTTTACCTGTATCCGCTTCTATCGCAAATTGCACGATATTGTTGCTATCTTGATTGCTGACCAGAATATATCCGCCCGGTACAACAGCAACATTACGCGGCGTTTCTCCTTTAACAGGTACCCATTCGATAGGCGTCAATGCACCTGACATTTCATCGATATTATAATGTACTAGACTATTATGTCCACGATTCGAAGCATAGACAAAGCGTCCACAAGGAGAAATACGGATATCTCCGCCTGTATTTTCACCTGTAAAGTCTTCTGGCAATGTCGATACATGACCAATAATCTCCAATTGACCATCTTCTGGGCGACGACCGTATGCTGTTACAGTGCTATTAAGTTCATTGATTCCATAAGCCAATTGCCCGTTAGGATGGAAAATCAAATGACGAGGCCCTGCTTGTGCTGGAAGCTCAGTAGCGCCTTCTTCGGTTAATGTACCATTATCTTCTAAACGATATGTAAATACCTTATCCAACCCTAGATCAGATACGTACACATGATGATTATCTAAAGAAGAAACAGCCGAATGTGGATGTGGAGCATCTTGACGATCTGGATCGGTTCCACTTCCAGTATGTTTAACTTCACCTGTCATTCCAGATAAAGCGCCTTGATCCCCTACCGCAAATACATTCACATTAGCACCAGTATAATTCGATGCTACTAGATGCTTACCATCTGGAGTCAATTGCACATAACAAGGAGCGCCTCCACCTGTAGATTTACGATCTAACAAATGCAGTTCGCGTGTTGTTGGATTGATCTTGTACGTTAAAATTTCACCTTCATCTTTTTCACTCGCGGCATATAATACAGTGCTGTCTGTAGATAATGCAAGATACGAAGGGTTTTCGATTCCTTTGATCCCACCTACCAGACGCAATTCACCTGTATCTGTATTCATGACTGCTGTTTGAATACCTACTTCTTCTTCACTTGCGTACGTACCGATATAGAACCAGACTTCATTTTCAAAAACAGACATGATTATATCCCCTTTCAGATCATCAATTCGATAAAGACTTCCTCTATCTTATAACGACCCCGATAAGGGATTGAATCATTTATCTAGCAATTCGCCGGAAAATCAACTTTAACAAAGGCGGTACAGCCAGAAAAATAAACAGTGTTCTAAATAACTGATAACAGCTTACGGTCGCAATATCTGCATTCACTTCATGCGCAATAATACTCATCTGATCCATACCGCCTGGCGACATACTTAACATCGCGGTAGCTGGAGAGACGTGATGCCACTGCATCAATATAAAAGCAAGGATACATGCAAACAGCAACAGCACGATTCCACTACCGATCGCCAGCCCAATCATCTGTATTTTGTTAGTTAACAGTTCAGGCTTGAGCATCAGACCAATCGCACTACCGATCAATAATTGAGCAAGATCTAATATCGCAGAAGGTAAAGCCGGTGCAGAAATACCTGCAAATTGAATAAGTGCAGTTGTAATCATCGGTAACAAAATAAATGCAGTAGGAAAATTAATCTTTTTCCCTACTATCGCCATACCTGTACAAGCTATAGCAAATAAAAAGATATTCGGAAACAGCCCGCTCCAACTGGCTGTGGAATGTTCTAATGCCTGTGTCACCAGATCCATATCAACACCGAAAATAGGGCTAAATATCAATAACGGTACAAAAATAATAATCATCATTAACCGGGAAACTTGTAGAAAAGTAACAACGGTGATATCGATTCCTTTGACTTCTTCTGCTAGAATAACCATCTGAGTTAAGCCGCCTGGAATACTGCCTAACAAGACGGTAGGAAAAGGAATCCCTGAAATTTTGAAAATAATATAAGCGGTCAGCACAGCAAATACAATCAGCAATGTGGTTAAGCCGATCATAGAAGGCAATTGTCCGCCAATCTGTTGCAATGTAGCAGCAGTCAATGATAATCCGATCGAATAACCGACAATGATCATACCTGCATTACGTGCGGCTCCCGGCCATAACGGCGGCATAGAAGGAAATAATTTGGAACCGATAAAAATAACAATCATCGGTCCCAGTAACCATGGAATAGGTAAATGAGCAACTTTAAATAATAGTCCACCGATTAAAGCAAGTGCGAGTGTATATAACCATCTAACCCAAGGCTTTGGCTCAATCACGAATGATTCACGATCTCGTTAAGTCGTTGCTGAATATCTCCTTTAAACAATCCACCATGATAACAAACAATTGCTTCGATATTCAGCTTTTGAAAAGCTCGCAAAGAATTAATCGCTTGCTCCATATCTAATGTAAATGCTGGATTAGGCCCATGCAATTCACCATTTTCTACGATCATCGCATCTCCGGCAATCAGTATTTTACTAGCGATATCATAAAAGCTTGTATGCCCTGGCGTATGTCCCGGTGTATGTATCACTTGTAACCCTTCACTGAAAGGTAGCACTTCATTTCCTTGTAACACATGATTCACATGATCCGGTGTATCGGTTGAAAAAACGCTACGAAACGATTGTTGGATAGACTCTGGAAATGGTTCTAATACCATATTGACCCGTTCAGGTTTGGCTTTGGAAAAAGGTTTATTTCCGTTAATAGCGTCTGCATCATTCGCTTGAGCATACACATCTAATGTACCTGAAGCTGCTTCTACAAATTGTGGAAAACTACCAATATGGTCTAGATCATCATGAGTCAAAATAACCGATTGGACTGGATAAGCTGGATCGATCTGCTCGATAATTTTGTCGTAACAACCAGGAACCCCGGTATCCAATAGTACAGCTTGATGATCTGCATAGATAACAACAGGATGAATGACCATTTCATGTCCACCCATCGGTACTTTAAGTTCTAACATTTCGATATGATCTGCAATTTTCATAAATAACCCAGAGTCTTACGAACGACTCTGGTTCACCTCCTTATCGTATATAAAAAATAAAATCACTGCTTCTTATATCCAACCATTCTAGTCATTTCTCAAACAGCATGCACTCGATTACGCCCTTGATGCTTCGCTTCATATAAAGCTTCATCTACTTGATCCAGCATCACATTAGACTTCGTATCAGGAAATGTAGCTACACCGATAGAGACAGTAATCGATAATAAAAGATTATTGGGCAATACAAATTTATTCTGCTCAATCAACACCCGTAACTTTTCAGCGACATGAATCGCATGATTACGAGTGCAATAGTTGAGAATAATAATAAATTCTTCTCCACCTTTACGAGCACAGACATCGCCAGAGCGTACAAAATCTTGAAGTAATTCTCCTATTTGCGATAAAACAGCGTCCCCACTGCTATGTCCATACGTATCATTAATCGATTTGAAATAATCGATATCAAGCATCAACAACGAAAAGCTTTTTTGATTAGCTTTGGCATAATTCAGCGTTTCTTCAAATAAAGCTTCAAAAGCACGAGGATTATGCAATCCTGTAAGATGATCTCGATTAGCCAATTCTTTTAATAATACAAATAAATGATTAGAGCGTGTAAGATACACCAGAATAATATACGTAAATAATCCGCCTACCAGAAATACGACTAAAATCGTAATAAGCTGCCAGAGTATACGAGTCTGTAACGTACAATAAAGCAAAATAGAAGGCAAAATCATCGAGCAACAAATAATAATCAACCAGCGACTTAAAGATAATCGATGATCTCCTTTTAGCAAAAAGGAAGATAACATCCAAGCTATCAAAACAATACTTGCGCCCACAACCAATATATCTATATTACCATATTCAAAAAGCAGAGTGCGACCTGAGATAATAATTACAGCGGCAATAAGACCGGATGCACTACCTACTGTATAGACGGCTCCTACCACTGCTAATGCTCTTAAATCTATTAATATATGACTTTCTGGTAAATGAAATCCCCACAAAATAAGAACCAACCCGAATAAACCATAAGTTATACCTGACAGACCAATAAACAGTCGTTTACGATTTATAAATTGATTGCGAATTTTATTTAACAACAAATTTCCCAGAAATAAAAAAGTTGATGTTAATGTTAAATTGTTAATTAAGTCTATCGCCATAAGATCTACTATCACATCCTATTTTATCTCTTTTATGTCCTTTCTTATATTTCGACATTTAGCGCTAAATAGTTCATAGTATTGAACGTATTCGTTAACTATTTAATGATTTAATTGGTAAATATAGAAAAAACCTGGCGCAGAGATCGCCAGGCAAAGTATATATAAATAGAAATACGTTATCTCTTAGAATGAGTTTTTGATGACTACTTCGTTCAAATCAAAACGTCCAGAAGCATAAGCAGGTTTGGCTGCTTTACCTACACTGATTAAAACTGTAGGAATATAACGAGCCGGTACATTGAAATGCTCTGCAAATTTTTTGCTATCGAATCCACCCATAGCACAAGTATCATAACCAAGTGCTTTTGCTGCAAGCATCAAGTTCATCGCTGCAAAAGAAGAATTGATATTGGCGCTATCACGTGCAAATTCAGCACTTTGATAAGCTCCATCAATTTGAGCCACTAAAGAATCACGAATTTCTTGAGTCAATGCACCTGCTTCAACAGCCGCATCATAGATGGTACCTGCATTTTTGTTTGCTTCTAGATCAGCTAGAATAGCAACTACAAAAGAACTGTCTGCTACTTGAGATTGGTTGTAAGCGATTGGTAACAATTCTTGCTTTTTCGCTTCATCATCAATGACAAGAAACTTCCAGTGTTGAAGATTCCAAGCAGAAGGAGCATCATTAGCCGCTTTGATAATTGTATCCATATCTTCTTGTGGAATTTGGTAACCTTTTTCGTACGATTTTACAGAATGACGTTGCTCAATCACTTGAATAGTTTCTGGCTTAATAGCATTAGACATGAGTGTATTCTCCTTTTGGGTGGGGGGTTATTAAACGTATAAACTAACATAATTTCATTTTTGAATTAAGTAATATTTAGTAACTATCTATATAATTCATTGTTATTGTAATAGAAATGCTAATCGCTTGTCAACATATGTTAAATGGTGTTTAATTTACTCCTCATATTGTCTAAAACAAAATAAGCTCTATATCGAAAACCTTTTGTCATATCAAGGTATTTTCGGTATAGAGCTTGTACTGTATTTACTTATTTTTGGATCGTGTCAGCCCAGTTTTTAACCCATTGTAGTAAACGGATATCTTGACCTTTGCCTGCGATAATAGATAGACCAATAGGTGCTCCTTGTAAAGTAGTTACAGGAATACTGATCTGTGGCAGACCCGATAGACCTGCGATACACGATAATTGCATCGTTTGAGAGCGACGACGCTCATTGGCTTCTCCTTCAATATCAAGCGAAGGTGCTGAACTTGTTGCTGTTGGCAATACGAGTAATTTATGAGTACCTAACAATTGATGCAGACGCTCACTAACTTGCTGTTTTAAAGCAAATGAATGTTGATTTTCTTCTACACGTAACGTCGAAGCCCAGTCAAATCGATCTGCTATGTCTTTGCCAAAAGCAGGTTGTACCGTTTCGATCCATTCTTGATGTTCTTCCCAGATTTCTAATGCCTGAACTGTACGAAATGCAGTCATCCATGCGGATAATCCTTCTGGAGCTATTTCTGTCCATGACGTGCGACCGTTAGTGCTGGTCATATGATAGGTGATCTGCTCCATCCATTCTTGCAAAGCATGACGTGTCTCTGGCTCTGCCAAAGCCCATGCTTCTTCTGGAAAGTAGATATGGTCAAATGCAGAGTGCTCTGCTTCTTCTTCGGCATGATCGATTAATACTTTACCTACTTCTAATAACACGTCGGCAGAATTAGCCATCCATCCTACTGTATCAAATCCCGGTGCAAGTGGAATCACTCCATCGATAGGAACCAGCCCATGTGTAGGGCGCATTCCATAAATTCCACAATACGACGAAGGAATACGCACCGAACCGCCTGTATCTGTACCGATAGCAAAATCTCGCAAACCTGCCGCTACTGCTACAGCAGAGCCACTAGATGATCCTCCTGGAATACGATCTGTTGCTTGCGGATTGGTAGGCGTGCCATAATGAATATTTTGTCCATTCAAACTATACATTAGCTCATCGGTATGAGTCGTTCCTTGAAGAATAGCTCCTGCTTCGAGTAATCGCTGGATCGCCGATGCAGTCTGCGTTGCAGGTGAATGAGTACGCAACCAATCTGGATTACCTGCGCTAGAAGTATGACCTGCAAGTGCAAATACATCTTTGACTCCGAACGTCCATCCAGACAGTGATCCTTTTACCGCTAGAGGCGAAGATGAAGTCATCGTCAATTGTTCATTCATAAAGGCATTCCATGTTGATCCCATATCTATTCCTCCTACCGATACTATTTCTGTATATCACTACACGAATACGTAAGCTTTGTGTAAGTGAATTTTGATTTTTATGTTGAAAACGATTTTTAATCATTATATATTTAAACATATCGTAAATGAAAGAGTTATTTTTTAATCAAAATGAAATAAAATCAATCGTACATATAGCATATAAGGGGGCACATTTATTTATGAACCATCATCGTTCTACATCTGATAACCAACCGGTCGATATTGATGACATTGATCGCAAAATCATTACTATTCTGAACAAAAACGGTCGAATCTCGTATACCGATCTCGCTAAAGATATTGGATTATCTCGTGTAGCTGTACAAGCACGAATTAATGCATTAATCGAAAATGAAGTGATCGAACGATTCACTGCTGTAATTAATCCTGCCAAAATTGGGATTACTGTTTCTGCCTTTTTTAATGTAGAAGTAGAGCCCAAGCATCTGCAAGAAACAGCAGATCAATTAGCAGAAGAGCCTTTTGTCACCAGTCTTTATCATATGACAGGCCCGAGTAAATTGCATATGCATGGATTATTTATGGACAATCAAGAAATGGAATCGTTTCTTAAAGATAAATTATACAATATGCCCGGTATTATGAGCGTGGACTGTCAAGTGTTGATCACCCGTTACAAAAGCCGGATGGGAATGAGGTTGTAATCGATGAGTACACAACCACCAACATCTTCAGATCATAGTTCAACCCCTTCGTCTTATCATAAAGCGACCTATCGTGAATTATCATGGGCGATGATACGTACGGGTATTCTCGGTTATGGCGGCGGGCCTTCAGTGATGCCGCTGTTCCGGTACGAAGCAGTTACCCGTTATCGCTGGTTAAGTGATGATGAATTTGGCGAAATTCTTGCGCTTGGTAATGCACTACCAGGCCCAATTGCCACCAAGATGGCGGCATATCTGGGTTATCGGGGCAAAGGAGTACTAGGTGCTATTTTGGCAGTGATCGCTCATATTTTGCCTTCTTGTCTGGCGATGATTGTATTGTTATCTGCTGTCTCTTACTTGAGTCATTCCAAAATTATTCAAGGGATGATTGCTGCTGTTGTGCCTGTGATTGCTGTTATGTTAGGCGTGATGGCGTATGAGTTTGGTGAAAAAGCTGTCAAAGGATTAGGGATCAAAGTAGGCATCGGATTGTTTATTCTTGCTTTTATTTTATTGCAACTGTTGAGTGTTCATGCGGCTATCGTCATTGCACTATTTTTAGCTTATGGAGCTGTTCATTTCAAGTTTGTACAATGGTTAAAAGATCGGCGTAATCCACCTCAACCGCCTGTGAACAACAACGAAGGCGGTGAGGTGTAATGCATACACTTGCTATTGAATGGATCGAATGGCTTCGTTTATTCTGGGGATTCTTTCTAGCCAATGTACTGGGTTATGGTGGTGGCCCTGCTTCGATTCCACTAATGTATAATGAGATCGTCACTCATTATCACTGGTTAGATGATAAAACTTTTTCAAATGTGCTAGCGCTTGGTAATACACTTCCCGGGCCAATCGCAACCAAAATTGCTGCTTTTGTTGGCTATGATGTATCAGGGATCGGTGGGATATTCATCGCTTTATTTGCAACGATCGTGCCTTCTGCGGTTGCTTTGATTTTACTGCTTAACCTATTGCAAAAATACCGTACTTCTTCTGTGGTCAAAGGATTAACATTGCTAGTTCAGCCGGTTATCGCTGTCATGATGGCTGTACTGACATGGCAGTTAACCGCAGGTTCTTTTGTCTCGATAGGGATCTGGCAAAGTCTTGGTATTGCTATCGTTGCTTTCTGGGCGATGCAAATCCGCAAAATCCATCCTGCTTTTGTGATTTTAGCGGCATTTGTATATGGCGCGTTAGTTCTTCCGAATTTTATTTGATTGATCCTAAATGATATCAATGCAAAAAAACGACTGTATGCTATCTACAGTCGTTTTTTTATACCTATTTTATGATATTAGTCTGCAAGATTGCTGTTATCACTTACTCCGGTAATACTGCCTGCTTTCCCTTCTACCGGTGAACCATCGCCATTACTAGCAAATTGGAACGCATAACCGTAGTTAGTACTCACTTTGAAATGTTCCAATTGATCTGCTGTAAGATAAGCACCTACATACGTATAGTCTACTTTTTGTGCATTCCCTTCATATGTCCATGCTTTGGCAACATTCACATCATAATTCAATCCTTGTAGACGTTTTACTTCGGCTTGCACTTCTTTGCTATTGGTTTCTAAAGGAGTTCCATTCGAGAACAGATCAATCGCTACAAAATACTTCACATCTTGTCCTGCATATTGATCTAACGCCATTTTCACTGTTCTAACGTATAATTTTTCGCCATTGCTTGGTGCTGCATAACTTTCAGATACCATGTCTCCACTATTTTGATTTTTTTGAGGTTGTGGTACTTTTTTCTCGTGCGGTAATACGTCGATTCTTACTCCTTTGTCTTTCGGTTTTGCTGCTTTATCGCTTTTAATCTTTTTCAAATATCCTACAGCATTATTTAAGATCACATTTGCTTCTGCACGAGTGATTTCTTTTTTCGGATTCAAGTTTTGGTTATGATCTAACTTCACAATCCCAAGTACGATAGCCACTTGTACTGAACCTAAGAATGAAGGATTTAACTTTTTCATATCTTTGATATGAGGTGTAATCACATCAATCGCTGGCATGTTTCCCGCTGTTTCTAGAGCAGTCATCACTTCATCAATATAGCGTTCACGACTAATCTTTTGGTTAGGATTTGCTGCTTTGGATTTCACCTGGAATGCTTTTTCAATCATTTGGCTCGCTTGTGCTTGTGTTAATGTTTTACTGGATGCAATAGTTGTATTGCTAACCCCATTAGTAGTCGATTGGGCATGTAGTTTCACAATTGGTTCTTGTCCGGTTACACCTTTCAAATCTTGAACGCTAGATGTAGCTGCAAAAGACATACTTCCTAGTGATAAAGATAAGATAGATGCAGATAAGATCGAAGTTACGATTTTTTTGTTTTTGTTTTTGTTATTCATGTTAATTCCTCCTCGAATGTTTGAACAATAATGGCTTACACTATAAAAGACGACGTTTCGCTGTACAGGTTATTTTTGATTTATATTATTTTTTAAAATCGATATGAATACCTTGCTCTGCATCTACAGGTGTTCCATCACCATTGGTAGCAAAGCGGAATCCATAACCATAGTGTGAATCTGCTACAAAATTCTGTAACTGATCGGCTGTAAAATATCCAGCAATATAAGAATAATCCACTTTTTGTTGATTGCCTTGATACGTCCATGCTGTAGCATAACCAACATTATAGTTAAGTGCAGTCAGACGTTGTAATTCAGCTTGAGCTTGCGGACTGTTGTACTCTACAGGGTTCATATTGGCAAATAGATCAATCGCTACAAAGTATTTCACATCTTTCCCTGCATGTTTCTTCAAAGCTTGTTGCACTTCTGGACTATAGAATGTACTTCCATTAGTAGGTGTAGCATAACTATCTGATGGAATACCGTCTGAAGGCATCGTTTCACTTTGAATCACAGTTCCAGATGCTGTATAGATAGGATTTTGTTGATCCCACACATTTGTAGCCGTAAAAGCAATAATGACAGCCACCGCGGCAAAAGCAGCAGCACTAGACCACTTCAGCCAATAGACAGACTTCGGTTGACGGCGTGCTTCATAACGGGTCAATAATTCATCATCAATCTGCCCGATAGCACGATAAAGTTGTTCACTGTTCATAGATAGATTCCTTCTTCCCCAAGATACGCTTTGAGTTTGGTACGTGTACGAAAAAGACTGGCTTTAACATTGTTTTCTTTCATAGCGAATTGCCCGGCAATCTCTGCTTGTGAATGACTATACCAATACCTGGCTAAAAATAAATTGCACTCTCGTTCAGGTAATGTATGCAGAAATCGATTGATCGTTTGACTCAAATCTTTTTCCAAAATCGCTTGTTCTACATCATGATCAGAAGGAATACAATCATCGAGTTCACCCAGAATCATCGTCATATCACCGCCGCGCTTTTGAGCTTTTTTGGCTTTGAATTTATCCAGTGAAAGATTTCTGGTGATTCTGCCTACAAAAAAAGATAGTTTATTCGGTCGTTGTGGAGGAATCGCATTCCATGTGCGAAGCCATGTATCATTAACACATTCTTCTGCATCTTCCGAATCACTCAAAATATTGTAAGAGATCGTATAACAATATCTTCCGTACTGACGAGAAGATTCGATAATAGCCGATTCATTACGCGTCATAAATAGTTCTACAATTTCATTATCTTCCACCTGCATACTCTCCTTTGTGATCAATACGCCTTTCACTTATACAGACGATAAATATGAGATCAGGTTATTTTTTTAATATAAAAAAAAGGAATTATATTTTTCTTTCTTCTAAATGTAATATAATTCCAGAAAAAATAACATCCAGCGCACACTCTAGACTGGTCTTGATTTGGCTTTATACTTTTTATGGATATGTAACTATTGTCTTTTTGCTGTTAAAAGAAGGATAATTCTGCCTTGTAACGAATGCTACCGTTAGGCTGATAAAGCCAAATTAAACGTACAGGAGGGATTATTTTTGAAAAAAAGTAAGTCGATTGGCGTAGTTGTCGCTATGACGGGGTGTCTGTTGTTATCTCCATCGACAGGATGGGCAGCAGATACAGTAGATTCAGATATCCGAACACTTATTGAAGGCACAAGCACCAATTGGAGTAGCCATTTGATAGGAAAAAGTCTATACAGTCCTTATGCAGTAGTCGCTACTCAGTTGGGCGCTCAAGCGACATGGAATACAGAGCAAAATGTATTAACATTGACCAAAGAAGATATGACATTCACGTTGTATAAAGATGCTACATCTGCTAATAGCACATCACTAGCGAATCATACACTACAGGTTGTAGGGGATAATATACTGGTGCCTGTACGAGCAGTTTTCGAAGCTTTTGATTACAAAGTGGTCTATACTCCTGCTACTCGTTCTGTAAATATACAATCCGTGTCTACCGGGACTAACAATCCTGAACCAAGTGTCACTTCAGACACGTACCGATCAGTATCGATCTTAACAGACCTTGATCCAAGTACAGCCACAGGCCTACGGATAGAAGGTGTGATTGCTAATGAAGATAATCAAGTCTTTACTGTTGAAATGGGTAGTAAAAAGCTATATCGAATTGCCGCAGATACCGGAAAGATCGATACGTTGACTGAATTACCGCGTTCTGGAACAGGTATGGCACTCGATACTGAGGGTAATCTGTATATCGCCAGCGGAGGCGAAGAAGGTCTTATTTATCGAATTAATGAAGAAGATTTATCCAGTGCCGCTTTTGATTCATCCAAAGTAGTCACTTATGCCAGTGGTGTACCTGGAGCAAATGGATTAGCTTTTGATCGTAGTGGCAATTTGTATGTGAGTGGCGGAGCGACAGGAGCGATCTACAAAGTATCTTCTACTGGACAAGTCAGTACGTATGCAAGCGGGATCGTACCGACACGAGAAGAACAGAAAATCGTGGTGAATGGTATCGCTTTTGGCACAGACGGGCAATTATATGTAAGTAATACCAGCTCTGGAGAAGTCAATCGCTTTGCGATCAACAATGATGGTTCTTTAGGACAACGACAACTGGTAGCTCAAAGTCCTCTATTATATGGAGCAGATGGCTTGAACTTTGGACCGGATGGTGCGATATATGTAGCGGCGAATGAACGTAACGCTATTGTGCGTGTTAGTCTGAATGGACAGGTGAGTGATATTGCTAGTAATGATAACAAAGGCCCTTTAGAATTTCCTGCCAGTCTTCATTTTGTAGGCAATACGTTATATATTAGCAATTTTGATCAACCCCGCGGAATCAACAATCCAAATGATCCCGGTATTGGCGCTTCGATTGCAACGATTGATTTTGGTCAGTAAGATGTAGCTGGATCATATTATAAATACAAGCCTAACTGTTCATTTGATATGAGCAGTTAGGCTTGTATGATTTTGCAATCGTATACGATAGGTGGTTATCCAATAAGGAGCTATCGATGATTTAGTCTGTAATATTATCATTATAGTATTCAATAATATCTTTACGACGAATAATGCCGAGGAATATACCTTTGGTATCTGTTACAGGTACAAAGTTCTGATCGGCGGCAAGCGATAACATATCTTCCATAGCGGCTGTAATAATAACACTTTCATTACGAACATGTTTTTGAATATCGTAGACAGGAATCTCACGCATTTTTTCAAAATTAAGATCGCATGTATTTTTGAGTTTCCATAATAAGTCCCCTTCAGAAAGAGTACCTACATATCGTCCAGATTCATCGATAATCGGCAATGCTGTGTAAAAATGACTTTCTAATATTTCTAATGCTTCAAACATTGAGATTGTTGAAGGAATATAAGCGACTTGTTCTTTAGGCAGTAAAAAAGAAGAAATTTGCATCTGCTGTAGACACTCCTTTGGCTATAAATTGTGATGTATATCTATTAAAACATACATATGACTAGATGTGAAAGCGATTGCAGGTTGAGATTTTGTAACTATTTGATAAGATTGAATCGGTAATCGCCTTTATTTATACTATAGTAGACACTGCTACATAACACTCGATCTGTAATAAAGCTCTAGAAATGAGGTTGTTTGAATGATGATCTATACCGCACAGCAGATTATAGAAAAGATCACATCGTTACTTCAGAAAACAACGATCTATGATCAACAACAACACTTTCAATGGGTACATGCTCCTTTTTTCGATCAAGAACGATTTGAACTTTCGCCTTATATTCAGATGACCAACGAAGGTTATGTATTAAAAATGTATGAAAGAAATGGACAAATACTACATAAACTGACTGCTGATGTAGATGATGTGGTGTACTGGATTTTAGAAAATACAATTCAACTGATTCTACATACAGACCGATTACAACGTCAGCAACAGGATTCTTCTTATTTGAATACAGATGAACCCTTTATTCAAGCTCAAGCCAATCAAGCTTTTTCTGACATAGGTGGAATCTATGAACAATGGCATTATCAACATCGAATCAGTACGTTAGAGACGCCTTAGTAACAGTATCATAACTATCCAAGCCGTTTATAGCATGCAAAAGGATCTTGTCTCTACAAGATCCTTTTTGGTCTAACACCAAATCATATTAGATCATATGCTGATCTTTGCTCATCGTAGGTACAAGAGATTTGTGATCGATAGGAGAAGAAAGAGTGATTAACGCAGTGTATGAACCGTGGCTAGTAATACAATCTTCAAACGGTTCCAAATCCATAATAGATGCTGTTACCACTTTGATCAAATAATTGTAATCTCCGCTAACTCGGTGACATTCTACGATCTGAGCCGTCTCCTGACAAAATTGTACAAACGCTATTCCATCATTCGCTCGGAATAAATAATACGCTGTTGTCAATTTGCCAATCTTATCCGGTGCAACGATGGCTCTATATTGCTGAATCACTCCACTCTCTTCCATTCGACGTACTCGTTCGGTCACTGCCGGTTGAGATAGCCCTACTTCTTTCCCCAGTTCGGTCATTGAAATACGTGCTTGGGTTTGCAGACAGAGTAGAATATGTTGATCCACCTGATCCATGAATGTTCACTCCTTTAATTTCAAGGTTATATCGCTAAATAAATTTAAATCATTACGTATGTAAGCAAAATAAATCGGTTGTTATATGTAGTATTGCGATAATATCATATAAAATGAATAGAGTAAATCCTAACTATCTGGCTCATTACAAAAACACCTTCTGACTTCAGTCGCTGTAGATGCACATCATCATGTTCAGCATACTTTGAAAGCAGAAGGTGTTTTATCTTTTACAGATTACTCATGAGGCGGTGTATCTTCTTTAATCCAATCTACGTGTATAAAATCTTCATTCAACTGCAATTCAGCTTCACCTAGCCCATTTTTTTGCAAGGTTGTTTTGACAGTATCTTCATTTTGCATTGCGACAACCAATCCTGTACTTTTTGTATCGCTGTGGATCAAGTTCATTCCTAGTTCTAACAACCGTTCTACACTAAATGGCTTTTGTAAATATCGTTCATTCGATGTTTCTGCATAATTGTCCGGTTGATCTAATGCAGACGAGATAATTACAGGCACATGCCGATAAGCTTTGTTATTTTTGAGTGCCTGAATAAAATCCCATCCATTTTGCGAGCCATGTAGCTGTACATCCACCAGACATAATAACGGTGGTTGCTGACTATATTCCAGAGCAAGCAATGCTTCTTCTGCGGTATCCATACGCAAAATATCATAATTCTGTTCTTCAAAGGTAGCACCGATCAGACGGGCTAAATTTTCATCGTCTTCTAGCACCACAATTTTGTGATCCAGTACATCTAGCTGGAATTTGGGCAATTTAATATAGAATGTACTGCCTTCACCTAAAATAGAATCAAAATACACTTCTCCGCCTAAGTCCTCTATGATTTCTTTGACAATCGCAAGTCCCAAGCCTGTTCCACCGATCTGACGACGATCTGAATTGTCTACCCGATAAAATTTGCCAAACATATGTGGCTTCGATTCTTCAGGTATACCCAGTCCATAATCTTGTACCGCAGCAATCCAGTGAGTATCTCCATCGATCAAGCGAACATCGACACGATTTTGACCGGGTGAGTACTTAATCGCATTACTGATCAAATTATGCATAACCTGTGTGATTCGATCGCTATCTGCTCGTACCAGACATACTTCTTCAGGTACATCGATTCCGATCGTATAGCCTTGCTTGTTATCCCACTGTTTGGCTACACTTTGCACAATCGGATTGATATCAAACGGAATCAGTGTATAATTTTGCTTGCCTGATTCCATCCGTTGTAGATCCAGAAAATCACTGATCAGATTGGATAAGCGATTCGCTTCTCCATGTATGGTTTCCATGTATTTTTTCGCTTTTTCCGGTTTGACTTCGCGATGAAGCAATATCTCGACAAAGCCTAAAATACTTGCCAGTGGAGTCCGTAATTCATGCGATACAATACTTACAAATTCATTTTTCAATTGATCTGCTTGCTCTTCTTCTGTGCGATCGCGGAATACAAACAGATGATAATTTTCCAAATTCATGCCTTTGATCATATTCATATACATTTCCATATAATAAATAGATCCGTCACGTCCTTGCAGTGAAAACTGTGTTTTCCACTCTTTGCTTTCTTCGATTAATAGCTGCTGAATCTGCTCGCTCAACATCGTATGTTCTACTGTATGATTGTCCAAGTATTCTGTCAGCGATGTAATATTGGCTCCTGTAATCAGTTCTGGATTCACACGACTTACCTGTTGATTGCAAAATGAAATCGTTCCTTGTGGATCGCAAAGTACCAATCCTTCATGCAAAGAATCGATAATCTGTTGAATCGTATCCCGTTGTTGCTTGAGCATCCGCTTTTCCAGTTCCAATTCCGCATTAAGTTCTTCCAGACGAACACTTTGCTTGCGGCGCTCTTCACTTGCTAATTGCGCTTGATATGCCAATCCAAATTGTCCGATAAGCCCTTCGGTCATTAATTTATCTTTGATATGCACCATCAGACTGCCATACGTTGTAAAAAGCACAAACCCAAGCACATTCATTTCTTCATTAAAAATAGGATAGTAATGATCATCTGCACGTTCATATCCTTGATGAACTCCTTTTTCTTCAGTGCTTAGACTACGACTACGTACAATTGGAGACTTTTCTTCTAATACTTGTAATGCCGGGCCAAATAAATGGTCAATCGCTTCTCCATGTATCGTATGCGGCCATCCGATCGAATACATCATACGTGATGAAGCAGGATTGCCTATCTCCTCCTGGATAACCAGCATCAACGCATCATGGCGGGTAGCTTGCATTAACGCACGCAGACTACTTTCCAAAAAATCACTCATCTGTGCAAAGCCGGTCAGCTTTTCTTGATAAGAATTAATCAATTGTAACTGTGTCTCTCGCTCGGTTAAGCGTCCCAAAATCGTTTCCTGTTCTTGCTGTTGCATTAGGATTTCTTCATTCTGAGCTTCCAATTCGTCATGTTGTTCTCCCATTTGACGTAGACTTTCTTCCAGTTCTTGATGACGTTCTTTCAACTGGTCGCTCATATGATTAATGCCCGTTACTAGACCGCCAATTTCATCTTGCGAAAAGGTATGTTCTAAATGAATATATTCCCCTTTGCTGATCCGCTCAACAGCTTGCTCCATCTGGGCAATCGGGTGAATAATCGATTTGCGTAAATACCGGATTAATATCACTGCTGTTCCTAGCCCTAACAAAATCAACACCAACGGTACAAACAAGATCAAAGAATTGATACGTTTGCTTTTGGCAATCAGATCATTTACTTCTTGCCGTTCAATCTGCATTAATCGATCCAATTCGCTGTTGACCGATTGGACGAGAGCGGTCGTAATCGTCTGTGAAATACGATTGATTTCAGTTTGATTATTTTGTTGTTTGAGTGCTTGCATCACTGGAAAATAACTAAAGTACTCTGTACTTTTGCGCGATAATTCATCCAGACGTGAATCTTCAGCCTGAACTTTTTTAAAAGTATCCAAACGTGTTATAAATTCATCGCGACTGCTCTCTGCTTCGAGGAAAAATTCATTGCGATCATATGCCAAATATGCCCGAAAATCAGACACTGCTGTACGATAATCTTCATCCATATCTTGAATCTGATTTTGCTGATTAAGATGTGTATTGATATCATTGGTAATATCTGCGGTCTGTTGCTTAAAAAACCACTCGACTGCAAAAATAATAATGCCAAAAACTAAAAAAAGAACAATCGTCCATAAAGCGACTCGACGTGCCAGACCCCCGCGGGCTGGATTCATTACTCATCCCCTCCACTGCCTGACAGTAATTCTTCTGCTGCATCCATTAATTGCAGTGGGCTAAATGGCTTGGACATATATAAAGACACTCCTGCTTGTTCCGCACGAATCCGATCTTTCTCCTGTGCTTTGGCTGTAAGTAAAATAACAGGCTTCTGCGCATTGACTCCACCGCTTTGACGTAACCATTCACATACTTCTATTCCTGTAGCTTCAGGCATCATATAATCCAAAATCACAAGGTCAAAAGGGTGACTCGACAGCTTTTCTTGAGCTTGCTTACCATCTTCTGCTTCGACCACGTTGTAGCCTTCATCTTCTAACGTTTCTTGAAGCAAAAAGCGCAAAGCCGGTTCATCTTCTGCAATTAAAATTTGATAGGTTGTCATTTCACTGTATTCCCCTTTGTAGTAATAGATTATAGAACATGATATGGCTATACTGAGCTTGTATATTTTGATGAATCTACTCTACATTTTACTATATTTTACTATTTCGACAAAATGACTTTTTATCGTTGTAGGTCTTTCACACTATAAGTAAAATTTTAACAAAATAGACCACTTTGCAAGCTTTGATCTCAACGATCACTACTGGTAATATGATATAATGAAAGCGTAATTCCATTTTAATTGCAGAAGAGGGGTTTGACCTTTATTATGCTACAATTTAGTCCCTCATTTTTACAGATCGGATCAACTGTAGGTCTGTTAGTGATTGCGATAACAGCGATTCTGGTGCGTTCTCGTACAAATCACAGACCGGTCAATGCCAAAAAAATTCTGATCCCACCTATGGGAATGAGTACTGGTTTTCTAATGTTCGTTGTAGCTGATTTCCGGGTTTCCTGGATATGGGCTTTGGGTGCTTTTTTAGCAGGTTGGTTTATTTTTTCGTATCCGTTAATTCGAGGTACCAAGTTTGAACGTTCAGGTACAGATATCGTGGTACAACGTTCCAAAAGTTTTCTGTTTATTTTAATAGGTCTATTAATGATTCGTTTACTTTTACACCGATTTATTGAGCAATATATTTCGATTCCGCAGACAGCAGGCGTATTTTTTATTCTCGCTTTTGGAACATTGTTGCATTGGAGAATATCGATGTACCGTCAATATCGCAAAATGACATCAGATGAAGCGATTCCTTTGTCTAAATAATCTGTATTAACGCACAAAAACCGACTTCTACAAAACAGAAGTCGGTTTTTGTTTATTTCTATTGTTGTGGTTATCATGCCATTTTATAAATGAGCTAGCATATCATTAATCGGTCACTTTCACCAATTGTTTACCTAGATTTTCGCCACTGAATAATCCGATAAAAGCTTGAGGTGTATTTTCAAAGCCTTCTACCACATTTTCGCGATATTTGAGTTTGCCTTCTTTAACCCAGCTACCCATTTCTTTTAATCCTTCTGCTGCGTCGGCGGCATAATCGCCAACCAAGAATCCTTTTAGCAACACTGTACGTTTGAGTAGTGTAGGCTGGATACGTGGGCCAATATCCGGTTTTTCATTGTTATACAGAGAAATCTGTCCACATAATGGAATACGTGCATTCGTATTAAGTAGATCAATAACTGCATCAGAGATTTCACCACCGACATTATCAAAATAAATATCGACTCCATCCGGGCAAGCTTCTTCTAGCGCTTCACGTACAGGTTTCTCGTCTTTGTAGTTAATGACTGCATCGAATCCAAGTTCATCTAACAAATAACGATTTTTTTCTTCAGAACCGGAGATACCGACAACGCGACATCCTTTGATTTTACCAATCTGTCCTACTAACATCCCTACAGCACCACCTGCACCAGAGACAACCAATGTCTCCCCCGGTTGCGGATTACCGATACGAAGTGTACCAAAATAAGCAGTGAGTCCAGGCATACCCAGTACACCTACAGCAGTCGAGATCGGAGCGAGCTCTGGATCGACTTTGCGACAAGTGTCTGCATCAACAACCGCATATCGTTGCCATCCCCATCCACCGACAACAATATCGCCTTCTTGATAACGAGAATCGTTACTTTGAAGAACTTTACCGATTGAACCACCACTCACAGGTTCGTTTAGAGCATAAGAAGCAGCATAAGATTTCGCTTCACTCATGCGCCCTCTCATATACGGATCGACAGATATATATAAAGTCTGAATTTGCAATTGTCCTTCAGCAGCTTCCTCAAGTGGTTGCTGATCAATCGTAAAGTTTTCTGCGGTTGGTACACCTTTAGGACGGCTTACCAGTAGAATGCGTTCATTTTGAATCGTAGACATGATCTATTCCTCCTTGTTTGGCTTACTCCTTATTATTACCCTCAAACGACAATTCTATCGCGTATTCACATTTTTATCACATTCTAATCATTTCAAATAAATATTAAGTTAAGTTTCATGACACATCTGTTAATAATAAGCAAAATAAAGTAATATTATAAGTGATGATGAATAGTTAATTGACATTGAAATGCACTTTAGTTGTATTTTATTAAATATAGATCAGCCAATATTACATGGCATAAAAGGATAAGTAGGAGGTTAGCTATGCGGAGAAAATCAAGAAAAGTGGCTATCGTAGGTGCAGGAATGGTAGGCGCAGGTTGTGCATATTCGATGATTAATCAATCGATAGGTGATGAGATTATGATGATCGGACGTACACATGAGCGTGCAGTAGCACAAGCATTGGATTTGTCACATTGTATGGAATTTACATCTCACCGTACCAAAGTCTATGCAGGTACATTAGAAGATTGTGGAGATATGGATATTGTAATTATTACTGCTGGTGCTAATCCTGTACCCGGGCAAAATAACCGGATGAATATTTTACATGAGACGGCTGCGATTGCTCGCGAAATTACAGAACCTATCGTTGCTAGTGGATTCAACGGTGTATTTATTATTGCGGCTAATCCTGTAGATGTGATCACTCATCTTGTATGGCAAATTTCAGGCTTCCCGCGTGAGCGTGTGATCGGAACAGGTACATCGATCGATTCTTCTCGTCTCAAGACGCTACTTTCCGATGTCTTTTCGATCGATCCACGTAGTGTACATGGATATGCACTTGGAGAACATGGAGAATCTCAATTTGTCGCATGGTCACATGTTACGATTGGTGGTAAGCCATTACTTCATATTTTGGATCAACATACGGCTCGTTTTCCTGATCTGAATCTCGATGATATCGCTCGCAAAACCAAAGATGCAGGATGGGAGATTTTTACCCGCAAAGGCAATACTCAATTCGGTATCGGCAATGCGCTTGCATATATTGCCCGCTCGATTCTTAATGATGAACAACGGATTATTGCTGTTTCTTCTATATTAGAAGGCGAATACGGACAATACGATGTATGTGCAGGTGTGCCTGCGATTATCGGTGGCGAAGGAATCAAAGAAATTATTGAGTTGCAACTAAGTAAAGAAGAGCAGACCAAATTCGAATACTCTTGTCAGCAAATTCGTAATGGTATCGAAGCTGTTCTACCTGTGGTCATTCCTAATAGCGATGTTGTCTAAGCAATAACCAATCTAGCTATTTCACAATGATATTTATAAATTAATCCGATCAAAAAAAGAGCTATACTTCTGACATGATCAGATCGTATAGCTCTTTGGCTTGGATTAGATATTCAGTTATGAAAGCCGTATTACATATTCCTTCTCATTACTCTCCAATACCAGACACTGCATTCCATTCCAGACTTTCTAGGAATCGATATATATCCTCAAATACCAGATCATGTTGCTTGTCCATCGTCAGAATATGACCGGACTGGTTATACCATTTCAGCTCTTTAAGTGGCATGGTCAGCTCGTCATAAATAATCCGGGCGCTCTCCAGATAAAGATCTTCATCGAGCTCGCCCTGCATAATTAATGTCGGTGCGGAAATGCGCTTCACCTGACTAGCGGTAGAAGCAATTAGTTTGCGTAACTGATCTAGACTGTGCAGTGGCTCTTCAGCCAATTGTATCAGTTCCTGCTCAATCTGCGGCTCTTCTTTGCCCTCAATCGACTTGAACCAGCGGGCATATTCGAGTACCCGTCTAAGGATATCCTCATTGTCTTTTTCACGTATCGGTGCACACATAGAAACAATAGCTTTGGCGGGAAACAAAGTACCCAGCCGTAGGGAGAACACACCGCCTAGTGATACACCCACTACAGCGATCTCTTCATATCCTGCCTGCTCTAAGTATTCATAACCTTCCACAGCACTTTCCCACCATGCCGAAGGTTTGGTGTGTAGCAGTTCCTCTGGAATAGTGCCGTGTCCTTTATACAGCGGTCCATGACAGGTATATCCTCTATCATTCAGGAAACGTCCCAGTTTGCGGACATGCAGTGTATTGCCGGTGTATCCATGCAATAGCAGTACAGCCCTTGCTCCTCCGCGATAAGTAAATGACTGAGGGGGAACCAGTTTCATCCGATCATCTCTCCAATTCTATTTTTTTCTATATTATAAACAGAATGACTGCCCTAAAAGCAGAACCAGAAGTAAGAATACCACACTTGCTACCGGTAGCCTAATCCGCAGTATACGGATCAGAAATGCTCGTAGCTGTTGGTTATCCCACTTCTGGTATAAAGAGATTTCTGTCTTATTCTGTTACTGCAATACTATCCCGATACTCACCCTATAATCGGCATTGTCTAAGCTGTTGCCTTATTCATAAGAAATCTAGCTGATTACTCTAAATCGTTATCAACTATCAAATCAAAAAAAGAGCTATACTTCTGAATAATCAGATCGTATAGCTCTTTTGCTTGGATTACCTATTCATCTATTTGTATTCTGTGCGTTATTTTACAGTTAATACCGGACAGTTGGCATGCTGGATCACTTTGTGACTAACACTGCCGAGGAACAGTTCAGACATTTTACTCATTCCTCTCGTTCCCATCACGATTAGATCGTAATTTTGGCTATTCGCCAGATCGCAAATAATCGTCGCTGGATCACCTGTCTGATAATTAATATCATATTGGATACCTGTAGGATTAAGCACTTGACGATAAGGTTCTGTCATTTCATGCCCTTCTTCGTTCAACTTCGCATCCACATCAATACCTAGTGGTGGCTCAGCAACCATCATAACCGGATTAACATGAACCGCTGTTAGTGAAGGCTTATTTGATAACGATTGAATCAATTCGATCGCTTTCTGTAATGCTCGATCTGCGTGTTCTGATCCATCTACAGCCACTAATATTTTACGAAATACGGAACCTGTTGGCATCTGTTCTTGTGATTGAATATTGGTCATGGTTATCCTCTTCCTTCTATATATAGAATCAAAAATTAGATGTAGAACCTAAGATTAGTGAGCATGAGATACATCGATATCACGTAAATGACGACGACGTACAATCAATACCAATACCCCGATAAATACCATTAATGCACCAAAGTAAAATGGCATCTGAGCATTATACCATTCAGATAATTTACCTGCTAACCAAGGAGAAGCTGCACCACCTAAGAAACGAACAAAGCTATATGAAGCAGAAGCTACAGAACGTTCTACAGGAGCCGATTCCATAACTGCTGTTGTAATCAACGTATTATTAATACCTAAGAAAATACCTGCAACGATAACAGCCACAATAACAGTGGTTGGTGAACCCATAAATGTACCGATACCCATCGCTAGCAAATCAAGTGTAAATAAAGTCAACATCACACCCATGGAAGCAGCAAGGTTAAAACGACTTTGTAATTTAGGTGCTACAAATACTGAAGTGAAAGCAAGCAAGATTCCCCATCCAAAAAATACATAGCCAAGTCCATGTTCGTCTAAGCCCATGACATAAGGAGAATAAGCCATCAATGTAAAGAAACCAAAGTTATATAAGAAAGCAACAATCGCTAATGTTTTGAGTGCTGGATAGCTAAGTGCTTTGAATGGATCAGCGAGTGAACTGCGTTTAGTTGGTTTTGGAATTTTCGGTAAAACGAATAAAATAAATAAGAAACCAATCACCATCAAGACACTAACTCCGAAGAAAGGACCTCTCCAAGAGATCGAACCCAATTCTCCACCAAGCAAAGGCCCTACAGAAATCCCTAGTCCAAGTGCCGCTTCGTACAAAATAATCGCTTTCGCTGTACCGGATGTAGATAATCCTACGATTGCTGACAATGCTGTTGCAATAAAGAGTGCATTACCTAATCCCCATCCACCGCGGAAACCAACGATTTGAGCAATCGTATCAGATGCTCCGCCTAACGCTGAGAACGCGATAATAAGCAAAATTCCACTTAATAATGTCCATTTAACCCCGATCCGACTGGATACAAAACCTGTAATTAACATCGCTAGACCAGTAACCAGATTATAACTGGTAAATAGTAACGAGACCTGACTTTTACTTGCATGTAATTGATTGGCGATTGCTGGCAAAATAGGGTCAACTAAACCCAGACCCATAAATGAGATTACACAAGCAAAAGCAACAGCCCAGACGGCTTTAGGTTGAGAAAACAACCCGCCACGTTCAGGCAGTTCTTTTAAAGTAGATGTTTTGGTACTCATATTGATGTATTCCTCCTTGGAAAACGTTAATTTAATTGAGCTAATCCTTCTTGAATCCGTTGACGCAATAATTCTGCATCGGCTTTGAACGCATAGATACGGTTTAACTTCTCATCCACCATATGTAGCTGTTGATCTAACGTCTTATTCATTTCGATCAATTGCTGACGACGTTCTTCTTCATCCGTAGTGTTGCGGTATTGCTCGCGCTGATCATTGAGCATCTCGGTTACTTTGACATAATGCTGTAATTCTTGAAGCGAGAAGCCTAGCACATCGCGAGCATTAATAATTTTTTTGAGCCGATCAATATCTGTCTGACTGTATAGCCTTGTTCCGCCATCACTACGTTGAGGAGAAACAAGTCCAATCTCTTCATAATAACGAAGTGTACGCTTAGTTAAGTTACAGGCAGTGGCTACTTCATCGATCTTATAGAGAGTCATCTGTTATCCCTCACTTTGTTTGTGCTTCAATATTTTATATAAAAATAATTACATATTGATTATGTAACTATAATACTACTATCTCACGTTAACGTCAATGTCATATCACAAATTTATATGTATTTTTTGTTATATAGAAAAAGACACTTCATAAGGTATCCTTCTATAACCTGACGGCTATAAAATGACTATCCTATGAAGTGCCTCTCGATTTTGCTATCTTAAAAATCATTCTTCGATTGTACTAGAAGATATCGCGCTTTGATTGCCAAGCGCTAGATTATTGTTTTTTCTCTACAGCGTGTCCGCCAAATTCGTTACGTAGAGCTGCTACCACTTTACCTGTAAATGTATCGTTGTCTAGAGAACGGTAACGCATCAATAGAGACAATGCGATAACTGGAGTCGCCATTTGTAGATCCATTGCTTCTTCTACTGTCCATTTACCTTCACCAGAAGAATGCATGATTCCTTGAATTTCTTCTAAGTTACCATCTTTTGCAAATGCGTTTTCTGTCAATTCCATTAACCATGAACGGATAACAGAACCGTTATTCCATACGCGTGCTACTTTTTCGTAGTTGAAATCGTACGGGCTTTTCTCTAATACTTCAAATCCTTCACCGATTGCAGCCATCATACCGTATTCGATACCGTTATGAACCATTTTCAAGTAATGACCACTACCTGATTCGCCTGCATACAAGAAGCCATTTTCAACAGCAGTATCGCGGAATACCGGTTCAACTACATCCCAAGCTTCTTTGTCGCCACCAACCATATAACAAGCACCGTTACGAGCACCACTCATACCGCCTGAAGTACCTGCATCCATGTAACGAATACCTTTTAATTTCAATTCGTTATAACGACGAATCGATTCTTTGTAGTGAGAGTTACCTGCTTCGATCACGATATCATTTTCGTTTAACAATGGAGCGATTTCTCCCAATACAGAATCAACTACACCATGAGGAACCATGATCCAAAGAATACGTGGAGATTCCAAGTTAGATACAACTTCTGCTAATGTGTATGCAGGTGTTGCACCCAAATCAGCGATTTCTTTTACCGCTTCTTTGTTCAAGTCAAATGCTACAACCTCGTGGTTGTGATCCATCAAGTTTTGTCCAAGATTCATACCCATTTTTCCTAATCCAACTAATCCGATTTTCATTTGTGTAACCCTCCGTGTCTTTTTATAAAAGTCCTTGTTACTCACTATCCATAAGTCTTTTCTCTATTGATCTATATCTACAAAGCCAAATCTTAGCTTTAGATCACATGTAGAATACGCTCTGTAAAACATATACCAGAGCGTATTACCCATTTTATGGTATCTGTTAAACGACTGCTGCTGGAGCAGAAGCTTGAACAGGTTGATCTTTTAACCATTGGAATCCTTCAACAGCAAGCAATTCATTAGAAGCTTCAGGTCCATACGTACCTGCTGGATAATGATGTATTGGCAAATCGTTATCTGCAAATGCTTCTAAAATCGGTTGTACCCACTGCCAAGACAATTCAACTTCATCCCAGTGCGCGAAGAATGTTGCATCTCCACGTAGTGCATCATTGATAAGCAATTCGTATGCTTCTGGCTCGTTATCTGAACCGACTTTGAATTCAGCAGTCATCGGCTCAAGGCGACCTGTGATCACATTTTTATGATTTAATTGTAGTGTGATTTTTTGATCTGGATTAATGCTGATCACCAACATATTCGGTTGAGCATCACAAGCTACACAGATATCTTCGTTTTTCATCACGTCTTTAAATTCAATTACGATACGAGTGGATTTCTCTTTCATACGTTTACCTGTACGAATATAGAAAGGAACGCCTTGCCAAGAAAAATCGTCTACCCATACACGAGCCGCGATAAATGTATCTGTCACTGAACCTGGAGTGATTCCTGGCTCATCCTGATAAGAAGCTAATACTTTGCCATTGCTTTCACCAGCACTATATTGAGCACGTACGATATGTTTGTGCGCATCTTCTTTAGAAATGGAGCGTAAAGACTGAGCGATATGTTTTTTGTGAGAGCGTACATCGTCTACTGTATGACCAGCAGGCAATGTCATTGCAGTCATCATCAACACTTGCAACATATGGTTTTGCATCATATCACGAATAGCACCTGTATGATCATAATAACCTGCACGTTCTTCTACACCAACTGTTTCTGCTGCTGTAATCTGTACATTAGCAATATGACGGTTGTTCCAAAGTGCTTGAATAGCTGGATTGGTAGAAGCTAAAGATTCCAAATTTTGCACCATTGGTTTGCCCAAGTAGTGATCAATACGGAAAATTTCTTCTTCTGCAAATGTTTTGCTTAATTGTTCATTCAACTGACGAGCAGAAGAAAGATCATGTCCAAATGGTTTTTCGATAATCAGACGTTTCCAGCCTGTTGTTGTTCCAAGTCCACTATCTTTGATATTCGTCGCAATCACTTCAAAGAATTCAGGAGCGACAGACATATAGAACATCCGATTTTGTGGGATATTTAATTCTGTTTCACGAGCTTCGACGATTTTGAGCAGTTCTTGGTAACCTGCTGTATCATCAACATTTAAGATATGGTAACGAATCGAGCGAAGAAAAGCATCTACGGATTCGCGATTTTCTGGTTTGTTGCGTGAAAATTCTTCTAGTGCCTGTTCTACGTAAGTCTGGAATGTAGCATCATTGAACGATTTTCTTCCTAAACCAATAATTGAAAAAGCTTCAGGCATTTTGCTATCTACAAACAAGTTATACAAAGCAGGGAAAATTTTACGTTTTGCTAAATCCCCTGTTGAGCCGAACAATACAAAAGTCATTGCTTCCATTCGTTTCTCCTCCAAAGTACCCTACTCCAACACATTTTCTATTCTATCGTGCGGGTATATTTTATCTACGTGACATGTGGTGTGTTCATTCTTGCTACAAAGATACGGTTGATATAGCAACTATATCGCCAAAAAATAAACGAGCATTTTTTATTATGTACGACTTTACATAAAAGAAGTCGTTGCATATCCAAATCTCGCTTTAAAGTCAATCCGTCGTTGTGTCTCTTTTGTGACAGACACTGTTTACAAAATCCACAATAGACCTTGTGTCGAACAATGTCAAGGATAAAAATGAAAGTTTCAGAATGAACATTACTTATTCCGTCAATTTATTATCGGTATTTTGGCATGACTTGTGAATAGCTTCGTTGACAATAACGGTTACAAGTGATAGGCTATTTTTGCACAAAAGGTTGCTATAACAACTAAAACAGTAGGTGAATGTTATGCCTTATGACGTAGAAAAGAGTTATACCGTATTGATTCGTGATGTACATCTCGCAATCTCCGGTCATATTAAAAATAAATTATCTCCATTTAACCTAGCGCCCGAGCAAAATTTTATTATGATGCTGTTATGGAAAAAAGACGGGATTACACAAAATGAAATTGGTGAGCGCTTAGGGAAAGACAAAACCAATATTACGCGTATGATCTCTAATTTAGAAAATAAAGGGTTTGTCCGCAAAATTACATGCACAGATGATCGTCGTTGCTTCAAAATATACCTGACTCCCGCAGGTGCACAGTTGGAACAAGAAGTCTGCCCTGTGATGGAAGAAGTCGGTCAAGAACTGGTAGATGGGATTTCAGCAGAAGAACTGGTGGTATTGCGTCGTCTGCTTACCAAAGTTCGTGATAACGCAAGCACAACTGCGCCTTCGATCTGTCCAATCGCTGCTTCACCATCAATCCCTATGAGTAATGTCTAACTAATGTACGCATAATGTAATTTGTAGCTTGTATAAATAACAGGTAAATCCTCTTTTAACTTTAAAAAGTGGGATTTGCCTTTTTGCTATGTCTGCTACTCTTCATCTTCTGCATACATCCGAATAATCTGAATCGGCCCACGCGAATTAAGCTGGATCATCTGCTCGGTCATTTTCTCCGGTGTGTAAGGCATATCATTATCTAACCACCAATAGATCACGCCTACATACGCAGACCCGATATAACTAGCAATCACATCTTTATGGACAAATAATTTATCATCGTCAAACCGCGAAAATTTCTGCTCATAAAAAGTTGTAATATACCGCTTCATATACTGGATAAAATTCATACTGGCGTTGCGTTCAAACATCACACGAAAAAACTCTTTGTATTTGATCACATACTCAAAAATGCGTTGCGCAATATAACGTTGTAGATCATCGATCGAAGCATTAATAACCGATGCTTCTTTGGCATCTCCAAATAATTTGCCCAAAATCTCGTCGGTGGTTGTATATAATAAATGATCTTTTGTTTCATAATGCAGGTAAAATGTTTTACGGTTTAAGGTGGCAAGGTCGGTAATATCCTGAATTGTTATCTGCACATACGGTTTGCGATCCATCAGATCGATCAACGCATCTTGTAACAAACGGCGTGTACGTCGCACACGAGGGTCTAATTTTTGGTCTGGCAACCTAATTCCTCCTTCTACTGTTAGGGTGGGTTGGATGTTTATGGATAATTTTGATCATAATCTATCTGTTCTATCTTATTACCCACTTTATGCACAGATGTCGCTTTTGCCACACCTTGATACAGTTTGGTTATTGTAACTATGTGATCAATAGCGTATAATTCAATTTATCACAATTTAATATGACAATTTATTCATATATATTAAGCTAATCAGATTTGTCTATTATAAAAAAACAGATATCAAAAGGAGTTTTACACATGACAACAGCACATGAGTTAGTTCAACAACAACGACAATTTTTCAATACAGGTAACACCAAAGATGTAACATTCCGTATTCAAGCTCTAAATCGTCTTAAAAAAGCGATCGAGAAATTCCATCAACCGATTTTGGATGCTTTAAAAAGCGACTTGAACAAATCGGAGCCTGAAGCTTTCGGTTCTGAAATTCGTATCGTTTTGGGCGAAATCGACTTTACGTTAGAACATTTAGAACAATGGGCAGCACCACGCAAAGTACCTACTGCTTCTACTTTGCCAGATTCGAAAAGCTTTATTCATCCAGAACCTTATGGTGTAGCGTTAATTATCGCTCCCTGGAATTATCCTTTCCAATTAGCATTTGGCCCGTTGGTTGGTGCGATGGCAGCCGGTAATAGTGCAGTGATCAAACCTTCTGAATTAACACCTGCGGTATCTAAAGTAACTGCTGAATTGATCGCAGATACATTCCCTAGCGAGTATATTGCTGTTATGGAAGGCGAAGTTGAGACAAGTACAGCATTGCTCAAAGAGAAATTCGATTATATCTTTTTCACAGGTAGTACAGGGGTTGGTAAAGTGGTGATGAGAGCAGCAGCAGAACATTTAACTCCAGTGACATTGGAATTAGGCGGTAAAAGCCCAAGTATCGTTCACAAAGATGCGAACTTACAAGTTGCAGCTCAACGACTTGCTCGTGGTAAATTTTTGAATGCAGGACAAACATGTGTAGCACCTGATTATCTATTAGTACATGAAGATGTACGTGAAGAATTTATTTCGTTATTACAAGCAGAAATCAACGATAAATATACAGAAAATGCGACGCAAAATCCAAACTTCCCGCATATCGTGAACCAACGTAACTTTGATCGATTAGCGAAATTTTTGGAAGATGGTGAGTTCTTAATCGGTGGTCGTTCGATTCGTGAGCAATTGGTCATTGAACCTACACTATTAGGTAATGTGGATTGGAGTTCACCGGTGATGCAAGAAGAAATCTTCGGACCGATCTTGCCTGTGATTGAATACAACGATCTTAATCCTATTTTAGACGAAATCACCAATCGCCCTAAACCACTTGCTCTATACTTATTCACCAATGATGAAGAAGTACAAGATCAAGTATTCAATACTGTGTCTTTCGGTGGCGGTTGTGTTAACGAAACATTATCTCATATGACTTCACACTACCTACCTTTCGGCGGTGTTGGTGACAGTGGTATGGGTTCCTATCATGGACAACAAAGCTTTGAATTATTCTCTCATCACAAAAGTATTCTAAAACGTAATTCATAAGAGAATGATTTTAAAATAAAGACTAATATAGGAATAAATAAAAACCCTGTGCAATTGCATAGGGTTTTTATTTATTCTAAAACTGTTAATTCGTATATTTCAGATAAATGATTATTCAATTGTCTTTTCCATAATTCAACTTTCTCACCTACAGATATATTAGATAAGGTTGTTTCTTCTCGAACCTTTGTATAGCCTAATGTTTTATCATTTTGAGCATAATTGTCTATCATTTTATAAAACTTTGAGTTTTTAGAAACAGAGTGCATTGTTTTATTATCTAATATGATTTCATATAAAACAACTTCCCCATCAATCCTATTATTTTTTTCTTCAATTTTAGTAATAGTACCTAAATAATATTGCTGTTGAGTATCAGGCTTATTCCACCTATCAATACCACCACTTTTAAAAAAAGAGAGTACCAATGCAAGCATAAATACTAACAAAAAAATTATAGCTAATAACCATTTTGATCTTTTTTTATTTAAAAAATTCAATGTCATTCCATCCTTTACTAGTTTTATAGAATTTCATTTTTTAGTTTCGTGCATCTATATTCTTAATTTGTATTTACAAATGTATAAACTGAATTTCAGAATAAAAGTTATTAAAAGCTTATCAATAATTATTGATAAGCTTTTCGAATATGTACTACGTTCCACAAATGAAATTAAAAGCGGAATTAAATAACTTAAATTACACTTTATACACATTTACTGACTATGTGTGGCTTTGTCCCCATTTCACACTATGCTGGTTATTGAGTCCTTCTTTGGGTAAGTTTATAATTATATGTATACATTTACTTATGGATGGAGTGAAAGCAATGAGTAATTCAACTAATATCGAAATGAACACAATCGATCAAATCAAACAACGGATTTTAGATGCTCAGCGTAATCGTGTAACGACTACTGATTTTGATATTCATGCAGAATTGGAAAACGTATTACAAGATATCGGATTATCTTCCGCAGATAGCGGCGGAGAAATTTCATTTACAGGCAAAGACCCAATTGTACCTAGTGTTCTCCGCCTTGCAAGTTCCGCAGGAATTGGAATGGTTGCCAAATCTGTAGCCGCTGCTAATCTATGGCGACTTCGTGGTGGTAAAGGACAAGATATTTCACTAGATTTGCGTAAAATTCTACATCGATTATCCCCTTTCTATGATCGTAAATGGGAAAAATTAAACGGATATTCACCTGCTAGTCCTTCTGATCCTAGTCAAGCGCTCAAATTTGGCTTTTACGAAACGAAAGATCATCGCTGGGTGATGCCACTGGAACCTTATCCTAAACTCAAAATCAATACACTTAAATTATTAGATTGCGCCGATACACCGGAAGCTGTCGCTAAAGCCATCTCTACATGGAATGCCAAAGATTTGGAAGATGCTGCTGCCAAAGTAGGCGTAGTTATGCCGATGGCACGTACATTAGAAGAATTTATCGAAGAACCTACATTTGCCGATGTTGCCAAATTACCACTTATTCAAATTGAAAAAATCGGTGAAAGTGATCCAGAACCATTATCGCAAGGCGTATCTTCTCCACTGGAAGGTATACGTGCGCTAGGCATGGGACATGTGATCGCTGGAGCAGGTATAGGACGGGCACTGGCGCTACAAGGAGCAGATGTACTCAATATCTGGCGTCCATCCGATTGGGAAGTCGATACCACTTACTACACATCTAGTGTAGGTATGCGTTCTTCTACGTTAGAGATCGGCGAACCACAAGGTCATGCCAAAATGCAAGAATTGTTACAAGATGCAGATATCTTTTTTGCGAATCGTAGACCTTCATATCTGAATCGTTTTGAACTCGATCCACAACAAACTGCTGCTATTCGACCAGGTATTATTCATGTATCTGTTTCTCTTCATGGCGAAGAAGGTGTCTGGGCAGATCGAGTTGGATTCGATCAGACCGCAGGAACGGTGACAGGCGTTATGTGTCTTGAAGGAACACCGGAGAAACCACAATTACCCGCTATTCTAGTAGTGAATGACTATATTATTTCATGGCTTGCGGCGGCTGGCGCGATGGCGGCTCTAGCAAGACGTGCCGAAGAAGGCGGCAGTTATAAAGTACACATTTCACTCAGTCGTGTATCATTATGGTTAATGTCGATGGGTATTTTCGATAAAGATTATGCTTATGCGACAGCAGGTTCTTCTGACGAACATCTGTATCTTGATCCTGACTTATTTACAGCAGAAACGATCTGTGGAGATTATCAAGGAGTGACCGATCAAGTACAAATGTCTGAAACACCAGGACATTACAACACTGTACTGGTACCAAGAGGATCTAATCGCCCCGAGTGGTTACCGAAAAATATGTAACATTCTTTTTGATTTATTGATTCTATACAAATAAATAGAAGTATCCTTTATCAATAATAATGACTAATCTAAAATAATCTTTGAACTTCAGCAATTGGGTTACGATAATAAGCTTAGGTATAGCTTGTTATTGTAACCTTTTTTGTCTTTATCTCAATTCTGTCAAACGATCTACAATTATCTGTTGATCAAGACGCTTTCTAGTTGGTTCCTATAATTCTTTTTAGGGTATAAATCGATAGACCATACGTAGTCTAATACATATCTTAGTAGGAGGAACATCTATGTTAATCGAAGCTGTCTATCATCGTCCCAAGCTCAATTGGGGTTATCCTTATGATCGTGAAACGATTCATTTACGTCTACGCACCAAAAAACAGGATGTGAAAGAAGTCTGGGCGCTTGCTGGTGACAAATACATGTGGGAAAAATCTAAAGAACGCGTACAGATGCATGTGTTCGCCACCGATGATTTGTTCGATTATTGGGAATGTGAAGTCGTTCCTCCTTTCCGCCGTATCAAATACGGATTCCTTCTCAAAAATGATGATGAAGAGATTTGGATGGATGAAGATAAATTTGGCAAAGAAGAGCCGAAAATGGATCGTTTATTCGATATTCCATTTATCAATCCAGTCGATGTATTTACACCACCGGCATGGGTGAAAGACGCTGTTTTTTATCAAATTTTCCCGGAACGATTTGCTAATGGCGATCCTTCGATCAATCCGAAAGACACATTACCGTGGGGCGAAAAGCCGGAATGGTTTAACTTTTTCGGTGGCGATCTACAAGGGATTATCGATCATTTAGATCATTTGACCGAGCTAGGTATCAATGCGATTTATATGACTCCTATTTTCAAAGCGACCACTAACCATAAATACGATACAGAAGATTATATGGAACTTGATCCTCATTTCGGGGATAAAGAAACATTGAAGAAATTAATTAACACTTGCCATGATAAAGGGATTCGCGTGATGTTTGATGCGGTATTTAATCATTCCGGTAAAACCTTCGCTCCATTTGTCGATGTGCAGGAAAAAGGTGAACAATCTAAATATAAAGATTGGTTCCATGTACGTAAATTCCCGTTAGCTGTCGAAGATGGGATTCCAACATATGATACGTTTGATTTTGAGCCATTAATGCCAAAGCTAAATACTGAAAATCCTGAAGTCAAAGAGTATCTACTGAATGTAGCTAGATACTGGGTCGAAGAATTTGGAATCGATGGTTGGCGCTTAGATGTTGCCGATGAAGTCGATCATCATTTCTGGCGTGAATTCCGTCAAACGGTAAAAAATATCAATCCAGATGTGTATATTTTGGGCGAAATCTGGCATGAATCTTCTCCGTGGTTGCAAGGCGATCAATTTGATGCGGTGATGAATTATCCGTTCAAAAATGCTGTAACTGACTTCTTTATAGAAGATACGACCGATGCGTTAACGTTTGCTCATGCGATTGGGACACAGATGTCACGCTATCCTCGTCAGGTAACTGAAGTATCATTTAACCTACTAGACAGTCATGATACAGCGCGTGCGCTGACGCTTGCTAAAGGTAACAAAGATCGTCTGAAATTAGCCGTCACTTTCCAGATGACCTATAGTGGTACTCCTTGTATCTATTATGGAGATGAATTTGGAATGGAAGGCGAAAATGATCCGGATTGCCGTCGTTGTATGGTCTGGGATGAGAAAGATCAAGATTTAGAATTGTTTGCTTTTTATCAACAATTGATTAGTCTACGTAAACAATATCCTGCTCTACGTCAAGGTACATTTAAGTTCTTGCATGCCAAAGAAGGCAATAATGGACTGATCTACGAGCGTTCTGATGATAAAGACACATTTGTTATTGCGATGAACAGCTCTTCTGAACCGGTAACAGTGAGTATTGATGTAGAAACATCCAAGTGGGAAAACATGTTAGATCAGTCTACAGTTCAAGTTGATAATGGAAAATTAGAAGAAAAGCTACCTGCTTTTGCATTTTTGATTTTAAAAGCAGTGAAATAAAGGTATATCTTCACTTGTTTATATCTAATTTATAATAAAAACCTACTTTCTGCTGAGAAAGTAGGTTTTTATTTATGTGATAAATATCAACTATTTATAATCAATTTCCGATATTCAAAATGACAGGCTTTTTTACATTTTATTCAAGTGTTTCAACAAGTATTATTTCGGTTTATGTTTATACATTATTTAGTATTTAGTAACAATTTTTTATCATTTTTTGTCGAATTTATTTTTGCAAAAGTAAGACTTTATACACCCTTTATCGCAAAACATTATTTTTATTTATCCTTTTTGATTATTCGTTTTTGGCTGCTTATTTACTCCCTCTTTACCTTTGTCCCTTATACACAAAGGACAAATCGTATCATCTTTCAATTGATATCTTCATGTTAAAACCTTAAACTTTGAAGTATTCACTAATAGTTCTTATTTCTTAGCTCTACGATTATGATATCGTTTTCAATCGGACTTTGGAAAGGAGGATATCGATTTTGGAGAAGCTGACCGCTCGCCTCACGATGATGCTACAGTTTCTGGTTGCCTCTCATGGTGACTATATTACAATCAGGGACTTGTCCGATCATCTAGATGTGAGTGAGAAAACGGTCAAGCGTGAATTGCCAAGCGTTGAAGACTGGTTGCATCAAAGACAGCTAACCCTGATTCGCAAACCGGGTACAGGGCTTGCACTGGAAGGTAGTCCAGAACATCTGGCTATTGTACAGCAAGAACTGGAAGAACAGACACCTAAGAAAGACTACACCCGTGAAGAAAGGCATTACTTCATTATAAGTGAACTTCTACTTTCCAAAGAACCGATTAAGTTATACACCTTTGCTTCACAGTTCAAAGTCACAGAAGGCACACTCAGTAATGATCTGGATCGTATCGAACAATGGCTTCAAGCTTTTGAAATTACATTGATTCGCCGACCCGGACTTGGTGTCTATATTGAAGGAACAGAAAGTAGTATCCGCTCTGCACTGGTACATCTTCTCTATGAAAGTGTAGACGAATACCAGTTGAATCATCTAGTACGTGATCGTTTTCCTACTGAAGAACAACCGGGACGCGTACAATTCCATATCCGCAATCGCCTGCTGAACCTGGTTGATGATGGAATGATGAACCAGCTTCAGCAGTACTTGAGTGATCTGGAACGTGAAATGCATATGAAATTAACCGATAGCGCGTATATCGGGCTGGCTGTTCATTTAGCGCTGGCGATAGAACGTATACGAAGAGGTCAACGCATCACGATTGCTCCTCGTATACTGGATGAGCTCAAGCAACTCAGTGAATTTGAGACCGCACGTACACTCGCGATCAAGTTAGAACAGTCTTTCGATATTGTGATTCCTGAAGATGAGATGGGTTATATCACCATGCATCTCAAAGGCGCTGAAACAAGACTTAGCGTCGAATCTGATCCGTATTATGAACATGTTAGCTTTGAACTGGTCAAGCTTGCCCGAGATGTACTGAAAATGGCGGAAAGTGAAACCGGCTTCGAGCTCAAAGGAAACAGCAAGTTGTTTGCTGGATTTATTAACCATCTAGGCCCTGCGGTCGAGCGACTGCGATTAGGACTAGATATTCGTAATCCTTTGCTCGCACAAATCAAAGAACAATATGGCCCTACTTTTGAAGTCGCTCGTAAGTGTTCGACGCTACTGGCTCAGTTTACAGGCAAAGAAGTACCGGAAGCAGAGATTGGCTATATGGCGATGCATATCGGCGCGATGTCTGAATATGCGGCTGCTCAGAAAAAACCATTTAAAGCATTAATCGCTTGTGCTAGTGGAATGGGAACATCCAGTTTGCTGTCTGTTCGAGTCAAACGTGAATTTCCAGCATTACAAATTATTGATGTCGTCTCTTCTTCGGAAGCGGTTCGTTTAGAAAAGCGGGCTGATATTATTATCTCAACTGTAGAAGTAGATAGTCTAATTCCAATGGTACGCGTATCGCCTTTACTTTCATCAGAAGACATTATAGATATTCGTAAAACATTATCCAAGCTAGATACTTCTAAGCATACTCACCATGAATTACAACAATCGCTTGATCCGAGTGTGCGCTTAACTGAAACATTAAGCACTCATAAAGAAACACTCACCGGCATCTTAGATTTAACACAAGGATTAGTGATACGAGATGGATACAGTTCCTCTTCAGTGAGTGACTTGATTCATCAGATTGCAACAACTTTTACCGCTTCTACAGAACGAGCACATGTGTTAGAGCAAGAGTTACATGAACGTGAACGATTGGGTGAAACGGTTCTTTCGCAAGATGGATTGATTCTGTTACACTGTCGTTCCTCTGTCGTTCCTAAGCTTTTTCTAGGCGTGATGCGATTTGCACATCCGATATCAGCCGCTTCTCAATCGGTTGATCTTTATGCCGCGATCGTCTTGCTTGCTCCTAAAGACAGCAGTAAATCATATCTGGAAGCAGTTAACGAAGTCAGTAAATCATTGATCGACCGTCCTGGATTTGTGACTAGAGTCGTATCGGGTAGTGCCGCTGAATTAACGGCTGAGATTTCTAGCTTAATGAAAGATTTATATACTCGCAAAATCGAACAATATATGATGGAGGTCGAACAATTATGAGTTCTGTGCAGACAGCTACAAAAGAAAGAAAAAGTGCTCGCGATCGCGTACAAGCATTCGGACGTTTTCTAAGTTCTATGATTATGCCGAATATCGGTGCTTTTATCGCCTGGGGTCTACTAACTGCTCTATTTATTCCAACAGGTTACTGGCCTAATGCTACACTAGCAACAATGGTTGATCCGATGATCAAATATTTGCTTCCTTTATTGATTGCTTATACCGGTGGTAAAGTCGTAGCTGATCATCGTGGTGGTGTACTCGGTGCGATTGCTGCAATGGGTGTTATTGTCGGCGCTGACATTCCAATGTTTATCGGTGCCATGATTATGGGTCCACTTGGTGGATATGTGATCAAACAGTTCGATAAATTGATCGAAGGTAAAGTAAAATCTGGTTTTGAAATGTTGGTTAATAACTTCTCCGCAGGTATTATCGGTATGTTGCTTGCGATTCTAGGCTTTGTCGGTATTGGGCCATTAGTAGAAGCATTTACTATGTTTGTAGAATCAGGCGTTAACTTCTTGGTTGCTCATGATCTTCTACCATTGGTTTCAATCTTTGTAGAACCAGGTAAAATTCTATTCCTGAACAATGCGATTAACCACGGTATCTTTACACCGCTAGGTGCGCAACAATCTCTAGAGACTGGTAAATCCATTTTCTATCTGTTAGAAGCAAATCCAGGCCCAGGTCTTGGTGTATTGTTGGCTTACTGGATCTTCGGTAAAGGTACAATTAAAGGTTCTGCTCCAGGTGCAATTATTATTCAATTCTTTGGCGGTATTCATGAAGTCTACTTCCCTTATGTATTGATGCGTCCAATTTTGTTTATCGCTGTTATTCTTGGCGGTATGGCTGGCGTATTCACTAACAGTATTCTAGGTAGTGGTCTAACAAGTGCTGCTTCTCCAGGTAGTATCTTGGCTATTATGGGTCTTGCTCCAAAAGGTGGTCACCTTGTTGTATTAGCGGGTGTAGCTGCTGCAACGATCGTTTCCTTTATTTTCTCAGCAATCTTCTTGCGTAAAGCACCAAGTGACGAAGATTTGGAAAAAGCACAAGCAGCTTCCAAAAACATGAAGTCTGGTGGTAATGCTGGCGGTCCTGCTTTGACATCTGCTAACGATCTTCAAACAGGTGAAGTTCGCAAAATTGTGTTCGCTTGTGATGCAGGTATGGGTTCAAGTGCGATGGGTGCTTCCTCTTTCCGTAAAAAAGTACAACAAGCAGGTCTACCGATCAATGTAACCAATACAGCGATTGATGCGATTCCTTCTGATGCAGATATCGTCGTAACTCAACAAAATCTAACCAGTCGTGCGAAAGGCAAAGCGCCAAATGCACAGCATGTATCGATTGATAACTTTATTAACAATCCGATCTATGATGATATGATTGAACGTCTCAAAGCAGCTACAGCAGGTAGCCCGGACTCTTCTATTCCAGATAATGCTGCTGGTGTGAAAGAAGAAGTCAGTGATGTATTGAGTCACAATGCTCCACATGTGGTACAAGATACAACAACGTCTAACGCAGGTTCTAACATTTTGCGTAAAGAAAATATCGTATTAGGTCTTGAAAGCACATCGAAAGAAAATGCGATTGCCAAAGCAGGCGAAATGCTAGCCGCAGCAGGTTATGTCAAACATGATTATATTGCAGCGATGCATGAGCGTGAAAAAGTAGCTTCAACCTATATCGGTAACGGTGTAGCGATCCCTCATGGTGTCGGTGAAGCGAAAAAACAAATTCAAACATCAGGTATTGTCGTTTTACAATATCCAAATGGCGTAACGTTTGAAGGCGGACTGGCTTATCTTGTTATCGGTATCGCTGGTGCAGGTGGAGAACATCTTCAAATCCTTACTAAGATTGCTGAAACGATTGAAGATGAAGCGACTGTACAACATCTAGCTAAAGTTACAGATGCTGAAGAAATCTATCGCACATTCTCAATCTAATCCTATAGTTATTCCGGTTGAATCAGCAGCGATTTCGTTGCTGATTTGACCTGTTTATATCTACTTTTGCTTATATAAGCTACACATTAAGGATGTCTTCTGTCTATTTATAGAAGAGACAATCTTACAAATACTTACGGAGGTGCAATATTATGAAAAAAGCGATTCAATTTGGTGCAGGAAATATCGGTCGTGGATTTATTGGAGCTCTACTATCTAATGCAGGTTACCATGTGGTATTTGCAGATATTAATGAACAGATGATCAACGAACTAAATGAGAAAAAGAGCTACCAGATTCATATTCTTGATCTGGAAAAAAGTGTAGAAACGATTACCAACGTATCCGGTTGTCTTTCTAACGGTACAGATATTATTGACGAAATTGCTAGTGCAGATATTATTACTACTGCGGTAGGCCCTAACGTTTTGAAATTTATCGCACCAACGATTGCACAAGGGATCGAAGCGAGACGTAATGCTGGTGGCGGTTCGCTAAATATTATCGCTTGTGAAAATATGGTCGGTGCAACAAGCCATCTACAAGAACAAGTATTGACTCACCTTTCAGAAGAAGGCAAAGCTTATGCGGAAGAACATGTAGGATTTGCAAACTGTTCTGTAGACCGTATCGTCCCTCCTTTCCAGGGTGACAGTATTCTAGACGTAGGTGTAGAAGCTTTCCATGAGTGGATTGTAGAAGAACCTAAGCTTAAAGGCGGTACGCCTGATATTGATGGTATGAAATTGACAGACAATCTAGTGGCTTATGTACAACGTAAATTGTTTACACTGAATACAGGTCATGCCATTACAGCGTATATCGGTTTCTTGAAAGGTCTAGAAACGATTGACCAAAGTATTCAAGATGACAGTGTACGTGCGATCGTACGCCCTGCGATGGAAGAAAGTGGCGCGGCATTAGTACAAAAACATGGTTTTGATGCAGATGAACATGCTAAATATATCGATAAAATCGAAACTCGCTTCAAAAATCCATATATTCGTGATGAAGTGATTCGTGTGGGTCGTGAACCTTTACGCAAATTAGGACAAGCTGACCGTCTGGTGGGCCCTGTGAAAATGGCGACTGAATTTGATCTAGGACGCGATCATTTGCTCAAAGGGATTGCCGCTGCGTTCCATTATGACAATACAGCCGATCCTCAATCAGCAGAACTACAAGGACGCATTCAAGCAGAAGGCTTTGGCGCAGTAGTCAGCGATGTCACAGGCTTTGCTAAAGATAGTGATGACTACAATAAAGTAATCACTGCTTATGAAGAATTAAAATCATTCAAAAGCTAAATATACAAAAAAAGCAAGGCATACATCGAGTATACCTTGCTTTTTTTATACATAATTCCACTTAATTATACATTCAATATTCAATGAATTAACCTAGCTTTTGACGAGGATGTTCCTCAGGTTTCCCAAATAAATAACCTTGTGCTAATTCAATGCCGATACTACGACAAAAGTCGTATTCTTCACGTCGTTCGATACCTTCTGCTAACACCGTCGAACCATGTTTTTGAGAGCGTTCCAAAATATGAATAATTTTTTGCTGTTTCTCAGGCGAGGTATCACAATAATCAATTAAGCTACGATCGATTTTGACATAATCGGGTTGAAGGTGATCGATTAATTCAGGCTTGGAAAATCCTGAACCTACATCATCTAAAGCAACAGAAATTCCATTGCTACGATAGACATCAAAAATATTTTGTAATTTAGGCATTTCGATAATATTTTCTGTTTCTACCACTTCAAATACAAAGTCTTTCGGATTCAGGTGGAGACGTTCAATAGCGGCAAACGTATGACTTAAACAATACTGCGGGTTGTAGATAGAAGAGGGTAAAAAGTTAATAAAACGTTTGATCCCTGGTTGTAAATATTGAGCACTCGTCTCAATCGCTGAAATACGAGCCGCCCGATCCAAAAATGAATGTAACCCTGTCTGATGAGCAATATCGAATAAGCGATATGGTTGAAATGTAGGCCCATGCATAATAGGGCGTAACAAAAATTCGTAAGCCACTACTTGCTCATGTTGATTCACAATCGGTTGCATATGACTGGTAAACTGCTTTTGTCGAATAATTTCGACAACATCATCATGTTGTAGTCGGTTAACAAATACAGACAATGGCAACCATACTGGCTCGCCACCAATATCGTCTGAACCTAACAAACCTACAGATACACAAGATGTAATTTCTTCAGGTAAACTACGTACCCAGTGCATAATATCCAGCATCTGTTCTCTTGATTGATATGAAATAGAGCAAATATCTTCCATGATATACGTATCATAAGACTGTTGTCGAATTAGATTTTCAAGAGAAGAAGAAAGCGGTCGCAAGGACACTGTTCCTTGGTCTTCTATCGGTTGAACATAACTGCAACCGCTACAATTCATAGAAATCCTCCTTAATATTAAAACAAAAACGTAGAATACACATGAAAATTAATCGACTTTAAAGAGAGTTACTTTATTTTTAATTTCTTTTATTATAACATCCTCAACCCAAGACCACATTAGGCATTCAGTATATTATCGGCTTCATAGTCGTATTTTTGAATACACCAAAGACTGCAATATAGTGACTATTGCAGTCTTTGAAGTTGATGCGTCTATTATCCCACTTTATTCAAGTTGCTATTAACTAGCAGGGATCTCGATCGCATCTCCAACTTGAAGTTTCGTTGGGTCTGTAATTTTATTATATTTTGCAAGTTCTTCCCAAGTTACGCCATATTTCAGACTGATACGATACAGATTATCACCTTTTTTGATGATATACGTTTGCTTGTCTGTAGGTTTAGCTGGCTTATCTACAGCCGGTTTGGTTGGTTTTGGAGCTGGAACTGGTTTTATTGCTGGTTTGGCAGGCTTCGCTGGTGTTACTGGTTTCACCGGTTTAGCAGGTGTTACTGCTGGCTTGCTACCTGCTGCCGCGCTGGACAGATTGATCGAATATTTAGCAAAGCCATCTGCTGCTTCACCTACATAAGCGATTGGATCTGCTCCTGCTACTGCTTTGGCACTGGACAATGCGTCTTTTGCTTTTGGAGAAGTGTTAAATGTGACTGTTGGATTGCCTTTGATTGGTGCAAGTGACCAGTTGCCATCAGCAGCCGGATTGATTGTTTTGTTTTCACGAATATAATCGATAATCACTTGGCGGTTCTCGTCTGGTGCAGCTAGAATGATGCGTTTGCCATCTGGGTTCGCCAATTTGGACGAAGAAGCACGATAGTTATTCGTCGCTACTACAAATTTTTGTTCAGGATCAATCGCTTTACCGTTAAATTGCAAATTCACAATACGGTTAGAAGATGCGTTCAGAACAGCACCTTTTGCATCATATTTAGGTGGTTGTGTTACATCAATTTGGTACGTAACCCCATCAATAACATCAAAGTTGTATGTCGGGAAATCCATATTGATTAACGCTTGCTCACCAGATTTAGCTGGATCGATTTGATTGAATTGTCCTGCTGACCATTCCAACCAGTTTTTCACTTCTGCTCCATTTACAAGAACAGCGTGAACTGTATTTGGATATACATAAAGATCAGATACGTTTTTGATCGCTATTGTTCCTGCTGGAATATCTGTGTAATAATTTGCTCCTGAACGTCCACCTGCTTTGAATGGAGCACCAGCAGAAAGAATCGGCAAGTTCTCATACTCTGTACCTTGAAGTTGTTTCTCCAGGTACCATTTTTGAGCATTGGTTACGATCTGGATCGATGGATCGTCTTCTACCAGTGCAAAGTAACTGGTAATACGAGCTGTTGATTCACCTACAGGCCCGCGGATATAACCTAATGTTTCTTCATGTTCATGGTATACAGAATCAACTACGCCTTGATCTGCATCGACTAATGCTTTTTTGGTAGCCGTATCATAGATTGGACGAGCTTCTACTTTAGAATTAGATACTGTCCATTTGTCGCCTTGTTGTTTGAGTTCAAGATCAATAATACCTAGGTGATCGCCCCAGAAACCTGGCTCTACCGAAGGAACGCCATTAATTGTCCCTTTTTCTAGATCAACGCCTGTTTTACCAGCGAAATCAGCACTAGGGAATACTTTGTGTGCATGTCCGAACATAATCGCATCGATACCTGGCACTTTGCTCAAGTACAATACGGAATTTTCCATCAATTCTGTCTGAGGAATATCTTCAAAACCAGAATGCGGAACAGCAATAATAATATCTGCGCCTTCTGCTTTCATTTGTGGAATAAATTTGTTCGCTGTTTCAACGATATCTTTGGCAACCACTTTCCCCGACAAGTTTGCGCTATCCCATTGCATAACTTGTGGAGGTACGAAGCCGATAACACCTACTTTAATAGTATGTTTGGCTCCACTTTCATCGGTTACTTCTTTATCCAAAATCAAGTAAGGCGTAAAGTAGTTTTTCTCGCCTTTGCCTGTACCATCATCTGTATAAATATTTGCATTTACATACGGGAAGTTAGCGCCTTTGATAGCATTACCCAAGAAATCCAGACCATAGTTAAATTCATGGTTACCGATATTTCCTGCATCATATCCCAATTGGTTCATCGCTTTGTAGACAGGATGCACTTCGCCTGCTTTTAAAGGATTAACTTTGGCTACATAATCACCTAACGGATTACCCTGCAATAGATCACCATTATCAATCAATACACTATTGGTTGCTTCGGCACGCGCATTTTTGATCAATGTCGCTGTTTTGGCATATCCGTATTGATCTGTGGCTGCATCTGAATAGTAATCATAGTTCATCACGTTCACATGAATATCTGTCGTCTCCAACAAACGCAATTTCACTGTAGCTTCAGAAGAAGTGGCTTCGGCTGCAAAAGCAGGAACTGCCGACACTGCAAACAATTGCAGCGCTGCGATGACAGTAATTGCTTTTTTAAATGTTTTGTTTCCCAAATTCAAAATAAAAAACCCCTCCCAAATATATTCGCATTTGCTCCACCTTTTCCTATATAATCTCTTCGCCTTATATGTATAACAGCATGACCAAACAGTGACACTACACTTTACATGCTGATTTTTAGAAAAATCATATCTAAAATCATGATTTAGAGTAGGCAGATATATAGGAAAAAGGCTACCAAAAGAAACGCATGATAGAATTGTATACTATCGGCTGATATATTTGAAGGGTTATTAGTTCTATTTTTTATGAAAATAAGATTTAATTTGCGAAAAATCCTATAATTTACATGATTATGTCATGTTTCTTTTCATAATTGATAATTTATTAAGACTAAGGTGTTAAAAAATTAGTATTTCGATCTTTATATTGAAAATACATATCTAAAATTCGATCTAATTGTTCTGATTGGTCTAACACACGATAATCGCGCATACCATGTTCTTCTGCCATCTGGTTCAATATGCGGCGTTCCTGCTCAATCTGTTGTTCTATTTGTTTTAAGTTCAAGGAAACCACCTCCAGTATATTTCCTTATATCTTGCTATACATGGAACTCTCATTTTCTTCCATCATCGTCAATTTACAGATTATCCTATAGAATATTTCTATATACCTTTTTATACCTTATTTGAGTATACCTTATCAAGTTCCTCAAGTACCTATTTTATCCTTTTTATGGAAAAATAAAGACGAAAAAACTCGGAATTTGAATTTTGCAGTCATTCTCTTGTTTCGCAAATTTCAAATTCCGAGTCGTTTATGTGATGACTGCAATACTGAACACTTAAAGCTTGATCAGATTACGCAGTCCACGTTTTTTTGTTACCGTCTTGATCTGTATATTCAATCGTTTGTGGTTTGATATCTAAGATCACATAATCAGGATCTTCTGGACCGGAGAACCATTCTTTAAATTCTTCTTTCCAGACACGTTTTTTCAATTCGTCATCGGTAGATACAGCACTTACACCTTCGATTTCAACGACTTGATTAGTGCCGCCTTTTTCATAACCCAACAATACATAACAGTTCGGATTTTTTTCTAACTCTTCGACTTTATGTGTTTTACGGTTTGTCGCGAGATGAATATTTAAGCCTTCGTTATATAGTGCCATGTAGCGTACTTTAGGTTTGTCATTTTCTACTGTACCTAGTGCGCAAAATGGATTACCTTCTAAAGCGGTCAAAATGGCTTGTTCTTCAGCTGTTTTACTCATGATCAATCTCCTCCTGTATATAAACGTATGGGTATTCAATATCTGTATCTATGTATATCGATTCGATACGTATAGAAAAATATTGAATGGAACTTTTGTTAGTTACAAACTTCCGTATATGTAAATACCCTTAGACAGCGAGACTGAACCGAAATGCACTCTCTTTTGCTGATGACACCGGATTCTCTTTACTGGACAGTTGATACCCTCTGGTCTATAATTACAATGTAAAAAAACCGCATATGTACAGGGGAGCTAGTTGCAACTGGCTGAGAGTGTATTGTGATAAATACAGACCCTTATACCTGATCTGGATAATGCCAGCGTAGGAAAGTAACAAGTCGTTATATGCTGTACTCTAGCTTATAATTGCACCTATGTCGTCCCGATGGGGGCGTTTTTTTTATGCCTTTTATCCAGTACTACAGGATTGACTATTTGAGCTAGAAGAAAGAAGGATGACTGTTCATGAGAATTCAAAAAAGGTGGCGTCAAAGCTTACCCTGGTTAATGGTAGGCTTATTATGGATCACCACTGCATGTGGTTCAGCAACAAGCACAAGTAATACAGCTAATCCAACAGGATCAACATCTGGACTGAAAGATGTTAAAGTCGTCCTAGACTGGACACCCAATACGAATCATACCGGCTTATATGTTGCTCAAGCTAAGGGCTACTATAAAGAAGCAGGATTAAATGTTGAAATTATCGCTCCTGGTCAAGGGGGAGCAGATACGATGGTTGCTTCTGGTGAAGTACCTTTTGGAATCAGCTATCAAGAAAGTGTAACTCAAGCGCGGGTACAAGGTGTTCCGTTAGTCTCTCTTGCAGCAGTTATCCAGCATAATACATCTGGCTTTGCCGCTCCTACCGATCGCGGAATCAAAAGCCCTAAAGATATGGAAGGCAAATCCTATGGTGCATGGGGATCGCCTGTTGAAGAAGCTGTCATGAAATCGATTATGGATACAGATGGCGGCGATGTCAGCAAAGTCAAAAGTGTGAATATCGGTAATGCGGATTATTTTACAGCCGTACAAAAAGGAATCGACTTTGCTTGGATATTCTATGGTTGGACAGGAATTGAAGCAGAACTTCGCGGGCAACCGTTAGATATGTTATATGTAAAAGATTATTCAGATAAGCTCGATTATTATACACCTGTTATCGTCACCAATGAGAAGCAGATCACTACTGATCCTGCATTGGTCAAATCATTTATGGCGGCAACAAGTAAAGGGTATCAGTATGCGATTGCTCATCCAGACGAATCAGCAGATATTTTACTTAAAGCAGTACCTGATCTTGATCCTGCATTGGTCAAAGCCAGTCAAAAATGGTTATCTCCACGTTATCAAGATGATGCCAAACGCTGGGGCGAGCAAAAACAATCGGTCTGGGCAGGTTATGCAGATTGGATGTTCAAGCAGAAATTGCTGGATAAACCGTTAGATGCAACCAAAGCGTATACCAACGATTATTTACCTGAAGCAACCAAATCATAAATCGATATTTAAGGAGATAACTACTATGGCACATACCCTTCTCAGTATTCAGGTTATTCCCAAAACTCAAGCCGGTGAGAATTCTTACGATTATGTTGATCGGGCAATAGAAGTGATTCAAGCATCCGGTGTGAAATATGAAGTGCATCCACTGGAGACCACGATGGAAGGCGAACTCAGCGAATTGTTGGAAGTGGTTCGGCAAATGCACGAAGCGTTGGTGGAAAAAGGAAGCCCTAGTATTATTTCTCAGATCAAAATTGCGCATAGTCCATCTGGAATCAGTATGGATGGATTAACCGAGAAGTACCGCTAATGTCTACGATGAATACATGGTGGAAACGGTTATGGCCGCCCCTCGGGGCGGTTGTTTTATTACTGATTATCTGGCAACTTGCGACCAGTCTATTCCATATTGAGACATGGATTCTTCCCAGCCCTGCATTGATTGCACATGAAGCATGGAGCGAGAAAGATCGACTCGGCTTGCATACATGGGCGACTTTACAATTGACGCTATCCGGTTTTAGTATCGGTGTTGCTTTTGGATTACTGGTCGCAGGAGTTCTTCATTATATTCCTTTTCTACGTTCAGCCTTATATCCCTTATTGATCTTGAGCCAAAATATCCCTACGATTGCTCTGGGGCCGTTACTTGTGATCTGGTTCGGATTTGGAATATTGTCTAAATTAATTGTTATTATTCTGGTGTGTTTTTTCCCGGTTACGATTGCGGCGCTTAGCGGACTAGCGACAACCGATCGCACGATGCTTAATTATATGCAAATGATCGGTGCTTCTAAACACCAGATTTTTTGGAAATTAGAATTACCTTTTAGCTTACCTTCGATCTTTTCGGGAGTTAAAATTGCTGCTACATATAGTGTGATGGGCGCGATTATCGCTGAATGGATAAGCAGCAGTGAAGGTATCGGCTATTATATGATGTTGCAAAAATCAGCTTTCCGCACCGATCATATGTTTTTGGCAATACTGGTAGTGGTAGTGATCAGTCTTGTTTTATTTATGCTAATTAATATGCTCGAAAAATGGTGTGTTCGCTGGCATCATCCTGTACAAATGCGTGCTGTCAAAGGAGGTTCTAAAGATGTCGCTAAATAAACCTCAACATGCCACTTCATCGATCAACAGCTCTACACCGCTATTAGCGTTACAAGGAATCGGCAAATCTTTTACACAGGGTAAGCAATCGTTACATGTGCTTCAGGAGATTTCACTGCATGTAGAGCAAGGTGAATTTGTATCGATTATCGGCCCTTCCGGTTCCGGTAAAAGCACCCTTTTGCAAATGATTGGTGGTGTAGTGCTTCCCGATCAAGGGCAAGTGCTGTTGGACGGGCAAAATATAACCGGTCGTAAAGGATTGAGCGGTTATATGCCTCAACAACCTGCTTTGATGCCCTGGCGTACGATTGAAGATAATGTAATTCTAGCGCGCGAAGTGGCAGGGTTACCACGCAAAGAATCGTTAGCATTAGCCAGACAATGGTTAGATAAAGTGGGATTGGGTGATTTTGCATCATCTTATCCACACACTTTATCTGGAGGAATGCAACAACGGGTTGCTTTTTTAAGAGCATTGCTAGGCCCTCGTGATCTTCTTTGTCTGGATGAACCATTTAGTGCGTTGGATGCTTTTACACGCAGTGAAATGCAATCATGGCTATTGAATATTTGGGAAGAAAATAGACGTTCGGTTATTTTTGTCACGCATCATATTGAAGAAGCGTTACTACTTTCAGATCGAATCTATGTCCTGTCTCGTCGCCCTGCTACTGTATTGCATAATATTGTTGTTCCTTTTCCCCGTCCAAGACGTGAAGAGATTACCGATGATCCACAATTTATTGCTCTGCGTAGACAATTGATGAATGCGATGCGTCATTCTGATGAAGGTGATCTGTGATGAAGCCTGTCTATGCTCCACTAATCGATAGTCATATCCATCTGGATCAATATCAAGATCAAGTGATTGAGCAGATGATGCAATCACTGCCCGAATATCAGATCAAGTCGCTAATTACTGTCTCAATGAATCTGTCATCCTGTCAGCGCAATGAGAAGCTGTTCCAGCAATATCCGTCTGTAGTTCGACCTGCTTATGGATATCATCCTGAACAGCCTCTACCCGACTCGCAGGAGCTAGAGACGTTATTGTTGTGGATAGAGCAACGTATAGATCAGATCGTAGCGATTGGTGAGATTGGATTGCCTTATTATCTGCGACAAGAAGCGATCGCACGTGGCGAGAAATTAGATGAACAAGGATATATAGAGGTATTGTCTGCTTTGCTACAACTTGCTGCCTTTTATCACAAGCCGGTGATTTTACATGCAGTCTATGAAGATGCAGAGATCGCTTGTGACCTTTTAGAGAAATATGGTGTCACTCAGGCTCATTTTCACTGGTTCAAAGGATACCCCGCTACGATCCAGCGTATGATTGAACATGGTTATCATATTTCATTTACGCCAGATATTGAATATGAAGCTGAGATTCAGCAGTTAGCAACTTTATATCCCCGGCATCTCGTTATGGCTGAGACCGATGGGCCATGGGAATTTGAAGGTACTTTTGCCGGACAGATGACTCATCCACGTATGACTGCCAATGTAGCTCAAACATGGGCAAAGATTCAACAGTTATCAGAGCAAGAAGCTCGCCATCTACTCTATCAAAATACAGTATCGTTTTACACATAATAAAAGGCACATTGTCTATGTATCAGACGATGTGCCTTTTTCATTAATTATATATTGGATTATCAGTCACTGTTATGATTGTACAATCGTATTATCCGAAAGCTTCGAGTCGGTTAACCATACTAAAATAACAGATAACAACTGCTCCACATTCATTGGTTTACTGATATAATCCGATGCTCCTGCTTCGATACATAATTCACGATCATCTTTCATTGCTTTGGCGGTTAGCGCGATAATCGGTAAGTCTTTCCACTTATCTTCTAAGCGAATCCAACGCATCGCTTCATAACCATCCATAATTGGCATCATCATATCCATCAACACAATGTCTGCAGGTTCCGCATTTAATAACGCAATCGCTTCTTCTCCGTTCTGTGCACTACGCACATGCATGCCTTTGCCTTTAAGCACACCTTCCAAAGCAAAAATATTACGTAAATCATCATCCACTACAAGCACATTTTTACCTTGTAAACGCGCTAATGAATCTTGTTGTTCTTCTTGATCCATCCATGTTGGTGGTAATGGCTTCGTTACAGGTTGTCCTTCAGCATTAACCATAAGAGAAGGAAGATATAATGTAAATGTACTTCCTTTGCCTAATTCACTTTGAACCGTAACATACCCGCCCAAAAGCTTAGAGAACTCGCGGCAAATCGATAATCCTAGTCCGGTTCCTCCATATTGACGATCGGTCGTACCGTCTTCTTGTTGAAAAGCTTCAAAAATTAAATTTTGCTTGTCTTCTTTGATTCCTATGCCTGTATCTGTTACTGAGATCGCTAGCATATAATCCATTTGTTCAGGCACACTATATCCTTTAGCTGCAATCGATGTATCTGCTAAAGCAATATGGATCGTAACGGAACCTTTACTGGTAAATTTAAAAGCATTGGATAACAGATTTTTGAGAATTTGCTGTAATCGTTTCTCATCTGTATAGAACACGTCCGGTACATTCTCATCGATAAGAGATTGGAACTCTATCCCTTTTTTCTCGGCAATTTTGTCAAAACTGTATCCCATCACTTCAGGAAGATCATATACGGCTACAGAATCACGTTGTACTTCAACCATGCCTGCTTCGACTTTGGATAAATCCAAAATATCATCGATTAATGTCAACAAATCTTGCCCTGAACGATGAATCACTTCTCCAAAATGAGGGGTATCATCATCTTCATGACTTTTTTCTTTTTCACTGATCAATTGGGACAAAATCAAAATACTATTCAGTGGAGTGCGTAATTCATGCGACATATTTGCTAAAAACTCTGATTTGTATTGTGAGCTCCGACTTAATTCTTCAGAGTAAAGTTGAAGTTCTTTTTGTGTAATTTGCAATTCTTCTGTTTTGATCTCGGCATAATGATTGCGCTCACGAAGTTGCTCATTTGTCGCTTGAAGTTCTTCTTGTTGTACTTGTAATTCTTCTTGTTGCGCTTGCAATTCTTCTGTGAGTGTCTGAGATTCGCGTAACAATCGATCCACTTGCATACGATTATCGATATTATTAACAACCACACCAAACGTAGATGCGATCCGTTCGATAAGCTGTTGATGGGTTTGCGAAAAGTGGTGAATCGTTCCCAATTCAAGCACGACCACAGTACGATTTTCAAATAAAATCGGGATAATCATAATCTCTTGAAGTGCAATTGAAGTTGCACCTGTCTGAATACGTATAGGGTAATCGGCTGGAGCTTGAATAATACGTGTCTTTTTCTCCAGAGCCGTTTGTCCAACGATACCTTCACCCATTTTAAATTCAGCTAACGTTTCATTCATATCACTATACATAGCATAAGAAGCTTGTTTTTTGAGAACATTAGTCTCCTGTTGCTCTTCGCAAAAATAAAAAATACCATATGCTGCATCGACAACAGGTGCTAACTCACTCATAAATCGTTCTGCTAGCTCATCAATAGCATTTACATTTCGGTATACATTTCCAATATGGGCTAAGTGTGTCTGTATCCAATTACTTTCTTCTATATGTGTATTAAATTCATTAGCCTTTTGAGTATGCGATTGTAATGTGTCAGACATTTTGTTAAAAGCTGTAGCTAGATTACCAATCTCGTCATTAGCTTTGATATCTAGACGTGGTAAAGGTTCTGATGAATCAAAATCGATTTGTTGGATCACTGTGGTGACTTGTTTTAATTGATCAGTCGTTCTCCTGATCGTCAATAAAGCAATCGTTATGCCAATCACAATCAGAATAACAGCTAATAGTACAATGGTTAGTACCATACCTGTAGAAGAGCTATTTCGAAATATCATAAATTCAATAACCATAAATAAAATAGCTACGGTTAGAACTATGCTAAATCCCAAAATCTGCTGTTTTTTGTAATTCATTTTCTAGACAATCTTCCTCTCTGTTCTGCTATTTTCATTTTGTTGTAGAAAGATATGGTTATATCAAGAATACGCTAAATTCCTGCGCTTGTCTTGATTACATTCATTTTTTTTGTAAAAAATGGTCTGCTCATGACAAGTGTTCGTATTTTCCAAATAACCTTGACGTTAAAAATATTCTGATATACGATGTGCAGTGCTTCAAATCGTCTTCTTTTCGTTAATAATACACATCTTTACTCAGGAAGAAGGAACAGTATCTATGTCCAAAGCAACCAATCGGTCTATGGTCACTATAGGTTTGCTTGCAGCCTTATTTATCGGTGCCCTCGATTCAACTGTAGTTAGTACAGCATCACCACGTATTATCTCTTCACTTGGAGGATTAAGCCTGATTAGTTGGATCTTCTCTATCTATACATTAACAACCTGTATCGCTACTCCTATCTTTGGTAAGTTAGGCGATTTGTTCGGTCGTAAATCGATATTCGCTATCGGACTGGGTGTATTTGTTCTCGGTTCTATTATGTGCGGATTCGCTAACTCGATGACTGAATTGATCTGGTATCGTGCGATTCAAGGAATCGGTGCAGGTGCGCTTACGCCGGTAACATTTACTATCGTCGGTGATCTGTATCCTGGCAAAGAACGTGCGAAAGTACAAGGACTTTTCTCATCCGTATGGTCAGTAGCCGGACTGTTTGGTCCACTGGTAGGCGGTTATTTTGTCGATTATATCTCATGGCGCTGGATTTTCTTTATCAATCTGCCTGTAGGGATTATAGCGATTTTGTTTATCTTTATTTATTTTCATGAATCTTTTGAGAAAAAGCAAAAATCGATCGATTATGCAGGAGCGATCACATTTACAATTGGGATGACAGCTTTATTGTTAGCTCTTTTGACAGGTGGAGAAGAATACGCCTGGGGATCGCCAATGATTATTGGTTTATTTATAGTCACTATTATTTTTATGTTTTTATTTTTGCGAATTGAAAAACGAGCGGTGGAACCTATGTTACCGTTATCGTTATTTCATTCCCGCATTTTATCGATTCCCTATGTGCTTGGATTCTCTACACGTTGGATGGTAATGGGGGTAACCGTTTACTGTGCACTCTGGATTCAGGATGTATTCGGCTATAGTGCGACCAGTGCTGGACTGGCTCTTATGCCGATGTCGATTGCATGGCCTGTAGCTTCAACATTAGCCGGACGCTGGATGTATAAAGTAGGCGCCAAATTATTGATTGTACTTGGCTCTGCACTCGTCTTAGGAGGCAGTCTATGGCTTGCTCTTATGCATGCTCAGTCTTCGTACGGAGTGATTGTAGGCTCATTGATTCTGATCGGGCTTGGTATGGGCTTTATCGTTACTCCATCTCTTGTCGTTATTCAAGGTGCGGTTGGCTTCCAGATGCGTAGTGTGGCTACATCGACGAATACGTTAATGAACTCACTAGGACAGACTATTAGTGTAGCTGTATTCGGGATGGTGTTCAATGCGATTGTAACAACAGGTACAGCATCTCAACTAGCTTCTGGTATTCATTATGTATTTATATTGATGTTTGCAGTGTCTGTTTTGAATCTGATTATTGCGCTATTTTTACCATCCAGTCAGCAATTGTTCAATGCAATTCGAGAACATGAAGCCCCGAAAGGTAATCCACCTCAAGGTCAGCCTTCTGCTCAACCTGCACTGGAACGTAGCTAACAAAGACGATACAATCGAAGAGTCCCACACTACACGATGTATAGGAGTGTGATCTCTACAATGATCGATTGGGAAAAATGGAAAGAGCTTGAATGGAAACTGTTAAAGTATTGGATTTCTATTCCGCGTATTTTACGTATATCGATTATTCCATTGATTCTTGTGATTATTTCTATTCTAGGTTGGGTCAAAATTTTTTCAGAATAATATACAAAAAACCGTTATCAGACTATCTTCGCAAGAAGAGCTGATAACGGTTTTTTTCATCCTATTGTGATTGATTTGAATTAACGTTTATTAAAGCCTTTGCGCTCTAAGAACGATTTTAACTGCATACGTGAAGGAGCTGTCATTTTCTCAGCCATCAACGCAGACCAGGGTGCTGTTTTGACTCCGCCTGTACGTTCAGACAAATAGCGAACCATGGTGTCGTCGTATTCTTTCATCGCTTCTAATGTAGTATCTGCTTGATACGATTCACGATGCAAGACCGCTTTCTGAGGTAAACGTGGACGAATACCTGGCTCTTGATTCGGATAACCCAGACACATGCCATATACAGGGTACACATGATCAGGCAAATTCAAGAAATCAGAGACTTCTTCAATATGGTTACGAATCCCACCGATATAGACAACGCCAAGTCCTAAAGATTCTGCGGCTATTGCAGCATTTTGGGCGGCTAATGTTACATCAACAGTAGCAACAATAAAGTTCTCTGCGGCATCGCCATAAGATTCTGCTTCAGGCATATGTTGTTGAACGGCATTTTCCAGACGATACATATCGGCACACCATACTAAAAATACAGGGCACTGCTCGATATAAGGTTGGTTGCCTGCTAGAGCAGATAACTTGGACTTGCGCTCTGGATCTGTAACAGCAATCACGCTATATGCTTGCACATTGCTAGAACTAGATGCCATTTGTCCGGCAGCAATGATTGCTTCTAATTGTTCTTCGGTTACAGGATCAGATTTATAGCTACGAATCGAACGGTGCTTCATCAATAAAGAAATAGTATCATTCATAAATATTAAGAACACTCCTGTCTACTAATCATTTATAACTAACTGACTATATATAACTATTATCATATTAATTATACGTTAATGCAAGTCTATTACAATTTAATACGTTGTAAGCGTAACGCATTTAATACAACTGATACTGAACTAAAAGCCATTGCTGCGCCAGCAAGCCACGGTGCTAACAAACCTATCGCTGCAATCGGAATACCGATTACGTTGTATGCCAGTGCCCAGAATAAATTTTGCCGAATATTGCGGATTGTACGCCGACTTAGCATAATTGCGTCTGCTATTCCATGAAGATCACCGCGCATTAAAGTAATATCTGCGGCTTCTATGGCTACATCTGCTCCTGTCCCAATCGCGATTCCTGTATTGGCGGTAGCCAAAGCAGGCGCATCATTAATACCGTCACCGACCATCGCTACAATTCGACCCTGTTGTTGCAGACGGCTGATCTCAGTCGCTTTGCCTTCAGGAAGTACACCTGCCAATACTTGATCTACACCAGTCTGCGCAGCGATCGCTTGAGCGGTACGTTCATTATCACCTGTAATCATAATCACGTGTAAGCCCATTTGTTTGAGACGAGCTATCGCTGCTTGCGATGTTTCTTTGACTGTATCGGCTACAGCAATCCAACCTGCATATTGTCCGTTGATTGCAGTTAACATCACTGTTTTACCCTGCTGCTCTACCTGTTGAATCTCTGCTTCCTGCTCACTTACATCAATCTGCTGAGATTGCAACAACTGACGGGTTCCGATCCATAATGATTGTTCTCCAATCGTAGCATGGATACCCTTACCAGGTATCGCTTCAAATGTATCTACCGATTGTGGTTGTAATCCGCGTTCTTTGATACCATTTACAATCGCTTTGGCAAGTGGATGTTCAGATGCCGATTCTGCACCTGCTACCCATTGCAACCATTTCTGTTCAGACATATCTTGCATAGGGTTAGCAAATTGAATATCAGTAACAACCGGTTCTCCGCGCGTAATTGTACCTGTTTTGTCGAGTACTACAGTATCTACTTTGTGTGCTGCTTCTAAATGTTCTCCGCCTTTAAATAAAATGCCGTATTCCGCAGCTCGACCTGATCCTGCCATAATCGATGTCGGTGTAGCAAGCCCTAATGCACAAGGACAAGCTATAACCAGAACGGCAATCGCTTTTTCCAGTGCTCCACTAAAATCACCTGGAGCGACACCCCAGAACCAGATAGCAAATGTTAATAAAGCAATCCCAACAACAATCGGTACAAAAATACCTGAAATGACATCGGCTAGACGCTGAATCGGTGCTTTGGAGACGTGAGCTTCTTCAACGACACGAATAATCTGAGAAAGCGCTGTTTCTTTACCAATATGAACAGCTCGAAATTTGAGTCGTCCATTTTGATTAATAGTGGCTCCAATCACCTGATCGCCAACTGTTTTTTCGACAGGTAGACTTTCTCCGGTTAACATCGATTCATCGATAGAAGAATGACCTTCTACGACTTCCCCATCAACCGGAATCTTTTCACCAGGTTTGACGATAAGGATATGTCCGACTTGTACATCATCGACAGGAATTTCTACTTCTTCTCCATCACGATCAATGCGGGCTGTTAATGCACGCAATCCCATAAGACTACGTATCGCTTCAGAAGAACGTCCTTTGGCGCGATATTCAAACCATTTTCCTAACAGAATCAATGTGATTAAGATCGAACTGACTTCAAAATACAATTCAACACTCGTTCCCGGTACAATCAACGAACGAATCATCAGAAATAGACTATAAAAATAAGCAGCCGATGTTCCCAGTGCGACCAGCACATCCATATTCGCACTTCCACTACGTAATGCTTTGTATGCTCCTACATAAAAAGCACCACCAATTACAAACTGAACCGGTGTTGCCAGAATCAACTGTACCCATGGATTCATTAAAAACATCGGTACACCAATCCAAGAAGTTACGCTAAAATGACCGACCATCGCCCACAGTAAAGGTAACGATAATATAGCAGATACGATCAACTTCCATTTACGTACAGTTGCTTCATGTTCTCGTCGTTGTTGAATACCTTCTTCTTTTTTCGGTGAAGCGGTATATCCTAATTTGTCTACTTTGCGTATAATATCTGCCGTTTCTAGCGTGCCCGGTGTGTATTGCACTCTAGCCGTCTCCAATGCCAAATTCACATTGACCGCAGACACTCCTTCCATACGCTTAATCCCTTTTTCGATTCGAGTCGCACAAGCAGCGCAAGTCATACCTGAAATATCCAAATCGACCGTTTCTTTAAGCGACTGGTAACCTAACTGTTCGATTTTTTGTTCTACTTGTTCTTTATTTACAGTAGATGGTTCATATGTTACAGAAGCACGCTCAAGAGCCAGATTCACATTCACTTCTTCTACACCATCAAGGCGACGCAATCCTTTTTCAATACGTGTAGCACAAGCAGCACACGTCATTCCGCCAATCTGCAACGTTAATTGCTTGGTCTGATCTGAAGCAGAAGTAGACGTTGAGGGATGGGAATCACTGGCATTACTATTAGATGATACATTCATTACAATAACCTCCTTTTTGAATAGTATTAATCTCATTATTATACCCCTATAGGGTATTTAAATTTTCAAAAAAAGTTGCCCCGAGCATCACTAAGGGCAACATCTTTACTTGGTTCACTATACTTCTACTTGTAGCTTGAAGTCATTACGTGACATTACCTGATCCAAGTAGAATATTACAAATGAACTATTAACCACCTGTAGAAACAACATCATACCCTTGCTCTTCGATAGCATCGGTCAATTTCATAATATCGACTTGATCCGCATCGTATTCTATATCTACAGACTTGGCTTCCAAATTCACTTTACCTTTTGCACCGATCTCTTGAAGTGCTCCTTCTACTGCTTGCACACAGTGGTTGCAAGACATACCTTCTACTTCTAATTTGATATTTGCCATGATAATTTCCTCCCTTATCTTATACGTTATATTATTTCAATAATTTATTAATCGTTATCAGTAGCTCGTCAATCACTTCATTTTCCCCTGCTTCGATACGTTCGACCACACAACTCTTCATATGACCTTCCAACAGCAATCTACCGACAGAGTTTAGTGCAGATTGAGCGGCTGCAATCTGATTCAGCACATCATCACAATAAGTGTCTTTCTCAATCATGCCTTTAATTCCTCGAATCTGTCCTTCAACACGATTAAGACGGCGGATCATATTGCTCTTCATCTCATCTGAATGATGGCTACGACGAACTTGTCCCGGGCTATGATCGCAAGATTCATGATGCTCATGAAGTGAATCTTCTGTATTCAGATGATCTACCTTCTCCATAAAGTATCCCCCTTGATCGTTTATAATACTATCTTAACATACCCCCATAGGGTATTCAAGGATGAAGTTATATGTATTACCTATCCAATCATTTTGGCTTCTATGTACAATACAAACAGCCTATTTGCTAACGATAGGCTGTTTTTTTTACAATTCATTCAAAACCATCTCAAATATCATGTTCATTTCGCCGATTAATCAGTAAGTATTATACCTATAACAGACAAAACATCCTGTCTATTTACTTTAAATTTGTGCTAAAATGTACCCTGTAAAAGCGAATTCATGATCCCTCTATTCCTCTGTCTAAATGATCCAGTACTCGCTCAATCAGTTGTGCAGGATCAATTGGTTTTGTCATAAAATCAATAGCGCCCATACGCATACCACGAATAACCATTTCAGAACGAGAATCACCTGACAATAACAAAACAGGGATATCTTTAGTAGCTGGTTTGTTTTTCAGACTTTCTAGTACATGTAGCCCGTCCACATCTGGTAAATGAATATCTAGAATAATCAGATCATACCCTGTAATACGTGAAGGGATTTTTAGAAAATCTGCTGCATCCTCATACGATTCTACAATTACATCTTCTGTCTCCAACAATTGTTTGATTAACAATGTAAATGGAGCACTATCATCAATAATGACTATTTTTTTCATGAAACGGTTACACGTCCTTTGCAGAAAAATAGGGAGGGAAAGATCCATGTCAAAAGCAGATCGGTATCAACAGATCATCCAACAAACTAGAATTCGGTTTTTGGCGGATGCTTCTCTCAAAATGCAAGATTTACAACATCGCTTCGAAGATTATGATCATGGTCGATTATCCGCAGATCAACGTACATTACCTGACTGCATTCATCGTCATGCTCATGCGATCAAAGGATTAGCACTTACGCTGTCATATGAAGATATTGATCACATCTGTGAAAAGATTCTTACTTACATTCTATACCAACCAGATCATGTATGGACAGCAGAAGATATCCATAAATTGCGTAAAATGGTAACTACACTCGATCAATTGCTAACTCAAGCTTCTTCGGCACAGGTCTGATATAGCTTTAATACTGTATAGAACTGATTTGAATTTGTTGCTTTTTCGTTAGATTTTCCATTGGTCTCTCCCGGTAATTCCTGCTACAATAGATCACGCTGACAGAAAGAACGATCTACAGAAAGGGGTATTACGACTATTGGCACAGTTATTTTTTAAGTACGGTGCAATGAACAGTGGGAAATCGATTGAAATTCTAAAAGTTGCCCACAATTATGAGGAACAGGAGAAACATGTTCTGATTTTTACGTCTGCCCTAGATAATCGCGATGAAACGGGCTATGTCTCTTCTCGCATTGGTGTACGTCGTCAGGCGATTGCGATTCATGATGATACCGATATCTATAGTATCGTCAAAAATTATGCGCCAAAGCCTTCATGTGTATTGATTGATGAGTGTCAATTTATGAAAAAAGAAGCGATTTTGCAACTGGTACGCATCGTGGATGAGTTACATATTCCGGTGATGGGCTTCGGTCTCAAAAACGATTTTCAAAATAATCTATTCGAAGGTAGCCAATATATGCTACTGTATGCAGATAAAATTGAAGAAATGAAAACGATCTGCTGGTTCTGTGAGCGCAAAGCGATTATGAATCTGCGGGTCAAAGATGGCAAGCCTGTGTATACAGGCGAACAGATTCAAATTGGTGGCAATGAAAGTTATTATCCAGTGTGTCGCAAATGCTATAACAATCCTCCGATTGAATAGATTGGTGATTATTTAGAGAGTCTGCTATAGGAATCATTTCTTTCTTACTGCATGCCAATCCTATAGATAAAAATCTGAATCCAGTATGTAAGCTTCCTTCCGGCAAATGAATAAACGCCCACAGACATGATGTTTGTAGGCGTTTTTTGATTTATTGAAAAGCAGACCATAGCAAAGCACGCTATTTCTAATCGAGTCGCAAATTCTTTTTAGGCTAGACTGTACTCATGAATTGCTATGCAATCTTTTCTTTAAATGAGCTATATTGAATGACTTCTTGAGAGTAAGCACGTAAATAATCGCGTACAACAAGATGTCGGTGAATATAAGAATGTTGTTCATAACAATGACATGTATTTGGACTCTACATCATTGATATTTTGCTGTTTTTCCGCATGTCCCGATACATTAGCCATCCCATCCACAGTAGCACCAAGATATGAACCCATACTACGATCATGCCTGGAATACGAGGAAGGTTGCTAGTCAGCACACCCCATAGATTATACGTAATCGTTACACTCAATACGCATGAGATGGCTATCCATTTCCGGTCTAACATAGATACAAGCAACAGTAGAATCAGTGCAGGAATACTGTATCGTTCATGAATTTCAGTAGGTAACATAAAAAAAGCAAATGAGATCCATGCCGCAGCTTTGAGCAATACGGCTGTTGTTATTTCCCGACATTGCCAGAGATAGATTGCTGTGTAGATTACAGCGAGTAACAATAACATAAATCCTAGATTACGCAGTGAAATGAGGTTCCAGAGCTTTTCTGTATCACTGGTAGTTGGAACCGTTCCGATCACATAAAACCAGATATTTAACGCATTCAAAGTGACCTGAGTGTACAAGCCTACCGCACTGATATAAGCACCTTTGAACATCGCTTGTAATCCACCATAATAAGCAAAATAAATCACTACTACTATAACAGGAATAATCGCGCCTACTACCATATGAATCAAAGGTTTTAGCTGGCGTTGCCAGACACATTTTAACAGATAACATCCAAATACAGGGGCTATCACAATCGCTTGTAATTTCGTAAACAGAGCTACTGCAAATAGTAGACCTGCTAGCAAAGGAAAAGCGACCACAGTCAGTAGCGCACCCGCCATCAGTATTCCATTTAATATATCGACTTGTCCCCAGATGGAACTGTTCACGATCAAGGCTGGATTACATACAAATAAACCGAATAATATCCAGCGAGTAGCGGTTGATCTGATATGACGTGACCAGCAAAAGACTATCACACATGCACATAAATCAAGGATAATGAGCAACCACTTAAAAGACAGTTGACCTGCTTGTATCGTGATTCCGAATCCATGTACAAGCGCAGCATATCCTTGCATAATCAACAAAAATAAGGGCGGATAATTAATATTAGAATCATGAATATAGACCGTTCCCAGACCATATTGCCGTATTTCATTCATCCACTGTACAAACAAATTCTGATCGCTCATAAATCCCGCATAATGGCTTCCCAACCATACACGTATCCATAGCCCTATTGCCAATAATATTAATAATGCGATCCATTCGGTTATTGGAACTATAGGCATATGTTTTTGCTTTTGTGTGCGGCTAGCGACTATATCTGTCATAAGTCATACCTCCTTGTATCTGTACAAAAGTGGCAGACGTTGTTCCAAGAAAATAAGGCGATTATGCTCTTCTCGACCTTATCAACAAACGTTGTTAGGCTCATTATACAAGCAAGTCTTTGCTGTTTGCGAATTTGTTATTCATATTCTTTTTTCTACCGAATTGAACGGATAGGCGATGAAATATTTGTTTTCATTTGCAAAGAAATCGGTATACTGGAAAATGTGCATCTTTTTACAAATTACGACGTAAAAAGGAATCGTTATCGATGTATTATTCAAAAGGGAGTGAACACTATGTATTATCCTCTGCGATATATAGAATGGTCAGAGGCCAAGCAGATTGAAAAAGGCAATATGGCGATTGCTCAATTGTTACGTTCTTTGATTATCGGGATTTCCTTTGTGATTGGAACATTTGTGATGTAAATAGTAAATATACTGATAAAACGATAAAAAAACAGCTTTCTGATCTGCTTAATGTACCCAGATCGAAAGCTGTTTTTATTTGATCCTATTGATGACGTGTATTGCTTACTACCTCTTACGAAGCTGCTCCATAAGAACCGCTTTTGAATGTTGTTGGATCATACCATTTGTAACCTGCCGCTGGAGCTGCCCAAGGTTCAGCTTGTGGCTCTGTAGATGTAGAAGGTGTCTCAATAGAGATCAATGATGTTGGGCTATCTAATGTTAACCCTGATACTTGATTTAAGCTGGTATAGCTTTCTTTAACAGCCAACCATCTTACTGTTTGTACTAATAACTTCGCATCATCTACTTCTTTGTATCCATCATAAGTTGTCTTTTTAGCGCCTGTTTCTTCACGTAGATATTTTGGAGACGCATCTTCGACTGGTGAAGAATCACCGATAAATGCTGCTTTACCTGCTCCTACTTTAGAAACAGCAGCATAAGGCCCTTCTGCACGTCCGCCGCCATTGTATACCCCTTGATCAACAGCATTATTCCATTTGGATACAGATGACGGTAAATATACGATTCCTTTTGCTTTGGTAGGGTCCAAAATAGCCAATGTAGAACCTGCATGCATTGCTACTGAACTCACACCTGCTGTAATGCCGAACGCTTGAGATGAAGCAACGATATCATTTGCATTCACATCACCTATAGCATTGTAACGGAAACGAATACCGAAGTTCGTACCTAACCAGTCAGAACCACTAACACCTTGCATTGCTGGAGAAGCCGCTTCTTCGGCTGACATACCTTTAGCCGGGTTGCTGTAAGCACCACGACGGTAGCCATTGATCGCTTCTGATCCATCCCAACGGTTTTTGTTACGGTCTGCATTATAATGATCGGCAATAAAGAAAATACTACCGCCGCCTTTTACATATTGAAGCATAGCTGCTTGTTCTGTTGATTTGAAAGGAACGTTAGGTTCAGCAATAACGAATACATCGTATCCTTTAAGCTTATCGTAAGTAATCGCTTGCTCTCCAAATGTGTATGGTATTGGACGAGTAAGTGAATCAACTGTAAATCCATCTGCTTTGAGTCCATTGGCAAAATCAGAGAATCCACCATCGATCACCCAATCGGCTGCACCGGCAGTCTGAGCATGAGTGTTATCGAACAATACTTTTTTACCTGTACCGTTAGGAAGAGGCGTATCTGTTCCTGGTTCAGTAGGAGGTGTCGTTGTACCGCCATCTAAAGTAACCGACGTTGGGTTTTTAACACCTGCAAAATTGTTATATGCACCTGCTGTACCGGTAACGACAATCGTTTTGCCAATAAGACTTGGATTGCTCTGTAAACCGAATTGCGAGCGGAAAGAGCTACTTAATTGCACATCTACTAATTTGCTAGTTGTACGTTCACTGCTACTATCTGCGATTAGCACGTTAAAATCATTAGCAAACGGGCTTGCAAAATCACCTGTAGAAGCTCCTGAAGCATGTCCAACCACAATACCTTTAACTGTAATCGTAGAGCCACCACTTTGAGCTTGAATCGCTTGTGCAACCGTTAATGTTGTTGCCGCTTCAGCTACCGGACGATACCCACCCAATAAAGAAATGAACATCAATAATGCTGTTAGAAGCACTACTGTTAACCGCTTTGTGACCACCTTATGCATATAACAATTCCTCCTTTGAATAGGTAGAGACAGAATAATGATTCTGATTCTCTTATTATCCTAATTCTATTTTGTCTATCTAATTCCTCTTTTATGTAAATTTTTAATTAAAAGTAAATTAAATATGTACAAACTTTGTATACAAACCAAAAAATACGACCTCATTTATGATATGAGATCGTATTTCTATTTTTTTGCATGCTAATAAAAAGCTAGATATATAGCGCTTAAAACTGAGCAAGACAAGAGCGATTGCGTCCTTGTTGCTTGGCTTCATATAACGCTTGATCGGTTTTTTCTAACAATTCATCCCACATCAGTGCAGGATACATCCCAATACCTATCGAGATCGTAATATGAATTATTTTGCCATCAGGTAAAATAAATTTCTTCTTCTCTACATTGGTTCGGAGATTCTCGGCAATAATTTTAGCTTCGGTTAATTGACAGTATTCTAGCCAGACAGCAAACTCTTCTCCACCTTTACGTGCACCATAATCTGTACTGCGAATACTTTGTTGAATCACATTAGCCAACTGGAATAGCACCGCATCTCCAGCAGGATGACCGTATTCATCATTTACTTTTTTGAAATGATCGATATCGATAAAAAGCAGTGAATGAGCCATATCTGTTTCCTGGTGCTGTAATTGTTCGAACTTTTGCTCAAACGCTCTAGGATTATGTAATCCTGTCAAAAAGTCGTATTGAGCCTCTTTGCTTACTTTTTCAAATAACTCATTATTTTTGCGCAAAGATCGAGTAAGCATAAAAATAAATAAAGTTGCCGCGGATTCTACCACAATAAAAATAAGCACTTTATCTATTTCATCTTTACCTAATACTATACCTAACGAGATTGTAGCAATAATCGTTAACGAAATACCTGCATATAACCATTTTCTATAAAAACTGATATTACGTGAAAAAATCCATGAAGCTGCGATACAAAGAGTCGCCGCATTTATCAATCCTAATATCGCACTTAATCCAATCGTGGGGCTTAATATAATTCTGGTAATCATAATAATAATAGTTGTAATGATTCCTGCTAAACTTCCACCCATACTGATCGACAGCACAATCGAGATCTGACGCAAATCCAGTAAGACATTATCGCCTACCGGAAAAGTAAATTGCATCAATGTCGCTCCCAACAAACCAAAAAATAAGCCGATCCATTGGCGCTTTATATAAGTACTTGTTTTGAAATGAGCATTTAAATAATTTAATAACATACTTCCAAAAAAAGAAAATGTAGCTAATATACAAAAATTCATAAATAAATCTTTGAACAACATTTGTTCACTTCCCTTTGACTGCGAAAATAATAAGTATATCTATTACATCGTCAGTCTGAAGAATTTATTAAATAGTCCAAACTTATTATTTTAACGTGCAATACCAAACTGGTTTCTTCCACCTTTTTTGGCTTCATACAATGCACGATCTGTTTTGTCTAGCAACTCCTCACAACTATACAAAGGATAAAACCCTATACCAAGCGATACGGTCAGCGATACCGTTCTACCATCAGGAATGACAAACTTATATTCTTCGACATTTTTGCGAATAGTCTCTGCCCATCTGATCGCTTCTGCTTGCTCTTCTACATACTCCAGAATAATAGCAAATTCCTCTCCGCCTTTACGAAAACAATAATCGTACGAGCGCACGCTATTATGTAACACTTCCGCAAATTGAGCTAGCACAGCATCCCCGGCAGAGTGACCGTATTGATCATTAATCATTTTGAAATAATCGATATCTAACAATAATAAAGAAAACGGAATTTTCTTTTCCTGACTTAATTGATTGTACTTGTACATAAATCCACGATAGTTATATAACCCTGTCAAAAAATCAAATTGTACTTCTTTACTCATCGCATCATAAATCTGGTTATATCGTCTTAACCGTTCGATCAGTACACAAGTAAATATAAATGATGAAAAAAGCACCACCATAAATAAAAGCAACGTTATTCCTTTTGAAAATCCTGTCCAAATCAGAAAAAACAGCAACGAATTCAAAGTCGATAACAATGCTGTAATAAGCCATTTGCGCTGAAACGATAATTGCGCTCGAAATACGAAATAAGCGACTACAAATGTAATACATGCATTAGCTATCCCAAAAAAAGAAACAAGTGTTATCGAAGTCGAAAACCATAGACGTCCTATTGAAATTAGGATAGTCGTAATGATGCCTGTTAGCCCGCCACCGAGTACAGTCGCTACAATAATCGGAATTTGTCTCAAATCAAGCAATGTTCCGTTATCTAATTTGAACGTAAATTGCATTTGAACCAGACCAAATATACCTAAAAAGATTCCTGTTGATATCTTTAATATAAGAGGGTTGATATGTTGATTGTTGCGTACACTTCGAAAAAGAGCATTACCAAAAAATAAAAAAGTAGAGATAATACAAAAATTAATAAACAAGTCTTTTATGATCATAAATACAGTACCCCTTTTACTCCAAATCACTATTGATTGATAAGTTATCTATTGCTGAGAGCAAAAGGTTTGATCACTGTATCCAGCTATATTCAAACTAGGGTTGCCCATCAATTAAGTTACTGTCTTTTATACTTTTGTTAAGCATAAGACAATCTAACATGAAAATCACTTCAAATTTGTCTTTTTTTTGCTTTACAAGCTAAATATATTTCGATAAAATGTCCAATAGACCAATCATCCTACCTTTAGGAGTGAATACTATTTTTAATAAATTGGAAAAGCAGTCGTTGGTGGATCAAGTCTATACTCAGATTGAACAACGAATCAAAAATAATAGTTGGGCGATCGGAGCACGAATTCCTAAAGAAGCTGAATTAATGGAGCAATTCGGTGTCAGTCGCAATACGTTACGAGAAGCGATTCGTGCGCTTGTTCATGTCGGTCTGTTAGCAACCAGACAAGGTGACGGAACTTTTGTAGTTGCTAATAGTGAACTACATTCGGTTTTGCAAAAACGGGTACAACATTCAACAGTTGTTGAAGTGCTAGAAGTACGCCATGCTCTCGACCGAGAAGCTGTTGCGTTAGCTTGTCTTAGACGAACCGATGACGATCTACAACAAATGGATCATTATGCTAATTTGTGTCAGCAACATATAGATGCTGGAGATATTCCACAATTTGTAGAAGCAGACTTCAAGCTACATCAAGCGATCACAGCGGCTTCGTATAACCAATTATTGATTGATCTGTATGCTCATCTTTTTGAGCAAATTCAAATGTCGATCAGCAGTACTACTGAACTCAACGATTCGTATTGCACAGGGCATCGCAATTTAATTCAAGCCATTCGTGAACAGAATAGTGAACAGGCTATGCTGATCGTTGACGATTATATTACTTATTTTACAGATCGACTTCAGTCGCTAGATCACTCGTCGTAGAATCACACGCATAATTAGAAAGATCAACGCTTATCCCATGTGTTGCAGAAAGGACTATAGAAATGAATCGTCATTCGTTGGATACTGCGGAATCAGGGTTATCCCTGCGTAATCCGCTTTTTTTATTGATTTGTATTTTGTTAACCGCTCTTAATATGCGTAGTCCGATTACAGCTATTAGTCCATTGTTGGATCTGATACGGAACGATTTTCCTGTGTCTAATGCTATGGCTGGATTTCTTACGACTATCCCATTAGTTGCTTTTGCGATCCTGTCTCCTTTTGTGGCAAAAATGGCAGGCAAATACGGTATGGAACGTATTATTATCGTATCGCTGATGATTTTAACTCTTGGCGGTTGGTTACGTCCGTTCGGCGGATTGACTATGCTATTAATCGGTACTTTTTTGACCGGTCTTGCGATTGCGATCGTTAACGTTATTTTGCCAGGTATGATTAAGCGCGAATTTCCTTTTCGTGTTGGTATTATGACCAGTATTTATTCGATCTGTATGAATGTATTTGCCGCTACTGCTTCTGCGGTCAGCTTGCCTTTAGCCAATGCAGGACTCGGTTGGAAAGGTTCAATTTTGATCTGGACAGTACTTGCAATGGTTGCTCTGATCTTATGGATTCCGCAACAACGTTACAATCAACCTGCCAAATTGCTCAAGCATACCGCTCAAGCAACTCGCAGTGTATGGCGTTCACCGTTGGCTTGGAAAATCACGATCTTTATGGGTATGCAATCGATGATATTCTATGTATCGATCGCGTGGTTACCTGATATTTTGCAAGAACAAGGACTGACGAATATTCAATCTGGATATATGTTATCTCTAATGCAATTTTCGATGTTACCTTTTAACTTTATTATTCCGATTCTGGCAGCGAAGCTCAAAACACAGCGTCCTCTGGTTTTATTTACCGTTATGCTGTACTTGATTTCACTGCTTGGTATTATTTTTGTTGATGGGCACTTATGGTGGACAGCTATTTGTTTGATTTTGTTAGGGATTGCAGGTGCTTCTTCATTTAGTTTGTCGATGATGTTCTTTAGTCTGCGTACACACACAGCTACACAAGCTGCTGATCTATCCGGTATGTCCCAATCTATCGGTTACTTGCTTGCTGCTTGTGGTCCGACACTTTTCGGGATACTGCATGATATCACTGGCAACTGGAAATTACCTTTAAGTCTGCTGGTTATTGCGACCTTTATTATTTTGTATACAGGTATGATGGCAGGTGGCAAAGGCTTTATCCATCCAGAAGAAAAAACGGCTTCTACTAGCTAATTAAACATAACCTGTGTGATTAACCTTAAATTCGGGTATGTTTAATAAGAGATCAGATTTAAAGGAGGAGCTAAATAATGACTACTGATTTAATTTCAGTGAAGAAGTTGAACAATGGTGTAAATATGCCCTGGTTTGGTCTAGGTGTATGGCAGGTTGAAGATGGTAATGAAGCAATTGATTCGGTAAAAGCTGCAATTAAAAGCGGTTATCGTGCAATAGATACGGCTGCTGCTTACGGTAATGAAGAAAGCGTCGGCAAAGCAATCAAAGAATCAGGGATTGCTCGTGACGAACTATTTATTACTTCTAAAGTATGGAATAAAGATCAAGGATATGAATCTACCCTTGCTGCTTTTGAAGAAACGATGAAAAAATTAGATCTAGATGTATTGGATCTGTATTTGATTCACTGGCCTGTTGCCGGTAAATATAAAGATACATGGCGTGCCATGGAAAAACTATACAAAGACGGACGTATTCGTGCGATCGGCGTAAGTAATTTCCAAACGCATCATTTAGATGATTTGCTAGCAGATGCTGAAGTGGTTCCTGCGGTCAATCAGGTTGAATTCCACCCGCTATTAACGCAATCTGAATTGATTGCATATAGCGAAGAAAAAGGCATTCAATTGGAAGCTTGGTCTCCACTAGCACGCGGTAAATTATTTGATAATGAAGTGATCAAAGAGATCGCTGATAAATACGGTAAAGAGCCTGCACAAGTGATCTTGCGCTGGGTACTTGATAAAGGTGTAGTCGTGATTACGCGTTCTGTTAAAGAAAAACGTATTGCGTCTAATGCTGAAATCTTTGATTTCAAATTGACTGTTGAAGAAATTGATCGTATCAGTGCGCTGAACAAAAATGAGCGTACCGGCCCAGATCCAGACAACTTTGATTTCTAAATAAACAATAGAAGCTTGAATGTACTGCGATAGCGGTAGTACATTCAAGCTTTTTTTGATACAAAAAAGCTTCCGACGATTGCCGGAAGCATAAAAATAGCGAAGTATCTACGTATTGCTTGAATAACTTTTAAGTATAAGCGATCAACCTACAATTGAACTACGAGTGCCTAGTAAAGCTTGCTTGAGATGGTTGTATTGATTAAGTATGGAATCTACTCTTCTAGACTGGTCCAATACGCGGCGATCGTGAAGGTCGTAAAACTGCACCATTTCATTAAGTTCCCGGCGCTCTAGTTCTATCGATTCCTCAATCTCTTTTAGATGTTCCAAGAAACTCACCTCCTACCGCGGTATCTTATATCAAGCGTGATAATGAAAACCATTCTTTTCTATGAATCTTCTACAATCATGGTCTTCACTAATATAGTACTAGATGAAAATAGAGTACTTTCTAAGAATTTTACCAAACGATTCCTAATTCTACCATATCAGATTTACACGTACTTTAGATTATAAAGTGAATCATCAATACAAAACTCTTTTATGAGTCAAAATGTCCTGAACGAGCCACTTTTGTTTTTAAATATTTTTCGTTAAATTCCGAAATATCTCCCCACAATGGTACACGTTCTTTCACTTCAGCACCAGAGCGTTGCAATGCTTCTAATTTGCGAGGATTGTTCGTAATCAATGTCACAGGCAATACACGCAAATGATTAAGTACTGCAATCGCATCATCATAATTACGCATATCATCTTCAAATCCAAGTTCTAAATTCGCTTCTACTGTATCTAATCCTTGTTCTTGCAATACATAAGCCATTGCTTTACTGAATAGACCGATACCGCGACCTTCATGATTAGCTAGATAAAATAAAGCACCTGATCCATGCGCCGCAATCATTTTCATCGACTGCTTCAATTGGAATCCACAATCACAACGTTTACTTCCAAAGATATCTCCTGTATGGCAAATACTGTGCATACGAATCAAAGCATCCGGTGATTCTTTGAAATCTCCGTACACTAACACACTGGATTGTTGTGCTTCTGCTAGATTAGAAGAAGATAACATTTCAATAATAGCGGCTTGATCATATTCGCCTTCGCCACAAAGATTGCCAGGCATACTATCACATCGCAACCAGCAATACCACTGGAATACGACAGTTTCATTATCCAAATTTACAGGTAAGCGAATCGGTCCAACCAGATAAATAGATTTATCAGCGCTTGGTACAATCTTAATATGATCTTGTAAAGCAGCCGTTATTTTAGGATTAATCATTGTTATTACCTCCAGAGTCCATATGTTGGATCATATATATTATTGTAAGATACGTTGTATTGAATGATATGGATTATATTCCTTCATGCTGGAAAGATGCAAATTGTGCGCGGAAAGCAGCTTCTTTCACAAATTGACTATCCAGTTCAGCCATCGTCTCCGCACGACGAGCTTGTTCAAATGCTTTTAACCGGTTCGCACTCCAATTCTGTGTAGACAGTGCGTCTATAATAATCGGTGTTAGAATATGAGCATCTTGCATCGCACTATTCACACCAATTGCTCCAGTCGGGCTAAATGTATGCGCAGCGTCACCCATAATGACCAATCCATCTTGTACCCATGTATCACAGACACAGCTCTGTACTTTGAGCAATACAAAATCTTCCCACGATACAATATGTTGCTCGACAATAGATTGTAATTCAGGGAATGCTTCGATTAATGAACGCACAAATGGCTGAAATGGTGTTTTGCGTAGTTGCGGATACGTATCCTGCGGAATATTCCAACCGATCTGGATATACCCACCTTCCTGACTGAACAAAGACAGTTGTGCATCTTGTGCTAGTGCCATACGTACGGTTGGCGGCCATTGTGCAGGTGCAGGAATACGTGCCCATAATAGATCGAATCCATGTTTTACAATATCCGCATGAATCCCGGCAAGCTTACGTACCGAAGAATAGCGTCCATCTGTACCGATTACGATATCGCTATGGATCACTAATTCTTGTCCATCATGTCTTACTTTAACACCGTTAACATAACCATACTGGTCGTCTTTGATCAGATCAATCACAGTCGTATTCATCATTAATTCGTAATTAGGGCATAATAAAGATTCGTCTAACAGAACCTGTAACAGATGTTTTTGAGGAACATGAATCCCTGTATGTTGTTCTCCAGGTGCAGGTTGAATCGTTTTGATGATTTGACCATGTTGAAAATATTCTACACGTTCCATCAGCAATAATCCTGCTTCACGCACTTTTTCATAAAGTCCGTATTGCTTCAGAATCTGCTCACCCTGTGTATTTAAATGTTCACCACGGAACTCTTTATCAATATGATTATGCCGTTCTAACAATATAACGGATACTCCTTGTGTAGCCAGCAAATAACCTAATAATGCACCGCCAGGGCCTGCGCCAACAATACATACATCTGCCACTTTTTCCATTACATACTTCTCCTTACCTTGCTTTTCAGTAGCTTTATTTATAATAGCTTGAATAATAATATTTATTACTTACTTTTAATAAGTTAATTATATTTAAGAGAATAATCATTGTCAACTTTTGCTTATTGTACCGATTATCGATCTATTTTAAAATATGAAAAAAGCTAGAGCGACGCATGCCCTAGCTTCTTTATCGGTTGAAGATCACAAATTAATTTGAGGTTTCTGGGAATTTAATCCACTTTTTAATCCATCGATATCTAATCCATCGGTCGCAAAAGCTTGCCGTACTAACAATGGTTGAATAAACTCATCGTATTTACCCATATAAGGAGCTTCTTCTTCTGCTAGCAATTGTTCAGGATTCTCAATACGTTCACATTCGGCTATAATCTCGGCTTCAATCTCAGCCGCATCTGCTTGACCAGACACAACAAAATAGTATGGTTCCAATGGAGTTACTGCTCGTAGTCCCAGACGCTCGGATAGATTATGCTTGAGCAATCGCTCCAATGTACGGAATGACTTGCTACCGATCCAGGGCAATACGAAGCATGAATCTCCACCAGCAGGTAACACGATTTTTTTGAGCAAATCGGTTTCTCTTGCTAATCGGCGTGCTCGTTCTAATCGCGTTTTGGCTTGTGGCGCTAGATATGGATAATGATCATTCGATGCTAGAATTTCGCGAATCTTCTGCATAATCATCGTATCGATATCTCCACCTGCTCCAAGCCACAGCGTATCCACTTTCCCTTTAGACGATTTTACATAGACTGCGCGATGACGACTGTCAATCTCTTCGACTTTCCAGAGCTTTCCTGCCAGTGAAAAGCAATATCCCGGTGGTGGAACCGTTGTAATCGAACCTATTTCTTCTGATCCGTTATAGACAGCATGTTCTTCATCGTCTTTGAATACAGCATAGAAGCGGAAATTGTTGACGATCTTTTCTCCGGCTAGTCCGATAATCAATGTACCTTCTTCGGTATATTGAAGATGATCCAGTTGTAATAAATATTGAAGAAACGACTGGTATTGTTCTGCGGTAAAATGCCGGAAAGGAGGTAATGTCAAAATAGCACGTGCCAATTCAGCAGGTTCTGCTTCGCCCATACTTTTGAGTATACTCATCGTCTGATGATACAGAATACCGACAGGCAGTTTGCGTGCACTGAAAGGCTCTACCCATTTCTGCTTCACATACAATTCAATCACTGCAATCGCTCGTAACATTATCCATGGCATACGTGCCGGCAATTGAGCTTCTTCATCTTCTTCTTCAGGACAGACAAAGATCATTTCTGATACAGACCCTTCACGTCGACCTGAACGTCCTAGTCGCTGTACGAAGCTAGAACATGAATAAGGCGCACCTAATTGAATCACACGTTCGAGTTCTCCGAGATCGATCCCTAGTTCAAGTGTCAGTGTCGCCGCCGCTACAGCAGGGCCATACCCTTCACGTAAAGCCGCTTCGGCTTCTTCTCGTAGCAATGCAGAGATACTGCCATGATGGACATGAAAAATATCCGGTTCTTGACGCTTCGCGGCAACAGCTCTCATTTCCAAAGTCATGTATTCAGCATCCGATCGACTATTGGTGAATATCAGTGCTTTTTTATGATGAGTCTGGTCATAGATAAAGTTATGATACGCCTGTTGCGCATATTCTAGTTGCTGAGCTTGTTCTTCATTTCGAGCATTTGGAAATGAAAAGTGTTCGATGCTAAGACGCAACTTGCGATTACCTTCCGGTGAGACAATCTCAACTGGTTGACCCGTACCAGCCGCCAACCACTGGGTTGCACTTTCGTAATCGCTTAGTGTGGCAGACAAGCCGATCCGTTGTGGACGACAGCCACCCATCCGCTCAATACGAGACAGTTGAGATAATACCTGAATCCCGCGATCCGCTCCCATAAAAGCATGCACTTCATCGACGACAATATAACGAAGATCACCGAATAATGCCGGAATTGAATTGGGACGATTCATCAGCAATCCTTCCAATGATTCCGGTGTAATTTGTAAAATACCAGAAGGATTTTTCATCAATTTGGTTTTCTGGGATTGAGGCACATCGCCATGCCAGTGCCAGACTGGAATATCCGAATCACGCAATACCCCTTTGAGCCGTTCAAATTGATCGTTGATTAATGCTTTGAGAGGGCCTATATATAAAATGCCGACCGATTTGGACGGATGTTCATGTAATGCGGTCAATGCTGGAAAAAAAGCAGCTTCTGTTTTACCAGAAGCTGTACCCGACGCAATCAGTAAATGATGCGATGTATCTAAAAGCACCCGACAAGCTTCTACCTGTGCTTCACGCATTTCTTTCCAGCCACTACGATACATATATTCCTGAATAAAAGGAGCTAATCGATAAAACGGATGATTTCTACTCATAAATCAAACTCCGCTAAAAAATCATCGACTTCATCTTTGGGCGCAGGTGTAGCTGGTCCTCCAGATGATGTACGCTGATTAGAAGCCGACTGAGGTAACGCATCAGGATCAGTACTATATCCTCCGCCATGAGAATTGTTCGATGCTGTCGCTAACTGTCCTAACAATTCATCGAATGATAATTCTTCATTGAAATGAAGCGTATTGAGCAAATCAACAAAATCACGTACTACTTCACGAGGAGTTAACAATTCTTCCGCTCCCATGCGTGATACAGCAATTTGCATAAAAGCAACCAGTTGATGTTGCTCTAATGTCGATACATATTTGTGATGCTGGCTATGAATATCACGTAACTTTTGGAGCATTAATAATATTTCTTCATGGGATAACATTTCTAGACGAATCACAGGCCCGGCAAAATTTTTGGTTCCACTGCTACCGAACCGACTTTCTGATAAACGGGAACGTAACGCTTCATAGCTATATAATCCACGACGCGGATCTTCGACAAACTGCGGTGTGCCCCCGATAAATACACCCAGATGACCTGCTTTGCCTTGCATCGTATCGTTAAAGATTGTTAACAGCTTTTCATAATTGCTTTGACGGGAAACGCTATTCGAAATTTTGTATAAATTAACACCTTCATCGACAAATAACAGCAACCCTTGATAACCGATACGAGCGGCAAATTCTGCCCATAATTTCATATAATCGTACCAGCCATCGTCATCAATAATAACGCCTACATTCAATTCACGTCTGGCTTCGGTACGGGTTGGATATTCGCCGCGCAACCAGCGTAGTGCCGATTGTTTGAGCGTATCTTCACCCAAGCGAATACCTTGCCAGTACGCCGATAACACTTTGGCAAAATCAAACCCATGTACCCAGCCTTCCATTTCTGATGTGACAGAATGGATACGACGTTGCACTTCAATTCCTATTGAAGGATCGTCTGCAGATACATTATTTTCTTCCATCACTTGCTGTTGCAGTGTCGATATCCATTTCTGTAACATCGATTCAAGCGCTCCGCCATCCGGGCGTGTACGTGTTGATAGATTGGTCATCAATTCGCGATAAGTTCCGAGTCCTTGACCTTTGGAACCGGTTAGACGACGTTCAGGAGACAAATCTGCATCAGCTACAACAAATCCGCGATCCATAGCATAATTGCGGATCATTTGTAGCAAAAAGCTTTTCCCACTACCATAGCGACCTGTAATTAATTTGAACGCCGCTCCGCCATCTGCTACATTATCCAGCTCACGCAAAATCGATTCTACTTCATATTTACGACCAACCGCTACATGTTCCAGACCAATACGTGGAACAACCCCTGCCGCAAAAGAATTGACTAATGCGGTGGTGATCCGTTTGGGTATTTTGACTTCATTCATTTTCTTTTCACCTCATGATGATTGCATCAAGCACTGTTCTATATTCTTCCATAATCGTACCTTCTTCCAGTAAAAGGTCACCGATTGTATCCATCGCCAGATCATTAATTTCATCGACTAATAGTGCTGGCATCGTGCCACCTTTACTAGCGATATCACGCAACACTGAATCATCTGCTTCATCTAACAATGCTCCCAAAAATTGAATATGATGCGTCTGTAAGCCATCGATCCACTCTTGCCATTCATCATCCAATTCAGCAGGCAATCGAGCCATTACCGCTTTTGCCTCTTCTTCTGTTGATTGTTGAGCAAGAGGAGATTGAGCTGTTAATGATGTCTGCTTCTCTTCGTCTACTGGTTGGATAGATTGTTGTTGTGTGTCTATCAATGGAGTTTCTTCTATCAATGATTGATCTGCATCTACAGCTAAAGCATGTTCAGCGATCCATGTTGTCCATTCTTCTTCATTGCTGATCTTCTGTTCTTCACGCAACGTCAACATCTCGCGTACAACGTTAGAATCAGCCTGTAATTGTTCAAGCACCGATGTATCAATCTGCACTTGTCTTGGTGCAGGTAGTTGTTCTGGCACTGTAAATATACGCTTGATATACCGTTCGATCAAGCGAGCAATCTCTGGTTCAACCGGTGGATTGATACGCAGTCGACCGCTAAATTCCAAATGACGACGAAATTCATTTTCTGTTAATTTGATAATACCTGTCAAAAATTCTCGTAACGGTTTGTGCTCGCATAATGGCAATCGTCTTACTGTAACCGTTCGCCCGTAAATCGTAGCATCATACACAGCACTGCGGAATAAATAACGCTCGGTCTCGCGATATACCGGTGGACGGAAAATCTGAATCAGTCGTGCTCCTTGTTGCTTATCTAGAAAAGCATCTACCGCAGCCAACACTTTAGGGACATATTCTTGTATCCATTCGCTACCTTTTTCGATATAGAATCGGCTACGTTGCATATCATAATCAAGTAATTGATGAATCAATACAAAAGGAATCTGCACAGGTTGAGTTGACCAGATACGTTCCCATTCTAGATCCGCTAATTCAGTAGGCAAATGATCCGATGCTTCGATCATAAATTCACTTAGCGGTTCTTGCAGATTATGCACCTGTCCAAAGTCGAGCACCCACTGCGGAATATATCGATCTAATTTGATAAATTTTTTGCGATACTGACGCCAGAGATTCATTAGATATTGATGTCCTTCTAACGGTTCTGTCCAGCCTGCGCCATTGATAATTTCGTAACACATTAAGAAAATATAAGATAAATCAGTCGCCGGATATCGACCTTCACGCACTTCTTGACGCCAGTAGAAATACCACTTTTTCTGCCGCCATGTCATACTCTCGTATGTCGGCCAATAACTCATAAAAGGTACAAATTCAGCTTCTTCTTCGCGGTGTTCAATCATTTCATGTGCACGCTTCGCAAAAACATGCTCTGCGGTCTGAATTGATGATTGAGAACGTAATTCTTCATCGGTCTCTGATGAACCATATTTCGATGACTCGGCATACGATACATAACGTGGTGCAATTTCGCTATCGATCATAATCTCTGGTGCATGGTGATCAGGATCAACACGATGATTACCCGCTGAATCGACTTCTGCTCCATCGTCTTGGGCTCTATTCTGCGAATGAACTACCTCATGTTCAGTAGCATCTACAGGTGGAATCGTCCATGCAGACATCGAAGCAGGATCGACCGGAATAGAAGCACTCTGTGGAGTAGAATGAACTACTTTGTAAGTAGCCGGTTGATTAAGATTTATTTCGTAGCTACTTATATCATCCTGCTCTCTGTCTATTGTAGATGGTTGATCTGCTGTAGATTCCGGTGGCAAAGTAACCGAAGGAATATCTTCTTTTTTATATTGAAAAGACTGTAACCAGCCTTGATGGTCATAGATAATATGATCTTTTTTCCAATCTTCGTCTAAAGTGGGGTCGCTGGTATCGATAGAAAGATCAGCAGGACGTTCAGGAATACGTAACCCTCGTTCTTCTGTCCCCCATTCAAATTCAGCAAATCCACCTTTGCGTTCACTCACTTGTGGCAATCCCGATTGAAGTGCACGCTTCACCACCATAGGAAAAGCAGGCGGTAACTCGGTTAATGGATGATCAGGATCGACAATCGCATATTCGCGTACTACAGAATGAAATAATTTGAGCAGACTGGTCTGAGCCGTTCGCATATGAGGTTCATCTAGATGTTGACCTTCGGCATAGATTGCCAAACGTAAGCGAGTCGTTAACTTGTTCATTGCTTTGTACACTTTGCTAGTTACACTGTCTGTTAATTCATCAGGTTCCAAATAAATAGCAATATCGACTCCACCTGGCAATAATGCTGTTCTTCCAGTTAATAGACTAGCAGGTACAGCGATCAAGGGTAATGTTGATTTATTTTTGGCAGAGCTTGCTTTGCTCGGTAATTCAGATGCTTCTTGCCAGTAGGAGCCGAGTGTCGGTTGCCATACTTTTTGCAATCCAGTCAGCAATGGCTTTTTACCAATAATCGCAATCTTACACGCTGGAAATTTGCGAATATAAGCTTCCAGAAAATGCTGTAACGACTCACTATGATTCATAACTCCGCCTAAGATACCTCCAGAGATACCCCAATGTGTCAAAAAATGAAAATGTTGCTCTAGATCACGTTCTGTACTTGGCAAAGCCAAATCTGGAATAAGCAATTGTTCCCACGGCCCACTTAATCGTTCAGAACCGCGCTGAATAATTTCTTGTGATGTTAATTTACTATTTTTATCAAGTGATGTACCGTCAGCCATTCTACCCATAGGCCCTAACCCTAATTCGCGCAGTAAATCTGCTTCGATCTGTCCATGCTCATGTAAGCCGACATATGTTCCAGAAGCACCCAGACGGCGTGATAATTCTACCGCAGGATAGCGAATCCCACTGATCTCAATCATCGGTACAGCAGTAACTTGTCCGACACCGTTTTTTTCGTCCCGTCTGCCTTCGAGCACCCATTTGGCATCCATATGAATACTATCTGTAAATTCTTCGGGAGCAGCATAAGGAATATAATCTTCAGCGACTTGAAAAGACTGATCTTGTGCATAAGCAGGATCGATGCCATAGATGATTTCTTCATCAGGCACATCTTCAAGATAATGATCCAGATCATCTACTGCATAACTTGATTCTGAAGAAGTAGAGATAGCGATAGTTGTTGGTTCGCTCCCACCAGAAAGAACAGCTTCAGCGCTACCATCATAGCTTGCTTCAATCGGTGTGCCATCAAACAATTCGAGTGTGCCCGGTACTAATCTGGATAATCGCGTATATAATTTGTGCGCTTCTTCCGGTTTGAGCAGACATTCGCTATGACCGTAAGAGGAGTGTTGCCATCTATGTTCAGCATTACGAAGTGTTTTACCCATAACCATCTGCTGTACTTCCTCAGCTTGCTCCTCTTCAACGACTCCATCGGCACGCGAAATATGCAGGAAAAAGCCTCGATCTTCTTCGAAGCTTAATAATGCCGTATAGGTTCTGTCTGTATAGGATAGTGGCGATGGTGAATGCATAGTAGACTCCTTGCCTTTCCTTTAATAATATTGATGATCCGTTTGGTAAACATAATATCCCATTATACATGAAGCAGACCGGAGAATGGTATAGGTTACGAACATATTTTCGTTTATTTCTTTTTATTTTCTACATATTTTCTACAATTGGGTAGATGATAGAGGTCTGGCTGGAATCTGAAAAGAACGATAAACCCAGCCGATCAAGTCCATTTCATCATTCAGATTACCGATATAACTGATATATCCATCTGGACGAATTAGCACATATCCACCTTTGCTCATTCCATACCGCTGATGAAGATCGTTGTCTGAATCTACATGAATATGAGAAGGTAGCGGTAAAGGAGTCATTAATGGTTGATCCGGTACTAAAATATGGATATCGATAATATCGTTCCATTTCGCCGCTACTTGAGTGAGCAAAGAACGATGATCAGGCTCTTCGATATCATCTTCGAGTGTAGGTGGCTTGGGGCTTGAGATCACAGGATGTTCTCCTGTAAATAAAAGTAACGTATGTCGGGACGATTGCCCGTATCCTCCATCAGGTGCGCGCTCTCCTGCATGAAGCATCGGTCGTTGCCAGCCTTTGCCTTGTTGCACAATAGAGCTGTGAGGATAAGACAACCCTGTTTCTGAGATAAGACTGAATAATCGTTTTTGGATCACTTTACGTGAAGATAGTAATGGAGCTACTGTATTTCGAATCGCAATCGGTACAGAATAACGGGTGGTTGCTAAGCGGGTGAACAAAGAGGTTCCACGTAATAATTGTCGTCCTATCGGTTCACGTTCCGCATGATAGCTATCCAATATCATATCGGAAACATACCCCTGACACACTAGCGCTAATTTCCAACCTAGATTAAAAGCATCTTGTATACCTGTATTCATTCCTTGCCCACCGATAGGTGAATGAATATGAGCAGCATCTCCTGCTAGAAAAATGCGACCGGTACGATAATGCTTCACTTTCCGTTGATGAACAGCAAATTTCGATAACCAGATAGGATCTGAAATAGTGACTTTGATCGGTAGACAAATATCCAGCACCGCTTGAATATCTGCTAATTCGATAGATTGATCGTGAGCAGAAGAGGTCAAAGAATGATCGGGTGGCATACCAATAATGATCCGGTGTCGATGATTCAGCATCGGGAACAACGCTGTCAGATATCCTTTATTGAGATAGACATACAGCTTATTATGATCTTGCTTCCAATCAATCTGTACATCAGCCAAAGCAAACGATTGAGCCAGTACTTCGCCTTCAAAAGCAATATGACTGAGATGACGCACTGTACTATGAGCTCCATCGCAACCGACTACCCAGCGTGCCAGTATCTGTTCTTCCGACCGAGCAGATTCACCTGTATGCTGAATCGTGGCTTGTACATATTGATAGGGCTGATCTGACTGTTGCAGAGCAGTTAATGCAACTTGTCGCTCTACAGTGCCTCCAAGTGATAATAAGCGATCTATTAATACCTGTTCGGTGATACTTTGCGGAACCATGAGTACGTACGGGTAAGGGCTTTGGATTAATGAGGTAAAGTTCACCTGTGCCAATACTTTGTTATAGCTAGATGCTTGCATCCCTGTAACCTGATGCCCTTGAGCGATTAAAGTATCTGCTACATCCGCTTGATGTAGCAATTCTAATGTTCGCGCCATTACACCTAACGCTTTGGAATATTGGGAAGGATAGGGTGCTTTGTCGACAATCCGGTAAGATATACCACGTCTCGCTAGTTCAATTGCCAGCGTAAGTCCTGTAGGCCCTGCACCCACAATCAATACATCACAATCAGGCGTATGCGGATCAATATCAGAGTTAGTGATCATATCTACCTTCCTTTCATGTCAAAGATAATACGACATCCTATTTCAAAGATTGACGGGCTAGATATAGACTATACTCGATAGCTGGACGAGCCAATTCTGTGTAATGAAAAAGAGTCGATGGCAGTCCGATGCCAGCTTCAAATAACCAGATATTGCGATCTTCATCAATACCGATATCCAAGCCGATTTCGTGAAAACCTGAGCCGATTTTCTTTTCTAAATAACGGGCTAATTGCAATGCAGTGTTTTGTATCTTTTGATCCATCGGCCCATTCACTTCTTCACCAAATTGATGTTCCAAAAACCGATTCCATGTGGTCGATACCATCAGTGTTTTTTTACTATTAACGATTTTCATATTGGATTTTAAAGAAATTCCTGCTGAACAAAAAGCAACGATCCATTCATTTTTACCATTTTTGGCAATATGCACTCGAATATAAAAAGGAAAATCTTGTATAGCAGTAGAACTCTGTACCAATTTTTGCGCACAATAGCGTCGTTCAATCAACAACTTTACCAAAGCCATCGTTTGCTCGGTATCCATCTGATGAATATACGTCTGATCGAATACTTCAAGCAGGTCTCCTTTGAATTCTGCGGTAAATGTATTCTCACCTTTGGCTCCTCGATCTGCTTTGAGCACAACAGGCTGATGCTGATGAATAAATGCAATGACTTGTTCTGGTTCGCGCATAGTTATAAAAGGAATCACAATCTGTTGGAGTTCGGGATCATCAAGCAGTAGATTGTAGACTTTGGTTTTGTACATCGATTTGCCAATCAAAGTATGAGTCATCGGAATACCGGCTAACTTTTCATAAATGTTTCCGAATTGATCTGAACCTCTACGGCGCATTCGATCATAGACAACATCTGGATAATCAAAAGTGTTGTAGACCCATTTTGTCCCATTCCACTCTTTGCCACGAATCGTACGTGTTGCTTCTTTCACATCTCCAGGGTAGAAATAGAAAAAATCCGCTTGCTGACTGCTAGCTGCCATCGCACTCGCCAGACACAACTCGGGTTCTACTTTCCAACCGATCAGCATCCCAATCGACAATCGCTTCTTCATATTATTCTCCTTTGCTCTTCTCAAAGTGTAATGCGACCCAAGCGAATAGCGCCTATCAAGAAGATTGTGACTGACGCACTAAGTATTGACAGTAGGCGATCGCAGGCTGAGCCAGCTCTATATTATGAAAAGAAGTATCCGGTATCCCCAAGCCGGCTTCAAACAATCGAATTTTATTTTGCTTATCGATTCCGAGATCGAGTCCTATTTCATGAAAGCCTGTACCCCATTGCTGTTCCAGATATTGCGAAATTTCAATCGCATAGGCTTGAATTTTAGTATCCATTAAACCACCCGGTTGCTCACCAAATTGATGATTAAGAAAACGAGTCCATGTGGTTGTCACCCGAAATGTACTTTCGCTATTCGTCACTTTAATCATCGGATTAAGTGACAAAGAGACGGAACAGAAAGCCACCATCCATTTCCCTTGACCGTCTTTGGATACATGCACACGAATAAAAAAGGGAAAGTCTTGCACTGTTGTACTTTGAATTAATTTCTGTGCGCAGTATTTACGTTCAATTAGTAAAGTCACTACCTCAACCATTTGTTCCTGATTCATGGTATGCAAATACGTCTGATCGAACACTTCATATCGATCCTCGTTCACTTCTACCGTAAACATATTTTGCGCAGATGCACCACCATCGGCTTTGAAAATTACACGTTGATGCTTATGCACAAATTCGATCACTTTCTCAGGATCTCTCATCGTCATAAACGGAATCAGTGACTTTTTCAGACTCTCATCCCGACGAAGCGCATTATAGACTTTCGTTTTGACGATAGAACGTCCTTTCAGTGTATGAGTGATTGGAATTCCTTCTAATTTTTCATAAATATTACCGAATTGATCTGAACCTTTGCGGCGCATACGATCATAGATAACATCGGGATAGGCAAATGTTCCAACCACCCATTGTGTACCGTCCCATGCTTGGCCTTCAATCGTACGCGCCTGTTCATCTACACCCGAAGGATAAAAGTAAAAAAAATCAACTTCTTGACTGTGTGCTATCAATGCACAAGCCAGAGGTAAATCTAATCGTATTTTCCAGCCGATCATCATGCCAATCGTCAATCTTTTTTCCATTATGCTCTCCTTTGCATACTACCGTTGTTGTAATTTTATAGTACAACATATAGTAAAAGCTCGCTTTCTTAGAAACAGAAAAGCGAGCTTTTACACATCAAAACGTCTAGCTAGATGAATCGGTTGAAGTTGAATCAGCACTAATAGATGTGATCGCATATTCAGTACTGTCAATTTTGATTTTGTTGATATTATGACTATCCGTTTTGGCTGGTAAATCAATTGTGACTGTATACGGATTACTTTCAGTCAATTGAGCTTCAGATACAGGCTCTGCTTCTTCTTCCATCGGTGTTGTACTGGATGTAGAAGAATCGGTTGCTTCTGTATCAATAGTATTTGTTGAGCCTTTCGTATCTGTAGTATTAGTTGTATCTGAATCGGTTGTCGATTCTGTGATCGATTCAGAAGTTGCTGATACCGTAGCTATACTAGGACTATCGCTGACACCTGTTGTACTGGCTGTATCGTCGTTACTATTGGTGGTAGCATCTTCTGATGAAGAATCCGAAGAGGTATCGCCAGTGCTTGCTGGTGCTTTGCAGATCGACTTGGCATTTAACTGAGTATAATCTACTTTTTGCCCGTTCCCCATCAGCAATGTAGCTTTAGTAGGTTTGAATGCTTCACAAGTAGCCAGATCAGCAAAATGAAAAGCTAGACCTGTAGTAGTACTATTACTCGTACCATCTGTACCCGTTGTTGGCTTTGTGCTAGTACCCGCATCTGGAGTCAACAATGTAACTACGACTTTTGGCAATTGCACCGTTTCTGTTGGCGGTTCGGTCACGTCTGGTATTGGATCAACCGCAGGCGCCGCTTGCTCGACAGTAATAACGCCAAATACTTTTAACGCATAGACAGATAATCCACCGATCGCTACCAGTAATACAATCGCTAGTAGCGCTAATAAGGGCATACGTTTACGATTACGTTTGAACCATTTCGATAATGGTGTAGCTAATTCATCTCTTGCTTTGAGGTATACTGTTCGCAACGCTGGCCCTTCTTTTGGAAAATCAGCTTTCGCTTGCGAAGCCAGTGCTCCTTTACGAAATGCTTCTGGATCATGTCTGCGAAAATACGCTAAAATCGCAGTCTCATAAGCAGGTACAAATGTTGGACTTGGCGACTTGCGACCAGATGCTTTTCGGGTCGTATCGGCTTTATGAGATATATCTTTATTTAACAATTGATCTGTAGCCGATTGAGTAGGATCAGGTCGCATAAATTCTGCACGTCCTTCTGACCAATGGAAAAAATCATAGATTTGTTCAGAAGTACTTGCATGCTGACGAACCGCTTCTACCATCGCTGAATAATCCAAATCATTCGGCTCAGCACTATAACTAAACGCCGCTGCCAAGCGTCCAAATTGACCTTTTCGAATATCCTCTGCTAGCCATAAGCGTCCTAGCTGTTGTACTTGGTCTTTCTCATTCGGTTGCAATTGATGCAGTAAATTCATTAACTCTGCGGATAATTCTTTTTCAGTAAACCAAATATATAACAATTGTAATGCTAATTTTTTGGCATTCAAACGACGATCCGCACGTTCAGGATATTCATCACTTGGTAACGGAAGCGAAAGGAAATCGGCTTGTAACAACTTTTCACGAGTCAACGAAGACCATTCCAAGTCATTCAATAACAATCGTTCAGCAGAAGCTCGCATATCATCGCCTAGACCTGATTTTCTCCAAGCTTCGGGCGGAATCACTTTGCCCTGTAGCGAACCTGTATCTACTTCATCTAATAAAGTAAATACTTTCCCTGTGGCTATCATCAAGTCAGGGCTATGCCGTAATGCTTCCATAAAAGATTGACCTGCACGATCACAATAATCGTCCATATCCAGTAAATCCGGATAGGTAGTACCCCATTCTACAGCCAAATGAATAACTTCTTCGACAGTCTGTGCTTGATGGAATTTACGTTCTATTAAAGGATTTAATAACATAACCGCCAGACTGGGCTGACTGCCTGCCATTTTGATAAAAGCATCATTTAAAGCAGGATGTTTCTCCATCATGATATATAAAGCCTGGCTTGCTGCTGTCTGTCCTGCTGCTACTGCATTACGAATCGCCCAGATAAAATACTCTACAATTTTGCGTCCGGTATGTACTTCATCGATACCGTAATACTCTGCAAAACATTCTGCAATCGCAATATCCGGTACAACACCTGTCCGTACTTCATCAAATTCACGATCAAAACGTGATAAAAATAAATCATTTACACGCATAGCTGAATCCAGTGCACCTGCCGGACGTAAATGTGTAAGCAACGATTGCAAAATAGAAGCAGGATGCTCACTATACAATTGTTCGTCTCCTGCTTCTACGCGAAACAGAGTCGTCCACTCATCATATTGAGCAGGATCAGGTAACTCTTCTGTCGAAGCATCAATTCCAGCTTGCCCGTTATCGGCAAATTCTTGTAATGCACGCAATTGATCCGGTTGCGTGATATGCTCCCAGACCCACTCGGTATATACTTGACCTGCTTTTTCCGGTTGAGCTGGATGAATACGACCTGTACTCCAATCAAAATGATAATCACGCTCAATATTGCGATCACCTGCACGAATAGAACCACTTTCAACAAACATCAATTGCATGCCTTTGCGACTTTCGGGTTCTTTAGCATAAGTGGTAAAGCCTAGACGACGACGGAAAGCATACGGCAAAGCTTCTGTAATCACCGCTGTTAGTCGCTTCGCATATACAGACAATTCTGTAATTGGTACATGAAGTGAAATATACACTTTACGACGCTTATGAATCGCAGACATCACTGCACCGATCAATTGCCGAAATGTAGCTCCATCTATACCTAATTGCTCTAAGACAGCGATATGATTGGAAGGAGTAGAAGTAGACGGAATATCTTGCAGTTGTGGCAAGTCTTGTCCTTGCTCGACATCATATTTCTCCTCAAAACTCGCTTGCAACCAACGCTCATAGTGATGTACCCATTCTTCAGCACGTGCCGCAGGAATAACATAATTGTGAGAAAAAAACGTACTTCTTAGCCCTGTAAAATCAGCATTTACATAATGGCTATTTCCAAGAACGATATCGCCATTTTCCAGTCGTATTAGTTGTAAAGCAGACGGAAATAAAGCATCTTCTTTTTCACCTTTCGCTAACAGCTCTGCTGGCGCATCGTATACACATAATGGATGGATATACTTTTTAATAAACTGGTTATCCAGTCCAGACGATTTGGCAATCGTATCGTAACCTTCGGTCGAGCGGAAAATACCACTTTTCTCCCGGGTATACATCTGTTGATCGATCAGGGCATTCGAGAATAAACTCAAGCGTTTCCTCTCCCCTCGATATAATTCAGTTTGTACAATAACCAGATAAATGGCTCATCTACACGAATCGGACTAACTACACTTTGTAGCTTCTGGTCGATTGGATTACTTCCTAGTGCAGAGACAGCAAAATAAGCGGTATCTTTGAAATATACATCCATCGTTCCTTTAAATGGACGATCGACACGCTCAATAAAGCGACGAATTTCACCATCTATATTTTCAAATTCATTCAAATCAAAATAATCACGATGAATGACATTATGGAACACATTACTGTTGGATTTGATATATTCGCCTTCATCTCCACGTAATGATTCCAGCATATCGCTTTTCGTCAGTACAATAGCTGTTGGAATATCGGTTTTGCTGTCTTCTTGATGTGCGATAAAGTCGCTAAATAACGTTAAGACAACATCACGAGGCTCATCATAACGAGACACCCATTCGCCCTTATCATCTCCAAGCTTGATCCGAATACGATCTCGAATCGAGCGAATCTGAAGTGGATCGACCATAAATAAAATTCCCGCAGAGTTTTTAATATGCTGACCATGTAATCCAAGATAATCCTGATCGACCATACCTTCACCAGCCACATCAAAAAACACCAGTGTTAACGGTGGCTTCGATTCATCTTTGAATACGAATTGGAAAATAAATGGTTCTTGCATCCGTTCTTTTTGCGTCGAACCGAGTAGATCGCCACGTTCAAATAAAGGTTCTTCGTAATTAATACGGAATTTGCGACTAATCTCTGTCGTCAGTGGCATACAAGCCGCATCAAAATTTTCTGCTGTAGTATTTTGCAACGTATGGATTAGTGCTGTCATGTAGACAGATTTACCTACCTGCGAAGCACCAACAATCGAAATAATATTACTAGGTACTTTGCCGGAAGTGACAGGTAATTCATTATGACAATGCGGACACAGACGGCGACGTGTAACTTCACCATAGCGATCATTGAGTCCTACTAGCACATGATCCGAATAAATACGCTGTTCTTCAGGAACATCTGTTGGTAGCAATACGGCTTCCATATCGTGAACTGTATCCAGTCCAAAGCGAGAACGGTATTTATTTAACTTTGCATCTTCACCGAGTCCATAATCTTCATCATCTTCACGATGATGCGAAGCGCGAAATTCTACCTCTTCCGGTGAAAATTTATTAAAACAAAACGGGCAAACGATATCATAAAATAACGGTCTAGGCGCAGCTTCCGGTTTCTTTTTGAACCAATCGAAGATATTCATCTCAACGATCTTCCCCCTACTCCAAAATCAATTCGTACATCTGTCCATATGTACGTCCATCGGTAAAAAAGAGTCTTACATATTCATTTTTGCCTACTTCAATCGCCGGTAATTCATTGCGTCCTGCTTGAAAAGGAGCTGCGAATGGATATACAATTCCATCGTCTTTGTTTACAGCGTAGCCGCCTTCTTTTTTCACATAACATAATACTTCTTTCGGAATAGGTACTTCTGCATGCACTTCGATTCGTACTGTTTTACGTTTGCCAAACCATACACCTTGTTGCTTAATTGAGTAATAAATTTTGGCTTTGCCTGCACTAAGTTCTATCGTATTTTGACCATCCGGTTGACGTACAAGTACTGTTTCTCCTTGTTCTTCATACGTCATATATACGGTATAGTTCATTCTTCCAAAATGATCGACTCTTTCGATATATCCATTGTTCGCTTTATATTCTTCTTTGGTATATAGACGTAGACTAGCAGGAGAAGAATCTGGCTGATCCGATGAACGATATTCTTCTTCGCCAACTGCGGACATCTGTGTTACTTTTTCAATATAGACCGCTTCTATATCGCGTGGCCATAACCAACGCAATGTACACAATCCATCTTGTGCTTGCCCGGTTAAGCCATGAATTCCTTGATTGGTTTTCAGTTCGGTGTACAGCATATACAGATCCCCCTTCTGAGTCTACTTCTATCTATGAGTTGATCTTTTTTATAATCAATTATTGTTAGCGTTGAAATGTACCACTACTTGTTCCCCGGCGGCGACGCGGCCCTTCTGAAGGTGTAGGTGGCGGTGGTGTAGAACTGCGTTTGATCATACGTTTACTATTTTCGCCAATCGGAACAATCAGTGTGAACAGTGCAATAATCAGTGCTAGAATCATAACTGCTAAAAAGCGTATAACCCCATCTGTCCAATCCGTTTTGCCAATACCCCATTCCAATAACCATCCAGCCAGTAATCCAGCTACACCGCCACCGATTCCGAAGCTACGTGCCAAAAAGCGGTTATCGAACATCAATCCCATGCCTACACCCATCAATGCGCCTAATAACATGACCAGTATCACATGCAGAATCACATAATACAGATTACTATAAAAAGGTTCGCTACGTTCTGTTACCAGTGTACGCTTATCTAACGTATCGTAAATTTGTTGGAACGTCTGTGGCAATTGCGAAGCATCTGCTACATTGTAATAGTTACCACCTGTTTGACTAGCGATATCTGTAAGAAGATTAGTGCCGCCTGCATCTGTCAAATTCAAACCAACAGTATTGATCGAGATCGATTTAGCTTGATAAGGGGCCAGCGCCGACATATCCAATGCACTGTATCCATCAGACAACATAATAACGACAGTACCACGAGTATCATCATTTTGAGCAGTGATCTGTTGCATAGCCGTATCTAAAGCACCTGTAAAATTAGTACCACCCGTAGTCGTTGTCATTGCATCCATCGTAGCCGTAATCTGCTGTTTGGATGCATCATTGATTTCAGTCAATGGCAATACGACATTCGCTTGGTCGCTGAATCCGATAATCCCAACCCGTTTGTCATCGTCCATCGAATTGACCATATTTTTCACCGCTTGAAACCGTTGGTTTTGCGCATCGGTTTCGAGCATACTGCCGGAGTTATCAATCACTACGACAACATCACGAATCGATTTGACTCCATTAAATCCGATCTGGTAAATCGCTTCGCCTCCAAGACCTCCAAGAAACATAAGAACCAATGTAGCTGGCACAAATAATTTCCAAGAAAGCCCTGCATAGCGCTGACGCCAGGATGCTCCATTTAACTTCGGTGAAATGGTTTCAGCTAACAAACAAAATCCACCAATAAATAGACTAATAATTCCAAAATACAATCCGATTAAAATAACTCGTGGCATTCGATCAAAATACGAATGGATCAACCATTCTCCTATAATAAATCCGATCGCGCCTCCGATGAGGCTGAATAATACCATAAGCCAATTCACTTTGCGTTGCATACGTGACATCTCCCCTTTCATGTGAATATGTGAAATTCCGTTTATACATTTGAGTGATTGAAGTGTATCATTACATCTGAATTGTAATGATATAGATGAAAAAGCTATGTAGATGGTTTGTTTTGATGAACACCGCTTCAAAAAACAAGAAACTAAAATGTAAAAGTAACTTGCTCTTATCCTTTATCCCTTGCCTCACCCTGCCAGGCAAACGCTCCTATTTTGAACTTTTAGCATGTACTCCCCGCTCTGAGCGGAGGGAAGGAAATTGCTCTGAAAGAGTTACAAGCTTTCGTAAGAAAGCTACTTCGGAAGCATAAACCGCGATCGCCTTTGCAAGATTGTCCCGACCGCAAAGCAGTTATTCAACGGACAATCTTGCAACAGCGACGATAAGAGTAATTCCTTCCCGAAGCGGTCAAACTCAGAGTAAAAGCTAGACGTGAAAATCATACCCGTTTGCAATATACGTATCGTAGTATGTTTTACCATTACGATAGTAAATCAAATCTTCGATCGTAAATCCACCCATCAGATTCAGCTTTTCTACACCACTGGTGCGATCTTCATGAACGAATCCTGTTTTGTAAATGCGAGTCGTATTATCTACCCCTGCGGCATAACGGACAAACTCACCGTTAGCATTACCAAACATATATTTTTCTTCATAACGATGCTTGTGCGTATAATCTAGCAGACGAATATGGATCACTGCTCGATCTTCAAGCGTACGATACAATTCTTTGAACAAATCTTCCTGCGATAAAGCTTGCTTGTTCTCATACGCTATCGTAACATTTGCTCGATTCAGCAGTTCTTGTTCAAATGTCTGTGTAAATGAACGGGATGCTAATAATTCTTTACGACACACATCCATCAGACGTTCCACAAGTGTAGAAGCTCCTTGTTGTAACAGTAGCGTCACATCGCCTACACTTCGCTCTTCAAAAAAAGCACCATCGCCGCGTTTTTCCTCAATTTCATCCATCACTTCAGCAGTAAGACGACTATAGTAATCATGAATATTTTGACCGATATAATCATCTGCTGTACGAATACTGTCTGTTGCAGCCGCTTGTAGATTAGAACCGATCGTATCCATACTTTTCACCTGTTGCATACGATCCTGATGGATAGTAGTCAGATGTTCTTCAAACCGACGATACAGACGCAATCTGGTTTGTAGACGTAGAATATGCAGTTTACGTGGATAAATCGTATCAATCAATGCACGGGTTAGACCGCGAATATTATGCTTTTCCATAAAAGGTAACCGTTGAAAAGATAAATCGTCTGCCCGGCTATCGTACCATTCGTCCAATTCAGCCTGTGCACGTTCAAGCGTATTCATTAGATCACGAGTACGTGCATGATAATCATTCCAGATACTCTGTTCACCAGATTCATCTGTCCATTCTGCAAGCTGATAAAAATGGAGATGCGGATGTTGACGAAGCATCTCTGTAATATTCGCTTGAAGTTCACGTCCTGCATCCCATTGGTCGATTCGCTTCATCATTTCTTGTTCATAATTATCATAGAAAAAGCTTTCTCCACCGTTTTCAAATAGCGCATGTTCTGCTTCACGTAGACTCAGCGATTTCAGATGACTAAAGCTTGTTGTACGGGTCATTAGACCATTCATATCTTCCAAGCGACTGCTGTTAGGCACTAACATATCTACTCGCTCATCGATACGTTGCTCGTCCAGACCTAATAGTTCGAACTTGTCACGACTACCTAGAATTGTTGTATGTTTCATTCGCTTCATGATGCCATAGAAAAATTGCTCTAAAACAGTTAAAGCAATTGCTCGATCTGGTCGTCTGACTCTAGCAAATCCAGCAGAAACTAACCCTTGATTACCTTCTCCATTGCGTACATTATTTTTGAACGCATTATTGTTATAATCAGAGCCGTAAACAGAAGATTCCCCGCCCGTTTCCAGACGTTGACGATTTTTGAGCAAGCTGATCCGACAAATAATATCGTAACTACTTTCCATGCCACCATTAACCGAGATACCACGCTCATTACGATCGGATAATACATAAGCTAATTCAAATAACGGCGATGGTGAATGTTGCACCATCACTGCTAATCCATCTTCAGTACGTTGTAATGGTGCAGTCAGTGTATAATCTGCTGATTGTATATGTTCCAATTCTTTTAGAAATGCTACTCCGGCTGAACTGGCATATCCAAATTGTTCTTCTTGATCACCTTCATAGATAAGCGCATATATATCCATCTGTACCGATTTGAAAGACTGCCCTAGAATCGAACGTGCTAATAGCGAGATCTCTGGCACCAAAATATTCATCGGATCATCGACACGCGTTATCACCGATACATGCAATCGATCAAAAGAAGAATACATCCGTCCAAACTCAGCTAAACGGCGAGCCGCCTGCCGGAACGTACGATTCAGTTCCAGCAGATGCTTGCCATCTTTTTGAAAATGATGATGCCAATCAGGTCGTTGCGTTTTTTTACTATGATCATTAACAGTAGGACGCGATAAAAAAGTAGTGATTTTTTGCGCTTCTAACGAACCAGTACTTTGACCTGTACGCATAGAATTGACATTCTGTTCTTGTTCATATCGGGCTTCATTAGCTCGTCTAGCTTGCTGTTCTTCTCCTGTAGGCTCAGGAGCAATCTCTACATACATAACACCAGCACTATTATCCCACTTCTGAGCATTAATCTGCATAACAGGACGGACAGCATCTTGAATCAGATCCCCGATAAACAGGAAAACGGCGGGGTAGTGAATACTGCTCCGCCCATCTCCCTGCCCGGCTGTTTTCTCCTCGTCAGCAGCATATGCATCTGCGAATTGTTTCAGCCGAACGTCCATCTTATTTCAACTTCCGGCGAATATCGCTTAATTTGGTAACCATTTGTTTGTAGAACTGGTAAGCTTCATCTCCATTAGCTAATTCTACACGTTCGTATTCCAGGCGATCTCTTGCTTCCAGATACGCTTCATACAATTCATCTAATTTATTTAGCAGTGGCGCAATATCTTCAGACGAAGTGATTTCATTGTCGCGACGATCTGCTTTACGCATTAATGTTGCACGATTTTTCTGATCTAGATTGCGGAAATGTTCAAATACTTCAAATTCTACAAAATTACGGCTCTTCATCAGATTCGCAAATGCATCCCAAGCTTCTTCTTCAGGATCACGATCATAGACGTACAATGCACCTTTTTTAGTAATCGTATCGGTATAAAGTGCTTGTAAGAACTGGTCAGTTAGTTTTTCTTCGCCTTCGTAACGACTTAACATACCTTCTAATTCTGCAATTTTGCCTTGAATACTTTCATATTTCGCTAGTTCTGCACGTACACGTTCAATCATTTTTGGTGAACGAATTAAGTTTTCGCGTGCTAGATCTTCGTTAAAGCTACCAAAAATATCTTTCGTCGATTCGTGTGGCAAGCCTTCTGTCATCAAACGTCTTAGTTCTGCTAATGCACGTTTCACTTCACCTAGATTCGGACGAGGCGCATCCAGACGCATATCGTAACTAGCAAGCGTAGGCACTAAATCGAATGGCTGTGTAAAATGAACAGCAAAACGACTGCTTGTATTTTGGTCGGCATCTTTTTCTACAATAATGCCTAATTGCTTCGCACGCGCATAATCTGCACGCACACGAGCGTTATAGCTTTGTACACGAGCATTAGTGTACGTTTCACCCCATGATTGCTCAGGGATAGGCGAAGGCAAGTATGTCCAGTTTTCTTTCTCAGTCTGTACTAAATGACGACCAATACCTTCACGATCTAGAATCGTACGCTCATAGTTCTCTTCATATACTTTCAGTGGTGTATATACGAACAATGGCACACCATTACGAGTGTTCAACCAGAATATACGGTTTTTGACTTTACTTTCTTTGATCGTAAAGTGTGATTTACCAAGTGCATTGTTCTGGAAGTTACGGATACCGCGCAAAATACTTGGTGCTTGAACCGGTACCGATACAAATCCCCATGAAGGGAAATGCAGATTACCTGCACTGTTGCTTAAATGGAACACCGGTACAGCTTCATCATCCAATTTGCTAGCAATAGTACGCTCTACAAATTTCTCAATCGGCTCATCTTGACCATATTTCATCACTAAGAAGTCTTCCATTGAACGTGTAATCAAATCACCGAATTTGTCGCTCAAGAAATCAGAGATCGAGCGTACAATATCGACTTCTTGCTCTTTCACCCATTGATCAGAATGTTCTAGCAATTGCGCAGAGAAATCACGAATCAGATCATCGCCATCTTTGCTATCCATAATATCGCTCACTGCTTTGGAGATATCTGGTACGCTAACGAGATTCCAGTAATACGTTTTGTTACCACGATGATCCTCTTGTTCATTCGCATTGGTCAACAACTCACCGTTTTTCTCAAAAATAGAGCTTAATGCATTCAATACTTCTGTAAATACACCGTAGATTCGGTTATTTTCGCGATTCAGCATTTCATACAAATCTTCATAAAATTCGATCATTTGTTGCGTACGTTCTACATCAGCACGCAACCAGTATTCGTCGATTTTAGCTTCAATATATACATTTTTCTTTTTGTCTTTGGATACAAAAGCACTTTTCGCATCACCCAGACGTTCGTTCGCATAATCTGCCGCTGATTCAATATCACGCGGAATACGTGTCTGACTTTCACGCAATGTCTCGATATAAGATAGAAGCATTTTCAATAACGAGAATCCTTTTTCCGAGTACAACAGACGTGATACATAGAAAGGCCCTTGTTCTGGATGTAAGAACATACGGCGAATCTGATCCGAAAATTGTCCGACGATCTCGCCTGGTAATTGTTGCTTCGCTTTGATGTATTCTTCACGAGCACGAATCAAGAACGTTTGCTCCAGTTCCGTATCCATATTCACAGCTTGCATTTTAACTACATTATTGAAGCTTAGACGTTCACTATTTTCAAATCCAGGCAACGGTTCAGGTACACGAGACTCAAATGTTTTGGTCATCGTCTCGACATCTACCCCTAATTTGCGGGCAAAGTTCTCAACAGCTTCTTGATCTGGCGCTTGATCAAACATTTTGTCCATTTTTTGGAACAGACGATAAGCGAGATAAGTGGTCATTTCTTCAATTGGCAATACCGCAGAAGAAGCACCGATAATATTGTATTCATAGTTCGCAGGATACGCACGGTTCATCTGTGCAATATTCGTACGAATATTACTGATATAGTCATGGATCGCAAATTCTTCACCAGACGCTTTTTCTTCACTTGCCATAAAGTTAGTGATATTTTCCGCCGTTACATTCATACAGTAATCATAAGCATTTTCAAGCAATTTACCTTCGGTATTGGTTGCTGAGATCAAATGACATAGATTAAATGGTGCCAGCGGTGAATTTACATTGAGTATACTGCCGTACTGCTGTTTGAAACGTTCACCACGACTATCCACATTCATCCAGTAATCCAGTTCTTTGAGAGCGGCATACCCGTTTTTGCGAATATATTCGCGTGTATGCTCACTTAGACTTTTATTGGATAAATTCACGTCCGGTGTAAATAGGTAACCTAGCATATTCAGACGGTCTACCCCTGCTGCACCATAATCGCGTTCTACAATACCACGTACGATATACGAAATATCTAAGAAACAACCACTACCTGTACCACCAGATAACCCTGTCAGTAAAAAGACCATAAGCTTTTTATTGGTTCCGACAGACAGCGTTTTGATTTTTTTATCGATACTTTGTACGACTTGATTAATTTTGGTAAATAACAGCAAACGTCCTGCTTGGCGTACACCAGCCGCACCGTTCATACCGTCAGTGATGCCTAGTTCTGGAGATAACCATTCCGTGATATACGGTTCTAGTAGGCTACGGTTTTGCAGTAGTCCACCGATCTCTGCATTGGACAGCAATACAAATTCGTTAATTGGATCAAGCCCGATACCTTTATATTTTTTGTTACGATCTTGTTCATTCGTTTCAAATGCAAGAAATTCAACGTTATCGGGTTTGTCTTGTTTTTTCTTAGTCATAGGATCTTCTGGAAGCTTGAAGCGGCGGTTGATCTGGTATTTAAGGCGCAATAATGCATCAATACCTGTACCACCAAGTCCAATAATCAAAATAGGGTTGTCGATCGTATCGACGCGTATTTTATCACTGACAATACCACCGCCAAGTGATACGTCCAGTTGTTGAATGTGTTCTCTAACGATTGGTTTCATGAATGATCCCCCTTGGGCGAATTAAATTTCTTTATTTGGTGATGGGTGGATGTGAGGACAAGCGCTACGGGGTGGAATCGTTCTTGGCGTCGCTGGTAAGATCGGATATCTTGAATGACCACGAAGTGGTCGATATCCGAGTCTTAAAGGCGACTTTCAGAACGATTCCATTCCCTTCGCTTGTGCATCCTTCCACTTTGGAGCGCTTGAGTAGGAAGAAGAAAGATTGAATGCGCTTGGATTTGCAATCCGGTGCTGGGTTGTAGTTACGCATTATTTAAAAGCTTGAAGTACTGTGATAATAGGATGAGTACTAGATTTCACTTCGAGATATATGTCATGAGATACATACTTTAAAATACGAGTTTTGGTTTCAATAATATATTGTAACGAATGAATATTAGATTTTGGAAAGAAAAGCTAGATGATGGATAAGGAATTTTATAATTTTTTAGTATACCTCATGCATATGAATAGTTTGTGTACAGGATTACGTTAGATATTCAAGCAAAATCGTTTTGTCGACCTGACGTAAGCTGATTGTGATGCGGTCGCCGCTTTTGAGTTCAAAGCCTTTCGAAGCATCGATCGCACGAGCAGATTTTTCAATCACATTATCTCCGTTATTCCGAATCATAATGCGGTCGTTACTGCTTGGTGTGAAAATAATATTTTCGGTTTCTTTCAGTTCTGGTGCAAGTTGAACCAGTTGATGCAGGTTAAACTTGCCGCGGAATGTAGTTAGTTTTTTGTATTGCGGATAGGAGCGTTCGCCGGTATTTTCATCACGAATCTCGATAACCATTTGTCCGACAAAGCCGCGGTTTCTTTTTTTCAAGAAGCCAAGTAAGAACCACAATCCTGCAAGTATCAGTAGTGCAACGACTGCAATAATGATCCATGTAACCAGACCCAATCCAGCTTTTTCACCGCTACCGGATACACCGCCTTTGGCATCGATTGTCACTGGAGCCGTCTCACGATAAAAGCTTTGTTCTTCTGCACGAGCAACCAGTTGATAGACATGATTGTCTGGCACTTCAAATGTACCTTTAAATTCACTACCATCTGTGGTCAAAGGAACTTGACTGGTTGTTCCTGTATCCATATCTTTCACATTAAGCACAGCTTTCATACTGCTTGCTTGCGAATTATCTGTTAATTTCTGACCACCGCTTGTTAAATACGAAACGATATCGATTTTATCGCCTTTACTGTACGCTTTGGTCGGAATAGGATCTAGTGCTAATTCCAGGTTGTAGTTGAACACCAGATTAATATCAATCTTGTCTTGATCGACACCTTTAACCTGTAATGTCCAATCTCCTTGTTGTGGAGAGAGTAATTTGACAAGCGAATAGCTTTTGGAAGTAGACATGCTTACTTTGTCTGACGGTACCGCTACAGCATTGCCCGACGGATCAACTAATTTCACTTCAACCGCTTCTGACGACATAATAGAAATATTGGCTTCTTTTACATTGGCATTCGGAATATGAATTTTTACATCTTGAAATTGTCCATTTCCGGTGATCGAATCAACCGGTACTACATTAACTTCTTGATGATCAGCAAAAATTTCACTCAAAATCTCTGGCAACTCTTCAGCCGAAGTTGTTACAAAAGATTTACCACCTGTATCATCAGCAATCTTTTTCAATGCTTCTTGATTTAGCTTACCGTCTGCATTGAGCCCGATCGTATAGACAGGATAGCCATCTTTTTTCGCCTGTTCTACCGCTGTATTCAGATCAGCATCTGCTTGACTGTTACTACGTCCAGAATTGCTGTTCAATTGATTGTTACCATCAGCGAACAAAACAATCATCGGTTCATGCCCTTGCTGTGCATTGTCTTGCAAAATAGTAACGGCTTCTTTCATCCCTACCGAGATATCGGTATAAGCTCCTCGTGTTAGACCATCGATAAAAGATTTCAACTGTGTTTTATCATCAGCAGACTGAATAGCAGTCAATGCCTTTTCGCGTTCTATCCGATCTGTATACGATACAACTCCTACTCGATCGCCTTGCGATGGTAGCATATCTATAAATAATTTCATCGCTTCACTGCCTAATTGTTGCGGATCACTGGATTTCATAGAATTACTAGCATCCAGCACCAAAACCGCATCAATTGGTGTAGTTGAATTATTAGTACTATTTGTCGCTGAAGCAGCGAACATTGTGCTAGGCAACTGTGTCAGACACAGAACCAAAGCTAGCAGGATATACATAAAGTTTGTATTTCTTCGGGACATAAGTCTACTCCTTCACTGGATAGATAGATGGCACTATCGTACACCATCTTACGACATTTGCATTAAGCGCCGGTTAAATTCACCTTAACATGCCTTAAAAATCATAAAGTGAAAAATTTGATACTATTCTTATCGATATATCCATTTTACTCCATTTTAGATCATAAATCACAAACACCTATGCGCTATTTATCATAACAAGCCGGATACCATTATAACGCATATTCGCAAATTTCTTCCCCACCTTAAGACGGGGGAACCGACTAGACTATAGGCTAAAAGTTGAATATCACTCCCGATTTTCGCTATTCTGTAATAGATTATGCGCTACAATATAGGTATAGTGAGGTTGTTGAACACTTTATGATTCAACGAGCAATCACGATCCTCCCTTAGATTAAAGTTAGACTCGATAAATCTGATTAAGAAAGGAATGTCATATGTTTGCATACGTATGTCTCGCTGTTTTGTTTCTTTTTGTTATCCTAAGATTGTCTATGTACGCATTTAAACGCAAACGTGTTCCAACAGAAGATGAATTAGAAAAGCAGTTACTATCTACTATTAACCAAAGAAGCTAACAGATTCGCACATTCACCCAATTCCTTGTTAGCAGATTCCTGATGTTCTTTATAAATACGATGTATAGTGAGTGATCTTAATCTATGACAACAACTAAAAAATCGATTCAATTACCGGTACTTCACCGCACCCGGCGTGTATACGATAATTTGCGAATATGCCGGAAATGCCAAAATTACACTATTTTACCCGGGGATGCTTGTCCTGATTGTGGCAAACAAGCACTGGTTCCTGTGACTCACCAAGCCCGTCTGCGTGCTAAACGCAAAATGGTGAATGAGATTCTATTTGCTCTTCTTCTTACTATTATAGCGGTTGTGCTATCTAAAGAGATCACCCAAATCGTTATTTCTGTGATTACAGGCGTAGTACTTATCAGCGCTCTTCTTTTAGTCCAACGCCGTATGGTATCCAAAGAAACACTAAGGCAGTTAGCACGACTATTTAAAACAGATGGTAAAACGATCTATGAGGGCACTGTACGTGATCAATCGACGGCTGTAGCTGCTGTGCGTAGTGGTGAAGATGTAGAAGGATATCATATGTTACGTCAAGCAGCCGTTGTTGTGCATAATGATCGTCTGCGTCTGGCTCAACTATCTTTATTGCAAAATTTCCGGTTGCGTAGTGATATGGATCTTGATCTGGATTCATTGATTGTGCATGATTTTGATCCTTTATTAGCCGAATATATCGGTGAAATTGCCAAAATCAAACGCGAAATGGTGAAAGATCGAGCAATTCGCTATGTGATAGCCAATGAACCTCAGATTTTGAAATTAGAAAATGGAATGAATATTCTAGTGAGTGTTACTTCTGCTGCCGTACGAATGAAGCGTTATGTCACGATGTATCCTGGATTTGTTCGCCGTTATGCACGCTTTTTACCTAAAGACCGCTTTCTGCGATTGTACCGGATGATCCATAACGATCCTGCACAAAAAGGCAGTGCGATGGCGATAGATGTAGAAAGTATTCGCCAAGAGCTATATAAAGGCGATTCTGATTTTGAGCCTGCTGTTCCTGGAATTGGTATCTCATGAGTATCATTCGTTTATTTGCATTACGTAATCTGTTAATCGTAGCTTGTGCTATAGCAGCGGGGCTAGCGGTCTATAAAGGGATTCAAATTTCGCAAAAAATTGAGGCTGTGCAAGAAGCAGATCGCTATTACGCTCAGAAGCAATGGGTAGAAGCTGAAACCTTTTATCAACAAGCGAATACCAACACATCGATTCAATACCAGAATGAACATATTGCTAATCGGTTATTGCAATTGTTACCGATTACCGATTGGAAGCAGACAGTAAGTTCCAGTCAACAACAGCTTCAATCTGCCGCAAGTACACAGCAATTTGAAGCGTATCTTACCGCTTATAAATTATGGCAACAACGTCTCAGCCAGCAACAAAAAGCTGACAAAAGGTATGCAGTTCAATACAAGCAAATTACCAATGAATCGAAAATCAATGAGCAACTCAAGACGGATTTTCAAGCTTTTCGTGAATTGTTTGAAGCAGGGCTACAAAATAATTTACAAAAACGCAATTACACTGATGAATCCGATAAATGGAATCTGTTGCTGATTCCAGAAAAATATCTAGCAGTCAAAGGTACACGTCAAGCTTACTTGAATACATTGTTCAAAACGTATGATCAGACCAAATTAACAAGACTGGCAGCAGCAGGTGATTTCACTGCTTTTCTAGAACAAGCACGTACCACATGGGAGGGTTACCAACAACATGATTGGAGTGCTACCTGGGTACTGACTGCGGCGCAAAACAATGCAGCTCAGACTCTTGCCAAAGATATTGCTAATCAGCAGATTAGTAATTTTGTTACTCATGCTCAAAGTTTTAATCAGTGGGTAACAAGCGTTAATTTAAGTTCATCTCCTGTAACTACCACGATCAATAATGAGATTAATTCATTACTACTTGAAGCCAATAATATGGTAACAGCAGGACAGTATCAACAAGCGCTTGATATCTATCAAGCATTACAACCTGTCCAAGACACAACGACACTGGTAGCACAGACGAAGGTTGCGTGGGCTTCTAGTGATCCGCTCTATGTGTTGCAAAGTTCTAACCCTTCGGTGACGTATCAACATGTCGTAGGAGGCACGAACGGGCTAAATGCCGATGTGTATGCACTGGCAACCGATACAGCAAATCATCTTTATATCGGTAGGATGACAGCTAATGGAGATACCAGTATTTTGTCTGGAGAGATTGCGCAACAAGCGGCTCAGATCCGTAGTCTGGCGATTGTGAATACATTAGGTACACCTGATCAACCTGTGATTGAAATCCAATCCGAGCCCAGTACAGATCGTACCGCTACTTTTTCTTTTTATGCAGTTGAAAATAGTGGATTTCGCGCGTTGCTTTCAGTCGAAGCCGATGGATATACAATCGGTGACAATCAAACGATCCAAGTCCAAAATCCATCTGATCTGGCTAAAGGGCAGACTGCTATTTACACACGCAATCAAGATGGAGATTACACACGTACCGAGACTCAAAATGAATACACTTCTATTGATGGAAGCACATTAACAAGCTATCTCAATCAACCTGTCTCATTTGAAGTCAATATTGTATCCACTGATAGTGATAATCAAGGAGCGATTGCATTAGTCGGTGAGCAATATATTCGTCTTCGAGGTGAACTGAATTGGAATACAGGTTCCTTTGTCGTCTCCGGTGTATTTCGAGGTGAATTTGAGCCATTTACAAGTACATTAGGATCAGGCAATACCGATTCGACAGATGGAAATAGTACGCCTACCGAAGAAAATGGAACAACCGAATCAACAGATGAAACAGGGCTATTGCAAGAACCAGACTATGGCTTAGAAGCTCCAGATGCTCCTGCTAACCTAGAATCTAATGTCACGATCCCTGTATTTGAAGTCGAATCTCTACAATAAGATTTGAAATCAAGGCATATCATTCAATAGTTGAAAATAACTCAAAAAGCTATCTATGAGGAGTACATCTATACTCTACTTAGATAGCTTTTTGCTGTTGATCTTACTGATTTTATTTGGTCGCAGAAGGAACAACATCTGCTGGAATCGGACATACATAAGTCTCGCCCTGTAATCGCTCTTTCAATTCTGCTTGCGCAGATTGACGTAACTGTGGATTCTGCATGATTTCGATAGCGGTAGCTGCCATAATTTTACTGGCATAGAGCATGCCTTTATGAGCAATAGACGTTGCACCTAACGTAACCCATTGCCAGCTATGAGGCATCGTTCCAATTGCAAAGCATGCTGTAGTACATTGTACTGTAGGCGTAATCCAGCTTACATCGGATACATCGGTTGAACCGTACAACATCAGTCCATGCAGATACGGATTCACATGATCTGCTAACACTTTACCTTGAAGCGTAGCAGGAAGATGCTGGCTACCCTTTTTTTCTTGTACAGTTAATGTATTTTGAACAGCAGTAGCTAATGCTAATTCTTCTGAAGTATGTTCAGGAATCGGAAATTGAGCAAATTGCTCACACACAACCTGTTCTAACGTCGTATTCGGTATAATATTGGAACATGCTTTATCAAATACAATCTCTACTTCTGTGCCTGTCATCAGTGCCGCGCCTTTGGCGATATCATGGACTCTTTCCATAATATCAGCGGCTTCTCGTACATGAGGCGCACGAATCAGATAAAGCACTTCTGCATTTGCTTGTACCACATTAGGCGATAATCCACCGGTATGAGTCACTGCATAATGAATACGAGCTTCTTGAATAATATGTTCTCGAAAGTAATTCACGCCAATATTCATCAATTCCACTGCATCAAGCGCACTTCGTCCTAAATGTGGACTGGCGGCGGCATGAGCGCTTTTGCCTTTGAATTTGTAATAAATCTGAAAGTTCGCCAGCGTATGAACCGACATCACACTATGATAATCCATAGGATGCCATGTCACTGCACTGTCCACATCGTCAAATAACCCTTCACGCGCCATAAATGTTTTGCCAGAGCCGCCTTCTTCCGCAGGGCAACCGTAATAGCGTACCGTTCCAGACAATCCATGTTGCTCCATATAATCTTTCACCGCAACTGCCGCCGCTAATGCACCTGTTCCGAGCAAATTATGACCGCATCCATGACCATTGCCACCCGCAACAACCGCTTGTTCGATGGCACTTCCTGATTGCTGACTAAGTCCGGATAATGCATCATATTCACCTAACAAAGCGATCACAGGTTGACCACTTCCATAACTTGCTATAAATGCAGTCTCAATACCGCCACTTCCACGCTCCACACGGAATCCTTCGTTCTCTAGAGCAAGGCATAACAATTCAGCAGATTGCTTTTCTTCAAAACGAGTCTCTGCATATTCCCAGATCTGATCACTGATCGTTGTCCATTTGTGTTGACGATCGTCTATCGAGCGATGAATCGTATCGGTATTGATCATAATGTTATCCTCCTAAGCCTACAAAAATCATAATGAGAATCAATTCCACCATATAACCAATCACTAGCAACATCGGAATACTAATAATTAACAGAAAACGACGCATAGATATAGACACATCCGGTGATTTGCTTATCCAGCGATACAACCCTCTCCATGCCAGAATCAAAGCAGGAACGATAGCCAAAATCCCTACTGTTATCACTGCCACATACAACGATTGTTGCTGAGCGGTACTCGCGCCCTGTGTCATCAGATTTGATTTGCGGATCATCAGAAAAACCCAGACTGCCGCTACAATAATGTAATATAATTTGATCCCGTTACTCCATGAAATAAGCTTCTTATCCAACATTGCTCCCCCTTTAATCTAGACTGTGCTTGGTCTGTTCAAGTGATGCTTCAGAAGAACTATGCACTTGAGTTAAACGGTAAATTTTGCGTGGTCTCCCTCGTAGCGCTTGTAGCTCCTCACCTTCTATCTCGGCAAGCTTAATTTGACAAAGGCTACTCATAATCCGTTGGGCATTACGCACAGTCATAGACAAATGTTGAGCAAGTTGAGCGGTGGTAAAGCCATCCCAGTTCATTCGCTGTGTCAGTGCTTCGATTTTTTTGTACGTTTTGACACTGATATTAGCTTCGTTCAATTGAGACAATAATGCTCGATCCAGAGAACGAGAACTATAACTCCATTCTTCGATCTGCCCTACTGCTTCACGAATCACACCGTTATCTTGCACAATAATAATGCGTGAAGAAGACTCTTGTTGCTTGCTTTGCTGAAGAGCGCGTAGCGCATGATTTTCTGCGGCTAACGCCGTATCTCCATACCCTATTCCTACAGACACTTCTACTTCAATCTCCAGCGCAATCTGTTCGATACTATGATGCAGTCTCGATAACTCACGTTCGATCGCTCCGCGTGTACTAAATATCTGATAACGCCCATTTCCTTTGTCTACCAGTACCCCATCCATATGTTCACATAATGGTAGAAGTACCGTTTTAATACGTAATTCAGCATACTGCAATCCGTACGAAGTCGATTCAGTAAGTGAACGATGATTCAGTAGATCAGCTTCGATCATATGAATCCCGATCTGAGTATCTTTAAAATAAGAACTTCTCGCTTGCTGAATCAGTAGTTTGGCTGCTTGCCGAATATCTTGCGAACTTGTAGTCAGACGATACACAGGAACCCCTTGTTTTTGCAAAGCGGCATACACAAAATGCATACACGTTACTGCGGCAACACTTTGCCCGCTTGTCCATTTATCCATATGAAATTGAATCAATGTCTCCGGTTCATCCGAGCCTTCAAATATATTCAAATATACTTGATCAATCGGCAATTCTGCTTCAGCAAAAGACTCGTGCATATCCAAATCTTCTGAACGAATAATATCGATTGAATACCGTTGATCTTGAATAGGATAATCTTTATTCATTTGCAATAAAGCTTTGTATAATCCTGAACCCGCAGGCTTGCAATAGGCTGTTAACTCATCTTCTTTCAAAAAAGGGCTTGCGACTGATAATGGAATAGGCCCTGAAAATAACCAGCCTTTAACTGTGGAACGATACTGTTCTAAAATTTGTGGAATTTCTCGTGGATGATTGTAGACCATCGCCACAAATTCTACATCGTCCGCTAGATGTTGGGTCAGATTTAAAATACGTTCTACAGATGGGAGCGGCCCCACGATACCGAATCGATACGTCATCATCTTCTCCTTTGTCCTCACACTTGAATATACGTTACTTCTTATTATATCAAGTTCTATAGGCAAAAGAAGCTTGGATGATTTTAACGAAGAATACGCAGAGCGATTCGACGGAACCATTCGATTCCGATCGGCAATGCCGCTTCTTCAATATCAAACTTCGGATGATGGTGAGGAGCAGGGTTACTACCTCCTATAATCATATACGTAGCTTTACCCCCATTTTCTTGTACACGTCGTAACATATAACTAGCATCTTCACTACCTGTAGAATAGGCGCTCTCTTCAGGAATCATATGCACCCCTTCGATACCTACCGCTTCTTCTCGCGCTATCTGTATCATCTCTTCATCACAAGTAATCGGGATAGCTCCACCTACGATCTCAACCTCATACTCTAATCCATGCATACCTGCACTATGTTCAATAATCGTGCGTACACGTTGCTCTAGCTCGCTATTGACCTCTTCGGATTCAGATCGAGTCTCGATAATCATACGCGCATGTTCAGGAATAATATTGGCTGCTGTACCGCCTTCCAGTACTCCTACATTGATTCGCGTATCTCCTGTACTGTAACGTGGAATACTATGAATATTCAGCAAAGCGGTTGCCGCTCCAAGCAGTGCATTCCGTCCCTTTTCCGGTGTTGCTCCTGCATGAGAAGCTACTCCATGAAAATGCGCTGCTAACTTGGTTGTTGCTAGATACCCTTTTGTTCCTCCATGCAACTGACCAGTAGGCACTTCACACCCCAGATGAGCGCAAAATAGATAATCCACATCGTCCAGCATTCCTTTTTCGACCATAGCATAAGCGCCACGTACCCCTTCTTCGGCTGGCTGAAAAATCAACTTGATCGTTCCGGTGAAATCTTGCTGGCTTAATGCTTCTGCTACACCAAGCCCGATCGTGGTATGACCATCATGCGCACAAGCATGCATATTCCCTGGAAAATGCGAAACAAATTCATGCTGTTGTGGAAAATGATCATCGTCTTTGCTTTCTACAATAGGCAGTGCATCCATATCAAAACGAAAAGCCAGTGTAGGCCCTGAATGCTTTCCTTTCAAAATACCGACTACACCGGTATATCCACCACGCATTTTTGCTAAAATATCGGGATCAGCACCATGTTGTAGAGCGCGTTGATACGATTCTTCCAGTACTTTTTCGCTTGGTAATCCGCGGCGACTCTCGCCATCGATCGCATCTTGTCCGTAGATCACGTCATAACCTAGCGATTTTAACGTCTGTACAACAATCGAAGCTGTACGATATTCGGTAAATCCCAATTCAGGATGTTGATGCAGATCGCGGCGTAATTCAATGATGTTTAACATGTAAGTTCATCTCCTTGTTCGATGTCCATCTTGTATAGAAGCATATAGTGATCAATTCAATAATCTAGTAACTAATCAGCCAATCGAGGATATACCCCTGGCCCAATCGGAAGCCCTACCATATACCAGACAACCAGCATAAGCGACCAGACGATCAAGAAAACGATCGGATACGGCAAAATAAGTGAATAATACGTTCCTAGACGAGCAGTTTTCTGATATCGCTGTAAAAATCCTAAAAACAATGGAAGGAATGGTGACATTGGAGCGAAAGGAATTACCGACGAATCAGCGATACGGAATATCATTTGAGCAAAGGCTGGATGATATCCAAGCAACATAAACATCGGCACAAATACAGGGGCTAAAATCGACCAGATGGCTGATCCACTGGCGATAAACATACATAGTAGTGCAGACAAGAACATCAATCCTAGAAAAGCAGGCATTCCGGTCATATTGGTTTTTTCTAAAAGATCGGTTAACCCCAAAGCAATAAATTTCCCCATATTACTCCAGTTGAAGAAAGCAACAAATTGAGATAGCGGAAAAACCATAACAATAAAGCCAGCCATCCCTTTCATCGGATCAATCAACAACAGTGGAATATCGCCTTGATTACGAATCTGCTTGGTAACCACACCATAAGTAACAGCAACAACAAAAAAGAAAATAATAATAATAGGCACAATCCCTGACATAAATGGTGAAGGGACAATCGAACCTGTTTCTGGATTTCGAAGAATGCCGTTGCTAGGCAAAATCAATAATAACATCACACCAATAAATACAATTGCCGCTATACCACTTGCCAGTAGACCTTTATTTTGAATAGGAGTCAAAGCTTCCATTTTGTCTTGATCTGTTCCTTGATATTTAGGCAATCGTGGTTCTACAAATTTATCGGTAATAATCGCTCCTGTAATCGTCAGTACAATCACCGATGTCGCCATAAAAAACCAGTTGTCCAATACACTAACACTAATCGTATTATTTACTGCTTTGGCGGCTTCTGTACTGATTCCAGATAGCAATACATCTGTCGTTACCACCAGTAGATTCGCTGTAAATCCAGAACCTACTCCTGCAATAGCCGCCATCAAGCCTGCAATCGGATGACGACCTACTGCTAGGAACATCAGCGCACCAAGTGGAGGCATAATCACTAACGCGGCATCTGAAGAAATATGACTGAAAAAGGCGATAAATAACACCATATAACTGGCGTACTTGGCACTGACGCGTGAAGCCATTTTTAACATTAACGCTTGTAACAGCCCTACTTTTTCTGCTAATCCTGCTCCTAAGACCAGTGCCAGAATAGAACCTAAAGGCGTAAATCCACTGAAATTTTTGATGATATTAGGTAATATCCACTGGATTCCTTCTGCACTCAGCAAGTTTTTGACAACAACGGATTCTCCGTTTGTCGGATCTTTCACCGACACATGCAACCACGACAATATAGCTGTTGCTACCATCAAAATAATGATCAAATACACAAACAGTAAAAATGGATTAGGAATTTTATTACCGATCTTCTCGACCCATGTAAATATTCTTCCTGGACTTGACGGCGATTGTACTGGTGTTTGACTCACTAGCATTCCCTCCATTTTAAGATCATAATACGACATTTTCGTTTAATGCAGTATAAAAAAAATATGCATAAGATACAATAGATATGTAAGGTTTTTTAACAAAAATATTAATTTTTTCGATAAAAATAAGTTTTTCTGCATAAAAAAAGCCAAAAAGATCAAGAACAATGACAGCTAAGTTCTCAATCTTTTGGCTTTATATTATAAAATGTCTTTTTATCTTACCTTTTTTATTTACGTTTACGTGAATTCATAACAGCGACTCCGCCTAATACTAAAGCGATAATCGAAATAATCAATGTAGTTACTTGTAGACCATTGCTACTAGCTGGTTGTTCCATCGGCATATTATTCATATCGTTAGAAGCCGCAGTATCTGTAGTTGTGCCTGTAGCTGGAGTACTTTCAGTTGTTGTATCTGTTCCAGTCGCTTCGTCTGTAGTTGTTGCAGTGTCTTCTGTAGATGCTGTATCATGTCCGTCTGTTGTTGGAGCCGCTGGTGTTGTCGTAGCTGCATTTTCTGTAATCGTAGTAATCGAATGTGGCAGTTCGCTACCTTCTTTCCCTGTCCACTCCACGACGCTACCATCACTATAGTATTGATAAGCATCCCATGCTAATTCTCCGTCTTTGGCTGGATTTTCACCTACAAATACGAATTGTTGAAATTGACCTGCTTCGATTCCGCCACTTTCTGCTTCCCAAGTGATCGAAGTGATTTCACCCGCATCATTTTTTTCAGTTGTTGTTTTCCAACCCGGTACAGGCTGGTATTGTTTGAAAGATAAGTTTTCCGGTACTTTTAATGTGACTTTAGTAGTCGGCAAGTCTTTTTCAGAAGGTACTTTGATCGTATACGTTTCCCAAGCGGAAGGCATCGATTGAGCAGGTTTGACCGTAACATGAGCACTTGCAATACTGCTAAATGTTAGTAATCCTGCAACCATAACTGCTGAACCTATCGTGATCATTTTAGTAAATACCGAGTTTTTTTTCATTTGTCATACTCCCTTTTTTATATATGATACAGGCATAATATAGTCTGCCTGCTGTACAACACTTTATCAGCCAATACGTAGTGTAAATTCAGTGTCAATCGTATCTAATGATTTGGTCAAAATATGAACTTTGACATTCCAGTTACCATTCATACTGACCATACCTGTTTTCTGGTAGACTCCATCTTTGCCATCATTGGCTGTAAGCAAGATTTCGGTTGGAGCCATCGCCATATCCATATGATTCATCGTTAACGTGATCTGTTCTACATCTACCGCTTTAGATTCATTTTTATTTTTAACAGATACGATAAACGTATTACTACCCATCTGCGCTTTAGGTACTTCAAGCGTAATCTCGTATCCATTCACTTCTTGTGTCTGTACAGTCTGCTTCGGTGTCGCTCCATTACTGATCGGAGCCGCTTGAGGAGAAAGATGCACCAGCGCTGCTGCTAGCATCAAAATCACAAAACCGGTTAACACTTCCCACATTAAGTCTTTGCCTAGTTCTTCTTTTTGCTGTCGTCCTTTGACATAATTCATTGCGCCAAATGCCGCCATTACAAGGAACAATAACATTTTTGCAAGTAATGTTAAGCCATATGCGGTATTGAACAATGCCATTAGATTAGGCAGATAAATAATACTTCCATAAATACCAGTAATTAATAAAGCCGCTACCGATACGATCGCCCACCATGAGAATCGGCGAATAATACTCCAATATACCGTTTTGCGTTCTTCTCCTGTAAAAGGAGCTACAATACGCGGTACAAATACAGCTATTGCTACCAGTGCACCACTCCATATCAGAGCCGACACTAGATGGATAAAATCAGCCGCAATAGCGATGCCTGCATACGGTTCTGCATATGCATGTCCATCTAGCGATTTGGCTAATAATTGCACAATCATCAATACAATCGCCATCATTCCGATCGTGCGTTTGGCAGAGGTAGTAAGTTTGCTATGAGCATATAAGATCAACAGAATTACGATCAGCACAGCCGCAATCATCTGGATCAACCATACCTGTCCAAAAGTCGTTTCGCGGAATGTATTTCCTAATTCTGTTGTAGTCTGTGTAACTGGAATATCTGCATTCCAGGCGATACGCAGTGGCAATTGAACCAGTAAAGCAACCACTGTGAGCGCCATACCAATCCATAAAAATAAAGCATATCGTCGCTGACGCATCCATGTTGTCGCTTCCGATGTACGCAAGCGAGCAGGTAATAAAAATAACGATAACGCAAGCAATCCTAATACCAATGATTGACCGGTATATTGTAACCACCGCATAACAATTAATAGTGGATTAACCGATTTACTATCTGCAATCGTCGTTGGTGCATATGACATTTTTTTGCCAGCACCGTCTCCAACTTGAAAAACGATCCCACCTTCTACCGGATGCCCATCTCCTGAGACCGCTTTCCATGAAATATTGTAAATATCATCGGGAAGTTGTACAGGAATCGTTGCTTCTAATAGAGCCGCATTTTTGCTATCGATAACAGCTTTGACTCCATCTATTTTTTGACCGGATGAATCATTCAATACAATCTGATAATACGCAGGCTGTATCGATTCATTGAATAATAGCGTAATTTTGTCCGGTGCTTTATCCAGCACTTCATTTTGAGCAGGGAAAGATTGTTGCACATATGAATGAGCATAAGTGCTTTGTGGCAAACATAATCCCCCGAAGATACTCAAAAGCACCAGCAATACAGGTAACAACAATCGCTGTTTGGTTATCGAAAAATCAAATGATTGATTATAAATATGATTCACCTACTTTATGTGAGATGCCTTCTATGAAGTCTGTTTTCTGCAATCACAATCTCTATAGTATCGAAGTGAGTACATTCTGAACATGACTATATAGGGCTATATCTGTTACAAATATGGCTTAAATTTGAAAAGATTATGGACGATAGAGCTGATCAGACGCTAATCCATGTTCAATCGCATATCTGGTCAATTGTACTCGATTTTCTAATTGCAATTTGTGCAGTAAATTTTTGAGATGATTTTTGACCGTTTGCTCTGAAATGTTAAGCTCTGCCGCAATATCTCGATTGGTCAGCCCTGACGATACCCAATGCAAAATTTCTCTTTCACGCGGAGTTAATGTATTAGCTACCGGATCGTTTTGCGCTTTGGTCGACGGGAATTGTTGTAGAATACGCAGTGCAATTTCTTGACTAAGCCCTGCTTCATCCAGTACAACACTACGCAAATATTCTAACCACATCGAAGGAGGTAAGCTTTTGAGAATATATCCTTGCGCGCCTTGCTTGATCGCTTCAAATAGATGAGCAGCATCATCGGATACGGTCATCATAATAATTTTGATATACGGAAATCTAAGCTTAATCAGACGCGTTGTCTCTAACCCATCCATACCTTTCATCGAAATATCCATCAGGATAAGATCCGGCATCCATTGCTCGGTGAACTCTAAAGCTTCCTGACCGCTGGTCGCTGTACCTACAATATTGAACATAGGATCTTCTGACAAAATGACACGCGTTGCTTCGCGCGCATGAGCATGATCATCTACAATTAAGACACGTACACTATTCATCACGATGACCTCCTTTGATGATAAATAAAGTTCGCTCTTGTTGACGGTGCAAAGCAAACGTCCATCCTCTCCACTGCGCACGTTCGGCTGTAATTTTCAATCCAAATCGACCGGGCAATTGTAAAGACTGTTCATGAAATCCTTCTCCATCATCTTCAATCACAATCTGCCACCCGTTCTGATTGCCTTCACTATGTATCCAGACCTGCTTGGCATGCGCATGTTTGTGAATATTCAACAATCCTTCTCGTATACAAGCTAACAGTTCTGCTTGTTCTTCAGGCTGGATATATTGATCATCTAACTTCCAATCTAATTCTGTTTGTACACCGGCTAACGGAATCATTTCCCAGACACGATAAGCAAGTGAGACTTCTTCAGTTGCTCCACTACGAGGAACATGCTTCAGATCAGCAATCGCTTGTCGTACATCGTGATTAGCTTCACTTACTGTGCGACTAATATCGTTAAGCGTTTCCTGTACATGTGGATCAGCATACATTCGTTTCGCTCGATCTAACTTCACGCCTAATAAAAATAAAGATTGAGCGACCCCGTCATGCAATTCTCCTGCAAGCAATTGACGTTCTTCTAATTTTCCTTTGACAATACGCTCTTGATCGAGCGCGGCGCGTGTATTTTCTAGCATATCAAATAATTGCCGTAGCAAAGTAACGCTAACCACATAGATAATCACAGGTGATAACCAATTGCCTACTTCCATAGAAAGATACGGCATTAAAAATTGGTGACGAATATATTCCCATAACCCAATCGTTACAGTAGGTAAAAATAAAATGATCCATTTAATTTTGGTATACGACATATAACTCTCCTTTACTTACGTAAAAATAGATCTTTGCGATCACTATTGTACGTGTTTGCAGAGGATTATGACATATCTCACGTATGGACATCATGTGAACATATCAAAATATAGACTTATTTTTAATAAAAATTGCATAATTCATTTGCAATTGACTGTATTAATGTTTACAATAAATTTATGATAATGATTATCATTCCTAGTCAACTGATAATGAAATGATAATATAGATGTTGATAAAGCACAGCAACCTATTTTAACTTCAAAGGAGCCGGAATCTCGATGAACGTAATGACACAGAAGACTTCACTACAAGTAGATGATTATCTGGATCTTCTCAACCTTGCCGTACGTATTGGCGATCTTAAATGGCAAAAAGAAATTATTCGTAAATTAGAATATATGAAACACAGCCAGACTCCTTCTAGAACACGCGCATAGCTGTTAAGAATCCAAATTAATCCCTGTTACTGAGAATAAAGATCATACAGATGATCTTGTTATACTATATATAAGGAAGATTGGAATGGTTGAATCTATCACCACCGTCTGTTCCTCAAACCGATACTTCATTTGCGAAGATGTCGGTTTTTTTATACACAAAAAAAGCCTGCTGGGATAATACCCTGCCAGGCTTTTACTATATAGGAGTTCAATATATTTGAATGATTATCTCTAGCATACATACTAATGTAATACAGTTTTATAGCAGTGCTTCGATATCTTCTTCCATATCCAATGGATCGGTTGTCGATTCAAAACGTTTTACTACTTCACCGTTACGATCGATCAAGAATTTAGTAAAGTTCCATTTGATAGAATCGCCTGGCAAATATTCTGGATGCTTTTCGTTCAGCAATTGTACCATCAATTTAGATACTGAATGATTCATATTAAATCCTTCAAATGACTTCTGTTCCACTAAATACTTGAACAATGGATGAGCATTTTGGTCACGCACATCTACTTTTTGGAACATTGGGAACGATACGCCATAATTCAACATACAAAATGCTTCTACTTTATCATTACCATCAGGTTCTTGATCAGCAAATTGATTACAAGGGAAGCCCAAAACGATTAACCCTTTTTCTTTGTAACGATCATATAACTTTTGTAAATCTTCATATTGGAAAGTGAAACCACATTGACTTGCTGTATTTACGACTAGGATAACTTGATCTTTATATTCTTGCAGTGATACTTCTTTACCATTCATAGCTTTAGCAGAAAATTGATAAACACTCATGTTGGCTCTCCCTTTGTGTTGGACACATGTAATAAGTCTTACTACTATATAATTATAACCAATATTTTGTCGAATAAACACACATTTCATTAAAATTCAAAAATATTTTTAGTTCTTTAAGACTACATAACAAAAAGACCAGCTAAATGATGATTTTGGCTGGTCTTTTTGTGCATATTAGATTGGATTACGCTTCATGTTCTTCGTCCATAAATGGTTTATTCACATAATAGTACATCGTTGACATAAAGATTGCTCCACCGATTAAATTCCCTAATGTCACCGGAATAAGATTATGAACAACACCGGCAAAATTAATAGTAGACGGATGATCAACTACTAAAGCAATCGCAAATGTACACATATTCGCGATACTGTGCTCATACCCTGAAATAAAGAAACAAAATACAAAAAGCATCATTGCAAATAATTTGGCGCCATCGCCTTTTAAGCCCATCGGGATAAAGAAAGCCAGACAGACAAGCCAGTTACACAAAATAGCGCGGAAAAACAATTGCATCGTAGGCGCTTCCATTTTGTGCTGAACCACATTTAATAAAAAAGCATTCACTGAATGATCTGCATATAGCCCTGTTAAAAAGATTAATAATGCAAATGCACATGCTCCGAGTATATTCCCAAAATAGCTTGTGATCCACATCCTGATCACATCTAACCACTTCAGCTTACGCCTGATCGCCGCGTAGGAGTAATAGAAGGTATCTCCTGTAAATAAGTCCCCACCGCCGTAGGAGATCAATATGATCGCCGCTCCAAACGTTAGCGCAGCCATCGGGTACGCCATTGGAGATTCCACCGCGTAAAAGAAGTTCCCTGTTTTGAAAGCAACAATAACGCCAAATCCGATAAACATACTGGCAAGCATCGAACGCGATAAATAACGAAGCTTGCTTTGTTTGTAGATACGATTTTTTTCAAGTGCTAACTTCTCGACCTGTCGTAGTGATTGTACTTCCATAATTCACCGTCCTCGTTATTAGAATTTGTTCGATGTGCTCTGAATCATAGACATTATAATCTTCTTTACACCATTGTTCTGATCTTGAATAGATATCCTTATTGCAAAAAGACTACTTCTTCGACGTGTTGGTAAAGATAGACAAGCTGACCGTTACTGTATCACAGGTTAATTATTTGGAAAAGAGGTTATAATGTATATCATAGATTTATATGTAAATTTATACTGTGTATAAAGATTTATACTAAAATAGTACTAGAAAAATGATTACCTATCCGACTATAGGAAATAAAGTAGGACATAGTTCCTATTTATCGACAAATTGTGACTAAAGTAGTATTTGCTATAACATTTGAAAATAATTCTACCGAAATGATAGTATAGACATTAACAGACACATATTGGACACATCATTTTTCAGTAAACAATGACCTTTAACCTAATTCAAAGGTCTTGATCATATATATATTTTTTCCCTTATGTATCAACACTTTTATTGGACTGTCGTTATAGTTTGTTCATAAATTCGTCAAAATTTAATCCGAATTTAAGGTAATTAATGTGAAAAAGTGTTAATGTAAATTTACAATTAATAATAAGAGGTGACCGAAAATGACAAATACAAGTAAAGTACAACAACTTCGTGATATGCTTCCAAAAGATCAACAATCTATTACTCGTTATGTAGAACACGCATTACAATCTATTGATGAGTTGGTTGAAAAACACCGCCAATATACAGCTTCTTTAGCAATCTATGGCGACAAAATCAACGGTAATGAAGAACGCGTATACCGTGATACTATTGCTGAGATCAAAGCACAATTGGTAGAAACATTGGAAAGAACAGTCGAAGACTTCAACCACAAAGGTGACAAACACTGGCAGAACAATTACAAAGACGGTATTGTATAAGATACAGCTTTTACAATACTTTTCTTATAGCCATATGTATAAAAAAACCGCAGCCCGGATAGCTGCGGTTTTTTTATGTTCTGAGTAATTTCTGATTAATCCAAAATGATCAATAATACGGCGCCATCATTAGATATACGATAACGCCTGTAGAACTTACATATAACCAGATTGGCATAGTCCAACGTACAATTTTTTTGTGTTTGGCAATCTGCATCGTCCATCCCCACACGAGAGCAAACAAAGCAAGCGGTACGATAATCGCAGCTAAGAAACTATGTGTAATCAGAATAAAGAAATAGATCGGACGCACAATACCTACACCGCCAAATTTAGCTGTTTCTGGTGATAGGTAATGAAATGTTAAATACGTAACTAAAAATAACAATGTAGACGAAAAAGCCGCTAAAATAAAGCCGCGATGGACTTTAATATTTTTTCTCAAAATAGCAATTAAAGCCGCTACCAGAAAAATAAACGTAAAGCTGTTAAAGATCGCGTTCATTCGTGGCAATAAGGTAATATCGAAATCGACGGTACCTTTGTAACCAATAGCTGGCGAGAAAAATAGCAACAAAATAATAACGTTAGCAATAACGGATACCGTAATAATGATTCCGGCAAAGTTTTTATTCGTTTTTGGTGTGACCACATTAGGCTGTGTGTTTTTATCCATGCAAACGCTCCCCATCTTTCAAGTTCATACTCTCATTATAGTTTTATATTGGAGTTGAGGGTAAGCACTTTGGTGACAACAGTTTGAACATTTTAAAGTTGTTGGTCTTTTAAACGTCTTTACGCCAGATATCGTGATAATCTTTATTGCGTTTAAATAATGCTAATGCATACGAGCAAGCAGGTACAACTGTTTTTCCTTGTTTACGAGCAATGTCTACAGCTCTTTTCACCAGATCTTGCCCCACTTTTTGCCCGCGCAATTCTTCCGATACAAATGTATGGTCGATACTGATCGATTGCTCATCATAATCACTAAATCCGATTTCTGCTTTGGTCTCGCCATCTATTTGCAATGCTAACCCTTGCTGTGTTTCGATTACTTGTTCCATGACTATACTCTCCTTTGTTTGCATGAACCTGCAAATATATTTGAAATGAGTAACTCTTATTAGTTTATCCCCTTTATTCCTAATCCAGAAACAAGTCTGCTATCAACGTCATAGTGTGTATATGTTAACCAAATATTCAAAAAATATTTATTTTTTTTAAAATTTTGGTACAAAAGTTTGAATTTCCTATTAAGAATTATCGTATAGTGTCGAAATATATATCATGTCTACATTATGCAATTGGGAGGTTAGGGTATGCAATGGTTTCGGAATTTGAGGACAGCAACAAAAATCATCTCTGCTTTTTTAATTATTACCTTAATCTTTGTTGGTTTCGGATTATACAGTTTACAAAATCTAAAAGATCTGAACAACAAAGCTAAGAATATGTATAGCCATAATCTTATAGCTGTAAAAGATTTATCAGAAATTGAAGTATACTACCAACGTTTGCGAGTAGCTGTACGGGATCTGAGTACCGCGCAGACCGCAGAAAAGAAGCTGGAATTTCTTACTAAAATGAAAGATTTCCAAACCAACATGGAAGATTTGGCTCAAACATACGGCAATTCAATTACCACGGACAAAGAGAAAACAAATCTTGCGAACTTTAATCAAACCTATAAAGAATACTTAACGTTATATGAGGAAGCTACACGATTAGCGCAAGCCAATAACTTAACTGTTTTTAACGACTACAAAGACAATACGCTAAAACCTGCGGGCGATAAGGTAGCTGAAGCACTTTCTGTGATGATCGAAAACAATTCGACTCTTGCTCAACAAGCCAGTCAAGAGATTGAAGATAGCTATCTTGCTTGTGTCAAAATCACGATTATTTCTTTGATTCTGGTCACATTATTTAGTATTTTGCTCGGTTCTCTGATCTCACGCAGTATTTCTTCCCCATTACGCAAGCTTAATGGTCTTATCTCCAACTATGCGAAAGGCGACCTCAGTGAAAGTTTGGAAAATAAAAATAAAGATGAAGTTGGACAGTTATCTACATCGGTTCATACGATGGCTGCTAATCTACGCCAATTGATCGAACGCATTACACTATCCTCAGAAAATGTTGCCGCTTCTTCGCAAGAAATATCAGCAAGTACAGAACAAATTGCCAATACTAGCAATACGCAAGCAGAATCTGCTTCTATGATTACCGAATTGTTCAAAGAACTTTCGGCTGCGATTGATTCTGTCGCTGTTAGTGCAAGTGGTGCGGCTGAACTCTCCAATCTTACTGTAGATATGGCTGAACAAGGCAAACAGATTGTCAGTGAATCTAAAGTATCTATGAATGAAGTAAGTGATTCTATGACTAAATTAGAAGATGATTCGCAGCGCATTGGTGAAATTATTAGTGTTATTGATGATATTGCTAATCAGACGAATCTACTTGCGCTAAATGCTGCGATTGAAGCCGCTCGTGCAGGCGATCAAGGTAAAGGATTCGCTGTTGTCGCTGATGAAGTGCGCAAGTTAGCTGAACGTAGTATAGATGCTACCAAGCAAATTGCAACGATTATCAAAGTAATGCAAAAAAATACGCAAACCAGCGTCAAAGCAGTTACTCATAGTGTCACTCAATCTGCACATACAGAAGAAGCATTCCAAAAAATTGTAAATGTAGTGAATGACTCCGCTATTAAAGTGAATGAAATTGCAGCGGCTTGTGAAGAAGAAGCAGCTCAAGCCAACGAAGTTATGTTTGCTGTAGAATCGATTGCCGCAGCTAGTCAGGAATCTGCTGCCGCTTCTGAAGAAACAGCCGCTACCTCTCAATCATTAGCCAACTTGGCGGAAGAACTCAATACAGCCGCTTCAGTGTTCAAAGTATAATTAATCTACCATCCGCGATTTAACACAAAAGCCAGTCTCTTCACGTCTGAATAGATATCAGATACGAAGGTGACTGGCTTTTTTATCTATATTACCCTGACTATCCTTTTTGTCCGCCTTGAAATAGGGTCTCATCTTGAGGAAGCTGTTCTTTCTTTTGGTTCTCAGCAGCCAATATTTCGGCAGCATTATCTTGCGGACGATAACCGATCTCTTCTGCCAGATAATCGATATTATAATAATTATCTGTATTAGCTGACGTACCGTACAGATTCATATATTTGCGATCTGCTGGTGCTTCTATACAACATTTGACCAACTGAAGAAGATCACGTTCAGAGATCCAGATATGCGTGGCACGTTCGGAATGAGGTCGATCATCACCAGGAAAGTTTCCAATACGAATATTGAAAGAAGACAGATGATTTTGATCACTATACAAACGACCTAACAATTCAATATAACATTTGCTCAATCCATAAATACTGTCAGGACGATAAGGATCATTGATATCTACTGTTTCTCCTACTTTATAAAAGCCTGTAGAATGATTGGAACTTGCGAAAATAATTCGTTTAACCCCATTTTCTTTGGCGGCTTCAAATAAATGATAAGCACCAGTCACATTCACAGGTAGCGCTACCCCCAAAAAGTCGTCCTCATCTTTTTGCCAGGCGATATGCAATATCGTATCAATGCCTACTGTTTTTTGTTTGATTTGCTCTACATCGGTAATATCTAATGATTCTATTCCTTGTGTTGGATCGCCTTCAATATCTGTTGCTAGTACATCATATTCTTGTTGTAACCCTTGATAAAGACTACTGCCAATCACACCACTTGCGCCTGTTATTAATAGTTTGCGCTTCATGTGACGCCTCCTTTATTCGGATGACTGAATATATTTAGCATATTGTTGTAGAGCACGATCGATATCAGGGAACCGTAGTGGTTTACTAATAAAGTCTTGCATCCCTGCGTCCAAACACATTTGGCGATCTTCCATTCGTGCAAAAGCAGTAACAGCAATAATTACGGGTTGTTCTTGCTCTGTCAGACGTTCACGGATATTGCGAGTAGCTTCAATACCATCCATCTCAGGCATTTGTATATCCATAAATATAATATCGTAAGGATGAGCAATCGCCGCTGATAAAGCTTCACGTCCATTATTGGCTACATCTGCTTGATACCCAATCTTTTTCAAAATCTCGACCATTAACTTCTGATTGACCGGATGATCTTCCGCTAGTAGAATCCGCAAAGGGCCGTACTTAAATTCAGGCATCATATAACGGTTCTGATGATTGCTACTTGTTCCTATCGCTTGAATAGCATGGATCGATTCGTCAAACGGCTTGAATGGAACAACAAAACGGAATGTCGCTCCCTGCCCTTCTTCACTGTCCACATCGATCGAACCACCCATCAGTTCAATCAACTTTTTACAAATAGCCAGACCCAGACCTGTTCCTCCATACTTACGATTGATTGCGGGATGAAGCTGAGAAAACGATTGGAATAATTTATCCTGTTTGTCTGAAGATATACCGATTCCTGTATCTTTGATCTCAAACTCCAAAACACATTCTCCTGTCGACCGCATATCTAATAGCGAAATCGACAACCGTACACTTCCTTGATCGGTAAATTTAATCGCATTACTCACCAAGTTAACCAACACCTGTCGCAATCGAGAAGCATCGCCTACCACTGAAGCAGGTACCCTATTGTCTACATGATAAGTTAACTGAATATCTTTTTCGGCGGCGCGGGAAGTGAATAGATCCAGTACACTATCAACTAACATCACTAGATCTATCGGTTCATGATCCAGCACCATTTTACCCGCTTCTATTTTACTAAAATCTAGAATTTCATTTAGAATATGCAGTAATGCATCACTGCTATCTTTAATAATTTCGGTATAGCTTAGTTGTTCTTCATCTAGTGGTGTATCTGCTAGCAAGCCGGTCATGCCTATAATTCCATTCATCGGTGTCCGAATCTCATGACTCATAATAGCTAGAAATTCAGACTTCGCACGATCGGCACGTTCAGCCAGTTCTTTGGCACGAATAATTTGCTTCTCATTGGTAATATCATTAAAAACAATAACAGCACCTTTGCGCTTGCCTCGATCCCAGATCGGTGTAATCCGGTATGATACGAGAAAGCTAGAACCATCTTTACGCCAGAAAATAGCTTCCTGTTCTTCATGAAAACAACCTTCTAATAATGCAACATAGATTGGATTTTCTTTAGCAACATACGGCCCACCATCTGGATGTGCTAGCTGGAACATATCAAGTAGATGTTTGCCGATTAATTCGCGTGCATGATAGCCTAGCATACGTGTTGCCGCTGGATTAATAAAGGTAGCTATCCCTTCATTGTCCAGACCGAAAATACCTTCAGATACCGAATTTAGAATAAGCGTATACTCATTACTCAACTTCTCAATCTGTTCAATATATCTTCTCATTTCGGTAATATCTGTCGCAATACCGTAGACACCTACAATTTGCTTATCAACAACAATCGGTACATTGACCAGACTGATTGCACGTCGATCTCCATTTTTCAAAATGATCTGAGATTCGTAGGTTTGCGGTTTGCCTTTTAATGCTAATTCAAAATGTTCTGCTGTATCATAGATATTTTCAGGAGCAACCAGCGGTTCAAAAGGCATCCCGATCAATTCTGCTTCTGTACGTTCTAGCAATTTCTCCATATTGGAATTAACAGTGGTATAACGTCCGTTCACATCAAAAGAAAATACACCTGCTGGATTGTATTCAAATAATGATTTGTACCGCTGTTCGCTTTCTTCAATTAACAAAGCCGCCTGTCTGCGATCGTTAATATCACGCGCTATCGATACCATTTCTTGAATATTTCCATGCTCATCGTATACGTAGCGACCGGACAACTCCATCCATACATAGCTACCTGATTTGTGGCGCTGTCGATAAGTAATCGGTTGAGGCTGTTCTCCTTGTAGATTGAGAGTCATATACTGTTTGATCGTACTTACATCATCAGGATGAATATAATCAATTGCCGGGGTTCCTTCTAATTCATCAGGCTGATAACCCAAAATAGAATAACAAGCAGGTGAGCAATACAGATAAGTTGTATCTTCTACAGAATTACGCGATATAAAATCTAGCGAATTTTCTGAGATCAAGCGATAATTACGCTCACTATCTTTGAGACGTTCTTCCATACGTGTGCGTTCTGTAATATCCTGTGTCATCCCGATAATATGAATCGGTTGACCTCGATCATCAAGTGCCGCACTCCAGTGAGACTGCAAATATTTCATCGTACCATCGGCTAAAATAATACGGTAAATATGGTCGCCACCTTCACCAGTAAGCAGCGTGTAACGAATCGCTTTACGGAAATCTGGCAGATCTTCAGGATGGATCATTTTCAAAAGTTCTTCTGTATAAGGTTCTTCTGCTCGAAATGCGTATCCAAACAAACGTCTTGTTTCTTCTGCAAAACTAAAAGATTGATTCGATATATCCCAGTCCCATGCTCCAATATGCGCTATCCGCTGAGCTTCAACCAGTCGATCTTCATTCTTTTTGCGCTCATTCACATCACGTCCCACACCTAGAATTTTCTCGATATCTCCTTGCTCATTACGCACCACTTGAAATAAAATCTCGAACCACAAATAATGACCTTTTTTATGTTTGAGACGACGGGTCATCGTACCCCATTCTAGATAAGAATTGCCGCTATTTTTCATTTGTAATGCATCATCAGGATGATAATATTGCATCCGATTTTGTCCGATCATTTCTTCAGGGTGATATCCGAGCACAGCATAAAATGAATCTGATACATAACGTAATGTTCCATCCGGCGTACTATATGAAATTAAATCCCGCGCGTTCTCGGTAATTAAAGTATATAAATCTTCATTCTCAGCAATAATCATCTCGTGTTCTTTTTGCGAGGTGATATCCTGAAATTGAGCAATATAATATAAAGGTTGATTCTGCATATCATAAATAATCGAAACATCGATCGACGTCCAAATTAAATGACCTTTTTTGTGCAAATACCGATGTTCTGTATGGTATTGTTCTGATTGGTTCTCTTTCATTTGTGCGTGTATACTTTGATATCCGATTTGAAATTGATCTTCCAAACAAGTAATATTTTCTTCACGCATCCGGCACATTTCTTCTTCGGAGTAACCAAGCATTTTGCAAAAAGCAGGGTTCACCTGTAACCATGCTCCATCTTTAGGTGAGATAACAGCAATCCCAAAAGGAGACATACGATATATATGTTCATAAATCAATTGATTTTGTTCTGAATGGTTAATCACTGTATTCCCCTCCATGTTGCCGTACGCACTTTCACAATTTATCATCGGAAAGCTTTCATATGTATAAACTACCCTTTAATGCGTTTAACGAATAGTCGTTGACTATCTTTATTATGTATAATTTTTCACTTATTTGGAGAAAGACTTGCTCTTATCCTATAAAAAAAGAGATATCTTGTATAAGTAACAAGACATCTCTTTGCTTTTAAGCGGGTTGTACCACTTCTTCTCCGTTCAAAATCAGACGATAATGAATATCGGCACTGAGTGAATCCGAGACTGCGCAATACTTTTCTTTACCCATCTGAATTGCTTTCCATACCCGATAATCTGGAATATCTCCATCTACTTTGAAAATAAGATCTATCGCTGTAAATCCTTTAGGCATCGCTTCTTTACGGGTACCTTCTGTTTCGATCTCAATCTTATCGATGTTATGCAAAAATGCATCCAAAATCATCGTAATATCTATACCGATACATCCTGCTAGACCAGCAAGCAATAATTCCATCGGTGTTGCCCCTTTACCATCGCCACCATAAGCGGCTGTAGCATCCATACCGATTGGATAACCGGAAGGCCCTACCGCTTCAAACGCTCTTTTACCATTCCATACTGTCGTTACATTCATGATCTCTACCTGCTTTCGTTATATTGTATTAATAATCCATTACTTTACTAAGAAAACGTTGCGCTCTGTCTGTAACAGGTCGTTCAAAAAAGGATTCAGGATCAGACTGCTCAATAATTCGTCCCTCATCCATAAAAATCACTTTATTAGCAACCTGACGGGCAAATTTCATCTCATGAGTCACAACAATCATCGTCATTCCTTCTTGCGCTAATGATTTCATAACATCCAGCACTTCTCCTACCAATTCTGGATCAAGAGCAGAAGTAGGTTCATCAAATAAAATAATATCCGGTTCCATTGCTAATGCCCGAGCGATACCAACCCGTTGTTGTTGTCCTCCTGATAACCGTGAAGGATATTGATCTTTCTTTTCCAATAATCCTACTCGATCCAATACCCTTTCGCCGATATGACGAGCATGAGTAGCGTCTAGCTTTTTGACCATTCGCAAAGATTCAGTCACATTTCCAAGTGCTGTTTTGTGAGGGTACAAATTAAATTGTTGAAACACCATACCGGTCTGTCTGCGAATCTGGAGCATTTTTTGCTGACGTTCTTTTAGCTTCATCGCGCTGTTGACTTCAATACTATTCACTTCTATCGAACCTGCGCTCAGGTCTTCTAATCCATTCAGACAGCGCAATAATGTACTTTTTCCAGAACCACTGGGGCCTAGTAGTACAACAATTTCACCTGCTTGTACATCCAAATCAATCTCATGCAATACTTGATGTGTGCCAAATGTTTTGGACAATCCACGAGTTTGGATCATAATTCTTCCCTCACATTCGTTTTAGTATGCTTTAGCAAGTCTTCGTTCAATTCGTTCCAAAATCGTTGAGAATATCGTACTCATTATCCAGTACATAATCGCAATTCCAATATAAAAAGGCATATATACATAATATTGAGCAATCAACAAATCAGCCGACCGCAATAAATCGGTTACGGTAATCACCGATACCAATGACGTTTCTTTGAGCATCCCGATAAAGGTATTTCCCATCGGTGGAATGGCTGTGCGTGCCGCTTGTGGCAAAATAATACGCCACATTGTCTGCACTGAAGTCATCCCTGTTGCATAAGCCGCTTCGGTCTGCCCTTTCGGAATCGAAAGAATCGCTCCGCGAAACGTCTCTGATAAATACGCACCGATATTGATACTTAGAGCAATACAGGCGGCTGGAATAGCATCCAGTGTAATTCCATAATCCGTCAGCCCGTAATACACGATCACTAGCTGTACAAGCACAGGCGTCCCCCGAATCACAGATACGTAGAACCGGGCAATCCAGCGAATCGGACGATTGCCTTGCATACGTGCTATCGCTACAATCACGCCGATAATCAATCCAAAAAACATCGATATTACGGTAATCAATAATGTATAACCTGCACCTTTTAAAAGAAAAGGTAGGTTATCCCATACTAATTGCATATCTTTTATCTCCCTTCTTGATCAAGGTAAAACAGAAGACTGCGCACCGTAGTGAACGCAGTCCTGATCAAGCTTTGATATTTGCTATTATTCAGCCGCAGGTTTTTCACCGAACCATTTTACAAAAATAGTATCGTACGTGCCGTCTGCTTTCATGTCTGTTAATGCTTTGTTCAATGCTTTTAAAAGGTCAGGATTATCTTTACGAATAGCGATACCCGCTTGGTCGGATTTGATTGCATCACCGACAGCTTTGATTTTGAATCCATTTTCTTCAACGATCGGTTTGAGTGCATAAATATTATTGATCGTGGCATCAATACGACCCACATTCAAATCTTGTAGAGAAGTAATCACATCGTTATACGTTTTGATCGTAAAATTACCGACCTGTGGCAATACTTCTGTACGCAGGTACGTTTCATCATTTGTACCTAGCCCTACACCGATATTTTTATCTTTAAAATCAGCTAGCTTGGTAATATCAGTATTATTAGCATTGACGATAATTTTAACCTGATTAGTAATATAAGGATCAGAGAAATCCAGTTGTTGCTTACGTTCATCTGTAATCGTTACCTGGCTAATAATGGCATCGAATTTGCCTGCTTGTAGACTTGGAATCAGTCCAGAAAAAGCTTGTGTAGTAAATTCAACTTTGACTCCTAGACGCTTGGCTACTTCTTTGGCGATATCTGCATCGAATCCATCGACTTCTTTATTCGCATTCAAAAAGTTATAAGGGGCATACGTACCCATCAATCCAACTTTAAGCACACCCGCAGATTTAATATTTTCAAGTTCATTTCCTGAAGCTGTCGTTGCTGTACTTTCTGAAGTGGTATTACTTGCTGTATTGGTATCTGTTGAACGTGGAGTCGCATTACCACAAGCACTCAATACCAGTACAACCATAAGCAACATAGCCAAAGCAATCGGTGTAGATGTACGACGCAATAATTTCATCCTGTTATTCTCCTTTAATCGGTTCTGCCCAGCAGACCATAAAATTCAAAACGTGCTGTTTCTTTTGCCAATTGTTCAGCGCTACGATTCGCCAGACCTGAAGAAGATGTACTTGTGCCTGAATTGAACAACCAGCGTACAATTACCCCTTCGATCAGACTCATCAAAAAGGCTGCCCGTACAGACGCTTCCGTATGTACCGGTAACATCTCCAACTCTATAGCTCGCTGAATATTCTGCACAAATCCTTGCTCCATGTGTGAACGAGTGAGCATAATCTGTTCCCTTACCGCTTCGCTAAAGCCTGTACCGTCTAATAACATCCGCATCAAATGAGTATGCTGCTCAGCAAATTGAAATAATCGATATAACAATTTCTCAGAAGCTTGCACCATATCATCAGCAGTGCCTGAATGGGTGCGATAACCTACACCAATCACTTCCAATAATTGCTGTCTACCTTGCTCTATAATTTCAAGTGCTATACTTTCTTTGCTTTTGAAATACCAGTAAAACGTTCCTTGCGCTACCCCTGCTTCTGCAACAATATCAGACACTTTAGTCGCATGATAACCAGCATCTACAAATTGCTTGAGCGCTATTTGCATCAACTTGTCACGCTTCTCTATCGCATCCTGTTCGCGAGGACTTAACGTTGTATGATCGATACGATCAACCCCTTGATTGACTCGTCAGTCGGTTTATTGTTAAATCCTATCCGATAACTTGGTATTTGTCAATAAAAAAACGCCTACCCCGTATAAAGTCTACGTTGTTGGCGTTTCAGTTCTATTTATTTCAAGCTTACCTTAGTAATTGTTGTTGGTTGTATTGGATGAATTACCACTTTTCTTATCACGTATCGATGTTGCTACACGACGAACTTGAGAAATCACTTTATCACGTGCACTTTTGTTACGCATAAGATACGCTGCACCCATTCCGATCGCACTCCATAACGCTTTTCTTCCAGTCATTTTTATTTCCTCCTTCAGTATGATTCAATCTATACTTGAGTTTCATTTGATTCCTTTGTGTATTGCTTATCTACAACTTACCCGATCTTTAGTGAAGTAAACATAATGTTAAATATATATGAAAGGAAATCGTTATTTCTCAAAAAGTACCTGCTCCTCCGCCTCCACCTGAAGAGTGGTTAGAAGAAGAATCTGAATCGTTTTGATCTGAATCATTACGATAATTAGGAATATAGATTGTTGAAGAATCCGATGGAGAATATGTTGATCGTCTCATCGTTTGATACGTGTATTGAATCGTATACGTATTTATTTCTGCCCCAGACAGTAATGGAATAGCATGACTGGTATATTGATAACTAGTAACTTGAGGATGTGTAGCTAAAAAAGATGTACCCTCTTTTAAAATAATACTGCATTGGAGTAATATATCTAATTGTTCTGGATTATTCTCATGTGTATACCCACCTGTACGTAATTGCCCACGAAATGACTTGATTCCGTAACGGTAAGGCAATCCTTGATCTGTCCATACTTTATTAGGCAATACATAACGCCATATTAATAATAAAATACTACACCATAGTAATAGATCGTATACATCGGATATAGTCACGCCAAGTGTCAGGATCAATACATAGGCGATCATATATAACGTAAATATGAATTTAGAGCGATAATACATGATTGTAATTCCTGTCATAATGATTAAACACGTTAATCCTATAACATTTGTCAAAGGCGGTAAAATATCTATAACGTATAAATAAGCCAGCATCCCTGCATGTAGTAGTGTTAGCACAATACATATAGGAGACAACAGCATCGGCGCATGATAGTAGCTATTCCAATCCAGCCGTTTTTTAACTTGTTTGCTCCATTTTCGATAATGTTTATAGAATTTTTTGTACTAAGCACTGTAATACTCCATCCGCTCTGGATCATGCTTTTCTTGCAAAGTCGGTCCTGCTAAAGTATCTAATGTAAAACTACCTTGAGAGTCAGTGAAAAGCCACTCTAACAAATAACGTTCATCTTTTTGCAGAGGGATAGAAATCACATCTTTAATCGAGAAACGTAATGTATAATCCGGTGCTGTACTATCGTGAAGATAATGAAGTCGAATCGGAACCGTCTCTATAGTAATGACATCTCGGCGATACAAAGAGAATAACGAAGCTATAATATCTTCAGGTATAACCTGACCTGGATGCCACAAATAAGCTAATAATAATGGATCGGTATGCTCTAACTCTCCCTCAGCAAAACGAGCATTCTTAGCACGACGATGATGATAGATTCGCCAGATCAGTCCACCGATAATAAGAAGAATGAAACCAAGCATGACATTATTTAAAATAGAGCGTAACTGTTGTAACTTTGCAGTTCTTGACGCATATTTTATAGCCAATGTGTCTTCTTCACTAATCAGTGAATCTTTAGCTAAAATCGGTTGTGCCTGCATATTAGACATCATTTGCGATGGAAATAATATACGTATTTCTGATAATTGATGTGCTGGAAGTTCTTTAGTTTCATAATAAACTGTTCGATTTTGATCAAAGAAAAAAGTTCCGTCATACTTGTCTTTAAGATAAGCATGTATATCTTGTATAGAGCCTTTTTGAGGTAATGTAATACTAATTTGGACATTGTGAAGTGTGCTACTATTCTGTTGATCAAAAAAAGACCAGTAAAGATCACTAATATCTGTATATTTATGTACAACCTGTTGAAGTTCATAATGATAATAAAAAGATTGAGTCTCGTGCACAGAAGACTTAGCAATTTGGTAGGTATCTAGATTGCTATTACTATACTGTTGAACAGGTAACAACTCTAAGCGTTCAGGATGTTCAATAATAGACGGTATACTTTCTCCTTTAGGAATAGCATACGCTTGAAAATTGGAAACGCCTTTATGTCCTTGTTGACCAATAGAACGAGTAACTCCACGAACAGCATCTAAAAAGGTATACGTATAAAACTCGTGCACATCCAAATTCCCATTTGGTAAAACAAAAGCTCTAATATTTACATCGTTAATTCGGTACGAATTTTCTTCATAACTCGCTTGGTGATTACATCCTGCAATCACCATCACTAGTATAATTAATATTAGTCGTAGTATTGCTTTTTGGTACATAGATTCACTTCCTGCATCTGATTAGTATCTATTGATTATACCAGACGCGCGCCTAATTGATTAGATATACCGCGCACAGCTTCCCCCATGACACGATTATGATTCCAGATAAAAAGAGGACGCAATAACGGTTCCCAGCGTTGCATCCATGGTTTGTTCGTGTGTACTTGCCAATCGTAATGCAAGCGAGTATAGGCTCCACTTTCTTGCAAACGGAATATACCTTGCCCGCTCAGATCGCCATAAGCTTCCAGACAAATCAGCGTTTGTTCTTGCTTTTCGGTGACTACAAAATCAAGCGAAATCGTATACCAGAGCTTAGTTCTCATATTCATTCTATATTTATCGCCTATTCCATTTTTGCTGGCGCCTTCTTGTAACCGTTGAAATGATACCCCTTGCCAGCAATGTAATTTCTCAAAATCTTTAATCAAATTCCATACTTCATGTGTACTTGCTTCCAGCAACCAGCTTTCGGTAAACTCATATTTCCCCATAGTGATGCCCCCTGTGTAAAAATTGTTACCTGATCATTAGCGATAGATTAACGATATATTTTGGTCGTATGAGAAGCTTCGGATACGCGGGCTTGCAAATGTCTCCCTACTCCTGCTACGCCTTCATCCATCACTTTATTATGGCTCCATACATAGACAGGACGCATCACAGGATTGGTTATTCGCAACATAGAATGATCTAGACGAACTTCCCAGACACAACGAATCAGTGTCGCGCGTCCATGATCTAATTCTTCTAAAAAACAAGTTCCTTCACCAGCAAGTGGGCCTTCTACCATTAATTTAAACTGATTGGGCTTGCTTTTATCAGCGACTTTCAGCAGAATTTTGAGTTTGAATAGCATTTTGGTACGAAAAGTACACTCATACTCATCGCCAACTCCATTCTCATCTCCAGTTTGCTTTATTTTCGCAAAGCTTACACCTTGCCAGAAATCGATATCTTCAAAATGATCTACAAGTTCCCACAATTGCTCTCTAGTCGTCTCCATCTTCCAGCTACTGGTGAACCGATAGTGGTACATAGGGTATCTCCCATCATATTTAGAAAAAATATATTATTTATATTATTGTAATACCCTATTCAGTAGGGTATTATAAACTTATAATTTGTTTAATTATTCCTGCTATATATAAGAGGTATCTATGCAAAGAATATTTATAATGACTGCTCAATTTGATAAAAAGTTTGCAAGTCTTGACCTATATGATACTGATCTTAAAGCTTTACAAAACGATTTATTGACTTCTCCCTCCAAAGGCGATGTGATTCAGGGAACTGGCGGACTCCGTAAATTGAGATATGCTCGCGAAGGAAGAGGAAAAAGTGGCGATGCTCGTATTATTTATTTAGATATGCCTTCACAATCAAAAATTATTCTAATCGCTGCATTCGGTAAAAATGAACAATCTAATCTTACACAACAGGAAAAAAATATGCTTAAAGCCTTAGTGGCTCAATTCAAAAGTATATATCTATAATGTAATTATAAGGTGGTATAATCATGACTAAACAAAATCTTTCCTTTTTTGATGAAATTAAATTAGGTTTGGAACAAGCTATAGACTATGAACAAGGAAATACGAAATCAGCCCGTCAACAAACTATTAGTGTAAAGCCGTTAGAATCTTACAGCAAAGAAGATATCAAACGTATTCGCTTAAATATGACACTAACTCAAAAAACATTTGCTCAAACTATTGGAGTATCTGTCAAAACAATTGAAGCTTGGGAAAGAGGTATTAATAGCCCTAATGGTTCTGCTTCAAGATTATTGGAGCTGATGGATCAAAAACCTGACGTAGTTAAAGAGCATATTCTTAAATAATATCCAGTGGCACTTTGTGATCTGGAGCAGGGAAAGCTTGATCCAATTGAGCGATTTCTGCTTCACTTAATACCAGTTCTGCTGCTTGCGCATTGCTTTCTACATGGCTACGACTGGATGCTTTTGGAATCGCCAGTACATGACCATCACGAATACACCATGCCAGCAACACCTGGAAAGGATGAACTCTATGTTGCTCGGCAATCTGTTGTACCGTAGCATCGGTTGTAAGCTCACTTCGCAATGATCCTGCTTGTGCTAGCGGAGAATACGCCATAATCGGCATACCTTGTTCTTTTTGCCAGGGTAACAAATCGACTTCTATACCGCGTGATCCCAAATGATACAATACCTGATTGGTAGCGCAGTGGTCGCTATTAGGTAATTTCATCATTTCTTTCATATCCTTTGTATCCAAATTCGATACACCCCAACGGCGAATCTTGCCATCTTGCACTAGCTTTTCCATCCCTTGAATCGTATCTTCCAACGGAATACGTCCGCGCCAATGAAGTAAATATAAATCCAACACATCGGTTCCCAGTCGATTTAGACTATTTTCACAGCTACGGATCAATGAATCTCCACCTGCATTGTGAGGATAGACTTTGGATACAAGAAACACCTGATCTCTGATCCCTTGAATCGCTTCTCCTACTAACAATTCTGAGCGTCCTTCTCCGTACATTTCTGCGGTATCGATCACAGTCATACCTAATTCTACTCCATATTTCAACGCGTCTATCTCCTCTTGTCTACGAGAAGAATCGTCGCCCATATTCCATGTTCCTTGTCCGATTGCAGGTAGAACAGTTCCATCTTTAAGTGTAATGTGGCGTTTGTTAGTCATCTGTAATCCTCCTTAGCAGTCTGTTGACACTTTAATGTAGTATTAACCGTTATTGAAGCATTAAGAACAATTCATTAATACAACCACATTTCCAAATAAACTATACATCATATCAGTCTTCATTCTTTATACAGCCAAAGGCATACAGCATCCTCATATCGAGAACAAAAAAAACACCTTATGATCTCGAAAGATAACAAGGTGTTTTCTATTTAGAAGAAGCTTATATGCTTCTCGATAATGCTCTATATGACAAAGATGATCAATTGATCAGACTTTTTTCTCGCCATCATACGTACCGATTATACCGTACAATTCAGGACGACGATCGCGGAAAATACCCCATTCCAGACGTTGCGTTTCCAATTGATCTAGATCAAATTCAGCGACTAATACACCTTCGCTATGACGATCCGCTTCTTCAATTTTGTTCCCTTGAGCGCCTGCAATAAAGGAAGAACCATAGAAGTTGATCGACGAATCTTCGTCTTCTTCTTTACCAATTCGGTTCGATGCGATGACAGGAATCAAGTTTGCGCCTGCATGACCGAGCATACATGCTTGCCAGTGATCTTTGGAATCGATTGATGTATCTTGTGGCTCAGAACCGATAGCTGTCGGGTAAAATAGCAATTCTGCACCCATCAACGCCATACAACGTGCCGCTTCAGGGTACCATTGATCCCAGCAGATTCCTACGCCGATTTTGGCATATTTGGTATCCCATACTTTGAATCCTGTATCTCCTGGATTAAAGTAAAACTTCTCTTCATATCCCGGGCCATCTGGAATATGGCTTTTGCGATATTTCCCAAGAATCTCACCATCTGCATCGATCACAGCTAATGAATTATAACGTGCATAATTTTTCTTTTCATAAAAGCTAATCGGCAACACAACATCTAATTCTTTGGCAACAAGACGGAAATGGTTGATCGCTTTGTTTTGCTCCAATTCAGTCGCATATTGATAATATTCTGCTTTTTCTTTCTGACAGAAATATGGAGTCTCAAACAATTCTTGTAGCAAAATAATTTGCGCACCTTGCGCCGCCGCTTCGCGAACCAATTTGTCGGCTTTGCGGATGTTATCGTCGATATCCCACGTACAGCTCATTTGTGTAGCCGCTACTTTGACATTTCTCATGATGTTATTGTCATCCTTTCTATAGTAAGGTCATTCATTATATGATTAAGCTTGAGCAGGAATTTGTTGCGTTGTGCAGTGGACGTTACCACCTTCACGAATCACAGCCATACCATTAATCGCACGAATCTTACGATCAGGGAATGTTGCTTGCAATACATTCATTGCATGTTGATCTGCTTCTTCTGCTGTACCACCGAATACTGGTAAAATAATACCACCATTGACGAAGTAGAAATTCAAATAGCTTAGTGTCAGGCGTTGCTCACCATGCATCACCATAGGCGGTTGCTGAATCTCGATAATTTCTAACTTGCGTCCTTTAGCATCGACAGCATCGTTTAAGATACGTAGATTTTCTTGCGTGATCTCATAATTATCATCGGCAGGATCATGACACACTTGAATAATCACTTTCCCTGGAGCCGCAAAACAAGCTACATTATCGACATGACCATCTGTCTCATCGCCAGCAAGACCACGATTTAACCAGATAATTTGTTCTACATTAGTAAAATCTTTTACATGCTGTTCAATCTCTGCACGTGTAAGATCAGGGTTACGGTTCGTATTCAATAGACATTCTTCTGTCGTTAACATCGTTCCTTCACCATCGACATGAATCGAACCGCCTTCAAGCACAAGTGGTGCATCGAATTGACGGATATTCAAGTGTTTGAGAATCGCTGGAGCCACTGCATCGTCCAAATCCCACGGCTCGTATTTTCCACCCCAAGCGTTAAAGTGCCAGTTGATCCCTGCACGCTCTCCTTTGTCATTAACAACGATCGTCGGCCCATTATCACGTAACCATGCATCATTATGTTCAAGTGGCAAAAAGTCTACCGCTTGACCTACAAAACGCTTGCTTACATTATCTACATCATCTGGATTCACAACCAGTGTTACTGGCTCAAATTCAGCAATAGCGCTAACTAATTCTTCGTATCCATCACAGACTGTCGCATAATCATCAGGATAGACCATCGAATCCATAATCGGCCAAGATAATAATGTACGTTCATGTTGTTCCCATTCTGCGGGCATCTTATATTGCAAATCTATTGGTTTCATTATATTTATTCACCTTGTCCATTCATAAGTATTGGGATGATTTCACAACCTATATCATACAATACTCCTTCTATTGTACCAAGTGATTTCAGTAAATTTTATGTAAACTGACAACAAATTTCGATATAGCGCAACAAATCAAAAAAAAGAGCAATGATCTACACGCTATCATTACTCTTTTTAACATATTGTTTAGATCCATTTTCATGCATCAAGATCAACCTTTATTTGCTCCACCAAAGCTAAATCCTTGAGACATATAACGTTGCCCGATAATGTATAGTGCTACTGCTGGAATCGTATAAATGATCGAAAACGAAGCAAGTGTACCGTACTGCACCAGACCATTTTGTCCAAAATATTGATAAATTGTTACTGCGGCTGGTAATTTCTCCGGGCTTTGCAACAATATAAACGGTACCAAAAAGTTACCCCAACTGCCTGCAAAAGCAAAGATTCCTACAGTAAAAATTCCCGGTAACATCAACGGTACAATTACCAAGCGCAATGTCGTCCAGATCGAAGCACCATCGACCCATGCTGCTTCTTCCAATTCAAGCGGAACTGAATCCATAAAGTTCTTCATCATCCAGATCGAATACGGAAGTGCTGATGCAGTCAAAAACAGCACTGTAAAAAAGAGCGAATCTTGCATGCGGAAATAGATAAAAAATTGGTATACAGGTACCATTACCGCTGTAATCGGCAAGCCTGTAGCGAATAAAATAATGTACATAAATGAACGTTTATATTTTAGTTGATAGCGAGACAATGGATAAGAAGCTAGCCCTGCTACAACCACTACAAGTAGTGCCTGACCTACCGCCAATATCAATCCATTGCCAAACGATTTTTGATTATCGGTATTGGTCACAGTAGATACATAATTGTCCAAAGTAAATGCACTCGGTAGCTTGAGAGCCAATGTTGCATTTTGATCTAGCGATGCAAATAACAACCATAATAATGGTAATAGAAATAACATACCGATTAGAGAGAGAATAATATAAGGCAACGTACGTGCAACCACAAAACGATTCATTCGACGCCGTTTACCAAGATTTAGACTGCTCATGGTCTCTCCTCCTTTATAACTTCACTTTCAACATACGCATATACAACAGACTGGCGACAATACCAATCACTAACAACATTAGTGAGATTGCTGTTCCATAACCTAATTGATAATTAACAAACGCTTGATGATACATATAAATAGGCAATGTCTCGGTCGCCATACCAGGCCCACCACCGGTTAATGCATAAATTAATGTAAATGAGCCAAGCGTCTGCAATGTCACCAATACCATATTTGTAGTAACAGAGCCCATAATCATCGGTAATGTAATCCGAATCATCCGTTGCCATGCTGAAGCACCATCAATCATCGCGGATTCTTCAACTTCTTTCGGTACATCTCCTAAAGCCGCTTGAAATACCATCATTGAAAATGCTGTACCATGCCAGATATTCGCGATAATTACAGACACCATCGGAAAAGTATACAACCATGCTATCGGCTTCATCCCGAGCGATTCAATCACAGTATTGACCGTTCCTGTATCGTTCAAAAAGGCAAACCATACAAATGCACATACTACCTCTGGAGCGACCCAACCTGCAATCACAATCGAACCAATAACACTACGGAACCATTGTTTTCGACCGTTCATCATCACAGCGATAATAAAGCCCATCACTTGTTGTCCAATGACGGCTGAGAAGATCAGGAAAATTAATGTATTCCATACTGACGTACGAAAATTAGCATCCTGAAACATATATTTAAAGTTCTCAAACCCGATAAATTCTGTTTTGGCTGCTGTTGCACCTGTCAGTGCCATATTGGTAAAGGCAAAATAAAATGTCAAAATCGTTGGAACAAAAAAGAACAGTAACAATAGCAACCAGCTAGGGGATAAAAATAAAGCTGCACGCCATTGCTCGCCACTTCCATGGCGTTTGGGTTTGGACACACGCGGATGTGACATTTCCATCTGGAACCCTCCTTTACCGAACAATCATAACGAGCAGATAAGGCTGATCGACGCTACCTAAAGCCTCTACTCAACCTTATCTACCCATCATAGATTGAACGATCCTCTTCCTTTACTTGGTCTCTGTTTTGTCTGCACCCACGCTACGCTGTACACTTTGTGCATATTGAGTCATCGCATCTTGAGGGCTCGCACCTTTAGTTACTACTTTTTCGACCATTTCCTGGATAGCGGTAGACACAACAGGATAATCGGCTGTGCTTGGACGAACATGAGTGTACGTGATAAAATCAGCCGCTTTTGCATACAATGTACCTGGTTGTTCGCTGTACTCTTTGTCTTTCGCTACATCAAGACGAGGTGTTAACGCGCCATCCAACATTGCAAATTCTTTATTGTGTTTCTCATTTACAGCCAATTGAATAAATTCCCAACCTAATTCTTTTTCAACCGATTTGGCACCTACAGCAAGTGTCCATCCACCAGACATCGAAGTGAATCCAGGTGCTTGTCCATTTTCTGTTGGCATTTTGACAAAATCATAGACATCTAACGCTTCTGGCCAAGGTTTGCTACCTGAAGATGCCCATGTACCTGTCAACCAGTTACCATTAAGTGCAATCGCTACTTTTTGATTCGGCATAAGGTCTGTTTCCAACACTTGACCGGCTTGTGCAGTCAATACTTGAGATAATGGTGGACCAAAGCCATTGGAATAAATATTGTTGATAAAGTTAAGAGAACTCAGGATGCCCGGACTTTGTGTAATCCATTTTCCATTTTCATATAGTGGATTCTCTGTGCCGTACAATAACATTTCAAAAGTCTGCATCGTCGTAGCTTCTTGACCCGCTTTACCGGAGTTCATCCAGAATGGAATAATATCTGGTAATTTCTCATGAATCGTCTGGGAAGCCGTTAAAATATCCTGCCAGTTTTTAGGTTGCCATGGAACCGGTAAGCCTGCTTTTTTGAATAGTTCTTTGTTGTAATACAATCCCCGTACATCGGTAGAGAAAGGAATACCATACGTTTTGTCATCTTTTCCTTTTGCAGCCGCTTTGATCGCTTCGTTAAAATTACTCCAATCTGACCAGCTATCGACTTTAAGCGGTTCCAAATATCCTGCTTCACTATCGGCATTGATCATAAAAGAATCTTCTGCAAGTACTTCAGGAGCAGTACTCGGATCAGACATCAATAAAGGAATTTTGGTCGCATATTGCGCCCCTTGAATCGGTTGCAATTCAACTGTCACACCTGGATGCGCTTTCTCAAACTCTGTTTTGACACTGGTTAACCATTTGCCCCAGTTGTCTGTTTCATTCCATTTTCCATACGCTACTTTGACAACTTTGTTGGATGAATCTCCACCAGATGCGCTCGTTCCTGCGCTGTTATTCGAACAAGCTGCTGTTAATACAGTCAAACTAACCAACAACCCTGCTATCCATTTACGTTTGCCTTTTGCCATCGTTATCGCTCCCTTATCGTTAGTTCTGGGTACAAACAACATCATGTGACATCCAAGGTGTACTTACTTTTACAACGTAATCGCTATTTGTGTCTTATGTTACGACGATTGAATTTTGCCACTGGGCACTTTATAACCGCAGTACGTCAAAATCAGTTCGCTAAATAATGAGTTAGCCCAAGAAAACCATTCGCGTGTATACTCTTCCGGTCGATCCATATGAAAGCCTTCATGCAGAAAATCGGTACCTGCATCGGTATTTTCCAGCGTGTGTAACAAAGATAGAATTTCTGATTGATGTTGAGATGTCAACGCTTGCATAGCTAACGAAATGTGCCATATATATTGAGGAGGGGTGTGAGGACTACCAATCCCTTGAGCCGCTGTACCGCTGTAATAATAAGGATTGTGCTGACTGAGTATAAACTTTCTCGTATTTTGATATAGTGGATCATCCAGTGTGCAATAACCGAGATAAGGAAGCGAAAGTAGACTGGGTACATTAGCATCATCCATCAAGTTGTAATTGCCTAATCCATCGGTCTCGTAAGCATACATCCGTCCAAATTCAGGATGATCTACAATTCCGTATTGTTCAATGCCTAATTGAATTTGTGCTTTTAATATCGAAGCTTGAGAGATCCATTCTGCATCTTGATATACTTCGCTTGCAATCTGCTCCATATAACCAAGTACAACGACTGCAAACATATTTGAAGGAATCAAATATCCATATTCGCAAGCATCATCACTCGGTCGAAATCCTGACCATGTCATTCCTGTAAAACCAACCGGATTTCCTTTGCCTTCATACGGAAGCGTATCAGATACCGGACAATCAGTTCGTTCAAACGTATACGGTGAACGTTCATTATGATTCTGCTCGGTATGCCATAATGTCATAATAATATGACAAGCTTGGCGGAAATGTTCGTCTAAATGATCGGTTCTGCCTGTAGTTCGCCATAATAGATAGGCTAACTGAATCGGGTAACATAACGAATCTATTTCATATTTGCGTTCCCAGATCCATTTGCTCATCTCTGTCTTATCTTCTTGATGCCCATTGCCATTATCTTTTTCATTAAAAGCATTCGCGTATGGATCAAGCTGAATATAATGCACTTGTCGTCTGACTACATTTGCGACCAGACCACTTAATGTTTCATCATTGTTGGCAAGAATAAGATAAGGTCTAACTTGGGCGGCTGAATCTCGCAACCACATCGCTGGAATATCTCCGGTAATCACAAATACGGTTCCATCTTCTAAAGGCTTGAGCGTCGTCGTTAGTGTATTACGAATACAATTGTTAAACATACGTGCAAGCTTGGGACGTTCTGTAAGATGTGCTTGCACATCTGCTATTAATTGTTGAACAGAGAGTGGTAATACATCATTTCCGATATCGTTCATTGCAATCCCCCTCTTATTAAGCGCTTACATTTATAGCTATATAATAAATCACACTATATTAACATGTCAATACATTATATTATGTTATTAAAGAAAAAGATTAAGAATAGAAAATGTATATCTATGCAAAAAAGGTGTATCTCCTTAATAAGCAAGATACACCTTTGGATTAGATAACTTAGGAATGAACAGATGCTTCTGTAACAGAATGTCCATGAATCAAATTCGCTTGTAACGAAATTTTGCTAGGTAATGATGCACCTTCGATAAGTGCAAGTACATTTTCTATCGCTAATCTACCTAATGATTGTTGATCTTGTTGCATATGTGTAAATGGATATAATGCTGCACTTGCCTGCGGACTATCAAAACAGATAATCGAAATATCCTGCGGAATATGCAGTCCCATATGTTCAATAGCTTCTTTGGCAAATAAAGCTAACTCATACTGCATTGCAAATAATGCTGTAATCTGAGGATGGGTTTCTATCATTTGCTGAATCATATCGACAGTATGTTGAACAAGCACTTGCTCATCTTCTTCTTGATTACTATTCCAGTACATATCGGTTAACCATGATGAGCGATCCAGTACAACACCACGTTCTGCATGGGCTTGTACAAATCCTTCGATCCGTTCTTCAATCGCTACATTATCGGTTACTTTAGATGCTAGTAAAGCAATATGACGATGTCCTTGATCCAACAAGTAATGTGTGCCCAGGCTTGCTGCGGCTACATTATCGGTACTAATCGATGTCGAATCAATGCCTTTGACATAGCGATCAACCAGTACATGAGGAAAGCGATCAATGACTAATTTCAAAATTTCAGAATTAAATATCTGCCCGCGAGTCGGATAAATAATCAACCCATCGACTCCATAATCTCTCAACATCCGTATCGCATTTTCTTCGATATCTGTCTGTGAAAATGAAAGCCGTAACATCAAATATACACCCATTTTTTGAGCGGTTCTTTCCATTTCGACCAGCATTTCTTTACCATAACTATCGCTAAAATCTTCCATAATCAGTCCAAGTACAATCTGATTACTGGCTGTACGTGGTCTGCTTGGAGTATCGTATTTGCCTGCCTCTTCTGCTTCTACAACGTCAGATTGATTCCCATTATGAATAACAAAAGAACCTCGACCTGGTTGCCGTACAATATATCCATCTTGCACTAACATATCTAATGCTTTCTTTGAAGTAATCCGGCTCACTTCAAATTGTTCCATTAATTCTTTCTCAGACGGAATCTTATCTCCTATTGTATATTCTCCTGAATGAAAACGATTACGTAGCGTTAAATACATTTGTTCATATCTCGGTTTAAGCGATATTGACTGATCTGCCATACAATCACCTTCAGTTTAGATTTACTATTATCATTTAGTATACTATGTTATATCATTTATGCAAAGAGGTATACACCAAATATTTGGAATATAGTTATGATTTTCTATTGTTTATGTGTTTTGTCGTATTGTTGATGTTATGTGTGGTTCTTTATCATTTATAATTAACAGAATTAAAAAAAGCATCAGTCTATCTGTGGATCACAATCATCCATCAGTAAACTAATGCTTTTTAGTATTCTTGATAAACTCTTCATCAGAATTAACGCTTTTTGTTGGGTCTACTATAGCTTGTATTATCCAACACCGGCAATTCTTTTTGAGCGCGGGTCATGGGCGACTTGCATTGTGAACAAACCGGTACATCTGCAAGTGCAAAATTATCTCGCATCCATCCTTTGCAATCTGGATTCGTACATTCCCATATGTCAGTCATTGCCATTGGAATCTCTTGCGATGGATTTTTCCGTGAATAGTACATGTGTAGTCCCCTCCCAGTAATAATATCTATTTGTTTCTTGCACAAGTTACAAATATTAGAATAAAAAAACACCCTTAACTAACGTTAAGGGCGTCTTATAAACTGAAATTACAGTTTTACAACGTTCTCAGCTTGTGGACCACGGTTTCCTTCAACAACGTTGAATTCTACGCGTTGACCTTCGTCCAAAGTTTTGAAACCGTCGCCAGTGATAGCAGAAAAGTGAACGAATACGTCGCTTCCGCCTTCAACTTCGATAAAACCAAATCCTTTTTCTGCGTTAAACCATTTTACTGTACCTGTTTGCATTGTAGTACCTCCAAAGAAATTAAATTTACATGACCTTCTTTATTCAGAAGATTAACATCCGATAAAATAGAATAATCACATATTGTACAAGGCTCTTGACCTTCTAACATAACAACCCTCTACAATATGTGAGTACCAGTCACGTTTTCGTTACTCTTATTATAACCGATTACATGAATAAATACAATCTCTTTATCAGGTAATTTTTGTAATTTCACTAAACCGCATCTTTCATCTTAGACGATGACATTTTTCGTCAGCAATCGCTAAGGTCATAAGGCTCACTTTATGCTTATACCAGAGCATACAGAACTGAATCGCTTTCAAACAATAAATGTAAGCGTATACTTTATTAGTTAATTACTGTTTAATCGATATCATATGCTGTATAAAAAGAACTCACATGCACAGGTTGGTGATTAACTATTTTGACACCTAATCCATGTTCTGTATCCCATGTACAATGAAAATTAAGATAGTAGCTAGCTTCTGATGAAGGATTTTTGATCAAAAATCCTTGTAATGTGATGTACTCTTTTAATTGCTCATACTGTGTAATATACGGAATCGCTTGATCTCTTTCTTCTATTGTAGCTGGATCTTGAGGATCAATTTGCCATGCTTGACGATATCGGTCTTCAATCTTTTGATAATGTTCAAAAACGATCTGTAGCACATCCTGCTGAATAGATTCGCTATGTTCGATATAATGCTCCCAGATCTGTTGCTGTTCTATAGAAGGAGCTGTCAGATGTTCTATTTCTTCTTCATGATCAACCGCTTGAATAAACTCTACTTGAATTACTACCTTTTGCCCGATCAGATCCAATGTATATTGACCTTCAAATGTAACTTCTTCTGTAACATCATAAGCGTAATCTTCTAAAGTTAGTTGTGTATACCAGCTTGGATCAATCATATTGCTATGCCTCCTGCTATAGTTATATTTTTATTTTGGTAAAGCTTGTCTTTTCTTATGATCGTATAATGATTTATACTTGTCTTTACATGAATGTGTAAGCTTACACATTTTAAATCTTGAGGCTGTATGGTGATGTTATGAATAAGCAGTCCAAATGGATATATCAATTTTTCAGAGTATACTGGATTGTTATTAGTGTCCACTTTTTTGCTCAGTGGGGTTCTTTTGTATTTTTGGATTATAACGATAGTGCTTCTCATTTCTATATTTATATTCTAATTTTACCGACTCTTTGGATGAGCATTGTTACTTTGATTACAAAATGGATGTATATCCGTTGGAATCATTTATCTTTTTACGTGTTATTTAGCGCAAGTACACTGATCACATGGACGATTATTTATCTAAATTATGATATTCGCATTATTACAGCACTATGTTTGTTACCGATTTTGTCAGCCGTTGTATTTTTCAAACGTCGTTTATTATGGCTTCCTTCAATCTTACAACTTATCGCTTTTACTTCATTGTATCTAACAGATTCACACTTCCGCAATTATCTATCTTCCTTTGATGTGATTGCTGTTATCGCTTTTATTATTGTAAGTACGTGTATTGCTCATATTATTGTTGCTTGTGGTATAGAAATTTTAACAGATTTACAGACAACGATGTTAGCGAAGCAAGATCTTATTGTAAAAAATGCTATCATGAGTAAACTTTCCAAAACAGATGGTTTAACCAATCTATATAATCAAATTTCTTTTCGTGATTATTACAATACTGCTTTTGATTATGCCAGTAAGGGTGCTAAGCTTCATCTTGCTTTACTTGATATTGATGATTTTAAAGCTATTAACGACACGTATGGTCATCAAGCAGGAGATGCTATTTTAGGAAAAGTCTCTGAAGTGATCCAACAACATATGTCTTCTAGCGATATTGCTGCCCGTTATGGTGGAGAAGAGTTCGCTTTGCTTTTATTTGATCAGACTTTTGAAGAAGCTTATGCATTGGTAGAAAGTATACGTAGTGGTGTGGCTGATTTGCAACATCCTGAACTGAATGGAAAATCTATTACAGTCAGTATCGGACTGCAAAGCTATGGCTCTGAAAAGACCAAAGAACAATTATTTGAACAGGTCGATCATTATCTTTATCAAGCCAAGCGTACAGGTAAAAACAAAACCGTCACTGCTTCTAATACAGGATAATCTATTGAGATTAACGTGTCATCAAATAACAAAACTCCAATCCTTGAGATATATCGGATTGGAGTTTTGTTGTTATATATAGCTTAGAATCCTGTGACAGGATGCGGAATATAAGGTTCTTCGAGACGTTTGATTTCATTTTCAGTGAGAACAATATCTACAGCCGCTACTGCATCTTGCAAATGATGTAGCTTGGTTGCTCCTACAATTGGTGCTGTGACTGGTTCTTTTTGTAATACCCATGCTAGAGCAACTTGTGCGCGTGGAATATCGCGTTCAGAAGCAATCTCTGCTACTCGCTCCACTACTTTGCGATCTGCTTCAGCACTTGCTGCATACAGGCTCTGACCAAAGCTATCACTTTCAGAACGTGACGTTTCTTCTTCCCAATCACGAGTTAAACGACCACGTGCTAAAGGGCTCCACGGAATCACGCCAATACCTTCTTCTTTGCACAAAGGAAGCATCTCACGCTCTTCTTCCCGGTAAAGTAAATTGACATAGTTCTGCATAGATACAAAGCGTGTCCATCCATGTTGCTTACTAATATCTAAAGCTTTCATAAACTGCCATGCTGCCATCGAAGAAGCACCAATATATCTAGCTTTGCCTGCTTTGACTACATCATGCAGCGCTTCTAATGTTTCTTCTATCGGCGTAAGAGGATCCCAGCGATGAATCTGATACAAATCCACATAATCGGTTCCTAGACGTTGTAGACTATGATCGATCTCTGCCATAATCGCTTTACGTGAAAGTCCACCACCATTCGCACCTTGATGCATTTTGCCATGTACTTTGGTAGCGATAACGATCTCATCACGATTCGCGTATTCTTTCAGTGCTTTTCCGACAATCTCTTCACTTGTTCCATCTGAATAGACATTTGCTGTATCAAAAAAGTTAATGCCTGCTTCCAAAGCTTGCTTAATAAAAGGACGACTGCTCTGCTCATCTAATGTCCATGGATGTGCTCCACGATCAGGTATTCCATAACTCATACATCCCAAACAAATTCGCGATACATCGAGACCGGTACGACCCAATTTTACATATTGCATTAATGTCCCTCTTTTCCGCCCGGAGGCAAGTCGATACGATTAGTAAAAAAATCGATACTTTCTTACTTATCATAACCAAAAATAGACATAATGAGTTAATTATTTCAATGATTGTTACCGGATCACCAGTAAATGTAGAGCAACTAAAAAGCAAGCTCTACCGGTAAAGACCGATTAGAGCTTGCTTGAGACTACAATATATAGATACAGATTACATTTTATTGAGCGATGATTTGAGCTTCTCTCGAAGCGACAGAGAGAGCATTGACTGTCGCTACACGTCCATCAGCAATCGATAATACAAATGCTTTATACGCAACGCCTGAGCGGATAGCCGCACCATTAATATCAACATCTGTTGTTGTAAACGTCCACTCGCTGTACACGCCTTTGGTCACTGTCTCATAATTGCGTTCACTCACCCGATTCGCATCTGCTAATGAGAAACTGCCTGAGCTTGCAGACGGTACCAGCATTACAGCATAGCTAGCAATCCCTGTTTCACCGGATGGTTTGGAGAAAGTAACTTTAATTCCACCATTAATTGCAGTCGCATTCAGATTGGTAGCCGGCGCTACAGTTGGTGTAGTGATCGTAAAGTCATTAGATGCTCCAGATAATGTATTTACAGAGCGAACTGAACCATCCGCTACACTTAATACATACACACGATAAGCTACATCTTTGACAATTGCATTACCGTTATAATCTTTAGTGCTAGTTGTTAAAGCTTGTGTTACTTTTGTTGCTGTTTTGGCAATACGTGTATAATTTGCTGCGGCTACATTGTTCGCAACGCTCAAGTTAAAAGAACCTGCTTGATCGGCACGTACAACATAGACACGATATTCCGAAATGCCTGTATCGTTAGCCGGTACAAAACTAAACGTAATATCCGATGCTGTACTTGTCGAAGCACTATTGGTTGTCGCTACTGTATTGACAGCCGATGTTGCGCCATTCGAAGCTAACGTAATCACAGACGAAGCACCTGACAACGAATTGTTGCCTGAAGCATTCCCTGTACCTGTTGTTAATACAAATACTTGATAATTCGTACCGTTTTTGATCAGATCACCATTTACATCTTTGGAACCTGCACTGAACGTTACTGTAGGGTTGGAACCATTTTTACTAATCTGCAAATAATTTGAACTGGATACACTGTTCGCTGTAGAAAGGTTGAATTTGCTCGCATTGATTGATTTAACGACCATCACACGATAGTTATTCACTAAAGATTCATCGCTTGCTTTGTTAAACGTTACTTGTAGATCTCGTCCATCGCCATAATCGCTAATATCACTAACAGCGATACCACTCACATTTCCGACTGTCTGATCGCCGGTTTTTAGTGTAAGCGTAGAGGATGCAGAAGATAGGCTATTTGCATAAGAACCTGAACCCAGTGCCATTACATAGATACGATAAGGTACATCATTCACAATCGTTTCTCCGCCACTGTCTTTAAGAGAAGTCGCTAGTGTAACTGTGCGATCGCTACCTGTTTTGGATACATCAATATAACGGCTTGATGCTAATCCGTTAGCTGTAGCAATATCAAAATCTCCAGATGCTTTGCTACGTACCACGAATACACGATAGCCACTGATCTTGGATTCTTCAGAAGACTTGGTAAATGTCACCTGGATATCGCGTCCATCTGCGTAGTTGCTCACATCTTCCACTTTAGTGATCGAAGGTGCTTCTACGGTACGTCCCAATGTCAATGAATTAGAACCTGCGGATATGCCGATATTGTCGCCACCACTGGTGATAGATACCACAAATACGGTATAGGCTGTTCCTGTAGTAATCAGTTCACCAGATGTATCACGTGTCGTGTTCGTTAAGCGTGTTGTTGGATTAGAACCTGTTTTGTTAATCGTTGTATAGTTAGAACTGCTAATTTTAGCTGCTTCTGTCGCACTAAAGCTACCTGCACTTGTCGTTTTTACCACAAATACACGGTAATTGCTTAATTTACTTTCATCACTTGCTTTGGTAAATGTCACTGAAAAATCGCGTCCATCGCCATTGTCGGAGACATCACTTGCTTTGACATCGGTTGCTATAGCAGATGCTGTTGCAACTACGCCTAGAGATACAATCGGTGAACTAACAGATAAAGCACTATTGTATCCAGTAGCGCCCACTGCCAATACATAGACACGGTAATTCATATTTTTCTGAATCAATGCACCATCTGTATCACGCGCTTGAGGCATTAAGGTGATCGTATAATTGCTACTTCCTTGCGGAATAGCTGTATAATTCGCCGCAGGAACGGTTAATGCTGTATTTACATTAAATGGATTGCTATTACTTGCTTTGACCACCAAAATTCGGTATTGACTGATTCCTTTGGTACTGGCAGAAGCCGGAAAGCTAATTTCTAAATCATTTCCATTTCCTTGTTGTCCTACCACTTTGGTGTTTACATAAGGTACAGGTGAGATCGAAGTCGATGGAGTGGTTGGTGTAGTGGGTTGAGTCGGTGTAGTTGGTTTTGAATTTGTGGTTGTAATACTCACAGTCTTCGTAGATGCGTTCCAGCCTACTTTCTCGCCCAACGATTCACTGACAAAGCGTAAAGGGACAACGGTTCTTCCTTTAATCGACTTCGCAGGTACATCTAATGTAACCGATTTGCCATTAATCGTTGCTGTTTTAGATCCTAACGGTAATACAATCGTTGTACCGTCTTTTGTAGCTGTTACTGTTTTGGTGCTTTGCTTCCAAAATACTTTTGCGTCTAACGCTTCAAAAACACCTCTTAATGGAACCATCGTCCGATTCGCTGACATTACAGGTGCCTGATCTGTTGTTAGCTGAACCCCGTCGATCGTAATCTTAATCGGTGTTGCTGCGCTGACGGATGGTGTATGTAGACCTCCGCTTACCGTCAAAGCTGTTACTAATACTGCTGAACAAATCTTCTTTTTCATTTGTATTCATCCTCGTTCCCCCGAAATAGTGCCAAACGCTATCTATTAAGCTTGTCCTTTATTCCCCATCTAATAGACGCACACCTCTTGCAAAAAGTTTCCATGTTTGTTTATTTATTTTGAAATCTTTTGCCAGTTATCGATTGGTGATCAGGTGTACATCTATCGACTATATGTAAGTTAACATCGTTATCACTAACGAACAACCAAAGATTCGTCATAAATTAGCAACAGTTTCTTAATGATTGCCTAAGTGACTGTAATTATTTACAAGTTGGATACAATTGGTATTTAAGTTAGATACATTTGCTGTGTAATATAAAAGGCAAGACAAACACACTATAGAGGAGATGTACAATTATGAATATGCACAAATGGATCGCTACTTCTGTTATCGCAGGAGTACTTCTGACAGGAGCGACAACAACGCACGCAGCCGCTACAACTCCAAGCCATTCAGGTAACATAGAAGCTAAAGCAACTACTGCTAGCTCTAACACGACCAACAAGCAATATCCGGTAACCAATGTAAACTACTCTTCTGCTCAACTCAAAAAAATCACTCAAGCTTTTGCAGGTTTTGATGGATTTGAGACGCCTTATGTACCTACTCGTATGATCAAAGGCGATGCGTTTCGCAAAGTGAGCGGTGTCGGCGACGGAGTAACTTTTCTTTTCAAATATATGACTGTTTCAGTATCACCACGTGATTATTCTTATGATTACAAAGGAACTACAGTCACTCTACCTAATTCCAATCAAGTTAAAGCCAAATGGTACAAACCGGATAAAGTAGATATGTTAACATTCAAATTAGATGATCGTTATGTAACGATTTCTTCACCTTATCATTTGCTAGGTAAAGCGAAGCTAGAACAGGTTGCTGTAGATGTTGCTAAATATGTTCCTGTATCTGTTCCTAAGTCATAAAGTATAGAACGCTTCATACGATTTAATAACTAACACAAAAACACGTATACAAAATCGGAGTATCTTGAGTAGACTCCGCATGTATACGTGTTTTGCCATTTATTTCACGATCAGCACAGGACATTTTACACCACGAGCGACTTTGTGGCTGACGCTTCCGAGTACCATTTCTTTCAAAGAGCCCAGCCCTCTGCTCCCCATCACAACCAGATCGAAAGCATGATCGTTAGCGTGTCTGATTAGACTTTGTCCAGGTTCTCCATGTAATATTTTTAGCGCATAGGTTGCTTGTTGCTGTTGCAGTAGTTCTTCAATCGGAAATAATTTTTGTCGTCTGGATAGTTCTAATTCATCAATATCTCCATAGCGTAATACTTCATCACGACTTTTGCCAAAATCAGCGACAAACACCACTTCGATCTCACCCGACTGTTGTAATGACACCAGCTTAATCGCTTCTGTTGTAGCTCGTAATGAATGTTCTGATCCGTCTACCGCCAACAATATTTTTGGATACATAAGCAAACTTCCCTTCTATTCAGAGATGTTGTCTTGTGATTTATTTGCTGTGAGGCATATTCTTTTTGTGTTTGCGTTTGGATTGATGTTCTAAATTCATATCTAAAATGTCTCCAGTCAACCCTTTTCGTTTGAGCCACCAATACGTTAACCCGGTAAGCCCGAAGATCAAAATCAATGAAGCAAGATATCCCCATTTCCATTCTAATTCAGGCATATTCTTAAAGTTCATTCCCCAGATCGCACCTAAAGCTGTCATCGGCGTCAGTAATACAGTAAAAACTGTTAATGTTTTCATAATATTATTAGAACGGTAATTCGCTACATTATCATCGATTTTGAGTAAGGTATCAATTTCATGCTCATACGCTGTTTGAAGCATTTGGATACGGGATAATCTTACTTTTAACGTGTGGAAGGTTTGTGCGTCTTTGACGAGATCAGGGAATACTTCTTCAATTGCAAAGCGGATTTCTTTCAAAGCGACTGTCTGTACATTCCAGCGCGTCATCTGGTTACGCAAGTCTACAATTTCGCGTAATAATTTCCCACCGTTATTCTCTTTCATTTTAAATTCGATCTCTTTCAATTGCATCTCAATCTCATCCATTCGCCCGAAAAACGCACGAATAATCGCATTAACGACAAACATAAATCCATCGACTGGATAATCACAGCCCAAAATATAGTGATCCCATTCTTCATAACTCATATCATGTAACAACCATGTATTATCGCCGATAGTGATCATTCGATTCGCATCGATATAATAATGCAATATATTGAGATCTTCCCAGTGATCTGGATTCATATTGATCGCTAATGTTCCACTAATATAATTCTTATCTTTGTCTTTATAATAAATAGAAGTTATTCGATTGTGTGTGCACATTAGACTTTCCTGCGCCCATTTCTGCAAATGTTCATCAAAATCAGGATGTTCCATAAGAAGCTTCACATCTTTCATTCGATACCATGTCCATTCACTTTGTGCAGCTTGCATGACTTCTACTTTATTCATAACGATTAGTCTCTCCTTACTCTCACTTCTATCATTAATGTATTACCCGATTTCAGTCGTTCATGACTTGCACTTTTTTGAATATTTATAGATAGCCATATCATAAAAGGATATTGTATATTATTGGATTCGTACTCTATCTGACTGAATAGTATGTTATAACTAGAAAGAACGTACTTATGGTTAAGGAGGATATATTGATTTATGAGAAGAACATACATAGCCCGTCTAGTCATTTTGCTTATATGTGTACTGTTAGGAGGTACAAGTACATCCAGTATCACTCAAGCCGCCATAGCTCCAGCACAAACGTTTCGCTTTAATCTATATTTGGAACCAGCTACTCTTGATCCTGCATTGTCTGGTGATAGCACAACCGGTACGATTGTGAAAGCTATTTTCGAAGGACTGGTGCGTACCAAATCCAATGGAGCGATAGAACCTGGAGTTGCAGAATCGTGGACTATTTCACCGGATGGCAAAACGTACACATTTACATTACGTGCCGATGCTCGCTGGAGTAACGGTGATCCTCTTGTTGCTTCTGACTTTATTCATGCATGGCAACGTGTATTGACACCTGCCACTCGCTCTCCATTAGCTTCTATGTTATTTCCAATTGCACAAGCTCAAGACTATTACAAAGGTACACTTACCGACTCTAGCCAATTAGGATTCCAAGCATTAGATGATCACACCTTGCAAATCGTTCTGCAACAGCCGTTGCCTTACTTTCTCGAAACATTATCGTCTCCAGCCTATTTCCCAGTACATACATCAAGTACGACAACCGATACCAACTTGGATACTCAAGCACAATCTATAGTAAGTAACGGCCCGTTTGTTGTTAAAAATTGGACCAAAGGACGCTCGATCACATTAGCTCGTAACCCTCAATATGCTCAAGTGGAAAAAGTGCATTTTGATCAAGTCTTTATCCGTTTTATCAACGATCCTGATAAAGAAAATGATATGTATAGAACAGGGGCAATAGACTGGTCAGGCACCTCAGAAAGTAATATTCCGACGTATAAAATGACCAATACGATGAAAAAAGAAACCGTCTATCCTGATACAGCATCGCTATATTATTACAATTTTAATATCACTAAAAAGCCGTTCAACAATGTAAATATCCGTAAAGCCTTTGCGCTGTCGATAAAGCGTTCTGCATTAATCAGTCCCAAATCTGCTTATGGCTTTGTACCCCCAGTAATCAAAGGGTCTACTTCTACATTCCGTAAAGAATATCCAGTAACCAACTTTGAGACCAGCGCTAAAATAGCCCGTCAATTACTGAAAAAAGGGATGAAAGAGGAAAAAATTACTTCTTTACCTTCTATCACGTTAATCACTAATGGAGATGGTAATCAGTATGTTGCTAATCAAATTACAGATATGTGGAAAAGAAATCTAGGTGTTACTATCAAAGTAAAAGTCGAAAATTTCTATACATTATTGCAAGACAAGCAGAAGAAAAATTATCAGATAGCACGCAGTGGATGGTCAGCAGACTATAACGATCCTGCTGCTTTTCTCGAATTATTCACTTCCTGGAACAGTGAAAATACATCCGGCTGGAAAAATGCCACCTACGATGCTCATATTACTAAAGCATACAGCTTAACCGACACAAAAGCTCGTATGAAAGAATATCGGGCTGCTGAAAAAATGCTTACCGATCAGATGATTGCTATTCCTCTTTATTATTTTAATACGTATTTTCTGCAAAAGTCGAATGTACACGATGTATATATCGATTACTCGGGTGCTATTCATTTTGTCTATGGATATAAAAAGTAATATTTTATGTAAAAAAAAGCACAATTGCTATCGTTAGTGCAATTGTGCTTTTTACTTTATTATTATAGGATAATTAGCTACAGCACAGATTGTTCACTTGTCGCTCGCCATGCCGCAGCGATCATTTTTACCGATTGTTCATCAGGTGTATAATATTGTTCTTCCTCTATAGGATCTTCCCACTCCAACATTCGTCCTGTATCTCGAAAGTCCAATTCTAACTGTATCTCTTCTGGAGTTAATCTACCTTCTTCCCAGAGAGGATCTTCTTTACCACTTATGTATGCGTATGCACGAATTAAATGCCCATCAACTGCTTTTGCCCAGGCGTAATAATGCACTGTCCGATAATAAGCGAAATAATGGGCTTCTCCCCATATACTACTTAGTACTTGTAATAGTTGCTTCAGTTGTTGCGATCCTTGCTCATCTTCAGGAGAAGGCAGATCATAACTGCTCACCAGTATCCACTCTTCGACCGTCGTAAACACCCATTTCTCACTGATCGGTTGCCTGGCTTGAGTAGAGCGATCGATATGTGCTAGAATACGGTCAATTTCAACTTGGACAGCGATCGAATCTTTACTTTTTACACGTAACCAAGTGGCTTTATGATAAAAATCGATCTTTTCCGATTCTTTGGCATCTTTGACAAAAAAGCTAGCAGGTGGCGGTGCATCCAATCCGATGATTACTTTCACTGGTGGATTCAATGGCTTCACCCTAATCCGCTGAACAATCCAGTATCCTAGATAAACGATTCCTGTAACTAGCAATGCTATCCACATGTATGTATCTCCATTCGAAGTTAATATACAGTATCTATTATAGCTCTTTTGCTTATTGGTGATCTCTTTTCTTTACTTTTTGTTTTCTGCTACTATGGTTTACATTAGAACTCATTTATTGTGCATTTTGGATAGGGTAAAGGAGCGATTGGTTTTGCGGATAGCAGAAGATTATGTGCAGCTCAGATTCGCTTTTCAAGAATATGCAGATCAACAACCTTTTCATATTACGATGGATCAATTGGCACAGGCTTTATTTTGCACCCCTCGTAATGCCAAATTAATTATCACCAAAATGGAGCAAGTCTGTTGGGTTGAATTTCGCTCGGGTCGAGGTCGAGGAAATACGTCTGAACTCACCTTTTTACATCCGGTGACAACGGTATTACTAGAGGAAGCCAAGCAACGAGTTCTACAGGGAGATGTGCAGAGTGCTTTTGATTGGCTTCAAGCCCATGAACCGCTGGCTATCGTACGTCCACTCTTTTTAGAATGGCTGATGACTTACTTCGGGCATAGTACACAACAGATCGGACAAGATCGGATGATCGAGACGTTGCGTTTACCGATTTATCGACCGATTGTCTCGCTAGAACCAGCCAATGCGATGTATGCTTTTGATACCCATCTGATTCATCAAATCTATAGTCGATTGGTGCAATACGATCACTTGCAACAGACATTTACCAAAGACATCGCTCATCACTGGGAAGTTAACGAAGATGCGACCTGCTGGACTTTTCACCTTCACAAAGGGATTGCTTTTCACAATGGACAAGAACTAACTGCGCAAGATGTAGATGCTAGTCTTACCCGATTACAAGATCCATCGGTAATTCATCACTGGTTGGTGCAAGATATCGACCATATTCAAATCATCCATCGGTATCAAATACAGATCACCCTGCGGCGACCTAATACGCAGTTTCTTTTCTATATGAGTCATAGTGCCGCTTCGATCTCACCTGCATCTTCGTTATTACCTCATTCAAAGCATATATTGCCTATCGGTTCAGGGCCTTATCAGGTGATATCCCATCATCCTGGAAAATGTACGCTGACATTGTTTTCAAGTTATTTTGGATATAAAGGGTTTATCGATCAGATAGAAATTATTATTGTGCCTGAGAATGAAGCAGAAGCTTGCTTTGGTACCAGTCCAGGGGTATTGACGGTAGTTACAGGAGAATTGGAGATCCCTGCTGATCTGCAAATGCCTTTAACACAAACAGTCACAGGTGTATCCACGCTGACGTTTAATCTGCGAAAAGATACTATTTTACAAGATTCGAGATTTCGGGAAGTGTTAGTTCAGGGGATCAACCGTCTACAAATGACCGAAGAATTAGGAGCAACCCATCTTTGCCCTGCATCTGGACTACATATTCAGACAGACGCTATAACAAGTGGGTTTCTAGAGTTGTTAGTAGAGCAATCAGAATATACAGCTATTCGGGAATCTATGCTAGCACAGTTACAGCACACTCCTTATGCTGGAAAAACTCTACATTTGTATACGTTTGCCCGTCATGCTACAGATGCGTACTGGCTTCAACAACAGTATCAGACATTCGGGATTGTGATACAGGTGCATATCGTAACATGGGCAGAGACTATTCAACCTGACATAATGGAACAAGCAGACCTTATGTTATTTGAAGCGATGGTTAGTGATCAGCCTATTGGACTGCTCGAATATGTTCAATCCGATCGTAATTGGATCAGGTATTTCTTACCTACTCAGACTGTACACCAATTAGATCAGCTCACTCAACATATGCTGGCTTCCTCTGCCGAGCATGCTATTGCAAACTGGTCTAGTGCAGTTAATCAATTATTCCATGAATCTTGGACAAGCGCATTTCTAGTGGTGCGGACAGCAAGTACAATCTATCATCCATCGTTGCGCGGAGTACATGTTAATCATAAAGGATGGGTAGACTTTGCTACGCTGTGGTTTCAGGACACCTAATCATATGCACAACTAACACCTATTCCATACGAAAAGTAGAAATATTTCGCTGCTACTTTACTATTTTTATCATAAAGAGCCCACGCTACAATAAACACTATAGTATCACTGATCTTATATATGGAGGTGCTCTTTTGCTACAGACTGTTGTGATCGAACAAGTACAACAAATTGAACCGTATCTCGATGAAATGTCGGATATGCTGGTACAAATAGTAGATGCAGACGCATCGATCGGATTTCTCCCACCTCTGGCTCATGCAGAAGCTAGTGCTTATTGGGAACAGGTACTACAACCAGGCACATTATTATATGTTGCCAAAATCGACAATGTTATTGCGGGTACGATTCAATTGCACCTATGTACCAAGCCTAACGGAGATCACCGGGCTGAAGTTGCCAAGTTGATGGTACATCTCAACTACCGCCGTCATGGTATTGCTCGCCGGCTTATGGAACATATCGAACAAAAAGCAAAAGAAGAGAACCGTATTCTACTTGTGCTTGATACCCGGGATGGAGATCCTTCCAATCTTCTCTATCAGTCATTAGGCTATATCCAAGCCGGACAAATTCCCAATTACGCCAAGTCAGGCAATGGCGGATTAGATGCTACGAATTTGTATTATAAGCATCTAGTGTGAAGTGAAACAAAAAAAGGGATAGGTTCATTTATATGAACCTATCCCTTTTTTATGTGGAGAGTTTTATATCTTTTTGATTATGTTGTTTGTTTGTCATCACTTGATTTTTTGTAATTCAAAGTAGTATCCATTGCTAGTCACAATTAATCGTTTGGGTGTTAATGGATCAATATAGATATAACCCAGACTCCATAAGTTTTCGTAATGTTTGTCTGTATATATTTCGATAATGTTAATAGAATTATGGGTGAATCCAAGTTCTTTGAATTGTGCCATATCGTTATCTGTCTCAAATTCTGCTTTACTTACAGAGGTTTGAGTATATGTAGGATTAGATAAGCGTGGTGTGGTTGCTTTATCTTCGTTGATCAAAATAGGCTTTAATGCTTTACTATCCGATATAATCGATTGTGCACCAAATGTGAATTGGGTACCTACTAATTTCTTTGCTGCTGATTCAGCAATCGTTGTAATCCAAGCAGATTTTACAATTTTTTTAACTTTCCACTGACCAAATAGATATTTTTGCACAAAAGAAGGCGTCTGATTTCCAACAGGTACGATTTGTTTATTTTCCTCTTTGGTCTGTATAGCAGGTTTATGTAATGCAGTCATTTGCTCTAACTCCAATGGATTAGAGTCTCCCCATCCACTTAGTAAAAGTGCGGGAAGTATGAAGTATATAACACTACTTTTTTTCAATTCGATTCCTCCTAGTGTTTAACTTGAGTACATCTTTATTAAGGTCCGTAATAAATTTTTATTTCACTAATATTCTGTTTTTTATCAAATCTATAGTCTATCCACGTATCACCATCTATAAATCCATCACGTATATCTAGTATTCTCTTATTACCTTTATATACCTTTTCTACGAGTGGTTTTGAGGTTCCTATACCTGTTTTTTCACTTCCAATACGGTAATTATCATCTGTGATTTTTACATTAGCTAAAAAATAGTCATTTTGATTATTAGCAGAACTTTTATTCATAAAGAATAAGCGGTAGCCTGGATATAACAATTCTTTTGCATATTCTTGACCATTCTTTGGATCGAATTTTGTATGTTCAGATAAAGGATTACCTTTATTAGAAATAATATTTTTATAGAAAAAAGAGCTTATGTTTGCTCTCATAAAATAATCTTTCTCTATTATTTCTTTGTCCGATAAAAAAATAAAACCTAACACAGAAGTCCTAAAAAGATTATGCTCATAATCATGCGTTTAAGCATATTTACCTCCTCATATGACTATGTTACTTTACATTGATGTAAATTCACTTTAATGCTATATGATAACTTTTATCTTTCTACAATGTATCCCTAACAATTCATCTTTTCCAATATAAAAATCAATGTTCTCTGATTGCAAATGAACATCAATAATCTTTTCTTTGGCAAACCACATTGTAAATTTATTCTGAGCATGTTGTATACAAAAGTCATCTGCTATTGAAATAATATGTAGCCTAGGAGATCCAGACAAAAACTTTACTTGTTTTGCAAAATAACAGCATTCTTTTTGAACAATCTTCGGATATATACTTTCTATTTCTGCTATAGCTCCCTCATGATTTAACCAAATCATATTACTCTGTTCAACTCTATAGTTTACACACTCATCCGACATAAATTCAGTAGTTATATTATAAGTCTTTACCTCTTCAATATATGTTATGTTAAAATGCACATCTTTATTGTTTATTCCTACTACTTTAATCATTGTCTGTACCTACTTTTCTTTTGCTATAATATTTGAGCAAATCAGAATGCAGATCAGCTATCAAGTTTTCTAAAGATAATGGATATATATCACTATCCTCAAATATATTCTTTTCAGCTTCTTGTAAAGTTACAGCAAATTCTAGAATATACGCTTGAAATTTATCTATAAATACCAGTTTGTAATAATTCTCTTCCCACTTATAAAACTCATTATGATTTAACATGAATTTTTCAAAACCCAGTTCTTCTAATAGTATATTTATTTGCTGATCCATATGTTCTTTATTCATAATAAGTACTCACTATTCTTTTATATATTTATAAATTTTTATTTTAGAAATAAATACATAGTCAATAAATCTTTATATTTTCTCCAAGATGACTTCTGCTGAATTGGCTCTGATTGTGATCGTATCATTTTCCACGCTAGAGAAAATCTCAAAATCTTCTTCCCAATCTAATCGTAATCCCTTGCTAGATGAATAAGCCGGAATAGTAAGCTTAATCTCCATGTTTCATTTCTCCTTTATTCAGCCTATCTTCAAAAATAATTTATACTGTTATATCTGTAAACACCAAATATTAATCCACGAAATAGATCTTAAATGGTTTCACTTTGCCACCTACAACCGTTGTTGTAATCTCATATTGCCAGAAAGGTAATATAGTGTCTTGAAAGTTATTAACTATTTGTTCTTTTATCAGTAACTCCTGTTTTAAAAACTCAGCAAAATGATAAATAATGAATACATAACCTTCTTTGTTAAGCCAATCTAAATCTCTCATCCAGTCGTTGTATCCGTCCAGACCAAGAGACGGAATAGGAAATTGGAACAGATTCGACATTTGAGTCAAATAATCAGTCAAAGTCTGAATTTCTTTGCCATCTAGCTCAGCAATATACATACAACCATTCTTATCAAAGGTATGCTTTATCGTTTGCATATCATTTAACGCTATATAATGAATATCTTCCATATTACCCTCCTGTCAATTTTTCCAGAACTCTTTTCTCCAGTCATCGATTTCGTCTAAAATATATAAAAATTCAGCTACACTTATATTGAATCTGAACAACTTTTCTTCTTCAACAAATCCTTCTCCTGAAATATTAATAATCACTAATTCTTGTGCATTCAATTTTTTCAAAAGATATTGATTACCCTCATATTCGCCTGCTCGAAAATTCGCAACACTGACAAAAGCATATATCACTTCGAGAAAATCATCCTCGATCTCAAGATTCAGAAAATCTATCAATACATTGTAGGCTCGTTGACCTTTTTGTGTAATAAATTCTTCTTTAGTAATTTTCTTTTTCATATTTGCTCCTTTTATTTTGGTTATTTGATTATCTGTGCATAGCACTATAGAGTTTATTGGTTTTAAGTGTTCAAAAAAGTTACATTGATATAAATGAGTGACTGTTCGTGTTATTTCTTCTATGGTTACTTCTTTTACAATAATTAAATTTGGATAGACCTCGTAATATCCATAATTCTCGTATTCTGATTGAACATCCTGCTGTAGTCTAACGATATCGTGAACAGCTAATTTATATCTAAGTTGTCCTATTTCTACATACACATCTGATCGAAAACCTTTGTTTAGCGCTTCAAAATTTGCTAACTCCGAATCATCTTCAACATAAATTTTTATTGATGACATATTGTGTTCACCTTTTTTAGAATATTTTCAAAATCAGATTAATAACAATATATACATTTATTAATCATATGTAATCCAAATGTACGTTGCTTGTTTTTTTGCTTGTAAAGCTAAGTGATACATATCATTTAAAATGCCTAAACATATTTGATCTACATGTGTTTTGTCTATACCTTGTAATTCATTAATAACGCCTGAAACATCCAGGAGCTTCCAAGGAGAATGATCGTACCAACCAGTATGCGTATGATAGTAGTAAAATAATACTTTTTCTCCCACAGTAGTAGGCTGAATATATGACATTAAAGTATCAAAATAGCCTTCCCACATTTTAATTGAAAATCTAGTATTGTCTGAACTAATATACATAAACCGAATTTCCGGTTCTCCTTCAAAACCGAGATAGTAGTCTATTACTTGTTCCATAGTATCTCTTCTCCTTTAAGACACTGCTGATCTCGTTTCTTTGAACCATTTATTTATTTTTTCTCCAATAATCTATATGATCCATAATGTATAAAAATTCATTATTTCGTTCAATAAGTTTTTCTTTTGAAATAAATTCTTTCATATTATTCTCCTTTTCATACTCATCTGCTGGAGCATAGGGAAGTCGTTCAATTAGATCCATTCTTTCATTCTATAAGATCATAAGCTTCTACTCCTATAGCTACTAATTCCTTATCTTGAAACAAGTAATAGACATTTTCTGAGACTACCTTCAGATCAAATTCACTTTCGCTTTTTAACCATATCATGAAATTTTCTCGGGAAATTTCAACAGTTATATTATCGTAATCAGCTTCACTCACACTAAAGCTAGGCTCGCCTATAGTGTTCTCAATCGTATCTGGTTCAAAGAAATTTGGTTTGGATGTTTGTATAGGATAGATAAGTTCAATCTCTCCCATTGCGCCCGATTCATTTAACCATATGCAAGTACCCATCCCAATCTGAAAAGGTATACATTCATCGTTCATATATGAAGTTACAATATTAAATGTTCGAATAGATGGATTATATGTACATGTAGATTTTGAAATTAAACTATTTTTTTTAAGAGAAAGTAGATTTAACGTCATTGTGATTCTCCTTATTGTTCATTAGTAATCTGTAATTCATATATATCTTATATTATAAGTAAGAACTATTTGTGACTTGAGTTATAGTATCTCGCTGTCTGGGCTTTGGTGTATAACGTTTCGCTTTTTCCAGCAAGGTCGTTCACAGTGATCTTCGTCAGACCTCCAGTGCCGTCGTATGCATAGCGAGTCGTCTGGTCGATCCCATCTTGCACAGCCGTGAGTCGGTTTAGAGCATCATAGGTATAGTTGCTGGTGACTCCGTTGCTGTTTTTAGACTGGTTATATAATCGAAAAAAACCTTGAATGGTATAAAACCAAACAAGGTCAAATAAATCACTCTAAAAAATAGATTATAAAAAGTTTTACTTTTCCTTCTACAATTATTTCTTAAATTTTGTATCTTCAAAAAGGAAATATAATATTATCAACTAGTTCTTTTTGATACAAATTTTCTACTCTATTTTGTACTTTCTCCACTCATCAATATTATCCATAATAGTTATCATTTCATTTACGGTTAAGCAAAATGGTATTGGGGAAGAATTATTATCTTTTTCTTCTACTGAAAGATCAATAATCACTACTTCTTCTGAATATAATTTTTTTAAAACATGCTTATTGCCTTCATATTCCCCTTTTCTAAAGTTGCCTACTTTTAAAAAAGTATATATTGTTTTAAAATTCTCTTCTTTGATTTCTATATTTAAAAAGTCAATTAATATTTCCCATGAACGTTGGCTGTTCTTCATCATAAAGTCTTTTTTTTTGAAATTCATACTCTTCTTGTTCTCCTTTTCTTTTCTTATTTTGCCACATAATAAAACTAACTTATATTAAAGCCCTGTTCTCCACTCATCTATTTCATCCATAATATATAACATCTCTGATACATATAATTGAAAATAAGTTGTAGATAAATCTTTACTAAATTCTTCTGCAACTGTATCAACAATAATAATTTCTTTTTTATTCAATTTTTTGAGAATATATTGTGTTCCCTCATATTCTCCATTGCGGAAGTTCTCAATACTTAAAAATTCATAGATCCAGTTAAATGAATCTTCAGTAACTTCTAGATGCAAAAAATCAATTAATGAACTATACGCACTTTTACCCTTTTTCTCAATAAACTCTTGTTTGGTAATCATATTCAATTCTCCGTTTCTATTTTAAAGGAATTTTATCAGGAAATACATTCCAAGGATTGCTAGAACCATCATAGATTACACGGATTGCAGTTTCTCCATTAACGCCTACAGTTTTTTGTGCATCAATCCATATTTTGTATGAAGATGCACCATCAGAACCTACTTTATCATTATCTTCAACTTTTTTTATAAGACTATTATCAGCTTTTGCTTTCTTTATTATTGAGTCAACTAACTTATTAGCTTCTTCAGGCGTATCCACATTAAATTTAGACCAATTTTTATTTGCATTTTCTGGAAGATCCAAATGTTTGTTTTTAATAGTAAACTTGGTAAAATCAACTTTTTTAAAAGCATTCATGGCACTAGTAAAAAGCCTTTTTTCTGCGGCTTTTGCCGCATTTTGTGCTGCTTGTTCTTGTTTTAGTAAATCTACATCAGTTGCGCTTGATTTAGGTAAAGGTTTTACCGGAGCTGGTTTTGGTTTTTCAGTCTTGCTTCCGTTCGACGAATTAGTAGAAGATTTGCCTCCACTTCCGCTAGAACCTTTGGGTATACTCGACCCTCTGAAACCTTGTACAGCATCTGTTTCCTGAGAGGGTTCTTCAGGATTATAACCCGTTGGGTCTACATAGTTCACTGGGTTATTCTCTACATATGTGTAACTATTGAGCGTCAGTGGATTGGTAATCTGTCCTTCATAACTATCCTCTTTCAAGAATCGTCCTTGACTTGGATCATAATATCTTGCTTTCAAGTAATACAATCCCGTCTCACTATCATACGCTTCGCCTGCATATTTGAAGTTATTTGCGACTGTTTCCTTATTTTGAGTCAGATTACCCCATTCATCATATCCATAACTATTGACAATAGCTCCAGTCGTATCCACCATCTGCACAATATCGCCGTGTCCATTGGATAGATAATAGTAATCTTTGTTTGCTGTCTGGTCTTTTTTCAAAAGAATACGGTCGCCGTAGATGTATGTCGATTGAGCACCACTACTGACTTTCTCAGAAGTAACATTGTTCTGAGCATCGTATCCGTACTGAGTCGATATCGTACCTGTTGTTTTCTGGAAACGTAAGCCATTCGGTAGATAGTCGATACTGGTTTTGGTTCCATCGATCGTAGCCGATGTTAAGCGATCATCAGGATCATAGCTATAACTGGATTCTTTAGTCGCCGATGCTTCCTGAGTATCACTCAGCGTTTTCCGATTGCCACGTAGATCATACGTGT